>JANQSN010000010.1 GCA_028284045.1 Alphaproteobacteria bacterium | reverse complement strand
AGGCGGCGCTGACGGCGCTGGCGTAGTCGGCCTGCTGCGGCCGTTCCTCCGCAGGGTCGCCGGCCCGGGCACCGACCAGGGCGGCAAGCCGGCGGCGCGCGTCGGCCGGGTCGACCGCGGCATGGGCCGGTGGCGGCGGCGGACCCTCCTGCCCCCATTCCGGCAGCCGGCGCCAGACGGCGAGCGCCCGGCTCTGCCCGCTGCGATCGGCCGCCGCCGGCGCGCCCAGGGCCGCCAGCACCGCCGGTCCCCAGGGCCAGCCGGCCGCCGCCATCGCCCCGGCGACGCCGGCGGCGTCGCCGTCCGCCCGCCCGCCGCGGGCGGCCCCGGCGGCAAGCTCGGCCAGCAGCGCCGCGGCGATGTCGGGCAGCGCGGTCGCCCGGTCCTCCAGCGTCTCCGGCACCGACAGACCCAGCGCCTCGGCCAGGCCGCGCGGCGTCGGCGCCGCCCAGCGGGCGGGCCGTACGAAGGCGAACAGCTCCAGCACATCGATCATCGCCGGCCGCGACCGGAGCCGACGGGCGACCGACGCGGCGTGGCAGACCAGCACCCGGCGACCGGCCAGCACCCGTGCGGCGTCGCCGATCGCCAAGGTCTCGACGACCCCGTCCTCGTCGACCAGCGCGGCTGTCGCGGCGCCGAGCGCGAGCGCCGGGACAGAGGGCCCGAGCGCGGGGACGGGGGCGGGGGCATCGGTCATGGCGGGGCGACTATAGGCCGAAGCGCCGGCCCCCGGCGCCGGTTCATTTCCCGCCGGCCCGGTCCTATAGTGCGCCGCCGTTCCCCGCCCGCCGCCCGGATGCCATGAGCGAGACCCCCGACACGCCCCCGCCCGCCGACTCATCGGTGGACGACAGCCTCACCCCGCCGCTTGCCGACGACCATCCGCTGAAGGCGCCGCGCCTGGAGAAGCTGGCGGCGCTGCGCGCCGACGGCATCGATCCCTATCCGCACAGCTTCCGGCGGACCGCCCGCGCCGCCGCGCTGCAGGATCGCCACGCCGCGCTGCCCGCCGACACGGCGAGCGACGAGCAGGTCGCCATCGCCGGGCGCATCCGCGCGCTGCGCAACTCCGGCATGTTCATCGATCTGCACGACGCCTCGGGCAAGATCCAGGTGTTCAGCCACAAGGACCACCTGGACGACGCCTCGCTGGCGCTGTTGAAGCGGCTCGACCTCGGCGACATCCTCGGCGTCGAGGGGTCGATCCGCCGCACCAAGCGCGGCGAGCTGACGGTGGATGCGGCGCACCTGACCCTGCTGTCGAAGACGCTGCTGCCGCTGCCGGAGAAGTATCACGGCCTGACGGATGTCGAGCAGCGCTACCGCCAGCGCTATGTCGACCTGATCATGAGCGAGGAGAGCCGGCAGGTGTTCCGCCGCCGCGCGCAGATCCTCGCCGCCTTCCGCGCGGAGTTCGCCGAGCGCGGCTTCGTGGAGGTGGAAACGCCGCTCCTGCACCCGCTGGCCGGCGGCGCCTCGGCCCGGCCGTTCCGCACGCATCACAACACGCTCGACCTCGACCTCTTCTTGCGGATCGCGCCGGAGCTCTACCTGAAGCGCCTGATCGTCGGCGGGCTGGCGGACGGGGTCTACGAGATCGGCCGCTGCTTCCGCAACGAGGGGCTGTCGCCGCGCCACAACCCCGAATTCACGATGCTGGAGTGCTACGAGGCCTATACCGATTTCCACGACGTCATGGCGCTGACCGAGGCGCTGATCGCGCGCGCCTGCCGGGCGATCCACGGGCGGACGGCGATCGTCTTTCAGGGCCGCGACCTGGATGTGGCCGGCCCCTACCCGAAGCGGTCGATGGCCGACCTGGTCCGCGACGCAACCGGCGTCGATTTCCTGGCGCTGCCCGACGCCGCCGCGGCGCGCGACGCGGCGCGCGGGCTGGGTGCGGAGGTCGAGACCGGCGCCGGCTGGGGCCATGCGCTGGCCGCCGCTTTCGAGGCGCGGGTCGAGGAGACGCTGATCGACCCCGTGCATGTGATCGAGTTCCCGCGCGACGTCTCCCCGCTCGCCAAGGCGCACCGCACCGACTCGCGGCTGACGGAGCGGTTCGAGACCTATGTCAACGGCTGGGAGGTGGCCAACGGCTTCTCCGAGCTGAGCGACCCGCAAGACCAGTTCGAGCGGTTCCTGGCCCAGGTGCAGGCCCGCGACGCCGGCGACGAGGAAGCGCAGATGATGGACCGGGACTATGTCCGTGCGCTGGAATACGGGCTGCCGCCCACCGGCGGCCTCGGCGTCGGCATCGACCGGCTGACCATGCTGCTGGCCGACGTGACGACGATCCGCGACGTCATCGCCTTCCCGACGCTGCGCCCGCGGCAGGGGTAGCGCGGCAGGGAGCCGATCATGGGAAGGGCCTTACGGCGCATGATGACCGTCATCACCGTCGTCGCCCTTGCCTACGGCGTTGCGGTCGCGGGCCTCTATCTCGGCCAACGATGGCTGCTCTATTTCCCCGACCGGTCGACGCCCGATCCGGCCCGCTACGGCGTCGCCGATGCCCTGACGCCGGTCCGCTATGACACGCAAGACGGGCTGACGCTGACCGGCTGGCACCGGCCGGCGGCGCGGGCGGACCGGGCGACCGTCGTCTATTTCCATGGCAATGCCGGCCATCTCGGCGACCGCGCCGATGTCGTGCGCTATCTGTGGGAACATGGCTACGGCGTGCTGTTGGCCGGCTATCGCGGCTATGGCGGCAACCCGGGGGCGCCCAGCGAGACGGGGTTGGCGGCGGATGCCCAAGCGGCGCGTGCCTGGCTGACCGGTCAGGGTGTGCCGCCCGCCTGTATCGTTCTCTACGGCGAGTCCCTGGGCTCCGGCGTTGCCGTCGGGCTGGCGTCGGCGGTGCCGGTGGCCGCGGTCCTCTTGGAGTCGCCGTTCAGCTCGATCGCCGATGTCGGCCAGGCCCACTACCCGATCTTTCCGGTTCGGCTGCTGCTGCGCGACCGGTTCGACAGCGCCGCCCGCATCGCCGAGATCGGCGCCCCGCTTCTGGTGATGCATGGGACAGCCGACCGCACGGTGCCGATCCGCTTCGGCCGGCGCCTGTTCGACGCTGCGGCCGAGCCGAAGCAGGCCTGGTGGGTCGAAGGCGGCGGCCATGTCGATCTGCACCGCTACGGCGCAGCAACCGTGGTGCTGGATTTCCTGGCGCAGCACGTCACCGGCTGCGGTGCCGCGTCGGACTAGCGCGCAGCGTCGGCCGGCACTGTCACCATCTCCGTGCACCGCACGCAAATGTCCCCCGTGCACCGCACGCAAACGTCCCTCGTGCACCGCACGCAAACGTCCCTCGTGCACCGCACGCAAATGTCGTTGTCTTGAGGGAGGCGCACACTGCTGACGAGCGCTCAGCGCTGTGATATCGATCTCTACAAGATAATCGGTTGCATCATCGATGCACGAAATCATCGGCGAGCGGGGAGGGTCCTATGGTCGAGCCAACGATCCCGGAACCTGAGCCGGAGAAGCGCCGGAAAGTCTTCCTGCCCGTCGCGCTTGCTGTCCTGTCCGGCGGCCTGGTCAGCTCCGTGGTGAGTTGCGGCGTCGATAACGTTAGACGGCAAGAGACACGCGCGTTTGAAATCATTGAGGAAGAACTGTCCAAGTTGAGGTTGGCTTCCCGGGTCCTTATTGATTTCGGCGAGCGGCTCGACACCGCCAGCGCCCGCGAGATGATTGAGTATTGGAATGGCATTGTGGTTCCTGCGTTGCAGGATTCAGAGAATTCAAGAAATAATTTGGCTCTGTTTGTAGAGAATTTCGATCTTCAGTTGGCTGACAATATTCTCTTCGGGAAATACGATGTTAAAGCAGATGAAAATAGACAGATACATGAAGCTGAGATCGTTGATTATTTCTATGTCCTGGATGCTTCGCTCTTGGGCGAGGAAGGTGTCACGGTCGGCCGTTCGTCAGGCCCGGTTCGAGACGGATTCACCGAATGCGGTGTCCCGATCAGAATCTCGCATATCGCCGCGCACGAACTCGATGCGCGGGGTCCGGATCCGGAGGAGTGTTACGATTTCTTCAGTGACTACGCGAGGCTTCACGGAAAACACGTTCGGCTTCTGACGAACTTCATTCCCGAAACCCATGACATCCTCGCACAGATCCCGGTCTTGACGCCGGTTGTGCCCTCTTCCGAGGAGGCCGAGTCCGCAGCGGCCACCCCATCAGCCCAACCCCCCGAAGCCACCGATCTCGAAGCCACCGATCTCGAAGCCACCGATCTCGAAGCTACCGATCCTGAAGCCACAGATCCCGAAGCCGCGGACACCGAAGTCACGGACTCCGAAGTCACGGAACCCGAAGCCGCAGATCCTGGCATGGAACCGGAGTCCGAGGATGTACCAAGCATAACATCGGGCATTACTTACCATGCCGTGATTATGCCGTCCGGCATCTACCGAAAAATCGATCACGCCGCTGGATTCTCCAACTATATTCAGCAATGTTCTTTGGAGCTGGGTTGGATTTTCCAGGATTACGCGCTTCTGGAGAACCAGATTATCTCTCTAGAGGGCACTGAATCCGACGAGAGCCAAACAATACTTCAGCAGTTTAACGCGCGAAGCTATCAAGATTGGCGCCCCTTTATGACGGAGCACTATCATGTTTCGGCAACTGATTTCGGGATCTATTTGTTGTTGGGAGGGTCAACCCAGAAATTGGATGCGGAGAGTTGGGCGAACTCTAGAGCCGAGATTTTTACGTTCCTCAAGGAACGTTTGATTTCGAACGAGAACCCGACTCCTTGGATCGAGGGGCCTAATGCCTATCGGAACGCACAGTACTGTTACCGGCTCGACTCCGTTAGAGGATTGTTCGCCGCTCAAGCGCGGGTCATCGGCATTGAGGTCGAGAGACTTGAGGCGCAGATACGCATCGCCGTCGAACACGACTGCATTCCGCTGTTCCTGCACCCGCTCACCCGGGTTCGGCGATGGATTACCGACCTGTTCGGCCATGATGCATGCCGCGCAGCGGAAGATCCTGGCGCGGCGACCGGCGGCGTCCCGGCATCGGGCGCGCATCAGACGGTTCTCTATGACGACGACTGGTCAACCGCGCACGAACACGCCATCCATCTCGATCAGGCGGGCGGTCGAGCGATTGAAGTAGCCCGGCAGGAATAGGACCGGCACGAAGCCGAGCGCCGCCAGCCGGTCCATCATCGACCGCCAGTCGGTCTGGCCCTGGTAGACCGGCACGATCGACAGTTCGAGCTGGATTGCGGCGATCCGGTCGATCACCCCAGCCGCCCCGGCGAGCACCCGGTCGTCGAAGCCCTGGGTGTCGATCTTCAACAGGACGCGGTCGCCGTCCCGCACATGGTCCGGCCAGATCCGGTCCAGGCGTGCCTGGGCCACCGTCTCGCGCGCCACCACCGCAGCGTCGTCGAGCAAGCCCGCCATCTCCGCCGTCAAGGCAAGCGCCGAACTCATGTCGCTGGCGGCCGACCGGTTGAGCGTCAGCGGCGTGTCCGCGTCGCCCAGCGCCAGCGGTGCCGGCACTTGCCACCCATCGTCGCCCCGCGCGGCCGCGCGCAAGCGCGCCTGCGTCTCGGCCAGCGGCTCGAAGGAAACGATGCGGCCGGTATAGCCGGCACGGCGCAGCCGGGCGCCGTATTGGCCGATATTCGCCCCGACATCCAGCACCAGGGTGATGCCCTGAAGCGCGATCACCCGGGCCAGCCGGCGGGTGCCTTCGGAGACGGCCTCCGCCATCGCGATCGACCGGCGTCAGGCAGCCTCGCTCGCCGCGGAATGGGCGAAGTCCCAGTAGAGCTCGCGCGCCCGCCGGTAGACCGGTCCGGGTTGGAGGTCCCGATCCTCGATCCGGGTGAAGGCGGTCACCTTGCCGTAGTTGCCGGTGGCGAACACTTCATCGGCCGTCAGCACCTCCGCGGGCTGGATCGCCCGCTCTTCCACCGTAACGCCGTCGCGGCGCAACAGCGCGATGACGCGCTGGCGTGTGATGCCGTTCAGGAAGGTGCCGTTGTCGATCGGCGTGGCGGCGATGCCGTCCTTGACCAGGAACAGGTTGGCGGTGGCGAATTCCGCGACATTGCCGATGGGATCGCACATCACCGTATTGCCGAAGCCGCGCGCCGCGGCCTCGCGCAGGGCCGCGGCCGCCTGCGGGTAGTGGCAGGACGCCTTGGCGCGGGTCAGCGCCATCTCCGGGCTGGGCCGGCGCAGCGGCGACAAGCAGGCGCTGGACCCGGTGGCCGCGGGCATCGGCTTCTCGTGGACGGTTACGAGGAACTGCGTGCTGTCGGGCTCCGGCACCACGAAGCCGCGCTCGGCAAAGAACATCGGGCGGATATAGAGCGCCGCCCCGGGGCGGAAGCGGCCGACCGCCGCCTCGGCGATTTCCTGGATCTCGCCGGGGGTGACCTGCGGCTCCAGACCCAGGACCTGCGCGCTGTCCACCACCCGCCGGCAGTGGCGGTCGAGATCCGGCAAGACGCCTTCAAAGGCGCGGGCCCCGTCGAAGACCACCGACGACAGCCACATGGCGTGGCTCAGCGGGCCCAGAATGGGGGGATTGCCCTCCAGCCACGCGCCATTGAAGTAGGTCCACGCCCGACCCTCCGTCATGGCGGCCTCCTCTAGCCTTGAGCCTCGTCAAGCCGGGGGACGGTCCCCAGCGGCTCGGAAAATCAGACCGAACGACACATTAGAGGGGTGCCGGATTGACAGGGGTCCGTCCGGAGCCGCTCTAGACGTCGGAAATGCGGTCGCGCGTCAGCGGCCGGACGGAAACCGGGCGCAACCGCGATACGGACGCCGGTTGCGCAACCATCGGGCCTGAAGCGGGCGCGCGAGGGCGCCTCTGTGCGAATCAGGATAGACCCGGACGCTGCAGGCGCGCAAAGACTTCGCAACCGCCGCCTACTGGCTGACCCACAGCACCCGCGCCATCCAGACAACGTCCCGGCGGGAGACGGTCCGATCCTCGAAGGCCGGATTGAAGGAGCGCAGAACGGCGACATCCGGGGTCAGCCGGGCCAACTCCTTGGCCGTCACCTCGCCGCCGACCAGCTTGACCACGACGCGGTCGCCGCGGCGGCAATCGGCGGCCGGCGAGACGATGACCCGTGCACCGTTCCGCCAGGCGGGCAGCATGCTGTCGCCGCTGATCTCCAGGGCATACGCCCCCGGATCGGCCAAGCCCGGAAACGGAACGTCGTCCCAGCCGCCCCCGGACGGAAAGCCGAAGTCGTCGAAGAAGCCGTCCCGTCCTGCCTCGGCATAGCCGATCAGCGGCAGGCGCGCCGGCGGCGGTGGCGTCGTCGTCTCCACCGCCATCAACCCGACGAAGCGGTCCATCGGCATGCTGGTCGCCGACAGGATCTTGGCGATGCTCTCCGTCGACGGCCAGCGCTGCTTGCCGCCCGGCGAGACACGCTTGGACGGGTTGAAGGTGGTCGGGTCGAGCCCGGCACGCCGTGCCAGAGCGCTCGTCGACAAGTTGCAGGCGTCTGCCAGTCGATCGATGGCGCGCCAAATGTCCTCATGACCGAACATATCTGAATAATCGCATACAATCGGTGGGCTTGTCTCGGTCCGACCTCGCGGGCCGGACGTCGCACCGCCGGAGCGGGCGGGCCGTCAGCCGATTCCGGCGGCCGGCGCTGCCCGGCGGCGCAGGGCAGGCAGCACCTCTTGCAAGGAAATGTCCTCGATGCGCGGCGCCCGCAGGATGGCGACGTCATCGCCCAAAGGCCGGTGGCGGGTCGGGTCCGAGGCAGGACCGAACAGCACCAGCGACGGGCAGCCGGCCAGCGCGATCAGGTGCATCGGCCCGGTATCGTTGCCGACGGCCCCGACCGCCCGGCGGGCGAGTGCGGCGAGCGCATCGAGGCTGGTTTGTCCGGTCAGGTTGCGCGCCGACGGGCACGCCGCGGCGATCGCGTCGGTCTGGGCGCTCTCCGCCGCGGTGCCAATCAGCACTGGGATGAGTCCCTCGGCCACCAGCGCCTGGGCCAGTGCGGCATAGGCGTCGGCCGGCCAGCGCTTCTCCGGACGGGTCGGCGCGCTGCCGGGGACCAGCAGGACGAACGGCCCGGCGAGACCGAGCGGTCCGGTATCGGCGTCCATCCACCCCAAATCGGGCATCGGGACCCGGTCGATGCCCGCCGCGGCCAGTTGCTCGCCCAGTCGCGCAAAGGCGTGCAGGGCGCGTCGGTCCGGGTTGGTGTGCGGATGCGAGCAGCCGCGCACCGCCCCGGACCATTCCGGCCGCCGCTGCGGGTCGAACAGGCGGAAATAGAACGCCGTGCGGTCGTTGGTCTGCAGGTCGTAGACGCGCTGGAAGGCAGCACCGATCAGCCGACGGCGAAGCTTCAGGATCGTGCCCCATTGCCACCAGCGGGGCCGCCCGTCGATCCACACGCGATCGACCAGACCGCTGCGGCGGAGCAGTTCGGCGTAGGGCGCCGTCGTCAGCGCGGTGATCTCCGCGCCCGGGTGGTGGTGGCGGATCGCCTGCATCGGCCCCAGCGCCACCAGCACATCGCCCAGCGCGCCGAGCTTGATCACCAGGATCCGCTGGGGTCCCGTTGGCTGGGCGTGGCTGTCGGTGGCGGTCGGCATGCGAGGGCGTCAGGACGTGGGGCGGCGCCGGATCGGCGCGGCCATGGCCGTTCCCCTGAAGGGGGACGGGCGGCGGCTGGACGTCAGGGCGCGGCGTCGGCGGCCCCGTGCGGATCGGCGTCAGCGGCGCGACCTTCCAGCAGCTCCGCATAGACGTCAAGCGTCCGCGCCGTCATCACATCGCGCGTATAGGTGCGCCGGACGTCGGCCATCGCGGCGTCGGCGAGGGCGGCGCGGGCCTCCGGCGCGAGATCGAGCGCCACCGCCAGCGCGCCCGCCAGCGCATCCGCATCGCCCGGCGCCACCAGCCAGCCGGTCCGGCCGGGGTCGACCATCTCCGGCGGTGCGCCGAGCCGGCTGGCGATCACCGGGCGGCCCATCGCCTGCGCCTCCACGATGGTCCGCCCGAAGCCCTCCGGATCGGTGGAGGCGTGCACCACCACATCCGACAGCTTCAAGGCCGCCGGCATGTCCTGGCAGTGATCGTCGATATGCACGATGCCATCGATGCCGAGGCGCCGGATCATCCGCTCCAGCTCCTGGCGGTAGTAGCCGCGGCCCTGATCGGAGCCGACCAGGATGCATCGAAGATCGCTGCGGCCGAGCCGGGCCAGGGCGCGCAGCAGCACCGCCTGGCCCTTCCACCGGGTCAGTCTGGCCGGCATCAGCACCACCGGTTGGCCGTCCTGCAACCGCCATCGCGTGGCGAGCTGGATCACCCGCTCCGGCGACACCCGCGCCGGGTCGAAGCGGTCCAGATCGACGCCGCGCGGGATCACGCGGATGCGCTCCGGCGGCGTGCCGTAGGTCGAGACGACGTAGTCGGCGACGTAGTGCGACACGGCGATCACCCGGTCGCCCGCCGCCATCACCGCGTTGTAGCGCCGTTTCAGCGGATTGCCGGCGCCATAGGGCGCATGCACGGTGGTGACGAACGGCAGGCCGAGCCGGCGGCAGGCGCCCAGCGCGCTCCAGGCCGGCGCGCGGCTGCGGGCATGCATCAGGTCGACGCCGTAGGCCTGGGCCAGATCGGCCAGCCGGGTCACGTTGCGCCGAATCACCCAGGGCGCCTTGCTCGCCACCGGCAGGGTCAGGTGATGGGCGCCACCGCGCACCAGCTCGCGCACCATGGTGCCGCCGGTCGACGCCACCAGCGCGCGCGCCCCGGCCTGGACGGTGGCGAGGGCGACGTCGACGCAGCCGCGCTCCGCCCCGCCGGTCTCCAGGGCCGGCAGCACCTGAAGGATGGTGGGGCGGGTAGGATCGACCGCCGGCGTCGGGCCGGCGTCGCGCGGATCTGGACTGGCGTGGGTCATGGCGGCCCGGTATTCAAGCGGCGGCCGTCCCGGTCGGCAAGGCCCGACCGCCGGAGCCGCCGCCGACCGGTATCGGAAGCCCCGCCCATGACCCTCCAGCCCGACCGCGCGACGCCGCTCCCGCCCGATGGCGACGGGCCGGTGCCCGATCGCCTGGCGCGGCCGGACGGCGGCTGGATCGCCTATCACGCCACGCCCGCCCGCGACGCCGACGCCGATCCGGGCCTGGTCTTCCTGACCGGCTATATGAGCGACATGACCAGCGCCAAGGCGCGGGCGGTCGAGGCGCTGGCCCGCGCGCGCGGTGCGGCGTGCCTGCGCTTCGACTATCGGGGCCATGGCGCGTCGGCCGGGCGGTTCGAGGACGGCACGCTGGGCCTGTGGCTGGACGACGCGCTGGCCGTGCTGGACCGGCTGACGGCCGGCCCGCAGATCCTGGTCGGCTCCTCGATGGGCGGCTGGATCGCCCTGCTGGCGGCGCTGGCCCGGCCGGACCGGGTGGCCGGCCTGGTGACGGTCGCGGCCGCCGTCGACATGACGGAGCGGGTGATCCGGCCGCGCCTCGACCCGGCGGCCGAGGCCGAGTTGGCTCGCACCGGCCGGGTCGAACGGACCTCGCCCTACGGTCCGCGCCCCTTCGTCGTGACCGCCCGGTTTCTGGAGGAGGCGCGCCGGCATCTGCTGCTCGACGGGCCGGTGCCGGTCGCCTGTCCCGCCCGGCTGATCCACGGCTTGGCCGATCCCGACATCCCGTGGCAGACCAGCCTGGACCTCGCCGACCGGCTGGCCGGCGCGGATGTGCGCGTGATCCTGGTGAAGGATGGCGGCCACCGGCTGTCGGAGCCGCCCGACTTGGCGCTGCTGACCCGCGAGGTGGCGGCGCTGGCCGATGGCGATCGACCGGCCGCGGCGGCGGTGGGCTGATCAGCGGCGCCGGCGCCGGCCCTGGAAGAGCCGGCCGATCAGATAGACCAGCACGCCCAGACCCAGCGTCACCGCAAAGGCCGGGGCCAGCAGCACCGGCAGGATCGCATCGTCCCACAGGGCCGGATGAAGCCGCCGCTGCACGACCGCTTGCACGGTGTTGGGCATCTGCGGCGCGGCCATGAACCACAGCTCCCCCAGCGTCAGCGGCACCGACCCGCTGCCCAGCGGGTCGAACACGCCCGGTTGGATGCGCGCCGGCTCCTCGGCCTGCGCCCAGACCCAACCGTCGCGCGCCGTCAAGACGGCGGCGGCCAGCAGCAACACCACGCCGAGGATCCTGAACAGCCTCATGAAACCTCCCGAACGGTCGCCGATGCCGGGTCGGCTTGCGAAGGAGCGGAGGCGTCGTCTATCGTCCGCCGCGTTCCGCGGAGGGGTGGCCGAGTGGTTGAAGGCGCACGCCTGGAAAGTGTGTATACGTTAATCGCGTATCGTGGGTTCGAATCCCATCCCCTCCGCCATCTTGCATCTAGGGCGAATTCGCGCCCGGCTGAATCGCGAGGGATTCCTCTCCGGGCGGTTTTGTGATTCACCATATGGGCTGGTGAAGGAGGCCAGCCCGCATGG
>JANQSN010000042.1 GCA_028284045.1 Alphaproteobacteria bacterium | reverse complement strand
CGCGCAACGCCAACAGCGGTGCGCTGCCGGTCGATCTCAGCATGATCACCAAGGCGCGCGGCGGCGGTGCGGACTATGTCTACGCCTTCCTGGTCGGCTATGAAGCGCCGCCGGAAGACGTGACGCTGATGCCGGGCATGCACTGGAACGAGTACTTCCCGGGCCACCAGGTGGCGATGCCGAACATGCTGTTCCCAGGCATGGTGCAGTTCGCCGACGGCACCGAGGCGACGCCGGAGCAGATGGCCTGGGACGTCACCAATTTCCTGGCCTGGGCGGCGGAGCCGACGCTGGAAGCGCGCAAGGAGATGGGCGTGAAGGTGATCTTGTTCCTGATCGTCTTCTCCGCCCTGATGTACGCCGTCAAACGCAAGCTCTGGGCCGACGTGCACTGAGCGGCGGCTGAGGAGATCAGCCGATCGCCCCAGGAATATCGTCATTCCAGCGAAAGCGGGAATCTCTTCGGATCAACGCGCCGCTGCCTCACCCCCCGGCGAAGCGGTCGTCGCCCAGCGGGTCGGCGGGCGTGCTCTGCATCTCCAGATGCAGCGCGGTACCGTCATAGGGGTGGGCGCGGGCCACGGTCTCGTTCAATTCGATGCCGAGGCCGGGGCCGGCGGGCGGCAGGACATGGCCGTCCTCCAGGCGGATCGGCGTCGTCAGCAGGTCGGCGTGAAAGCCGCTCCAGTCGCCGATGCTCTCCAGGATCAGGAAGTTCGGGCAGGCCAGCCCAAGCTGGATGTTCGCCGCCCCCTCCACCGGCCCGCAATAGAGATGCGGGGCAATCTGGGCGTAGTGCGCTTCGCCCATCGCGGCGATCTTCTTCACCTCCCATAGCCCGCCGACCCGGCCCAGCGCCGGCTGCAGGATGGCCGCCGCGCCGGTCGCCAGCACGCGCGCGAACTCGTACTTGGTGGTCAGCCGTTCGCCGGTGGCCACGGGGATGGTCGTTGCCCGGGCGACCTTGGCCATTTCCTCCGGCATCTCCGGCGGAACCGGTTCTTCGAACCAGAGCGGGTCGTAGGCTTCCAGGCGACGCGCCAGGCGGATCGCGCCGGCCGGGGTGAACTGGCCATGGGTGCCGAACAGCAGGTCGGCGCGGTCGCCGACGGCCGCGCGGATCGCCGCGGTGAACCGTTCCGATCGGTCGAGATCGGCCAGCGCCGGCTGGTGCGGGTCATAGACCGTGTAGGGGCCGGCGGGATCGAACTTCACCGCAGTGAAGCCATGGCGCGCGACCATCCGCGCCGCGCATTCGGCCGCCGCGTCCGGGTCGCCGTAGAAACTTGCCGGGTCCTGGTCGGGGTCCGGATAGAGGTAGGTATAGGCGCGCAGGCGCTCGCGCACCCGCCCGCCCAGCAGGTCGGCGACGGGCCGGTCCAACGCCTTGCCGAGAATGTCCCAACAGGCGATTTCCAAGCCGCTGACCACGCCCATCAGGGAGACATCGGGCCGCAGCGTGTAGCCCGAGCCGTAGACCCGCCGCCACAGCGCCTCGATCCGCGCGGGGTCCTGACCGGCGAAATGCCGCTCGAACACATCCGCGATCATCGCCGCGACGGTCTCCGCCCCGAAGGGCACGCCATACACCTCGCCCAGGCCGGTGATGCCGCAGGCGGTCGTCAGCTTCACGAAGATGAAGTAACGCCCGCCGAAGCCCGGCGGCGGGTTGCCGACGACGAAGGTGTCGAGGCGGTCGAGGACTAGGCCGCGCGCCCGGTCAAGTGGTTGGGTCATCGCAAGATCGGTCCCGGTCAGTCGAGTACCAGCACGTTGCGCAGCGCGCCGCCGCGCTTCACCCCGGCGATGGCGTCGTTGATACCGTCGAGGGGGAAGCGGTCGCTGATCAGCTCATCGAGCCTGAGCCGGCCCTGGCGGTAGAGCGCGATCAGCGCCGGGATGTCGCGGCGGATGCTGGCATCGCCCATCTTGGAGCCGAGGATGCGTTGCCCGTAGCCGGCCAGCGCCCCCGGATCGAAGGCCGCCTGGACGCCGGTGGGCGGCATGCCGACCACCACGATCGCGCCGCCGCGGGCGAGCAGGGCGGGCGCCAGCTCGAACGCCGCCGCCGCGCCGGCCGTGACGAACACGTAATCGGCGCCGCGGCCGCCGGTCGCGGCGGCCACCCGCTCCGGCAGTTCCGCATCGGTGGCGTAGTAGGTCGCGGTGGCGCCGAAGCGCAAGGCGGCCTCCAGCTTCGCCTCCGCGATATCGACGGCGACGATGCTGCGCGCGCCGGCGAGGCGGGCGCCCTGCACGGTGTTCAGGCCGACCCCGCCGGTACCGATCACGACGACGTCCTCGCCCGGCCGCACCCGAGCGGTGTTGGCGACGGCGCCGACCCCGGTGATCACCCCGCAGGCGAGCAGCGAGGCCGTGGCCATCGGCAGGGCCTCGTCGATCGCCACGACCTGGCTGGCATGCACGACGACGGCTTCGGCGAAGGCGCCGGTGTTGAGGCCGTGGGCGAGCGGTGCGCCGTCCCCGGCGGCACGCAGCGGCGTTTCGGGATGGCGGATGAAGTCCGCCTCGCAGCAGGCGTACTGCCCGGCGTCGCAGCAGCGGCAATGGCCGCAGGCGCGCACCAGCGTGACCACGACCGGCTGGCCAGGCGCCAGGCCCTGCACGCCGGGGCCGACATCGGTGACGATGCCGGCCGCCTCGTGGCCGTAGACGGCGGGCAGCGCCCCGCCCCAGGCGCCGTCGGCATAGGCGATGTCGGAATGGCAGATCGCACAGGCCCGGATCGCCACCTGCACCTCACCGCCGCGGGGCGCGTCCAGGTCGACGTCCTCGACGCTCAATGGCTCCCCGAACGCACGGCACACCGCTGCGCGCATCGACTGTCCCTTCGTCACGTGACCCATCAGCGGTCCTTACGGACCTCGTTTTCCAGCGCTTGGCGGATCAGCCGCTGATACGGCATGTCGAGCTTCGCGGCACGCTTCTTGATTGCGTCCAGGAGCTTGTCGGACAGCCGGAGGTGGATGCTCGCGGTCTTGCGCAGGAACTCGAACTCGGCCGGCTCGAATCCGGAGAGGTCGTAGTCCGTCAGATCCGCTGTGTCGACGAATCTCTCCGCCTCTTCGTCCGTCTTGAAGGCGGGTAGCGGCCTAGGGCCGGGTCTGGGTTTCATAGTGGACGATATCCTACCCCATCGAGATGCGCCGTCCCGCCCCTTCCGGCGTGGGCAGGTCGGCATGGGCGGCGGCGGCGGCGGCGATGCGGCTGGCGAGCGGTTCCGCCCAAGGGCCGGCGCGGCCGGTCTCCACCGCGACATGCAACAGCATGTGCTCCGCCGTCGCCAGCACCCGGCCGTGGTCGGCGGCCCCGGGCTCGTCCAGCGTCATTGTGTGGAAGACGTGTACCCGCTTGGTATCGGCCCCCAGCACCTGGGTCGCGGTGGCGATGGTGCGGCTGGCGGAGACTTCGGCCAGATGCCTCAGATGCGTCTCCACGGTGAAGAAGCTGCCGCGGTCCTTCAGATAGGCGTCGTCGAAGCCGGCATAGCGCACGAAGGCGTCGCTGGCGTCGCCGAACACCTGCAGATAGCGGCTCTCCGTCATATGGTCGTTGTAGTCGACCCAATCCGGCCGCACCCGAAGCCGGCATAGCACCAGCGGGCGATCCGGCGGCAGGTCGCCGGCGACGGCGCGCGCCTGACCGCGGTCGAACAGCAGCGCCTCGTAGTCCTTCAGCGTGCGGCCGGCGCCGGTGTCCTGGCTGCGCAGGCCCTGCAGCACGGCGACCAGGCAGTCGTCGCGCAGCCGCTCCCAGTCCTCGATGGCGCGATGGCCGGCCTGGGCGTCGGACTGGTCGGCGATCTTGTCGATCAGCGCCTCGGTCAGTTCCGGTGCCGTCGTGTGCGTCCAGGGCAGCTTCAAGGCCGGGCCGAACTGCGCCAGGAAGTGGCGCATGCCGGCCGCGCCGCCGGCCAGCCGGTAGGTCAGGAAGGTGCCCATGAACGACCAGCGCAGGCCCGGCCCGTAGGCCACCGCCTGGTCGATCTCGTCGACGGTGGCGATGTCGCCGTCCACCAGGTGCAGCGCCTCGCGCCACAGCGCCTCCATCAGCCGGTCGGCGATGAAGGCGTCGATCTCGCGCCGCACGATCAACGGGTGCATGCCCACGGCCCGGTAGACCGCGGCCGCCCGGTCGCGCGTCGCCGGGTCGGTGTGCTGCCCGCCCACCACCTCCACCAGCGGCATCAGATAGACCGGGTTGAAGGGGTGGCCGACCACCACCCGCTCCGGCCCCGCGCAGTCGGCCTGCAGGCGGGTCGGCAGCAGGCCGGAGGTGGACGACGCGATCACCACCTCGGGCCGCGCGGCGCGGCTGGCCTCGGCCAGCAGGGCGCGTTTGACGTCCTCGCGCTCCGGCGCGCTCTCCTGGACGAAGTCGGCGTCGGCCACCGCCTCCGCCACCCGGTCGGTCACTCTGAGGCGTCCCGGCTCCGCCAGCGGCGCCAGCGTCAGGGCGCCGTAGGCGCGCCGCGCGTTGTCCAGCATGCGCTGGATGCGCGGTGCGGTCTCCGGTGCGGGGTCGAAGACCGTGACGTCGATCCCGTTCACCAGGAAGCGGGCGGCCCAGCCGCCGCCGATCACGCCGCCGCCGAGCAGCCCGACATGGGCCGGTGTCGACATCGCCCGTCGCCCTCTTAACCGGCCGCGGCGAGGCCGAGGCGGGCGCGCACCGCCGCCGGGCCGTCGATCGCGACGCCGAGGCGGGTCAGGATCTCCACCGCCCGGGTGACGAGCTGGGCGTTGGTCGCCAGCACGCCGCGGTCGAGATAGAGATTGTCCTCCAGCCCCACCCGCACATTCCCGCCGGCCAGCACCGCGGCGGCCACCCAGGGCATCTGCAGCCGGCTGATGGCGAAGGCCGACCAGACGGCGCCGGCCGGCGCGCCGTTGACCAGGGCGAGGAAGGTGTTGAGGTCGGCCGGCGCGCCATACGGGATGCCCAGACAGAATTGCAGCATCGGCGGGTCGGCGATCAGCCCTTCGGCGATCAACTGACGGACGAACCAGAGATGGCCGGTGTCGAACACCTCCAGCTCCGGCTTGACCCCGAGGTCGCGGATGCGCGCCGCCTTGATCCGCAGCGTCTCCGCCGGGTTGGTCATGACCAGCCGGCCGTCGCCGAAATTCATCGAGCCGCAGTCCAGCGTGCAGATGTCCGGCCGCAGCGCCTCGATATGCGCCAGACGTTCCAGCGGGCCGACCATATCGGTCTCGCCGGCGTCCGGTGGCAGCGGCGCCTCGCCCGCACCCAGCGTCAGGTCGCCGCCCATGCCGGCCGTCAGGTTGATGATCACCGCGGCGTCGACCGCGCGGATGCGTTCGATCACCTCGCCATACAGCTCGGTGCGCCGGCTGCCCTTGCCGGTCTCCGGCTCGCGGACATGGATATGGACGATGGCCGCACCGGCCGCCGCGGCCTCCAGGGCCGATGAGGCGATCTCAGCCGGCGTGACGGGCACGCTCGGATGGCGGGAAACCGTGTCGCCGGCGCCGGTCACGGCGCAGGTGATGAAAGCGTTGAAGTTCATGAACGGGCGCGTCCGGCCACCGAGGACAGACGCGCATGGTGGCAGATCGCCCCGCCGGCCGGCCACACCGCTTGCGACGGTTCAGCGACGATTTACGCCGCCGATCCCGGCCTTCGGGACGCCGGCGCCGGCGCTTACCGCCGCTGGGTGGCGCGCGGCAGGCAGCGATAGAGGCGAACCCCCTCGCTGGCGCTGACGAAGGCGGCCGATGCATCGCGCTGCTGGCAGGTGAACCGGGCAAGCTGGTCGGCGCGCGTCGCGGTGACGCCCGGAGGTGTCTCCACGGCCAGGGTCCCACGGCCGGCCGGGGATCCGACAAGGCTCGGCGAGGGGCCGACGCTACACGCCGCCAACACGACGGCCGACAGCATCAGGGAGGCGAGGCGGATCACGGGCGAAGACTCCCACGCGCGGGGGCACGCCCCCAAAACGAAGGCGTGCGATAAATTCCCACATAAGATGGGGTGAGAGGCGACCGATCAGGGCCCGGAGCGACGACGCGACGCAGCCGTCTCGGCCTCCACCGGCCCGGGACGCCCGCGGCGGGCGGCGGCCCACGCCACATAGGCGCCGGCGGTGAAGAACATCACCAGGCTGTAGACGCCGCCCGGCACCACCATCAGGTCGTTGGCCAGGAAGGTCGCGGCGATCAGCACGGCCAGCGTGCCGTTCTGCAAGCCGGTCTCCAGCGTGATCGCCACGGCTTGGTCGCGGTGCAGCCGGGCGCTGTGCGCCAACGCCCAACCCATCGCCATGGACGCCAGGTTGAGCAGCAGCACCGGCGGCCCGATCTCGGCGAAATGGGTGGTCAGCAGCGTCCATTCCACAGCGACGGCGGCCAGCACGATGATGACGAACAGCACTGTCGCGAGATGCCGGCACGTGGGCTCGATGGCCTTGGCCAGGGCCGGACGCACCCCGCGCACTGCCATGCCCAAGAGGACCGGCACGGTGACGATGGCGAAGATGCCGGCGATGGTGTCGAGGATCGGCAGCGGCGGTGCGGCCGTTCCCAGGAACCACGCGTTCGCCGCGGTGACGATCAGCGGCACGGTGAGGCTGGCCAGCACGCTGGTCACCGCGGTCAGGCTGATCGACAAGGCGGTGTCGCCGCGCGCCAGATGGGTCAGCAGGTTGGAGGTCACTCCGCCGGGACAGGCGGCGATGATCAGGAAGCCGACGGCCAAGGCCGGGTCCATGCCCCAGACCGCCCCCCAGCCGCTGACCAGCGCGAAGGCGAGCAGCGGCAGCAGCACGATCTGCGCCGTCAGGCCGATCAGGGCGGCGCGCGGCTGGCGCACGACGCGCACGAAGTCCCCAGGCGTCAGCGCCAGGCCCATCGACAGCATGATGAAGGCGAGCGCCAGCGGCAGCACCAGGTCCGTGATGATGTTCACCGGAGCGCAACCTCCCCCGCGCAGGTGGTGCGACCGCCGCTCAGCGTAGCCCGCGCAGCCAACGCACCACGTTCAGCATGGCCATGGCAGCCGCGGCGACATAGGTCAATGCCGCCGCCCGCAGCACGCCGCGGGCGGCGGCGATGTCCTGTTGGTCCAGATAGCCGCTCTCCAGGATCGGCAGGGCGCGGCGGAAACTGGCGTCCCACTCCACCGGCAGCGTGACCAGATGCACGACCACCAAGAGGCCCATGGACAGGACGCCGACCCCCAGTGCCGCCGCCGCCACCACCGGGGAGTGCAGGGCCACCGCCAGGATCGGCGCTGCCGGCAGCATCAAGCCGGCGAACCCGCGGACCCAGCCGGTCGACCGCACCAGCCGGTCGCGGGCGATCAGCGGACCGTACTGGTCCCGGTGCTGCAGGGCGTGGCCGACCTCATGCGCCGCCACGGCGACGGCGCTGATCGACCGCCCGTCATGGTGCGCCGGCGTCAGCCGCACCGCGCGCGCCCGCGGGTCGTAGTGGTCGCCGCCGTCGGTCGGCTCGACCGGCACATCGGCCAGGCCGGCCCGGTCCAGCAGGTGGCGGGCCAGCTCGCCCCCGGTGCCGGGCAGATCGGGCCGGTCGGTCTGGTGGCGGCGGATCTGCCAGCGCACCCACAAGGACGGCCCGATCAGGAAGGCGAGGAGGAGGAAGAGCAGCAGGATCGGCATAAGGGGGTCGCCCGGCGGCGTCGGTCGGCGCACTGGCGCCCCAGACGAATGTCTTCTGCGAGATCGGCGCCCGTGCTCCGGCGGTCAAGTCCTGGGCCAGTGCGGCCGGCGCCTTCACGGGCGCGTGGTATTGCGGCTATCGTGGCCCGCGCGCCAGGAACGGACACCGGGAGGCTCCATGCGCCTTGGATTGATTGCACTTGTGCTGCTCTTGGCCCTACCGGCGGGAGCCTCGGCCCAGATCCTGTGCAGCGAACCGCTTGCGCCGATCTGCACCGATTTGCGGCTCACCGCCGGCGCGTCGTTGGAACGCCAGCAATGCATCGGCGACGTGGAGACCTACCGTCAGGAACTCGGCGAGTATATCGGCTGCCTGGAGAGCAAGCTCGCCGCGGCCGAGGCACAGGACGTCCGCATGGTCGAGGTGATCGACTGTCTCGCCGACGAGGCGTGCGCGCTGGAAGAAGTCGCCGACTGACGGGGCCGACTGAAGGCGGCCGACTGACGGGGGCCGACCGGCATCTCGCGGGCCCGTCACACCGGCGGCGGTGGTGCCGGGGGCGGGTGCGGCGGCAGGGTCGGCGGCTCGATGATCGGGGTGTCGTCGGGGTCGGGACGGTCGTCGGGGGGCGGCCGATCGCCCGGCAGGTTGTCGGGATCCTCGCCCGGCGGCAGCCAATCCGGCGGATCGGGCGGTGGCCTCGGCGGCGCGGGCGCCTGCACCGGGCCTTCCGGGGCCCGGGGAGATGGCTGGGCCATCATCGTTCCTTTCCGGCGGTTGCCGTCCGGTTCGCCATGGGTGCTGGGCGCCGACTGGACGATCGTGACCGCACTCTCGACTTCCATGTTGCCGCACCGCACAGAAGATTCAACCGCCGCGATCCTTGTGGTCGTGGCGGGGGGAGGCAGCGTTGCCGGCGGGCCGGGAATGCGCCAGGGTGCAGCCCGCCGCGCGCGGCCCCAGGCGGACGCGGATCTGAGCGGCCGACGGTCGGCGTCGGCGTGACACCACGAAGATCGGGCAAGAGGACGGCATGAAGCTGGCATTCGTCGGTTTGGGCGTAATGGGCGCGCCGATGGCGGGGTACCTGGCGAAGGGCGGACACCAGGTGACGGTCTACAACCGCACCGCCGACCGGGCGGCGCGCTGGGTCGACCGGCATGGCGGCACCGCCGCGCCGACGCCGGCCGCGGCGGCGGACGGGGCGGAGATCGTCTTCGTCTGCGTCGGCAATGACGACGATGTCCGCGGGGTCGCCTATGGCGATGACGGCATTCTGGCGACCCTCCCGCCGGACGCCGTCCTGGTCGACCACACGACGGCGTCGGCCGATCTGGCGCGCGAGCTGGACGCGCGCGCGCGGGGGGCCGGCCGGCATTTCCTGGACGCGCCGGTCTCCGGTGGGCAGGCCGGCGCCGAAGAGGGCCGGCTGACGGTCATGGTCGGCGGCGACCCCGCGGTCTTCGCGCGGGCGGAGCCGGTGATGGCGCTCTACGGCCGGGCGGTCACCCTGATGGGTCCGGCGGGCGCCGGCCAGCTCACCAAGATGGTCAACCAGATCTGTATCGCCGGTCTGGTGCAGGGCCTGTCGGAGGGGCTGGCCTTCGCCCAGCGCGCCGGCCTGGACGGCGACCGCGTGCTCGACGTGATCTCCAAGGGGGCGGCGCAGAGCTGGCAGATGGACAACCGCGGCCGCACCATGCTGAAGGACGCGTTCGACTTCGGCTTCGCCGTCGATTGGATGCGCAAGGACCTGGCGATCATCGCCGACGAGGCCCGCCGCAACGGCGCCCGCATCCCGGTCACGGCGCTGGTCGAGCAGTTCTATCGCGCCATCTCCGCCCAGGGCGGCGGGCGCTGGGATACGTCCAGCCTGATCACGCTGTTGACGGACTGACGGCGATCACCGGCGCTGGTTTTGGCTGTTTGATGCCGTTTGTATCGCGTTAACCGATTCGCCGCTACCGTGGACCGGTCGCCTCCGGTGGACCGCAAAGGCCGCCGGACCCGAAGCCCCAGTCACCGGTTCGCTGTCCGATGGCCCTGCCCGCGCGCGCCCGAATCCCGAGCTTCGTCTTCGTCACGCTGATCCTGACGCTCTCGGTCGCTGGGCTGTTCGGCTATTTCCTGGTGACGCTGCGCTCGCTGAACATCTATCTGGCGACGGCGGAGGTGATGCATCTGATCGGCGACGAGCTGTCGATCTACCAGCTTCGGCTGAACGAGGAGCTGGCCCATCACGACCGCGACCCGTTGATCCGGTTGGAGGCGCGGCTGGAGACGGCGGACCGGGCCATCGGCGTGTTGCTGGACGGCGGCGCCCTGGAGGGCACGGTGCTGATCCGGGTCCACCATCCCGTGGTGCGGTCGCATCTCCACCTGCTGCGCCACCAGGTGGGGATCTATGCCGATACCGCCGATCTCATGCGGGCGCCCTGGGTCCAGCGCCTGGATCTCGGCTGGATGCCGGCGTCGTTGCACCGGCAGTTCGTGGAGATGCGCGCGACGCTGACGCTGGTCGGCACCATCCTGGACGATGGCCGGCGGGCAGATCAGCGGGCGCTGGTCGCCGCGCTGATCGCGCTGATCGTGATGACCTGCGGCCTGACCGTCTATGTCGCGGCCATCCTGTGGGCGCGGCGCCAGGATTCCCGCCGGTTCGTCGCCCAGCTTCGCAAGGAGATCGAAGAGAAGGAAGCGGCCGTGCGCGCCGCCGGCCAGGCGGGCGCGGCGAAATCGGCCTTCCTGGCGGTGATGAGCCACGAGCTGCGCACGCCGCTCAACGCGATCATCGGGTTCTCCGAGATGATCCTGGCGGAGGTCCATGGTCCGATCGCCAAGCGCTCCTACCGGGACTATGTCGGGCATGTGCACGAAAGCGGCCTCAGGCTCCTGGATCTGGTGACCATGGTGCTCGACTACTCGCGCGCGGATGCCGGGTTGTTGGACCTCAGGCATGAGGAGATCGATGTCGATCTCCTGGCGAGCCGGCGGGTCGAGGAGATGGCGCCGGCGGCCCGTCGCAAGACGCTGGACATGCGTTTCGACCGGCCGGCCCATCTGCCGAGGCTGGCATGCGATCCCAACCTGGTCGGGTCGGCCGTGTTGAACACCCTGTCCAACGCCGTGAAGTTCACGCCGGACGGCGGACGGATCCGGGTCAGCGTCCTGGCCGACGACAGGGGCTTGAGCCTGTCGATCTCCGACGACGGCATCGGCATGTCGCCGGACGAAGTGCAGGTCGCCATGGCGCCGTTCGGCCAGGTGGACAGCACGTTCTCGCGCCAGCATCAGGGCGCGGGGCTGGGCCTGCCCTTCTCCCGCCTGGTGATGCGCGCCCATGGCGGCGACCTCGCCGTCGACAGCGTCCCGGGTCGCGGCACCACGGTGCGGCTGAACTTCCCGCCGGACCGGCTGCGGCCCTGCCGGTGCGCGCGGGCGGCCGAGGCGTCGGATCACCGGATCCTTGCCAGCAGGGGCGCCTTGGGTATAGGAGCCTGCGGTTCGTCGCCGCCGCCGGATCGGCGGGCGGGACGGGGCAAGAGCGGGCTCAATCGCGACCATGGTCTTCAGCCAACCGCAACAGGATGAGGGCGAGGCACCGGCCGGGCCGTCGCGCGCGGTCGCACCCTCCGGCCTGTCGGTAACCCTTGCGGCGGACCGGCCGATGCCGCTCGACTGCGGGGCGGCCATCGGGCCCTTCGTCATGGCCTACACGACGCGCGGCACGCTGAACGCCGCGCGCTCCAACGCCATCCTGATCTGCCACGCGCTGACCGGCGATCAGTTCGTCGACGGGGTGCATCCGATCACCGGCAAGCCCGGCTGGTGGAGCCTGCTGGTCGGGCCGGGCCGGCCGATCGACACCGACCGCTTCTTCGTGATCTGCGCCAATGTGCTGGGCGGCTGCATGGGCACCACCGGGCCGGCCGATATCGATCCGGCGACCGGCTGCGCCTATGGGCTGGATTTCCCGGTGATCACCATCTCCGACATGGTGCGCGCCCAGGCGCTGTTGCTCGACCATCTCGGCATCGACAGCCTGTTCGCGGTGCTCGGCGGCTCGATGGGGGCGATGCAGGCCCTGCAATGGGCGGTCGACTATCCCGAGCGCGTGTTCTGCGCCGTGCCGATCGCCGGCGCGGCCCGCCATTCCGCGCAGAACATCGCGCTGCACGAGGTCGGCCGCCGGGCGATCATGGCCGATCCGCGCTGGCATGACGGGCGCTATGCCGAACACGGCGACCGGCCGCTGGACGGGCTGGCGGTGGCCCGCATGGCGGCGCACATCACCTATCTGTCGGAGCCGGCGCTGCACCGCAAGTTCGGCCGCAACCTGCAGGACCGCCAGCGCCTGGGCTTCAGCTTCGATGCCGACTTCCAGGTCGAAAGCTATCTGCGCCACCAGGGCTCGGCCTTCGTCGACCGGTTCGACGCCAACGCCTATCTCTACATCACCCGGGCGATGGACTATTTCGACCTGGCGGCGACCCGGGACGGCGACCTGCCGGCGGTCTTCCGCGGGGCCGACGGGGCCGGCACGCCGGTGCGGTTCTGCCTGATCTCGTTCTCCGGCGACTGGCTGTTCCCGACGCGGGAGAGCCGCGCCATCGTGCACGCGCTGAACATGGCCGCGGCCAATGTCAGCTTCGTGGAGATCGACAGCGACAAGGGCCACGACGCCTTCTTGTTGGAGGAGCCGGCCTTCTTCGCCGTGCTCGCCGGGTTCCTGGACGGCCAGGCGGAGCATCGCGGGATCGCCGGCCCATGACGGCGGCGGCGGTGCCCGGGGTCGATGCCCCCGCCCCGGCGGCCGGCCGGCGGCTGGCGAGCATCCGGCCCGACCTGTTGCCGGTGGCGGCGATGGTGCCGGCGGGCTCGCGTGTCCTGGATGTCGGCTGCGACCGCGGCGATCTCCTGGACCATCTGTGGCGCGAGAAGCGCGTCGACGGCCGCGGCATCGAGATCAGCCATGAGGGCGTGCGCGCCTGCATCGCCCGCGGACTGTCGGTGATCCAGGGCGATGCGGATACCGACCTGGCGGACTTCCCCAGCGACGCCTTCGACTGCGTGATCTTGAGCCAGACCCTGCAGACCGTGACGGCGCCGCGCCCGGTGCTGCGCCATCTGGTGCGCATCGGGCGTACCGCCATCGTCAGCTTTCCGAATTTCGGCTATTGGCGGGTGCGCGCCGCCTTGGCGCTGAAGGGCCGCATGCCGGTGACCAGCGGCCTGCCGGCCACCTGGTACGACACCCCGAACATCCATCTGTGCACGATCCGCGATTTCGTCGCGCTGGCGGCGGAGGTCGGCATCTCCATCGACCGCTCGCTGATCGTCCGCCGATCCGGCCGGGTGGCCGAGCGGCCGCCGGGCGCCTGGGCGAACCTGGTCGGCGAGTACGCGATCTTCCGGCTGAGTCGGGCGGCCTGACCGGTGGGAGCACCCCGGTTAACCATTGCGCGACCCATCGCGGGGTAGTCTGGCGGTCTCACGCCGGGCAACCACGAAGGGATGAGCCGTGCGATCGCGTGCATCCGACTTCACCGATGTGTTGGACACGCCGGAAGAGATTCTGGAGGAGCCGCGGTTCCTTTCCTACACCGCGCGGTTCTGGGAGTCGCCGGACGGCGAGCTTTATTTCCGGCCGTGGCGGGAATTTCTCTTGCTGCCCGGCCAACGCGGCCTGTTCCGCCTGGCGAGCCCGGAAGACACCAGGCTGGTCTTCAATATCCTGAAGCTGCGCAATGTCCTGGCCTTCAGCCTGCTGTTCGGGCTGATCGCGCTGGGGCTGGTCATGCTGGCCGCCGGCCGAGTGGTGCTGGCGGCGATCTGGCCCGACGCGGTGCTGGCCCTGGCGACGCTGGCGGGCGCCTTCGCCATCGCCATGCTGCCGATCAATCTGTGGTGCCTCTTGCTGTTCGTGCGCCAGACCCGCGACCGGCGGTAGCGCGCCCTCCGGGGCCGCCGCCCATCACATCGGGCGGCGGGCGCTGAGCGCGGCGGTCAGGGTGCCGTCGTCGAGATAGTCCAGCTCGCCGCCCAGCGGCACGCCGTGGGCGAGGCGGCTGACCCGGACCGATGCGGCGGCCAGCCGCTCGGCGACGTAGTGCGCGGTGGTCTGGCCGTCCACCGTGGCGTTGAGGGCGAGGATGACCTCAACCACCGGCTGTTCGGTGATCCGGGCGATCAGCCGGTCGATGCCGAGCTCCGCCGGCCCGATCCCGTCCAGCGCCGACAGCGTTCCCCCCAGCACGAAGTAGCGCCCGGCGAAGGCGCCGGTACGCTCCATCGCCCAGAGATCGGCGACCTGTTCCACCACGCACAGCAGGTCGCCGCGCCGGGTGGCATCCCTGCAGATGCCGCAGGGATCGCTAACGTCGAGATTGCCGCACTGGCTGCACGGCGTGATGGCCGCTGCGACCTCACCCAGCGTGTCGATCAGCGGCCGCAATGCGTCGTCGCGATGGGTCAGCAGATAGAGCGCCAGCCGCCGGGCGGAGCGGGGACCCAGACCCGGCAGTCGCGCGAGACGCTTCACGAGGGCGCCGATCGCCCCGTCCGGTCCGGCCATGATCCCCGCTTCCGCCGCTCCGCCGCGGCCGCACCCCGGACCGGTCTAGAAGGGCAGCTTTACGCCGGGCGGCAGCTTCAGGCCGCCCATGAGCTGGCTGGTTTCTTCCTGAACGCGGGCCTCCGCCTTGGCGCGGGCGTCGTTGATCGCGGCGACCACCAGGTCTTCCAGCATCTCCGCCTCCTCCGGATTGATCAGCGACGGGTCGATGCTGAGCGAGCGAACCTCGTGCTTGGCCGTGGTGACGATCGACACCATGCCCCCGCCGGCCTGGCCGGTCACCTCGATGTCGCCCAGGCGGTCCTGCATCTCCGCCATCTTGGACTGCATCTCCTGGGCCTGCTTCATCATGTTGGTCAGGTTCTTCATCGCCGTCGGCGCCTTCGTGTCGGTGTGGGTGAGGATCGGGGGGGACGGATATCGCGGGGACCGGTCGGGCCGCTTGTCCGCGTGTCAGCCTTCCGGCGCCCGGCCGCCGCGCGACGGGCGGCCGGTCACCGAGGCTTCGGCCTCCGGCTCCGCCCTGTCAAGCGCCGGGCCGCTCGCCGCCGGCCCGTCGTCGGTCTCGTTCTCGGCCCCTTCGTCGGCGTCCTCGCTGTCGGCTGCATCGCCCAGCCACGGCTCCGCCGTGTCGGTGGCCGTCGCTGGTGCCAGATCGTGCAGGGCGTGGATCTCCGCGCCCGGAAAAGTGTCCAGCACGGCGCGCACCAGGGGATGCGCCGCGGCGGTCTGGCGCGCCGCCTCGACGGCCAGGCGCGCCTGCTCCAGCAAGGTGGGTTCGCCGGCCTGCTCGCTCAGCGTGATCATCCAGAGCTGGCCCGTCCAGGCCTGGAGCTGGCGTGAGACATCGCCGATCAGGCTGCCCGGAATGCCCTGTTCCAACCGCACCTCCAGCCGGCCGGGGCGGAAGCTGACCAGATGCACGCCGCTCTTCAGCCGCGCGAAGGTGAGAGGGTCGCCGCGTGCCTCGAACAGGGCGACCAGGGCGGGGAAGTCCGCCGGCGGCTCGGCGACCGGCGCGTCTGCTTCCGTCCCGCCGTCGAGCTGCAAGGCGGGGGCGGGCGGCCCGGGTGGCGGATCCCCCGCGGATAGGGGTGCGGCGGGGGCCGGATCGGCCAGGGCTCGATCGGCAGGTGCCGGCGCGGCCGGCATTGGCTCGGCAGACGCTGGCAGGACGGGGGGGCGTTTGGTGGGCGCCGGGTCGGCCGTCCGGCCCTGTGCCATCGCGCCCGACGGCGGCGGGCCGCCGGTCCTGCCAGGGCTGCCAGCTCCGCCTGGGCTGCCAGCCCCGGCGTCGAAGGCGCCCAGTTCCTTCAGCCGCTTCAGCGCGTCGCCGGGGGTCGGCAGGCCGGCGGCGTGCAACAGCCGGATCACCAGCATCTCCAGCGCCCGGGCGGGCCGGGGGGCGGTCTGGATCTCCTGCACCCCCTTCAGCAGCATCTGCCAGACCCGCTGCAGGGCGGCGATGTCCAGCCGTTCGGCCAGCGCGCGGCCCTGGGTGCGCTCCACCTCCGGCACCGCCGGGTCGTCCAGCACCGCCGGCGTCAGCCGGGCCCGGGTAAGGAAATGGGTGATCTCCAACAGGTCGTACAGCACCGCCAGGGGATCGGAGCCGCCGGCGTCCAGCTCGCCCAGGATGGCCAGTGCCGTTTCCGCCTCGCCGCGCATGATGGCGCCGAACAGGTCGAACAGCCGTCCGCGGTCCGCCAGGCCCAGCATCGCCTGCACGCCGTCGGCGGTGATCGGCCCCTCCGCCAGCGCCATCGCCTGATCGAGCAGGCTGAGCCCGTCGCGTACCGACCCGTCGGCGGCCCGCGCGATCAGCGACAGGGCCTCCGGCGCCACCGTCACGCTCTCGCGCCGGGCGATATCGGCGAAATGCGCCTCCAAGAGCGACCGGTCGACCCGCCGGAGGTCGAAGCGCTGGCAGCGCGACAGCACGGTGACCGGCACGCGCCGTATCTCCGTCGTCGCGAAGATGAACTTCACATGGGGCGGCGGCTCTTCCAGCGTCTTCAACAGGCCGTTGAAGGCGCTTTGCGAGAGCATGTGCACTTCGTCGATGATGAAGATCTTGGTGCGGGCGACCGTCGGGGCGTAGCGGACATTCTCGATGATCTCGCGAATGTCGCCGATGCCGGTGCGCGAGGCGGCGTCCATCTCCAGGACGTCGACGTGCCGGTCCTCGCCGATCGCCCGGCAGTTGTCGCACACGCCGCAAGGCTCCGGCGTCGGCCCGCCGGTGCCGTCAGGGCCGACGCAGTTCAGCGCCCGCGCGATGATCCGCGCGGCGGTCGTCTTGCCGACGCCGCGCACGCCGGTGAGGATGAAGGCATGGGCGACGCGCCCGCTGTGGATCGCGTTGGTCAGGGTGCGGACCAGCGCCTCCTGACCGATCAGCCCGGCGAAGCTGGTCGGCCGATAGGTGCGCGCCAGCACGCGATAGGCGTCGGTGCGGTCGGCGGGCCGATCGGCGGGTCCGTCGCGCGGGGGCGACGGCGTGTCGCTGTTGAGGGGGTCGCTCGGCTCGCTCATCCTCGCCATCCGGCTCCGGCCCGATCCGCCGTGTGCGGGGGCCGGCCGCATGCCGGCCGTTGCGTTGGGGGCACCGGCACCGGATCATAGGCGAGACGCGGGCGCCTGTCGCACCCCTTCGCCCC
>JANQSN010000037.1 GCA_028284045.1 Alphaproteobacteria bacterium | reverse complement strand
GGTCAGCCCGCTCCACGGGTTGGCGTGGCGCCGCCAGGCCCGGTCGCTCATGCCCATCAGCCGCTCGCTCGGGCTTCGGGTTTTCTTGGCGTACACCATCGGCCTCGCCGGCCCTCTCCCCCGGTCGCGTCGAGAGGGTCCCCTCAGAACCGGTCCAGCAGACGCTCGAAATACTCTTGCTCGATGCGCGGCCGGCGGCGGTCGTTCAGCCGGCGGCGCAGTTGGTCGACGATCTCCCGGGCGCGCTGCATGGCGCGCCGGTCGGGCAGGTCCACCCCTCCGGTGCTGAACAGGCCCTGGTCGCCGTTTTCACGCCCCAGCGGATCGCGGCCCAGGCCGCCCGGCTGGGTCGCCGCCCCGAAGGCCGCGCCGCCCATCTGCTCGCGCATCGTGTCGACGAAGGACTGCAGCCCCTCGCGCAACCCGTCCAGCGCCTCCCCCTGGGGGCCCAGCGCGTCGCCCGGACGGCCGTCGCCCAGCGCGCCTTCCGCGCCGCGCATGGCGCGTTCTGCATCGCCCAGCCCACCCGGGATCTCGCCGCTCATCTCGCCCATCCGCCGCATGGCGTCGCGCAGCGCCTGGCGCAGGCCCTCCTGGACCGCCGCGGCTTGGTCGCCGGTCATCGGCGCGCCGTCGCCGTCGCGTTGCTCCGGAACCGCCTCCCAGGGCTGGCGCTGGCTCCGCCGGTAGGTCTGGTCCCTGAGCGCCTGTTGGGCCTGCATCAGCGCCTGCAGGTCCTCGATCAGGTCCATCGCCGCGCCGGCCTGGGGCGGCATCGCCATCATCCCGCCCTGCAGCGATTCCGTCATCGCCTGAAGCTGGTCGAGCATGGCCATCGCCTGGTCGCGCGCGCCCATCTCCGCCAGCGCCTGCATCTGGCTGAGATAGTCGCGCATCTGCTGCTGGTCGATCACCGATGCGTCGGGCGGCAGCATCGGCACCGATTCGCCCTCGGCCAAGCGTTCCATCATGTCCTGCTGGACGGCCGCCATATAGGCGTCCATCGCCTGGCGGAGATCCTCCATCAGCCGGGCGATCTCGTCGTTGGAGGCGCCGCGAGCGAGCGCGTCGCGCAACGCCTCCTGCGCCTCGCGGAGGTCGCGCTCGGCCAGCGACAGCCCGCCGTCCTCGATCGCCAGCGCGGTATCCCACAACAGCGCCTCGACCGCGGTCAGGGTCGGCCGGTCGCCCGGCTCGGCCAGCATCAGCCGGCGCGCGGCGGTGACCAGCGCCAGATAGGCGGCGCGGTCGTCGTCGAACCGCTCGGGCCGCAGGCGCAGCGTGGCGAGGCTCTCCGCCACCTCCACCCAGGTGCCGTCCGGGTCGAGCAGCAGCCGGCGCCGCTGATCGATGATCGCGCGGGCGATCAGATGATCGAAGGTCCGCTCCGGCAAGGTCAGGGTGACGGTGGCGGAGCGGCCGGTCTGCCCGGCAGCGTCTTCGGCCTCCAGCGTCAGATGGACGGTCTGGCCAGCCCAGGGATGCGGGGTCAGGTCGCGGAAGCTGCGCCCCTCGGCGGTTGCCGGCCGGTCCGGGGCGACCGCCAGATCGAAGGTGATCGGCATCCGGTCGAGCGCCGGCGGCGCCGCCGCGTCGATCTCGATCGTGCCGGTGACCGCGGCCACGCCGTAGTCGTCGCTGGCCCGCCAGTCGATGCCCAGCGCGCCGCGGCGGCCGACCGCCGGCGGGTCGTCGACCCAGGCGCGCGGCGCCAGGTCGAGCAGCAGCTTGATCGGCCAGGCCGCCACCTCCCGGCCGTCGTCGATCACGGCGAGGCGGGTGCCGACACCCAGCGTATGGGTCAGCGCCGCCTGTGCCCCATCCGCCGACGGTTCGAGCGGGACGCGGATGTCGTCGATCGCCAGATGGGCACGGCCCGCCGGGCGGGACAGGCGCACGATGATCTCCGACCCCTCCGGCACCACGACGGCGCCCGGCGCATCGGCCGCCGCGGCATCCGGTTCGGCGTCCTGCGGGACGGCCGGTGCGCTGACCGGGGAGCCGTCGCCGACTTCCAGGCCCGCGGCCAGCAGGATCGGCACCCGGCCGGTATGCGCCGGCGGCGAGATGTAGAGATCCAGCACCGATGGCGGCGGCGGGGCGGCGACCGCCAGGGTCGGCGACACCGCCCGGTCGAGCCGCCCGGCCCAGTCGCCGGGAGTACCGATCACCGCGATCGCCACCAACAGCAGCACGATGCCGCGCAACGCGTAAGGGTCGTGGTCCACCAGGCCGAGGGCCGGCACCGCCGCCCGCAGCCGGCCCAACCGGTTCCGCTGGCGGTCGTGGTGCAGGTGCCAGAGGCGCCGGCTTTCGGGATCGTCGGTGCCGAGCGCCTGGGCATCGCGCGCCGTCGACAGCGGACGGTGGGCGAGGCCGCTATCCGTCTCCACCCGGCGGCGCGCCGCGTGCCGGCTCGGCAGGCCGAGCTGCAGGACCGTGCGGCCCAGCACCCCCATCGCCACGACGGCGCCGACGATCAGCAGGCCGAGATGCAGCCAGCCGGGCAGGACCGGCAGGATGTCGAACAGCGCCACCGCGAGGAACAGGCCGGCCAGTGCGGCCAGCGGCCACAGCATCGGCCACAGCCGCTCCGCCAACAAGACCAGCCAGGCCCAGGCCACAGCGGCCGGATCGCCATTCCCGGGCAGCCGGCGACGCGAGCCGGGCCGCGGCGCGGCGGCGCGATCGGGCAGGAGGGGGGCCGGCTTGGCGAGGGGGGGCTTGGTCAAGGGCGCGTCGTCGTCCAGGTTTGGCAGGGTCGCGCCGCCGCCGTCCGTCAACCGGGCCGGGCGAGCCAGGGCGCCACCGTCTCGTCGGCGATGGTTTCCTCAAAACTGGGCCGTTTTCTGACGACGGCAAATCGGCCGCCGTCGATCAGCACCTCCGCCGGCGCTGCGCGGCCATTGTAGCGCGAGACCATGACGGCGCCATAGGCGCCGGCTCGGCCGATCGCTACCAGGTCGCCCGGCGCCACTGGGGCCATCCGGCGCCCTTCGGCGAAGGTGTCGCCGGTCTCGCAGATCGGCCCGACAATGTCGGCGGTCCAGGCGTCGCCCCCCGCCGGCGGCGCGCCCACCGGCACGATGGGGTGCCAGGCATCGTACAAGGTGGGGCGCAGCAGGTCGTTCATGCCGGCGTCCAGCACGACGAAACGGCGCGTCGCCCCGGCCTTCACATAGAGAACGCGGGCCAGCAGCACGCCGGCCGCCGCGACCAGCGCGCGGCCCGGCTCCACCGTCATCCCGCAGCCCAGCGGGACCACCGTCTCCTTCACGATGGCGGCGATGTCGGCCGGGTCGGGCGGCGTTTCGTCGCGGTACTGCACGCCGAAGCCGCCGCCGAGGTCGAGGCGCTCCACCGGCAGCCCGTCGCCCCGCAGTGCTGTGGCCAGGTCCGCGATGCGCCGATAGGCCGCGCGGAACGGCGCGAGGCTGGTGAGCTGGCTGCCGATATGCACCGCCAGGCCGACCGGGCGAAGCGCGGGATCGGCGGCGATGCGCCGATAGGCGTCGGCCGCGGCATCGGCGGGGATGCCGAACTTGTTCTCCGACCGCCCGGTGGTGATCTTGGCATGGGTGCCGGCATCGACGTCCGGATTGATCCTGAGCGCCACCGGCGCCGCCGTGCCGCGCGCCGCGGCGACCGCGGCGATGACGTCCAGCTCCGCCAGGCTTTCCACATTGAACTGGTGGATGCCGGCGTCCAGCGCCGCGGCGATCTCGTCGGCCTGCTTGCCGACACCGGCGAAGATGATGCGCTCCGGGCGGATGCCGGCGGCCAGCACCCGCCGCAGCTCCCCGCCGGAGACGACGTCGGCGCCCGCCCCCTCCGCCGCCAGAAGGCGCAGGATCGACAGGTTGTCGTTGGCCTTGACCGCGTAGGCGATGGCGACGCCGAGCGGGGACAGCGCCGCGGCGAAGCGCCGATAGGCAGTCCGGATCGCACCGCCGGCATAGACGTAGGCCGGCGTGCCGACCGACTGAGCGATGCGGTCGAGCGCGATACCCTCGGCCGACAGACGGCCGTCGCGATAGACGAAGGCATCGTCGGGCCGATCGGTGCCGGCGCTGCCGGACGCGGCGGGCGCCCTGTCCGCCATGACGCTCATTCCGCCGGATAGGTCCGTCGGCCGACGGCCGGCGGTTCCTCGTCGTCGGCCGGGTAGTCCCGGGGAAAGACGTCGACCGCAACGCCGGGCGGCGGATCGACGAAGGAAGGCTTGCGGCCGCAGCCGGCCAGCACCGCCGCCAACCCGCCGAGGCCCATCAGCATGTGCCGCCGTGTCATGCGCCGTCCTCCGCACCGAAGCGTGCCCGCGCCGCCGCCGCCGCCTCGCGCACCCGCGCCGGCGCCGTGCCGCCGAAGGAGGTGCGGCTGGCCACCGACGCGGCCGGGCTGAGCACCTGGAACACCTCGTCCGTGATGCCGGGCTCCACCGCCTGCAGCGCGGCGAGGTCGAGATCGCCCAGCGCCACGCCCTGGCGGTCGGCCTCGGCGACCAGCGTGCCGGTGACGTGGTGGGCGCGGCGGAACGGCAGCCCCAGCCGGCGCACCAGCCAGTCGGCAAGGTCTGTGGCCGTCGGATGCCCCGCGGCCAGCGCCCGCGCCATCGCTTCGCGGTCGACGGCCATATCCGCGATCATGCCGGTCATCGCCGCCAGGCACAGCATCAAGGTCTCGTCGGTGTCGAACACCGGCTCCTTGTCTTCCTGCATGTCCTTGGCATAGGCGAGCGGCAGCGCCTTCAGCGTCGCCAGCAGGCCGGCGAGATGCCCAAAGACGCGGCCGCTCTTGGCGCGCACCAGCTCCGCGGCGTCCGGATTGCGCTTCTGCGGCATGATCGACGACCCGGTGGTCATCGCGTCGCTCAGCACCACGAAGCCGAAGGCGTCGGAGGTCCACAAGACCAGCTCCTCGCCCAGGCGAGACAGATGCAGCGCCAGCGTCGCCGCGGCGGCGAGGTAGTCCAGCGCGAAATCGCGGTCGGAGACGGCGTCGAGGCTGTTGGCCGCCGGCCGGTCGAAGCCCAGCGCTTGCGCCGTGCGGGCCCGGTCGATGGGAAACGACGTGCCGGCGAGCGCCGCCGCGCCCAGCGGACATTCGTTCAGCCGCCGCCGTGCGTCGGCCAGCCGGCTGCGGTCGCGACCCAGCATCTCCACATAGGCCAGCAGGTGAT
>JANQSN010000036.1 GCA_028284045.1 Alphaproteobacteria bacterium | reverse complement strand
CGATGACCGGTCGGCGGGTGCGCAGCATGAAGGCCGGCACATGGTCGCCGAATCCGACGACGGGGGCGTCGTCGCCCTGGGCGCCGGACCGGCCGCCGTCGCGCCCGCGGCCCCCGCGCCGGCTGGATCCCGCCTCGCGCTCCTCGCGGCGCGGTGCGGGCGCGGCGTCGGCCGGGGCGGCCGTGCGGCGGTCACGCTCTCCGGACGGCTTGGCGCGGCGGCGCCGGCCCCCGCGGCCGGCGGCCTCGTCTTCCTCCGCGGCCAGATCGGCCGCCGCGATGTCGTCCAGCGAGACGGTGTCGATCGCCTGCTTCAACAGGCGGGTGATCGCGTCAACGAAGCGGGCGTCGCCGGGGGCCGCGATGGTGAAGGCGCGGCCATCGCGCCCGGCCCGACCGGTGCGGCCGATGCGGTGCACATAGTCTTCCGGATGGGTCGGCACGTCGAAGTTGAAGACATGCGTCAGCTCGGCGATGTCGATGCCGCGCGCGGCGACGTCGGAGCACACCAGGTAGCGCACCGTGCCCTGGCGGAACGCCTCCAGGGTCGCGGTGCGCGCCGGCTGGGCCATGTCGCCGTGCAGCCGGCCGCAATCGAAGCCGTGCTTGCTCAGCGACTTGTAGACCGTCTCCACATCACGCTTGCGGTTGCAGAAGATCAGCGCGTTGGCCGGCTGCTCGCGGTTCAGCAGGCTGCGCAGCGCGGCGCGTTTGTCCGCCGCCGGCACGATGGTCATGAATTGCGCCACGGTTTCCGCGGCCGATGCCGGCGGGTCGACCATCACCTCGCGCGGGTCGTCGAGGAACACCTCGGCCAGGCGGCGAATCTCCGGCGGCATCGTGGCGGAGAACATCAGGGTCTGGCGGGTGCGCGGCAGCAGGCCGACGATGCGCTCGATATCCGGGATGAAACCCATGTCGAGCATGCGGTCGGCCTCGTCGACCACCAGGATGCGGACATCCGCCAGCAGCACGCGGCCGCGCTCGAACAGGTCGAGCATTCGCCCTGGCGTGGCGATCAGCACGTCGACGCCCCGATCCAGCTTGCGGGACTGCTCGTCGAACCGCTCGCCGCCGATCAGCAAGGCGTGGTTGAGGCGCTCGTACTTGCCGTAGGTCTCGAAATTCTCAGCGACCTGGGCGGCCAGCTCGCGGGTCGGTTCCAGGATCAGCGAGCGCGGCATGCGCGCCCGCGCCCGGCCATTGGCCAGCGCGTCGATCATCGGCAAGGTGAAACCGGCGGTCTTGCCGGTGCCGGTCTGGGCGATGCCCATGACGTCATGGCCGTTCAAGATGACCGGAATCGCCTTCGCCTGAATCGGTGTCGGCTCGTTATAGCCGGCGTCGTCGATCGCCCGCAGGATCTCGGGCTTCAGCCCCAGTTCCGAAAACTGCATTCGCATCTTCCAAAAAAAGACCGGGATCAACCGGGGGGCCGGGGGCAACCCCCCGGTCGCGGAGAACCCGGTTCGCGGCGGCCCGGTTCGGATGACCGCCGGCGCAAGGCACGGTCCGACGATACGCGCCGGACAGGGCCGCGGCTGGGGCGTGCCACGCCCCAGTTCGCACGGCGAGAGATGCGCCTTTTTCGTTCCAATAACAACCCATCCCGCATCGCAACCGGCGTCATACCTGCCTCCCGGCAGCACGGAGGATGGGATCGGGTCCCGGGACGGCGGCTGTGCCCGGCCGGAGGGGTGATCGATGGCCGACACCATCCCTCTTGTCAGCGCCGGCGTGGCGCGAAAGAACGGGGGCGCGTTGTTGTGCAAGGGGAGGCGGGCATGGCGAGGCTGCGGGCGGAGCGAAGCCGGCTTCTGGTGATCGATATGCAAGAGCGCCTGCTGCCGGAGATCCACGGCGGCGCGGCCGTGTCGGCGCGGGTCGCCGCGCTGGCCAGCGCGGCGGACATCTTGGGCGTTCCGCTGCTGGCGACGGAGCAGTATCCCAAGGGGCTCGGCCCCACGATCCCCGCGCTGCAGGCGGTCGTCGGGCCGCGCCGGGTGGAGAAGCTGGCCTTCTCCGCGGCAGCGGAGCCGGGGGTCACCGCGTGGCTTGAGAACGACGGTGCCAAACGGGGCGCGACCCTCGTGCTGTGCGGCGTGGAGGCGCATGTCTGCGTGCTGCAGACGGCGATGGCGCTGGCGGAGGCCGGACATGCCGTGGCGCTGGTGGCCGATGCCAGCGGCTCGCGCCGACCGGAGGACCGCGCCTTGGCGCTGGAAAGAGCGCGCGACCACGCCATCGCCGTGGTCGGTGCGGAGATGGTGCTGTTCGAATGGCTGGGGGAGGCCGGCACCCCGGCCTTCCGCCGGCTGCACCCGGTGATCAAGGCACTGGCCGGCGCCTGAGCGGCGGCTCGGCACGGGAGAGGACGCAATGGCGGCGGATTCGCTGATCCTGTTGCCCGGCCTGCTGTGCGACGGGCGGCTGTGGGATCACCAGACGACCTATCTCGGCGACCTGCGGATGTGCGGGGTCGGCGACCTGACGCTGGACGACAGCGTCCAGGCGATGGCGGAGCGGGTGCTGGCCGCCGCACCCGATCGCTTCGCCTTGGCCGGGTTGTCCATGGGCGGCTATGTCGCGCTGGAGATCTGCCGACAGGCGCCGGAGCGCGTGGCGCGGCTGGCGCTGTTGGACACCACCGCGCGGCCGGATACGGCGGCCCAGTCGCGCCGCCGGCGCGGCTTGCTGGCGCTGGCGGAGAGCGGCCGGTTCCGCGGCGTCACCCCTCGGCTGCTGCCGCAACTCGTCCATCCCGACCGGCAGGCGGAAACCACGCTGACCGACCCCATCATGCATATGGCCGAGCGGGTTGGCGCCGAGGCCTTCCGCCGCCAGCAGACGGCGATCATGAACCGGCCGGACAGCCGGCCGACCCTGGCAGGGCTCGACTGCCCGACCCTGGTCCTGTGCGGCCGGCAGGATGCGCTGACCCCGCTCGACCGGTCGGAGGAAATGGCGGCTCTGGTCCCGCGGGCGCGTCTCGCCGTCATCGAGGAGTGCGGCCATCTCTCAGCCCTGGAACGCCCGCAGGCGGTCACCGCCCTCCTGCGCGACTGGCTGCTGTACCGATAGGGTCAACCGACAACCATCGCCGAACCCCGCTTTATGCCCTCCCCCATCAAAGGGGAGGGCTACCAACTGTCGGCGCCGCGCGCCGGTCAGATGTCCAGCGCCTCGTGGAAGCGGCCGTTCTCCTGGATGAAGCTGAGGCGCCCTTCCGGCTTGCGGCCCATCAGGCGCTCCACCAGAGCGGCGTCGTTGCCCCAGCCCGGCGTGGTATCGACGATCGATCCGCCGTCGCCGCCCGCTCCGTCGGCCAGGCCGACGCGCAACAGCGTCCGGCGTGACGGGTCCATGGTGGTGTCGCGCAGTTGTGCCGGCGGCATCTCGCCCAGGCCCTTGAAGCGGCTGACCTCGACCTTGCCGCTGCCGGCGAAGACCTCGGCGAGCAGCCGGTCGCGGTCCGCCTCGTCGCGCGCGAACACCGTGCGGCCGCCACGCTGCAGGCGGAACAGCGGCGGCTGCGCCAGGTAGAGGTGGCCTTGGGCCACCACCGGCCGCATCTCCCGGAAGAAGAAGGTGAGCAGCAGCGAGGTGATATGGGCGCCGTCGACATCGGCGTCGGTCATGATGATGACCCGCTCATAGCGCAGGCGCGCCGGGTCGCATTGGCCGCGGGTGTCGCAGCCCAGCGCCTGCACCAGATCGGCCAGTTCCTGATTGCCGGCCAGCTTGTCCGCCGACGCGCTGGCGACGTTGAGGATCTTGCCGCGCAACGGCAGGATCGCCTGAGTTTCCCGCTCGCGCGCCGCCTTGGCCGAGCCGCCGGCGCTGTCGCCCTCCACCAGAAAAACCTCCGTCCCGGTGCGGTCGGTCCGGGTGCAGTCGACCAGCTTGCCGGGCAGGCGTAGCTTGCGCGTCGCGCTCTTGCGCGCGAGGTCCTTGGCCTGGCGGCGGCGCTGGCGCTCCTCCGCCCGCTCGATCAGCCGGTCGACCAGCCGTCCGGCCGCCGCCGGATCGCGGGCCAGCCACAGCTCGAAGCGATCCTTCACCAGGGGTTCGATCAGCCGGGTCGCCTCGGCCGACGCCAGCCGCTCCTTGGTCTGGCCTTGGAACTGCGCGTCCTTCAGGAAGAGACTGAGCAGGATCGCCCCGCTCGACCACAGGTCGTCGGCGGTGATGGCGGCGGCGCGCCGGGCGCCGGCCCGCTCGGCATGCGATTTCAGGCCGCGCAGCAGGCCGGCCCGCAAGCCGCTTTCGTGGCTGCCTCCCTGCGGCGTGGCGATGGTGTTGCAGAAGCTGTGGCAGAAACCGCCGTCCTCCTCCTCCGGCCAGCCGATCGCCCATTCGACATGGCCGAGATCGTCCGCCAGCGCGGAGTCGCCGGTGAACGGCTCGTCCGTCAACACCGCGCGCCCGTCGAGCTGCGCAGCCAGAAAATCCGTGAGGCCGCCGGGGAAGTGGAAGACCGCCGCGGCCGGCACGCCTTCGAAGGCGGCCACCAAGGCCGGATCGGCCTTCCAGCGGATCTCCACGCCGCGGAACAGATAGGACTTGTCGCGCGCCATCCGAACCAGCCGATCGGGGCGCAGGCGCCGGTCGGCGAAGATCTCTGGATCCGGCCGGAAGGTCACCATGGTGCCCCGCCGGTTGTGGACGGGGCCGGCGTCCTCCAACGGACCCAGCGGCACGCCGCGGGCGAAGCGCTGGCGCCACAGCCGGCGCTCGCGCGCCACCTCCACCGTCAGGTCCGCCGACAGCGCGTTGACGACGGAGATGCCGACGCCGTGCAGCCCGCCGGCGATCCGGTAGGCCTTGCCGGAGAACTTCCCGCCGGAATGCAGCCGGGTCAGGATGATCTCCAGCGTCGAGGTGTCGGGGAATTTCGGGTGCGGCTCCACCGGAATGCCGCGGCCGTTGTCGCGCACCGTCAGGGCGCCGTCGGCCGCCATCTCCACCTCGATCACCGTGGCATGGCCGGCGATGGCCTCATCCATCGCGTTGTCCAGCACCTCGACCGCCAGGTGATGCAGCGCCCGGTCGTCGACGCCGCCGATGAACATGCCGGGCCGGCGGCGAACCGGGTCCAGGCCTTCCAGCACCTCGATATCGTGGGCGCCATAGCCGTCGGGCCGGCCGGTGCCGCCATCGCCCGCCGGCCCGGCTGTCTCGCCACGACCCGCGGCGGCGGCGGCTCCGGGGACGCGGGCGCCGTCGGCCGCAGCGGCCTGCTTGCGTCCGCCGCGCCGCGCCGCCGTCCGGCGCCCGGGTGCCGCGGCGTCGCCGGGCGCATCGGAGGCCGGATCGGGCTTCGATGGGAGGTTGGCGAACAGGTCCTGCATGCGAGACGCAACCCGACAAGAGTGGGGAGGCGGCCCGGCGCGCCGACGACCACGAACGATCGGGCGGCACGGTCCCGGCCGCGCAACCTCGGTAACGCCCCGTCTACCGCAGCCGGTCGCGCGAGACCAAGATCACGAGTGAGGGGTCTACTGGACCGGGGTACCGCCTCACAACGGTATCGTTAAGCGGGGCGTCGGCAGCCGCCGGGGGAGCCGCCCCAGCGCCGGCCGCCGGGCCGTTCAGGCCCCGACACCGAGGCCGTGGCCGAGCAGGACGGCGGCATAGAGGAAGGCGGTGTAGCTGAGCAGCGTCATCGATTCGCGCAGCCAGAGGGGCAGGGGCATGGCAAAGTTCCCTTTACGTTCTTCGCTCTCATATACGAACATAAGAGGAACATAGGTGTCAACACGGCGTATCACGCAGGACCGGACCGGCCCACCGCTGTTCATCGGCGGCGAGATCTACCGCCGCTCCTCCTACGGGGCGCGCCATCCGTTGGCGATCCCGCGGGTGTCCACCACCATCGACCTGGTGCGGGCGATGGGCTGGCTGGCCGACGACGCCTATATCGACAGCCCGCGCGCGACGATGGGCCAGCTCACCCGGTTTCACGATCCGGCCTATGTGGCGGCCCTGATAGAGGCGGAAGAGCATCAGACGCTGGCGCCGGAGCAGCTCACCCGGTTCAACCTCGGCAAGCTGGAGAACCCGATCTTCCCGGAGATCTTCTCCCGGCCGGCGACGGCCTGCGGCGGCTCGCTGCTGGCGGCGGAGATCCTGGCGGGCAGCGACCGCCCGCGGATCGTCTACCATCCGGCCGGCGGCACCCATCACGGCCGCCCCAACCGCGCCAGCGGCTTCTGCTATCTCAACGACCCGGTGCTGGCGATCCTGCGGCTGATCGACCGCGGGGTGGCGCGCATCGCCTATGTCGACCTCGACGCCCATCACGGCGACGGCGTGGAGGCGGCGTTCGCCGACGAGCCGCGGGTGCTGACCGTATCGGTGCACGAGGCGGGGCGTTGGCCGTTCACCGGCCAGGCGGGGACGGGTCTCGGCCGGGCGCTCAACCTCCCGGTCCCGGCCGATTTCCAGGACGACGAGTTGGCCGAGGTGATGGCGCGCGCGGTCCTGCCGTCGGTCGCCGGTTTCGCGCCCGGCGTGGTCGTCGTGCAATGCGGGGCGGACGCGCTGGCGGACGACCCGCTGAGCCGGCTTGCCCTGTCGAATCGCGGCCTGTGGCGCGCGGTGGCCGATCTCCGCCGGCTGGCGATCGACGAACTCGGCGCCGGCCTGCTGGTGCTGGGCGGTGGGGGCTACAATCCCTGGAGTGTGGCGCGCTGCTGGGCCGGGGTGTGGGCCGTGCTGACCGGCCGCGACCCGGCCGTGACGCCGACGCCGGCGGCGCGACGCGTGCTGGCGGCGCTGACCTGGCACCGCGCCGCGGGCCGCAACCCGCCGGCGCACTGGCGGGACAGCCTGGCCGACCCGCCGGCCACCGGCCCGGTGCGGCCGGCCGTGACCGCCGTCGTCGACGCCGCCTTGCGCGACCGTGCGGCGGTCGGGTAAGCCCTGCGCACGCCCTATCGGCGATCCGGTCCCCATCGATCATCGGAGCGCAGCGGCATGACCTCAGCCCGGCAACGGCTCGTGACCGTGCTCGCCGTCATGGCGGCGGTTCAGGCGGTGGCCTTTCAGGAGGCCTGGGCCGATCCGCCGGCGCTGTCGCCGGCCGGCCTGCCGCTCGATGCGGTCACGGTGAAGACTCAGGCAGGCGAGACCCTGCAGTTTCAGGTGGAGCTGGCGGTCACACCCAGCGACCAGCAGCGCGGGCTGATGTTCCGGACGGAGATGGCCGAGGACGCCGGGATGCTGTTCGTCTTCGATCCCGTCCGCCCGGTCTCCTTCTGGATGCGCAATACGCTGATCCCACTGGATATGCTGTTCATCGCGCCGGACGGCACGATCCTCAACATCGAGGCGAATGCAGAGCCGGAGACGGATACGCCGCGCCCTTCCGCCGGGCCGGTGCGTGGGGTTTTGGAGATCAATGGCGGGCTCGCCGCCCTGCTGGGGATCGCCGCCGGCGACCGGGTCGACCACGACGCGTTTGGCGATCCTGGGGACGCTGATCCGGCGGGCGACGGCTGAGCCGGCGGGCCGGCAACAGGCCTTAAGTGCCGGGTTCTGGCGGCATCTCGGCCGTTGGCGGGGCGGTGCTCTCGCGGAACTCCATCCACTCGTTGCCGGCGGCCATCATGCAGGTGTGGCCGTCAGGCATGGTGATCAGCAGCGTCCAGGTCTCGTGCTCGCGGCTGGCGAACACCTCCACCAAGCCGCCATTGTTGGCGACGCCGCTGGCCACCGGCTCTTCGGCATGGTCGCGCGCCAGGAACTCCACGACCTCGGCATAGGGCGCGCAGCCTTCCGGCACGGCACTCGTACTGGCGGCGTCGGCGGGCGCGCCGGACGCCAGTCCGGCGACCGCGGATATCAGTAGGGCGTGGGTCAGTCGCATATCGATAGCCGCGATGTGCGTTTCCCGTGATGGTTGGTCGCCCGCCGCAGGGCAAACAGACGACGCCTTTTCTGACTATACGCCCCAGCGTCGCGGAAATCTTTGAAATTCAGCTTGTTGTTGGAGGTTTCTTGGTTAAGGGCGGAAGAAGAGGGTCGGATAGGGCCGATCCCCCGTCGCCGGCCGCCCGATCACCGCTTGCGCGCGAGCATCAGCCCGTCGCCGATCGGGACGAGCGAGGCGTCCACCCGCGTATCGGCCTTCACCGCGGCGTTGAAGGCGCGAATCGCTCGCGTGTCTTCCCCGTCCTCGGCGGGGTCGGCGACCCGGCCGCCCCACAGCACATTGTCCGCCAGGATCAGACCGCCGGGTCGCACGAGCGCCAGGCACCGCTCGAAATAGGCTTGGTAGTTGCCCTTGTCGGCGTCGATGAAGGCAAGGTCGAACGGCGCCGTGCCGGCCGCCGCCAGGCCATCCAAGGTCTCCAGCGCGTCGCCCAACGCCAGATCGATGCGGTCTGCCACCCCGGCCTCCGCCCAATAGCGTTGGCCGATCGCCGTCCATTCCGCCGAGCGGTCGCACGCCACCAGACGGCCGTCCGCCGGCAGCGCCGACGCCATAGCCAGCGCGGAGTAGCCGGTGAAGGTGCCGATCTCCAGGATCCGGCGGGCGCCGATCAGGCGCACCAGCAGCGCCATGAACTGCCCCTGCTCCGGCGAGATCTGCATCCGCGCGGCATCGCCCAACGCCTCGGTCTCCGCGCGCAGGCGGGTGAGCAGCGGCGCCTCGGCGAGTGAGGCCTCCAAGAGGTAGCGGTGCAACGGCTCGGTCATGGTGATGGTGCGCGGCGACATGGGCGGGGGGAGACCTTGTTGGGCGGAGGGCGGTTCGGATCAGGGGCGCTTGCAGGCGACGATCAGGCCGTCGCCGATGGCCAGCAGGCTGGCGTCGACACGCGGGTCCCGGCAGATCGTCTTGTTGAGCCGGCGGAACAGGCGCGGCTTCGACCCGTCGTCCTCGGGATCGAGGACGCGGCCGCGCCACAAGACGTTGTCCAGCAGCACCAGGCCGCCGGGGCGCAACAGGGCGAGCGCCGCCTCGTAGTAGTCCGGGTAGCCTTCCTTGTCGGCGTCGATCAGCACGACGTCGAACTTCGGGGTTTCGGTGCGTCCGGTGTCCGCCATCAGCGATGCCAGGCTGTGCCGCGCCGGTCCGATCATCAGCCGGATGCGGTCCGTCACGCCGGCTTCCGCCCAGAAGGGCTGGCCGATCGCCGGATAGCGGGGGTCGATGTCCAGGGTCACCACCTGGCCGTCCGGCGGCATCGCCAGCGCGGCGGTCAGCGTGGTGATGCCGGTGAAGGTGCCGATCTCCAGGAAGCGGCGGGCGCCGGTGGTGCGCAAGAGGACGACCAGCAGCGCTGCCTGGGCCGGCGACATCTGGAAGAAGGCTTCCGGCAGTGCGGCGGTGGCGGCGCGCAACGCGGCGACGGCGGGCGGCTCCGTCGGCGTCAGGCTGGCGAGATACGCCGCTGCCTGCTGCGACAGCAGGTTCTTGCGCACGCGCCGGGTTTGCCGGGGCGGCGTGCCGTTGCCGTTGCCATTGCCGGGGGTCGCCGCGGACGGTTGCTTGTCGGTCACCCTCTGGGGCCCTCAATCCAGCTTCGGCATGCCGGGTGCGCTACCGCGCCTCGGCGCCGGATAGTCCAATACGATGAATATCAACCAAGGGCGAATGTTGTCGCACCGAACTGCTGACATAAGAACAACCCGGCACTCCCTGTTTCCTTCGGCATGGAGGCCCTGATCGACCGAGCCCGCGACCCCCTACCGGCCCAAGTCCGACTTGCCGTAGTGGCGCTCGATGCGGGCCTGGATCAGCTCGAAGACGAAGGAGATCGCCCAGTAGATCAGCGCGGCGGTGATCAGCATCTCGAAATGCTTGAACTCCGCGCGGCCCTGGGTGCGGGCGAGGAACATCAGTTCCCACACGCCGAGGATCGAGATCAGCGAGCTGTCCTTCAGCATGGCGATGAACTGGTTGCCGGTCGGCGGGATGATCACCTTGATCGCCTGGGGCAGGACGATCTTGCGCATGATCAAGGGACGCGACAGGCCGAGCGACAGGCCGGCCTCCGTCTGGCCGCGCGGGATGCTCTGGATGCCGGCGCGGAAGATCTCCGCCATATAGGCGCCGTAGCACAGCGTCAGCGCGATGATGCCCGACGGCACGGGGTCCAGCGTCAGGCCGAGCTGCGGCAGGCCCAGATAGATGATGTAGACCTGCAACAGCAGCGGCGTGCCGCGGAAGAAGGAGATGTAGAAGGTGGCGACGGCATAGGCCGGGCCGCTCTTCGACAGGCGCGCCAGCGCGCCGGCCATCGCCAGCACCGAGGCCAGCGCGATCGACACCAGCGACACGTAGAGCGTGGTGAACGCGCCGGTGAAGATCAGGATCGGCAGCCGCTCGACGATGTAAGGGAAGTCGAGGTCGAAGGAATAGAAGAAGGCCAGGAAGACCAGCAGCAGTTCCGCCCACACCACCAGGACCTGCGCCACGAAGGGCAACAGGCGGACCGCCAGGATGTTGAGCGTCAGGAAGCCGCCGATCAGCAGCGCCAGAAAGACGCGATCGAAGATCGAGGCTTCCGTCCCGTCGCCGAAGCCGACGATCGGCATGACCAGGCGGGAGATGTCGCTGGCGGAGAAGTCGATCACGAAGGCGACCGCCGCCAGCGCCGCGAACAGGATCAGCCGCCGGCCCAACCCTGTCTGCCAAAAGGGCCGCGCCCCCGCCAGCGGCGAGGGCGCGGCATCGTCGGATACCGACATGGTCTCGGGTGTCTGGGGTCTCGGGTGTCTGGGCGTCGTCGCGCCTACTGAACGGTGGAGATGTCGACGCCGTACCACTTCTCAGACAGTTCGCTCAGCGTGCCGTCGTCGCGCATCTCCTGGATGATGCGCGCGACCTCCGCCGCCAACTCCGCATCGCCCTTGTCGATCGCCACGGACAGCGGCTCGTAGAACACGGGCTCGCCGACCACGCGCAAGGGATAGCCGGCATCGATCGCCGCCTGGATGGTCGGCAGCGCCGAGATCACCGCGTCCAACCGGTCGCCGTCGCCGATCCGCAGGTCGTCGAAGGCGTTGGTGTCGGTCTCGTAAGTGCGGACCTCGCCCGGCTCCACCAGATACTCGAACGCCGGCACGTCCTGTGCGTCGATCTCCAGATTGCCGTTCAAGTAGAACTCGTAGGTGCAGCCGCCGCAGGTGCCGATGACCAGGCCGTTCAGGTCGTCGACGCTCTCCGCCGCGCTGTCGGCGTGCACCGCGAAGGACGCCGGCGTGTAGTAGTAGATGGCCGGGAAGTCCAGGATCTCCGCGCGCGCCGCCGTGGGCGTCATGGAGCCCACGGAGACATCCCAGCGCCCGCCCCAATTGCCGGCGGTGATGATCTCCCAGGCCGGGGTGACGAAGGCGATGTCGGCGCCCATGCGGCTCGCCAGCTCCGTCGCGACGTCGATGTCGAAGCCCTCGAACGAGCCGTCGGGGGTCTGGGAGGACTGCGGGGGATAGGCGGGATCGGTGGAGACGGTGAGGGTTCCGGTCTCCTGAATGCGGTCCAGCACCTCGCCGGCGAGCGCCGGGCCGCCGGCCAGGACCAGCCCGGCGAGACTGAGGGCGGCGGTCGAAGTCCAAAGGGTCGTCATAGGCTTGCAGGCTCCCTGTTATTCGGTCCGGCGTGGGGTTGCAGGCCGCCGGTGCGAAGGGCCGACAGCATGCGCCAGGCGCGCCGCCCAATCCAAGGGGAAGTTGCGCAGATCCGGCCTGCGGGCGCCGGTGTTGCCCGGGGCCTGCCGGCGGCGCCACCATGTAACCCTGGGGGCGGTCCTTGAGCGGACGGAAGGGGTCAGCCATGGCGGCGGCAGGGGCGTTGATACCGGACGAGACGGTCGAGGGCGTGGCGGCGGCGGAGCATCGCCGCTTCGCCCGCCGGGTCGATCGCGTCGACCGCACGGCCGTCGGCGGCTGGGACCTCTATTTCCGGGCGCTGGAGCGCCAGGCGGCCGGCGAGCCGGTGATCATGCTGTCGATCGGCGATCACGACTTCGACACACCGGCGCCGGTGGTGGCGGCGGCGGTGGCGGCGATCGAGGGCGGCGACCATCACTACCCGCCGCAACTCGGCATCGACGCGCTGCGCCAGGCGGCGGCGCACGACCATGCCCGCCAGAGCGGGCTGCCGGTCGATCCCACCCGCATCGTCGTGGTGCCGGGCGCGCAATGCGGGCTCTACGCGGCGGCCCAGGTGCTGCTGGATCCGGGCGACGAGGTGCTGGTGCCCGATCCGATGTATGTCACCTATCGCGGCACGCTGGAGACGGCGGGTGCGGCCGTCGTGCCGGTGCCGCTGGACCCGGCCCAGGGCTTCCGCTTCGATGCCGAGGCGTTGGGGTCCCGGGTCGGCGACCGGACCCGGGCGATCCTGTTGAACACGCCGCACAATCCCACCGGGCGGATGGTCGACCGGGCGACGCTGGAGGCGCTGGCGGCGCTCTGCCGGGCGCGCGATTTGTGGCTGATCGTCGATCAGGTCTATGCCGGCATGACCTATGAGGCGCCGCATCTGGCACCGGCCGCCATCGGTGGGCTGGACGACCGCACCGTCACCCTGTCCAGCCTGTCGAAATCCGCCGCCATGACCGGCTGGCGGATCGGCTGGATGGTGGTGCCGTCGGACATGGTCGCACCCCTGGAGGTCCTGACCGGCTGCATGCTGTTCGGCGTGCCGCCCTTCATCCAGCGCGCGGCGGCGACGGCGCTGGACCATGCGGAGACGGTCGCCGACGAGATCCGCGACCGCTACCGGGCGCGGCGCGACCTGGTCTGCGCGCGGCTGTCGGCCGTCGCGGGCCTGACCGTGCATCGCCCGGACGCCGGGATGTTCGTGATGGTCGGCCTCGGCGGCCTAGCCGTCGGCGCGGATGTCTTCGCCCGCCGGCTGTTGGAGGAGGAGGCGGTCTCCGTCATGCCGGGCGACAGCTTCGGGGCCGGCGGGGCCGGCCATATCCGGATCTCGCTGGGCCAGCCGCGCGACCGGCTGGAGGAGGCCTGCGCCCGCATCGCCCGCCTGGCGGACCGGGTCCGCGACGGCGGTTGATCCCGGTCATCCTCATCCGGAACCGCAAGAAACGGAATGCCGGGCGACCGCCGCGGCGCGGACAGTCGCGCCGGCATCCGATCGGGCGAGGGGTAGGCGGGCATGAGCGGCGGCACCGGCAAGACCATGGGGGCGGCCGATTGGGCGCTCTTGCTGACGCTGTCCGGGCTGTGGGGCGGATCGTTCTTCTTCGTCGAGGTCGCGGTCGGCCATCTGCCGCCGCTGACCATCGTCACGCTGCGGGTCGCGTTGGCCGCCGCGGTGCTGTGGCTCTACGCCGTCGCGATCGGCCTTCGCCTGCCGCGCGCGCCGGCGGTGTGGGCGGCCTTTGCGGGGATGGGCCTGCTCAACAACGTCGTTCCGTTCTCGCTGATCGTCTGGGGACAGACGGAGATCGCGTCGGGTCTCGCGGCGATCCTCAACGCGACGACGCCCCTGTTCACCGTGCTGGTGGCCGGGCTGCTGCTGGCCGACGAGCGGATGACCCGGGCCAAGCTGGCGGGCGTCGTCGTCGGTTTTGCCGGCGTCGTGGTGATGGTCGGCCCGTCGGCGCTCGCCGGACTGGGTGGGGATGTGCTCGCCAAGGCGGCGGTCCTCGTCGCGGCCCTGTCTTACGCCTTCGCCGGGGTGTTCGGGCGCCGGTTCAAGCGGCTCGGCGTCGATCCGCCGATCGCCGCGGCGGGCCAGGTGACCGCCTCGACGCTGGTGCTGGTGCCGCTGACGCTGGCCGTCGACCGGCCGTTCGACCTGGCGATGCCGGTTGCGACGGTCTGGGCGGCCATCGTCGCCCTGGCGGTTCTGTCCACGGCCGTCGCCTATGTGGTCTACTTCCGCCTGCTCGCCTCGGCCGGGGCCGTCAACCTGCTGCTGGTCACGTTCTTGATCCCGGTGACCGCTGTCCTGCTCGGCGTCCTGGTGTTGGGGGAGCGGCTGGCGCCGGCGCATATCGCCGGCATGGCGCTGATCGGGCTCGGCCTCTCGGCGATCGATGGGCGCTTGTGGCGGTGGGTGGCGCGCGCCGTCCGGTTGTAGGCGTTTGGGGATTTGATCACGCGCCGCGTCCGCGATAGCGTTCCGCTTCAAGGGTCGGCCGACGCCGTTGGATCGGCCACAAGGGACGCGAAGGCCCGCGCCAGGGGGGCGCGGGCGAGGGGAGAGGACCCATGCAGGTCGACGAGTATCTGGGCAAGCAGGGCGGGCCGGTGCTGACGGTCAAGCCGGGCGACACCATGGCGGAGGCGGCGCGCCGCTTCTCCGAGCCGGTTGGCGGCAAGAAATACTCTTGCGCCGTGGTGGTGGACGACGACGGGCGGGTGCTGGGCATGCTGTCGCTGGGCGACATCACCTGGTTCGTCGGCCGGCTGGAGGAACGCGCACCGAAGCTGGAGGTGCGCAACATGATGACCGAGGACCTCGTCTCCTGCGGCCGCAAGGAGCTGTTGGAAGAGGTGCTGGGCCGCATGGCCGACCGCGGCATCCGCCACGTGCCGGTCGTCGAGGACGGCAAGCTGATCGGCCTGGTCGCCCGGCGCGAGGCGCTGGAGTTCCTCTACAAATGGGCCAAGGTCGACGCGGAGAACCTGACGGAGTGGCTGTTCACCTCCCACGCCCGGTATTGATCGGTTAACCCCGGTTCCCGTCGGACTGGATCGCCCGCGCCGCTCAGCGCAGGATGCCACTCATCGCAGGACGAAGATCGCCGCCAACACCACGGCGGCGATGAACAGCGTCTCCAGCACCACCAGCGCCATCGGGCGCCAGCCGACGGTCTTCAACTCCTCCAGCGACGTCTTCACGCCGATGGCGGCGATCGCCAGGACCAAGGCCCAGCGCGATGCATCCGCCAGCAGCCCCTCGATGACCGAGGGGACGACGCCGGTGCTGTGCAGCACCGCCAGCAGGATGAACACCACCAGGAACCAGGGCAGCAGCGCGCCGCGCGCCGCCCCGGATCCGGCGCCGGCGCGCGCTTGGCCGAGGATCAGGCCGATGACGATCACCGCCGGGGCCAGCAGCGCCACCCGGAACAGCTTGGTCACCGTCGCGGTATCGCCGGTCTCCTCCGACACGATGTAGCCGGCGCCGACCACCTGGGCGACGTCGTGGATGGTGCCGCCCAGGAACAGGCCGGCCTCGCCCATGCCCAGCTCCAACAGCCGGACCAGGGCGGGATAGAAGATCATCGCCAGCGTGCTCAGCGTCGTCACCGCGACGACGGTGAACAACGTCGCCCGGTCCTTGCCGGGCTTGTCGGGCAGCACGGTGGAGATGGCCAGCGCCGCCGAGGCGCCGCAGATCGCCACCGAGCCGCCGGTCAGCAGGCCGACATCGCGTCCCAACCCAAGCCATCGCGCGGCGAACCAGCCGATGGCGATGGTCCCGGCGACCGCGCCGGCGACGATGCCGGCGCCGGTGAGGCCCAGGGCGGCGACCTCCTCCACGCCGATGCGGATGCCGAGCAGGGCGACGCCGATGCGCAGCACCGTACGCCCGGTGAAGTCGATGCCCGGCTGACAGCGTTCATCCTTGATCAGGAAGTGGAACACCATGCCGAACAGCAGCGCGTAGAGGAGCTGCGGGCCGCCATAATGCTCGGCGACGAAGGTGGCGGCGAAGGCGAGGATCACGGCGACCGCGATGCCGGGCGCGAGACGGGCCGCCAGGCCGGTCCGGGCGGTGGCTGTAAGCGCTTTCAGATCGTTCGGGAAGGCCAAGGGGGGAAGACCGGGTGATGTCGGTGGGGGAAGCCAGGGGCGCCGCGATAGGCCTCCGCCACCACCGACGGGGCCCGTCAAGGGACCGGCCGCGGGCGGCGCGGTGCCCGCAAACGCGTTGAACCGGCGCGGCGCTGATGCTAGTCCCCCAGGCGACGAGGAGCCAACCTAATAGTGATGGCGCATCATGGCCGAGCGCGGATCTCACGAGCGGTTCGACCGCGACGACCGGACCCGGATGGGGTCGGAGCGCGGATTCGCCATCGTCTTCACGGTCGTGTTCCTGATCATCGCGGCGATCAAGCAGTTCGTCGCGGGATCGGCGCCGGTCTGGGTGGGTTTCTGGGTCGGTCTGGCGGTGCTGATGCTGTCGGTGGGTTTTGCCAGGCCGCGGTGGTTGCGGCCGCTCAACATCGTCTGGTTCCGCTTCGGACTGCTGCTGCACAAGGTGGTCAGCCCGCTGGTCATGGGGATGGTCTTCTATGTGACGGTCACGCCGATCGGCCTGATCATGCGGCTTCTCGGCAAGCGGCCGCTGCGGTTGCGCTTCGACCCGGCGGCGGAGACCTATTGGATCGAACGGCAGCCGCCGGGACCGCCCCCGGGCAGCTTCGCCAACCAGTTCTGAGGGGAGGAAGGGGCGCCATGGGATTTCTGGGCGAGTTGTGGCGCTTCATGGCCGCCCGCAAGAAGTTCTGGCTGTTGCCCATCCTGCTGGTGCTGGTGCTGTTCGGCGGGCTGGTGGTGTTGAGCAAGGGATCCGCGGTCGCGCCGTTCATCTATACGGTGTTCTGATCCGTCGGGCGTTCCGGCCGGTGCGGCCGGCTTCGGCGCGCCAGCGCGGACAAACGGTGAGCGCATGCGCATTCTCGGCCTCTCGGCCTTCTATCACGACTCCGCGGCGGCGCTGGTGGTCGACGGCCGGGTCGTCGCCGCCGCGCAGGAAGAGCGCTTCACCCGCAAGAAGCACGACAGCGGCTTTCCCGCCCAGGCGATCGCCTATTGCCTGGCCGAAGGCGGCCTGACCCTCGACGACATCGACCACGTCGCCTTCTACGACAAGCCGTTCTTGAAGTTCGAACGGCTGCTGGAGACCTATGTCGCCTTCGCGCCGCGCGGCTTTCGGTCGTTCCGCATGGCGATGCCGGTGTGGCTGCGCGAAAAACTGTTCCAGAAGGACCTGATCGGGCGGGAGCTGAAGGACATCGCCGCCAACGGCTTCGATCCGTCCGGGAAGCTGCTGTTCAGCGAACACCATCTCAGCCACGCCGCCAGCGCCTTCTACCCCTCGCCCTTCGACGAGGCGGCCGTCTTGACGATGGACGGGGTCGGGGAATGGGCCACCACCTCGGTCGCCCATGGCCGCGGCAACCGGCTGGAGGTACTGAAGGAGATCCATTTTCCCCATTCGCTGGGGCTGCTCTATTCCGCCTTCACCTATTACACCGGCTTCAAGGTGAACTCCGGCGAGTACAAGCTGATGGGCCTCGCGCCCTATGGCGAGCCGCGCTACGTCCAGCGCATTCTCGACCACCTGATCGACGTCAAGCCCGACGGGTCGTTCCGACTCGACCAGCGCTATTTCGACTACTGCACCGGGCTGACCATGACCAACGACCGCTTCGCGCGGCTGTTCGGCCAGCCGGCGCGCCGGCCGGAGGACTTGCTGACCCCCTTCCACATGGATGTCGCCGCGTCGATCCAGGCGGTGACGGAAGAGGTGGTGTTGCGGCTGGCCCGCAGCCTGCGCCGCGAGCTGGGGCTGCCCCATCTGTGCCTGGCCGGCGGTGTCGCGCTGAACTGCGTGGCGAACGGCAAGCTGGTGGAGGAGGGCATCTTCGAGCGGGTGTGGATCCAGCCCGCCTCCGGCGATGCCGGCGGTGCGCTGGGGGCGGCGCTGGCCGCACACTACCTCGATCGCGAGCAGCCGCGACGCGTGCCCAACGGCCTGGACGCGATGGACGGCGCCTATCTCGGGCCGACCTATGGGACGGCGGAGGTGGAGCGGCGCCTGACGGCCGCCGGCGCACGCTTTGAGGTGCTGGACGACGAGGCGCTGTTGGACGCGACCGCCGAGGCGCTGGCCGACGGCCGGGCGGTGGGCTGGATGCAGGGGCGCATGGAGTTCGGGCCACGGGCGCTGGGCAACCGGTCGATCCTGGCCGATCCGCGCAGCCCGGCGATGCAGCGCACGCTGAATCTTCGGGTGAAGTACCGGGAATCCTTCCGGCCCTTCGCCCCGTCGGTGCTGCGCGAGGACGTGGTGGACTGGTTCGCGCTCAACACCGACTCGCCCTATATGCTGCTGACCGCGGGCGTGCGGCCCGACCGCCGGCGGGAGATGACGGCGGATGAGCGGAGCCTGTTCGGCATCGACAAATTGAACGTGCCGCGCTCGGAGATCCCGGCGGTCACCCATGTCGACTACTCCGCGCGCGTCCAGACGGTGCACCGCGAGACCAATCCGCGCTACCACGCGCTGTTGAGCCGCTTCAAGCAGCGCACCGGCTGCCCGGTCCTGGTCAACACCTCCTTCAACGTGCGCGGCGAGCCGATCGTGTGCACGCCGGAGGATGCCTTCCGCTGCTTCATGGGCACCGAGATCGAGGTACTGGTGGTCGGCAACTGCCTCCTGCGCAAGGAGGCCCAGGACCCGGGTTTGGCCGGCGACTACAAGGACGCCTTCGAGCTCGACTGACGGCGGCGGGGCAGCGGCGCCGAGCGGCCGCGGCGAGTGTGGGGACTGGTGCGGGGACCTTCGTCGGCGCTAGACCCGTTTCGACTCGGTTTGTTCGCGGTTCGGCGCCGACCCTTCTTGCGCCGACCGCCCGAAGACCGTAGGAAACCCAAGCCCGAAGGGGTGCCGGGGCGTAGCTCAGCCTGGTAGAGTGCTTGCTTTGGGAGCAAGATGCCGGAGGTTCGAATCCTCTCGCCCCGACCAATGATTTCAATGGTTTAGCTCAGGGTTGCGTCTAGGAGGGACGTTGGCGGTTCCAAACTCGTTCCAAATTGCCGATGCCACGTTGGGAAGCTCTTGAAGATGCGCGCTCGTATCTATCGGCCGTCGAAGACCACGATGCAGTCTGGCCGCGGCCGGCTCGACAAATGGGTGCTGGAGTACGAGGTGCAGACCCCGCGTCGGCCGGAGCCGCTGATGGGCTGGGTCGCATCGGGCGACACGCTGAACCAGGTGCGCCTTCAGTTCGACACCGAGGAAGACGCGGTTGCCTTCGCCCGCCGCAAGGGCCTGACCTACGATGTCGAGCCGGAGCACCGGCGCCGCGTCCGCCCGCGCAACTACGCCGACAATTTCCGCCAGCGCCCGCGCTGAGGCCCGGTTCCGGCGCTTTCCTAGCCGGCACGATCGGCCCAAGACCCCGTAGCTCAGTTGGATAGAGCAGGTGCCTTCTAAGCTCCAGGCCGCAGGTTCGAATCCTGCCGGGGTCGCCATCTCCTCCTTGAGCCTCAGTGGGCGACCTGACGGCAACGTCAGTGTGTAATCCATTGAAATTGAATATTTTCCGTCGCCTGAACGAAGCAGGCTATGTATGCTTGCCGTTGATTTGTTCGGCAAATGTTCGTATCTTTGAGCAAGCAGGAGGTAGGCGATTTGGGCAAAGTGGGTGCCGCGGTGATTGGTGCGATGGTCGGCGGGGTCGCCGCTGCCGCCGCCCTTGTAGCTTACCTTGACTGGGGGACGCAGGGCGCTGGCCAGGTCACGCACACTGACCCAACTCGCGCCGACTACGTCGACTTGCTCCTCTCGCTGATGACGGTTCTGTTGGCTGCCGTGGGGCTCGCCGTGACCGTCGGCGCTTTGGTCATCGGTCTCGTGGCGTTCAAAACCCTGCGTGAGATCAAGGACGATGCGGCGGAGGCCGCTCAGACTGCCGCTGCGACAAAGATCAGTGAGACCATGGCGTCCGACCTTGAGCCCAACGTGAACGCCAAGGTCAGCGAGGGACTGCCCGCAGCGCTACGGGCGGCACTCTTGGACGATGAACTCGGGCACCGCATCATGTCAGAGTTGGCTCAGAAGGGCGAGCTGGATGAGGTGCTTGAGAGGGTTGCAATGCGGATGCAGAGCGGAGGTCCAGAGGGATTTGAAGATGAGGATCGCTAGTCCCATGAGACAAAGCAGGGAGGAGAACCAATGGATGGAAACATGTCAGCGATAACTGCATCGAACGGCTGGGAAGTTCGGTCCCCATCGCGGGAGTACCTCGGCTTGTCCAGCGAGGAGCGTGCCAAGATTGATGGCTTCTTAACAGAACACCCGGTCAAGCTGGGCGCGATTGCCAAGCGCCTTGGGGTCAGGGTCCTTCTATCCACCCTGCCGCGCGGGACATCCGGTCAGATCAGCAAGGAGGATGGCGACTTTGTCATCCGCATCAACCGGCACGAGGCCAAGCACCGGCAGCGCTTTACGCTTGCCCACGAGTTGGCGCACTTCCTGCTGCACCGCGAGAAGATTGAAGCGGATGGCGGCTGGTCGGAGAACGTGTTGCTCCGAGCGCCCAACCAGCCGATTCAGATTGAGTATGAGGCCAATCGGCTCGCCTCTGACCTCGTGATCCCATCCGCCCAGCTTGCAGAAGCGACAGCAGACTACACGGGGCCGATGACTAGCGAAGTAATTGAGGACCTTGCCCGCCGTTTTGGCGTCTCAACGGCGGCGATGGAAATCAAGCTCCAGATGGTGTGACGCGTCGATGGACGTTCAAGACTACCTCGTCACCTTGGGCGTCCGCCCTGCTGAGCTGAGCGGCCTGAAAGAGTTGCCGGGGGGTACAAAGGACCGGCTCACGCCGCTGTTGCTCCTAGCCCCTTGGCTGGCAACGACACCATTGTCTCGGGCGCTCGACAAGTTCGAGGAGGCGTACCCATCGCGCCCCTACTTCATCGATGTAGATACCTATTATGAGGTCAACGATAGGCCGAACGATGCCAAGGCACTCTGGCAGCGGCTCGCACAGCGTCCGGCAGACGTAGAGGCGTGGTGGGAACTGCTCGCGGAGTACCCGAACGCCAACCCTTGTCTCTTGATGGCGCAGCAGCCCATAGACAGAGCCCGCGAGCAGATCGCATGGGCGCGCGAAAATAGCAGGACATTCTGTGTCCGTATGAATTTGGCCAAGGTTCGCCGTGGCTCGGGAATACCTGAGTGGATGCCGATGCTCGTTTCTGAATTGGCGGCAGAGGGTGCAAACGACTACGCCATCATGTTTGAGTTTGGCTGGGTTGAGAACCCGCTATTGGTCGCGGCGGAGGCTAGCGGCTGCACCAACAGCTTCTTCTCCGCGATCCCGGCTGAGGTCCCAGTAGTGGTGTCTTGCACGTCCTTCCCTACCGACTTCACGTCATTCGACGGCATTGATGTGCTGGGTTTCACCAACCGCGACTTGGTCGCACAAGTGCAGCAGACAACGAACCTTCGTGTGGTCTACGGCGATTGGGGAACCACGAGGCCCCGAAGGTACGGCCATGCCAGTCCGCCCAGGAATCGTATTGATTATCCCACCGACATCTCTTGGGTATTCGCGCGCAACCAAGATAATAGCGTTGACTTTCAAGAGGCTGCGCAGCGCATAGTGGGCAGCCCCCACTGGTCCGGGCGCTTGGGCGTCTGGGGCGAGCAGTGCATAGAAGGTACAGCGGCAGGTCAGGCGTTCGCTATCGACTCAATGCGGAAGATGTACGCGGCGCGGATCAACATCCACCTCCACCGGCAGGCCTTCTACGGCCAGCTTCCCCCGCCGGAGGCGCTTGACGAGGAATGGAGCGACGATATCTAGCGGCATTGCGTCAGCCCATCTTCTCGCAATGAGCCGAGGTCGTCATAGGGCAAGTGTTGTCGAGCCAGGTAGACTCACCCGGCGACTCGAAGAACGCTACAAACAACGTGATAGAGCGTACTGGGCTGACCGAGGTCAGCTCAATACGCTCTAAGGGGCTGATTTTCCAGGAGACGCCCGTCCCTTGCAATACGAGCGCAGGGCTGTCATGATCAGTGAATGAAATCGAAATTGTTCATTAGTCAGGGCGGGCCAACCGGCGCAGCCGTCGCCAAGGCGACCGGCAACGGCGACATGGATCGACCGGATTCCGACGCGCCCGCCACAACAGACGATCCGCAGGCCGAGGAGACGCGGGTGCGGATCCTGGAGGCGGCGGCGGCGTTGTTTCGCCGCTATGGCTACGCCAAGACCACCATGGCGGACATTGCGCGCGAGACGGCGATGTCGGCCGGCAATGTCTATCGGTTCTTCGACTCCAAGGCCGATCTGATGGGCCAGATCGCCGAGCGCTGGCTCTACGACCTCGACCGCGAAGGGGCGGCGGTGGCGGAAGCCGACGGGCCGGCGGAGACCCGGCTGTGTGACTATGTTGCGCTGATGCATCGGCTCTCCCGCGATCGGCACATCACGGACCGCAGGGTCGACGAGTTGTGCGCCCTGGTCATCCGCGAGCATTGGCCAGCCGTAGAAAACCATGTCGCGCGGATCCGCCGGGCGATGGCGAAGATCCTGGGCGACGGCGTCGCGGAGGGCGCCTTCGCGATCGAGGATGTCGACCGCACGGCCCAGCTCTTCTGCGCGGCGCTGATCAAGTTCAACCACCCTGTCCTGATCGCGGAGTACCTGACGGAGGACATGGAGGCGGAGGCGGTCGCGCTGTGTCGGCTGCTGTTGGATGGCGTCAGGGCGCGCTAGATCCCCTTTTCTTGCGCAACTACTGAACGTTGGCGAAAATGTTCACACATCATCAATCAGGCGATCCTCCGCCCAAGACACCGCCAGGGGGTATCCGATGGCGGCGGATCGCCGGTGTTGCGGCGACCCTGCTCGTCATCGCCGCGGCGGCCGGCGGCGGGGCCGTCGCGCTGAAGGCCGGCGCGCCCGGCGAGGCGGCTGAGCCCGACGCGCCGGCGCCGCTGGCCGTCACGGCGATCGCCGCCCCGCTGGAGCCGGGCTACACCATCACCCGCCGCTTCACCGGCCGCGTGGTGGCGGGGCGGATCGCCGAGCCGGGGTTCGAGACCGGCGGCCGGGTCGCGGCGGTCCTGGTCGATGACGGCGATCGCGTGGCCACCGGCGCGGTGCTGGCCCGCCTCGACACCCGAACGCTCGCCGCGGAGCGCGACCGCCTGGTCGCCGAGCGCGGCCGGGTCGAGGCGCGGCTTGCCCTCGCCGAGGCGACCGCCGCCCGCCGGGCGCGGCTGACGGCGGCCGGCCACAGTTCCGACCAGGCAAACGACGAGGCGCGCTTCGAGGTGGTGGCCCTGGCGGCGGAGCGCACCAGCGTCGATGCCGCCATCGCCGCCGTCGACGTGGCGCTGGACAAATCCGTCCTGCGCGCGCCTTTCAGCGGGCGTGTCACGGCGCGCACGGTGGACGAGGGGACGGTGGTCACCGCCGGCCGGCCGCTGATGCAGATTGTCGAGGATGCCGCGCCGGAGGTGCGGATCGCCGTGCCGGCCGCCTTCGCCGCCACGCTCAGCCCGGATGCTGCGGTCCGGCTGGATCTGGCGGGCGAGATCGCGACCGGTGCCGTCGCCGCCGTCCTGCCGGACCTCAGCCGGGCGACGCGCACGGTGACGGTCGTCGTGCGGCCCGATGCGCCGGTCGCCGTGCCGTCCGGCGAGATCGCCGGCATGCTGGTCGACCGCCCGGTCGACACCGCCGGCCATTGGGTGCCGCTCGACGCCCTGGCGGAGGGCGCGCGCGGCCTGTGGACGGTCTACACGCTCCGGCCCGCAACCCCAGACGCCGCACCGGGCGTCGACGCCGCCGCTGTCTACCGGGTGGAGCGCGCCCTGGTGGAGGTGCTGCACCCCGAAGCCGATCGCGTCTTCGTCCGCGGCACCTTGCCGGCCGACGCGCTGATCCTCGCCGACGGCCCGCATCGGGTGGTGCCGGGCCAGCGCGTGCGGGTGGTCGGCGGCGTTCAGGCCGTCGCCGATGCCGGCGTCGCCGGCGCCGACATCCGGGCGGGCGCGGGGCGGTGAGCGGCGTTCTCTACTTCCAGCAGACCCGCCTGCTGGCGCTGACGCTGGGGCTGATCCTGGTCGCCGGGCTGGCCGCCCTGTCGTCCATCCCGCGCCAGGAAGATCCCACGCTGATCAACCGCTTCGCCACCGTCCTCACCGCCTATCCCGGGGCGCCGGCCGACCGGGTCGAGGCGTTGGTCACCCGCCCGATCGAGGAGGAACTGCGCGAGATCGGCGAGATCGACACACTGACCTCGACCTCGCGCAGCAACATCTCGGCCATCACGCTGGAGATCGCGGAGACCATCGCCGACCCGGAGCCCGTGTTCTCCCGCATCCGCGACGCGCTGGACGATGCGGCCGCGGCCTTCCCCGCGGGCGTCGGCGATCCGCTGTTCGACGACGACCGCGGGCCGCCCGCCTACACCATGCTGATCGGCGTCACTTGGACGGCCGAGGGGCCGGCCAACCGGATCATCCTGAACCGCCTGGCCGAGGCCCTGGAGACCCGCCTGGGCAGCCGGCCGGGCACGGAACTCGCCGACCTCTACGGCGCGGCGGATGAGGAGATCCGGGTCACCGTCGCCCCCGCCCTGCTGGCCACGCTCGGCCTGACCGCCGATGCGGTGTCGCAGGCCATCGCGGAGGCCGATGCCAAGCGCCCGGCGGGAACGGTGGAGGCGCCGGGTGCGTCGCTGCTGGTGGAGGTGGCGGGCGCGCTCGACACCGTCGCGCGGATCCGTGCCATCCCCTTGGCGGAGGATGCCGGCGGCGGCCTGGTGACGGTCGGGGATGTGGCCGCGGTGGAACGCGCGGTCGCCGAGCCGCCGGCCGAACTGGCCATCGTCCGTGGGCGCGACGCCGTGGTGCTGGCCCTGCGCATGGCCGATGGGCGGCGCGTCGACCGCTGGGCGGAAGGCATGCGCGCGGCGGCGGCCGACTTCGCCGAGGCCGCGCCCGCCGGCATCGGCGTGGAGATCCTGTTCGACCAGAGCCGCTACACCGACGACCGGCTGGCCGCCCTGATGGTCAATCTGGCGACCGGCGCGGCCCTGGTGCTGGGCGTGCTGTTCGTCACGCTGGGGTGGCGCGCCGCGCTGATCGTCGGCATCGCCTTGCCGATGACCAGCCTGATGGCGCTGGCGACCCTCAACGCCTTCGCCATTCCGATCCATCAGATGTCGGTGACCGGCCTGATCGTCGCGCTGGGCCTGGTGGTCGACAGCGCCATCGTCATGACCGATGCGATCCGCCAGCGCCGCGCCGCCGGCATGGCGGCGCTGGCCGCGGTGCGCGAGGCGACGCGTCATCTCTGGCTGCCGCTGGCCAGCTCCACCGCGACGACGATCCTCGCCTTCATGCCGATCGCGCTGATGCCCGGCGCGGCGGGCGAGTTCACCGGGCCGATCGCCTTCAGCGTCATCATTGCGCTGATCAGCTCCTACGCCCTGGCGATGACCGTGGTGCCGGCGCTGGCCGGCCGCTTCCTGCCCGCCGCGCCGGCGACCCCGCGCGGGGGCATCGCCACGCTGCTCGCCTGCGGGATCGTCTGGCCGGGGCTGGCGCGGCTGTTCCGCCGCTCGATCCGCCTCAGCGTCGCGCATCCGCGGCTGTCGATGCTGGCGGCGACGGTGCCGGCGGTGCTGGGCTTCGTCGGCATGACGACCCTGCCGGAGCAGTTCTTCCCGCCGGCCGACCGCGATCAGTTCCGCGTCCAGCTCTTCCTGGCCGACCAGGCGCCGATCACCGAGACGCGCGCCGCCGTCGATATGGCCGACCGGCTGATCACGGCGCATTCCGCGGTGCGTTCGGTCGACTGGTTCCTCGGCAGCAGCGCGCCGAAGATCTACTACAACGTGACGATGAACCAGGACGGGGTGGCGAGCCACGCCGAAGCGCAGGTGACGGTGGGTTCGCTGGACGACGCGGCCCGGCTGATCCCGATCCTGCAGGCGGAGCTGGATGCCGCCTTGCCGGGGGTGCGGGTGCTGGTGCGCGAGCTGCTGCAGGGTCCGCCGGTGGATGCGCCGGTGGAACTGCGCGTCTATGGGCCGGAGCTGGAGCGCCTGCGCAGCCTGGGTGAGGCGGCAAGGCTGCGTCTCGCTGCGGTGCCCGGCATCACCCATGTGACGACCGACCTGACCGGCGGCCGCCCGGCCCTGACCGTCGCCGCCGACGAAGCGGCGGCGCGGCTGTCCGGGCTGGACCTGGCCGGGATCGCCGGCCAGCTCGAAGCCGCGCTGACCGGTGCGGTCGGCGGGTCGGTGGTGGAGGGGGCGGAGGAGATGCCGGTGCGCGTCCGGGTCGCCGGCGACGACCGGGCGACGGTGCCGGGCCTGGCCTCCCTGCAGCTCCTGGCGCCGCGCTCGGTGGACGGCGCCACCGCGGCGCCGGACGACCTGCCGTCGGTGCCGCTTTCCGCCATCGCGGAGATCGTGCTGGAGCCGCGGGCCGGCGCCATCGCTCGGCGCAATGGCGAGCGGGTGAATTCGGTCGTCGGCTATGTCGAACGGGGCGTGCTGCCGGACACGGTGCTATCCGCGTTCCGCCAGGTTCTGGCCGACGATCCGCTCGACCTGCCGTCGGGCTACCGGCTGGAGATCGGTGGCGATGCGGCGGAGCGCGACGAGGCCGTGGGCAATCTGGCGGGCTCCGTCGGCGTGATCGCCACCCTGTCCGTCGCGGTCTTGGTGCTGACCTTCAACGCCGTGCGCTTCGCGCTCGTGGTCGGCGTGGTTGCGGGCCTGTCCATGGGGCTCGGCCTTTTGGCGCTGACGCTGGCCGGCCATCCCTTCGGCTTCGTGGTGATCGTCGGCCTGCTCGGCCTGGTCGGCGTCGCCATCAACGCCGCGATCATCATCCTGTCGGCGCTGAAGGCCGATGCGCGGGCGATGACCGGCGATCCGGCGCGCATCGCCGACATCGTCGTCGACGGCACCAGCCGGCATATCGTCTCCACCACCATCACGACGTTCGGCGGCTTTCTGCCGCTGATGCTGGCGCCCGGCGGGTTCTGGCCGCCCTTCGCCGTCACCATCGCAGGCGGCGTGGCGCTGACCACGGTCGTCTCGTTCTACCTGGTGCCGGCCGCCTTCCGGCTGCTGGCGCCGCGCCCCCGGCCGTCGGATGTCCCGGCATCACCCAGGCTGTCGGTGGCGGAGGCGGTGCGGGCGCGCCCGTAGTGCCCTTGGTGCCGGCGTTTCACTCGGCCGCCGGTGATGGGGCTGCCTCGCTGCCCAACCGCTGCACGCGGCTGACCAGGATCCCCAGCACGACCAGGATCTGCACCAGGACGGGCAGGGTGCCCAGCCAAGGGCTCGCGCCCGGAACGGGCAGGAACGCCGCAATCAGCGTGTCCGCATTCATCCCGGCCAGCAGGCCCGGGATCAGGACGTAGAGAACGACCAGATAGACCATGGCGGCGAGGTGCCCGCGATTGTGCCGATGGTCGAGCGTGACGGCGTAGAGAAGGGCGATGTCCCGCACGGCGAACAGCACCACGGCGACGATCAGCCAGACAGGGTTGTCTACCCCGGCATTGCCGCCACCCATCAGCAGGCTGATCGCGTTCAGCGCGCAGACCAGGCAGACCGCGCCGCTGACCATCCAGCTCGGGGTGTCCAGGGCCGCGCGTCCGAACGCCATCCGGCCGAGGTCGAGCAGCCAGCGGCGCAAGCGGACGATGCTCTTGGGCTCGGCGAACGCCGCCGCATAGGTCAGGGCGAGCGAGACCGCGAAGGCCGTCAGCCAGCCGTCCAGCACGCGTTCGCCGGGCAGATCGAGGCCAAAGCGTTGGCTCGTCGCGTCGAGGCCCGCGCAATAGGCGGCCAGGAAGACGGTGAAGGCCAGCCATCCTAAGAAGCTGGTCCGGCACTGCAGCGCGACCCGCATCAGCCGGTAGCAGCCGAAGATGCCCCACGCCACGACGAGCAGGTTGGTGGCAAGCACGAAGTCGTCGACCGCGATCTCGATACCGTACCAGGAGAGGATCGGCGGGGATCCGAGATCGATGCCGCGCGCGGCAGCACCGGCGATGAAGGGTACCGACACGCCGATCGCCAAGATCTGCGCCAGCGTGACCCGGAGCCCCACCCGCTGCGGCCGCCCGCGCGACAGCAGGAGCGAGAAGAACAGCGCCGCCGCCTGGCAGGCGAGGCCCGCGGCGAGCAGGTGCCCGAGCAGCCATCCCCGATCCACGTCGTCGACCGGACCGGCGATCGCCGCGGCGGCCAGGCAGATAGCGGTGCCGTACCAGACGAAGACCGTGCTGCCGAACAGCTTGCCCCAGGTCATCGACCAGGGGCCGATCGCGGACATGCGCTGGCTGTCCCAGGTCCGGTCGGCGATCTCGCCCAGCACGGCGTCGGCGGCCAGCCGGCTGCCCCAGAGCACCAAGAGAACGCCGATGGCGAGGCTCGCGGTCGTCACCACGGCCCCCGGCCCGCCACCCATGCCGGCGACCGCCAGCAGAAGGCCGAGCACGACCGGCATGGCCACCAGCCGATGCGGCGAGCATTCCAGCCGCAGATTGCGCACCAGCTCCGGGTTCACGACGCGCGTCCTTGCGGCGGTCCCGATCGGTCGCGGCGGAGGTGGTCGCGATAGACCTCCTGCATGGAACGCTGCTCCTCCGCCAGCGCGGCGACGGGAAGGCCGGCGCCGAGCAGCGTACGCAAGAGGTCGTGTTGTGCGGAAAGGTCGCCGGTGAAGGTGAAGCCGGCTTCACACCCATCTACCGCGAGATCGCCGACGCCCGGCGCGGATGCCAGGCGGCCGCCCCAGTCGTCGACCGGGTGGCTCAGTACCAGGCGAAGCCGGCGCGTTGCCGCCGTCTCGCCGTGGATCGGGCAATGCTCCACCACCCGGCCGTCGCGCAGGATCAGCATATGGGTGGAGTAGTCCTGCAGCTCGGTCAGGATATGGCTGGAGACGATCAGCGTCAGGCCGGCGTCCCGGAGCCCGCGCAGCAGGTGGGACAGGGTCTCGCGCGCCTCCGGGTCGAGACCCGCCGACGGCTCGTCCAGCAGGATGACATCGGGTTCGTGGATGATCGCCTGGGCGATCGCCAGGCGCTGGCGCAGGCCCCGCGACAGCGTGCCGGCGCGCTGGTCGAGCCGATCTTGCAGAGCCAGCCGCTCCGCCGTGCGCGTCACCGCCGGACGCAGCGCGGCCGGGGCCGTGCCGTTGGCTGCGGCGTGGAAGGCCAAGCAGTGGCGCACCGTCAGGTCGTCATAGAGGCCGAAGAAATCCTGCAGATAGCCGATATGCCGGTGTGCCCGCCGCGGTTCCGCCACCACGTCCAGCCCGGCCACCGTCACGGTGCCGGAGAACGGCGTCTCAAGCCCGGCGATGCAGCGCATCAGCGTGGTCTTGCCGGCCCCGTTCGGCCCGACCAGGGCGGTGATGGTGCCGCGATCGATGCGGCAATCCACATCGAACAGCGCCCGGTGACCCGGATAGTCGAAGACCAGGTGATCGACGCGGATCACGCTCTCCCCGGTCGTCTTGGCGATCTGCACGGGCGCCCTCACGCGTAGTGTTTGCGCTTCGACAGCTTGCCGAGGCCCGGGTTCAGGCTGTTGGTGGGGTCGCAGGCCTTGTAGAACGCCGCCAGGTCCGGCTTGGCGGCGTAGAGATGGCCGACATTGTGCTCTGCGGGGTACTCGGCGCCGCGGGTCTCCAGGATCTCCAGCATCTTCGCCTTGATGGCGTGGGTGTCGCGGCCTTTGGCGACGATGTAGTCCTGGTGCAGGACGTGGCAGAAGAAGTGCCCGTAGTAGAGCTTGTGGATCAGCCCGTCTTCGAGGTCCGGCGGCAGCGTCTCGAACCAGTCGCGGTCGTCGCGGCGAAGCGCGATGTCCAGCGCCAGGATGTCTTCCACCGCGTCGGCGTGCACCGCGTGGTAGCGCACCGCCGCCCCCGCCGCGACGAAGCGGTGCAGGCCGGCGATCTTGCCTTCGCGCGGGGTGCAGGCGAACCAGTCGCCGTTCTGGCCGTCGAGATGCTTGGTCAGATAGGCTTTCGCCTCCGCAATGCCGCCGTCGCGCATCTTCAAGATCAGGTGGTGCTGGAACCGCCGGCGGAAGGCTTCCATGCGCGCCGGCAGGACGGTCGGCCAGAGCCGGCTTAGGCCCTGCATCAGCCGGTCGATCAGGTTGCGCGGCAGCAGTGGCAGCTTGTTGAGGCGGGCATCCATCCAGCCCTTCAGCGCGAAGATCGCCGGCAGACGGTCGGTGCCGAGCTTGTCGATCAGCACCAGCGTGTCCTTGCCGTAGCGCTTGGCGATGTCATAGACCTCGGCGTGCATGTACTCGCCCGACACCGGCAGCGTCTCGAAACCGCCCAGGATGTCGCGGCGCAGATCGGTCAGCACGGCAGTGTCGTTGGTGGCGATGTAGAACACCGCCTCCCGCTCAGCACCGGCATAGGTGTCCAGCCGGACGGCGAAGACCGCCAGCTTGCCCGCACAGCCGGAGGCTTCGTAGAGCCGCTCTTTATTGGCGTTGAAGCGCGCAGGGGTGGGCGCGTCGATGTCGCGGACGTGGTCGCAGTACTCCGTATCGGACGCCTTGCGGTTGGTGTCGCGCACATCGGCTTCGCTGTAGTCCTGCGCTTCCAGACGTTTGAGGATCGTCTCCGGATCGTCGCCGAGGTCGATGGCGAGATTGTTCACCAGTTCCACCCGCCCGTCGGGCGTGATCTGGGCGAACAGCGACAGCTCCGTATAGGACGGCCCGCGCTCGATCAGCGCGCCGCCGGAGTTGTTGCATACGCCGCCGATGATGGAGGCGCCGATGCATGAGGACCCGATGACCGAGTGGGGCTGCCGGCCGAGCGGGGCCATCATCTTCTCCAGCTTGAAGAGGGTGGCGCCGGGGAACCCGACGATCTGCCGGCCGTCGCGGATCAGGTGGATCGCGTCCATGCGCGTGGTGCTGAGCACCACCACGTCTCGGTCATAGGTGCCGCTGGGTGTGGAGCCTTCGGTCAGCCCGGTATTGGCCGCCTGCATGATCACGATGGTGTCGGCGGCCACGCAGGCTTCCAGGACCCGCCATTGCTCCAGCAGCGATCCCGGCATTACGACGGCGATCGCCGATCCTTCGCCGGAGCGGTAGCCCTTGCAGAACCGCTCCATCGACCGCGGATTGGTGATCACATGGGCCTTGCCGACGATCCGCCGCAACGCCGCGATCAGGTCGGTTTTGGAGCGCGCATTGTCGAAAGGGGCCATGCCAGTCTCCCAACTGATCTGCCAGGCAAGCCTAGGCTGGGCGAGCGTGCCGGGCTACGCCGCCGGGCGGAAGCGCAGGTTCTCCCGATTGAGCTGGTCGATCCGGGTCACGCCCATCAGCTTCATGTCGCGCTCGATCTCCGTGCGGAGGTTGCCGAGCGCCCGCTCCACCCCCGCCTGACCGGCGGCGGCCAGCGCATAGAGATAGAGCCGCCCGCCGGCGCACGCCTTCGCGCCCACCGACAAGGCCTTCAGCACATGGGTGCCGCGCTGGATGCCGCCTTCGCAGATCACGTCCAGCTTGTCGCCGACCGCGTCGCAGATCTCCGCGAGCTGGTCGAACGGGCTGCGCGAGCCGTCGAGCTGCCGGCCGCCATGGTTCGACACCATGATGCCGGTGCAGCCGATATCGACGGCGCGCTTGGCATCCTCCACGCTCATGATGCCCTTCAGCGCGAAATGCCCGTTCCACTTGGCGCACAGCGCCTCGGCATCCTTCCAGTTCATCGACTGATCCAGCATCTTTTCGAAGTACTGGCCCACCGAGACCGCGACGTTGGTGCCTTCGCTGACATGGCCGGACAGCATCGGCATGTCGAACTTCGGCTTGGTGAAGAAGTTCCATGCCCACATCGGATGGGCGGCGAAGCTGACCAGCGACGGGACGGTCAGCTTGGGCGGCGAGGTGAAGCCGGTGCGGCGGTCGCGCTCGCGGTTGCCGGCGGTGATGGTGTCGACGGTCAGGGCCAAGACGTCGAACTTGGCGGCCCTGGCCCGCTCCAAGAGCGCGTCGTTCAGGCCGCGATCCTTGTGGAAGTAGAACTGGAACATCTTTGGCGTGTCGACGATCGCCGCGATCTCCTCCACCGTCACGGTGGCCAGCGACGATACACCGAACATCGTGCCGTACCTGGCAGCGGCCCGGGCCACCGCGCGCTCGCCGTCGTGGTGAAACAGCCGCTGCAGCGCCGTCGGCGCGCAATAGAGCGGCATGTCGAGCTTCTGCCCCATCACCTCCACGCCCATGTCGACCGTTTCCACACCCGCCAGCACGCTGGGGATGAGGTCACAGGTCTCGTACGCGTCGGTATTGCGACGGTAGGTCCGCTCGTCGTCCGCGGCGCCGTCGATATAGTGGAAGATCGGTCCAGGCAGGCGTTGCTTCGCCAGTCGTCGGAAGTCCTGGAAGTTGTGGCAGCTATTCAGTCCCATGGTCCCGTTTGTCTTGTTCGATGGCTTGGGGGGAGCGCGGGCGGCATCGTAGCCTCCGGCGGCGCGGTTTCAGAAGCGGAGAATGCCGCAGCGGCGCGATCGGGTGTACACTGCCGACGTTTAAGCGACCGTCCCAATGCCGTTTCCCCCCAAGAGCCTATCGGAGATCCGAGACCCGTGATCGTTCGAGCCTTGTCGACCGCCGCCTCGCTGCGTCGCGGCGCCGGTGCGCTGGCCGTCCTGCTGGCGCTCGGCACCCTTGTCGGGGTGAACCCTAAGGCCGCTGCGCAGGACGGTGCGGCGCCGATGCCGGTGGTGTCGGTCGTGCCCGTCCAGCGCACGCTGGTGCGCGACCAGGTCGGCTTCGTCGGGCGAATCGAGGCGATCGACCATGTCGATCTGCGCGCCCGGGTCGAAGGCACGCTGCTTGACCGCCTGTTCGTCGAAGGCGACGACGTCGTGCCGGGGGCGCTGTTGTTTCGGATCGACCCGGCCCCCTTCCAGGCCGCCGCCGATCTGGCCGCCGCCAATCTGGAACGCGCGCGCGCCGCGGCGGTGGCGGCGGAACGGGCGCTGGTCCGGTCGCGCGAGCTGCACAGCCGCGGCAATGTCAGCGATGCGGCCTTGGACGAGGCGACCGCCACGGCGGAGCAGACGGCGGCCGACGTGCTGGGCCGTCAGGCGGAACTGCGCCAGGCGGAGATCGACCTGGACTACACCACGATCGAGGCGCCGATCGCCGGGCGGATCAGCCGCGCCGCCTACAGCGTCGGCAATCTGGTCAATCCCAACAGCGATGCCTTGGCCAGCATCACGGCGCTGGACCCGATCTACGTCACCTTCTCGGTCAGCGAGCCGGACTTCATCACCTGGCGCCAGCAACAGATCGAGACCGGCGAGACGGTGGAGCCGACGGACCTCGTGTTGGAACTGGAACTCGCCAACGGCGCGCCCTATGGCCGGTCCGGGCAGATCGACTTTGTCGACAGCACCGTCGACGCCAACACCGGCACGATCCCGGTGCGCGGCGTCTTCCCCAATCCCGAGCGCATCCTGCTGCCCGGCCAGTTCGTGGAGGTGGTGGTCAGCGGCCGCGAGCCGGTCTCGGCCCTGGTGGTGCCGCAGGCGGCGGTGCAGACGGATCAGACCGGGCAGTTCGTTCTGGTCGTCGATACCGAAAGCCGGGCGCAGGTCCGACCCGTGACGGTCGGCCGCCAGGAGGGCACCGACTGGGTGATCGAGCAGGGCCTGGAGGAGGGCGAGCAGGTCATCGTTCAGGGACTGCAGCGGGTGCGCCCCGGCCAGCCGGTCGAGGCGACGCCGATGCCGTCGCCGGCGCTCGGGAACTAGCGCTTTGGGCAGCTTCTTCATCGACCGGCCGAAATTCGCCTTCGTCATCTCCATCGTTCTGACGCTGGCTGGGCTGATTGCGCTGACCCAGCTTCCGGTGGCGGAGTTCCCGGAGATCTCGCCGCCGCAGGTCCAGGTCACCGCGACCTATCCCGGCGCCAATGCCGAGGTGGTGGAGGAAAGCGTCGCCGCGCCGATCGAGGCGCAGGTCAACGGCGTCGACAACATGCTCTACATGTCGTCGACCAGCGGCAATGACGGCGGATACACGCTGACGGTGACCTTCGCGGTCGGCACCGATCCCGACATCGCCGCGGTCCAGGTGCAGAACCGCGTGGCGTTGGCGACCCCGCTGTTGCCGGAGGAGGTGACCCGCCGGGGCGTCTCGGTGCGCAAGCAGTCGACCAACTTGCTGATGGTCATCTCGATCTTCTCGCCGGACGACAGCTTCGATCAGACCTTCCTCAGCAACTATGCCAGCATCAACATCCGCGACGCGCTGGTCCGTGTGAACGGGGTCGGCGATGCGGAGATTTTTGGTGCGCGCGACTACGGCATGCGGGTCTGGCTGCGGCCGGACCGGCTGACCAGCCTGAACCTGACCACCGACGACGTGGTCCAGGCGATCCGCAGCCAGAACCTGCAAGCCTCGCCGGGTGCGGTGGGCGCGCCGCCGGCACCGCCGGACCAACAGTTCCAATTCTCCATCCGGGTCGAAGGACGGTTGGCGCAAGCGGACGCCTTCGCCGACATCGTGGTGCGCGCCAACCCCGACGGCAGCTTCGTGCGCCTCGGCGATCTTGGGCGGATCGAGCTGGGGGCGCAGTCCTACGACGCCAGCGGCGCGCTGAACGGATCGGAGGCGGCGATCATGGGGGTCTACCAGTCCCCCGGCGCCAACGCCCTGGCGGTGGCCCAGATGGTGCGCGCGACGCTGGACGGTCTGGCCCAGCGGTTCCCGGAGGGCGTGGACTACTCGGTGACCTACGACACCACCTTGTTCGTGGAGACGACGATCGACGAGGTGGTGACCACGCTGTTCGTCGCCTTCGTGCTGGTGGTCCTGGTGGTGCTGGTGTTTCTCGGCGACTGGCGTTCCGCCCTGATCCCGACGGTGGCGATCCCGGTCTCGTTGATCGGCACCTTCGCCGTATTGCTCGCCGTCGGCTTCACGCTCAACACCATCTCGCTGTTCGCGCTGATCCTGGCGATCGGCCTGGTGGTGGACGATGCGATCGTGGTGGTGGAAAACGTCCAGCGCCTGATGGCGGAGGAGGGGCTCAGCCCGCGGGACGCCACCCGCAAGGCGATGGGCCAGGTCAGTGGCCCGGTGATCGCCACGACGCTGGTGCTGCTGGCGGTGTTCGTGCCGACCGCCTTCCTGCCGGGGCTGACCGGTCAGCTCTACCAGCAATTCGCGGTGACCATCTCCGTCGCCGTTGTGATCTCCTCGATCAACGCGCTGACCTTGAGCCCGGCCCTGTGCGCCACCTTGCTGCGCCGGCCGTCGGGCAAGCCGGCGATCCTGCCCTTGCGGTTGTTCGAACGCGGCCTGGCCCGCACCCGCGAGGGCTATGGCTGGGTGGTCGGCGTGCTGGTCCGGCGCAGCGTGGTGGCGGTCGTTCTGATCGCGGCGGCGGGCGGGGCGACCTATCACCTGGCGACCACGGTGCCCAGCGGCTTCATCCCGTTCGAAGACCGCGGCGCGTTCTTCATCGACGCCAGCCTGCCCAGCGGCGCCAGCATCGCCCGGACGACCGAAGTGGTCGGCCAGGTCGAAACCTTGCTGGCCGAGACCCCGGGCGTGCGCGACGTCGTCTCGGTGACCGGATTCAGCCTGTTGAGCGGCGTCGGCTCCAACGCCGCCCTGGTGATCGCGGTGCTGGAGCCCTGGGACGACCGCGACCCGCAGACGGCGAACCTGTTCGCCATCCTGGGCGGCGTCCAGCAGCGCCTGTTCGCCATCGCGGCGGCGGATGTGTTCGCCTTCATTCCGCCGCCGATCCCCGGGCTCGGCACCACCGGCGGCGTGCAGATGGAGCTGCAGGCGATCGGCGGGCAGTCGCCGGCCGATCTGGCCTCCGTCGCCGGAGCGCTGAGCTTCGCCGCCAACCAGGAACCGGCGGTCGCCAGCGCCTTCACCACCTTCTCCGCCGATCTGCCGCAGCTTCAGCTCGACGTCGACCGCGACCGCGCCCAGGCGCTGGGCGTCGGGCTGCCGGACGTCTTCAACACGCTGCAGGCCTCCACCGGCTCCTATTATGTCAACGATTTCAATCTATTCGGGCGCGTCTATCGCGTGATGGTGCAGGCGGAGTCGGAAGACCGCGCCGAGCCGGCGGACGTCTTGCGCCTGCATGTCCGCAACGCCGACGGCGAGATGATCCCGCTGAGGACCTTGGTGGATCTCGACCTCGTGCTCGGGCCGCAGTCGATCACCCGCTACAACATGTTCCGCTCGGCAACCATCAATGGGCGCGCGGCGGAAGGCTTCAGTTCCGGCCAGGTGATCGCGGCCCTGGACGATGTTGCCGCGCGCACGCTGCCCGACGGCTATGCCTATCAGTGGACCGGGTCGGCGCAGCAGGAGCTGGAGGCCGGCGGGCAGGCGGCGCTGATCTTCGCCCTGTCGATCGTGTTCGCCTATCTGTTCCTGGTGGCGCAGTACGAGAGCTGGACCATCCCGGTCTCGGTGATGTTGTCGGTAATCGTCGCGGTCCTGGGCGCCTTTGCCGCCCTGGCGGCGGTCGGCCTGCCCAACAACATTTACGCCCAGGTCGGGTTCGTCATGCTGATCGGCCTGGCGGCGAAGAATGCCATCCTGATCGTGGAGTTCGCCCGGACCCTGCGCGATCAGGGCTTGGCCATCGCCGAGGCGGCGACGACGGCGGCGCGCCAGCGCTTCCGCGCCGTGCTGATGACGGCGATTTCGTTCCTCTTGGGCATCTTCCCGCTGGTGGTGGCAAGCGGCGCCGGGGCGATGAGCCGGGTTTCCATCGGCATCACCGTCTTCGCCGGCATGCTGGCGGCCACGGTGATCGGCATTTTCTTGATACCGGGCCTCTACGCCGCCCTACAGCACATGCGCGAGGGTGTGGCGCGTCTGTTCGGGCGGCGCGAAGCGCCCCCGATCGAACCTGGCGACGCGTGACGTAGGGTCGGCGACCTGGCGCCGGTCACCGCGCCTGGCGGCGCCAGCGTTGGATGGTCTCGGTGAGGCCGAGATCCCCTTCGGCGTCCCGCTTCCAGGATTCGGAGAAGCGGGCGGTGGCGCTTTTCGGCCGATGCTCTTCCTGCAGGTCGGAGAAGCGGATGCGCATCGGGAAGGTCACGCCTTCGCCGACCACCACCGCCTCCTGGGTCCTCAGCGCCGGCAACCCGCCCAGCAGGCCGGCCGCGCTCTCCGGCAGGGCGCCGCGGACATAGACCTGATCGTTCTCGTTGCTCATGCGCAACGCGAACAAGGTGTTGCATTGGGTCAGCACGCTTTCCGACAGCTCCGCCGGGCGCTGGGTCACCAGGCCCAAGGAGACGCCGTATTTGCGGCCCTCCTTGGCGATGCGGGCGATCGCCCGGCGGGTCGGCGCGAAGCCGCGGCCGGAATCGCGGGGGATGTAGCGGTGCGATTCCTCGCAGACCAACAGCAGCGGCGAGGCCGTCGCCCGGTCGCTCCACAGCGCGAAATCGAACATCAGCCGCGCCAGCAGCGAGACCAGCACGTCGACGATCTCCGACGGCACGCCGGCCAGCGAGAAGATGGTGATCGGCTTCCCGTCCGTCGGCAGGCGCAGGATCGACGACAGCACGTCGGCCATGGTGTCGCGCGCCGTCAGCCCGCCGAACATGAAGGAATAGCGCTCGTCGCGGCGCAGCGATTCCAGCGTCGACAACAAGCGCAGATAGGGTAGCGACCCCTCAGGCCGGTCGAGTTGGCCGAGGCCGTCCTTGATGATCTTGATCAGGCTGGACAGCCGGTAGGGCGAGGGCGTGTCGACGGTCAGCGTCTCTTCCGCCTCGTCGCCCAGGAACTCCTGGCGCGCCTCCAGAAGGGCCTGCTTGAGGATCGCCCGCTCGCCGTCGCCGTCGCCGTCGTCGCGGCACAGGACGGCGGCCGTCTCCTCGAAATCCATCATCCAGTAGGGGAGGTGCAGGTTCTCCGGCGTCAGCACATGGGCGAGGTCGCCGAACGCCTTGGCGTACTCCTGGTGCGGGTCGATCAACACGATGTGCCCGCAGCCCAGCTCCCCCAGGATGGCGCGCAGGATCAGCGCGATGGCGCAGGACTTGCCGGACCCGGTGGTGCCGAGGATCGCGAAGTGCTTGCCCAGCAGGTCGTCGATGGAGAGGTAGGCGTGGATCGTCGGGTCCTGGTGCAGCGTGCCGATGGAGACGTTCGTCTTGGTCGGCCGCGCGTAGATCTGCATCAGGTCGTCGCGTTCCGCCGCGACGATCGGGTAGCCCAGCGCGGGGTAGACCGAAACGCCGCGCTCGAACACCGCTGTCTCGTCATCCTCCCCGCCCAGCGCCTCGCCGAACAGGTCGACCTCGATCAGGCTGAGGTCGCGCGGCGTCGGCGGTGAGGACGGCATCGGGATCTTGATGGCGCTGACCAGCCCGTAGGCGACCGATCGGCGGGTCGGGATCTTGACCATCATGCCGATCTGCGCCTCGACCCCGGCGGGGATGACGAAGCCTCCGCCGGCGGCGCGGTGATAGGACACGCCCGGATTGATCAGCGTGCCGGTCAGCTTGGCGCCCGATACCGCAATGACATGTCCCAGCACGAAGGTGCCGCCGATCTGCTGGACCTGCGGCGGCTCTTCCCGGGGCTGTGCGTCGTCCATCCTCGGTCTCCAGGGGGGCGCGCAGAGCCGGGCAGGAGGGAGGGGCCCGGAGCGCTCCGTCAAGGTTGGGCCGGCGGCGATGTTGCTCAACCCCAGCCCAGCGCATGGTAGCGCAGGATGGTAAACAAAATGCTTCCGGCCGCCCGAAGATCGCAGCGGCCGGCCGATTTCTACACCAGCGCGATCAGCCGCGACGGCCCGCCGGTGCCGCCCGCCGTCTTGGCGCGGATGCCGACGATGGCCAGCGGCACCACCAGGTTCTCCGCCGGCGTCGGCCGCCGTTGCCGCAACCAGGAAAAGCGAAACTTCCCGGGACTGTCCTCGGGGGTTGTGGGTTGGCGATTCGGGCTGGTAACCGGCGCCATTTTCTCGTGGAGTAGCGGCCGACAGCCGCGCCACCCGCGGCCCGTCCGACGACCCATCAAGACAGACACGCGACAGGAGGCTCTTCCCATGGATCGCCGTCGTTTCCTTCACGGCACCGGGCTCGCCGCCGCCGGCGGCACGATCGCCGCCGCCTCGGGCCTTCCCGCCCCGGCGATCGCCCAGGATGTCCGGCGCTGGACCATGGTGACGAGCTGGCCGGCCAACCTGCCCGGCCCCGGCATCGCCGCCAACAAGCTGGCGGAGCGGATCACCGCGCTCTCCGGCGGCCGGCTGGAGGTCGAGGTCAGCGCGTCCGGCGAGTTGGTGCCCGGCCGTCAGGTGTTCGACGCGGTCTCCGAAGGGACGGCCGAGCTCTATCACAGCGTGCCGGCCTATTGGGGCTCCAAGAGCATCGGCATCCTGCTGTTCGGTTCCCAGCCCTTCGGCCTGACGGCGGAGGAGCAGCATGGCTGGATCCTGCATGGCGGCGGCCAGGGGCTCTACGACGCAATGTACGAGCGGTTCGGGATCAAGCCCTTCCTGTGCGGCAATTCCGGCCCGCAATGGGCCGGCTGGTTCCGCGAGGAGCTGACCTCCATCGACGACCTGCGCGGCTTGCGCTTCCGCACGACGGGCCTGGCGTCGGAGATGATGTCGCGGGTCGGTGCCGCGGTGCAGGCGATGGGCGGCGGCGACATGTTCCAGGCGCTGCAGAGCGGCGCGCTGGACGCCGGGGAGTTCATCGGCCCGTGGTCGGACAGCGCGCTCGGCTTCCACCAGATCGCCAGCAACTACTACTGGCCCGGCGTCGGCGAGCCGTCCTCGGCGGAGGAGTGCGGCGTCAACAAGGCTGCGTTCGACGACCTGCCGGCCGACCTGCAGCAGGCGGTCGCGCTGGCCTGCCAGTCGCTCTATGACGAGGTGACGACGGACTACAACACCAACCACGCCCGCGCGCTGAAGCAGCTTGTGGAGGATGAGGGCGTGCAGGTGCGTCGTCTGCCCGACGACATCATCACGGGCCTCGGCACCGCAGCCGGCGAGGTGATCGCCGAGTTGCGGGAGAACGACGACGCGCTGGTCCGCGACATCGTGGAGAGCTTCCTGGCTTACCGCCAGTCGATGGTCGACTACATGCCCTTCGCCACGGCCGGGCAGATGAACGCGCGGACGGGCGATTTCTCCTACGGTTAGACGCTGGTCCCGAAGGGTGGCGCCGGTCCGGGCGCCACCCTCTTTCCTTCTCTTCGACGAGCCCCTCGATGTGGCGAGCCTGTGAGCGCTGGGCCGACCGGCTGGACGGCGTCAACCGTTGGGTCGGCCAGGCCGTCTGCTGGCTGGCGGTGGCGATGCTGCTGGTGCAGATCGTCGTCGTCGTGCTGCGCTACGTCTTCGCCACCAGCTTCATCTGGGCGCAGGAGACGGTGCTCTACCTGCACGCCGCGCTGTTCATGATCGGCGCGGGCTACACGCTGCTGGCCGATGGTCATGTGCGGGTCGACATCGTCTATGGCGGGTTGGGGCCGCGCGGCCGGGCGGTCGTCAACCTGGCCGGCGTCGTGTTCCTGCTGCTGCCGACGGTGGTGGCGCTGTTGTGGTTCACCCGGGGCTATGTCTGGAACGCCTGGGCGATCCTGGAAGGGCCGATCTCCGTCGGCGGCATTCCGGCCAGCTTCCTGTTGAAGACGCTGATCCCGGTGTTCGCGGTGCTGATTGGGCTGCAGGGCGCGGCGCTGGGGTTGCGGGCGCTGGCGATCTTGACCGCGCCACCGCTGGTCGGCGCCCAGCGATGACGGGGTTGCTGGTCGACAATCTCGACCTGGTGATGTTCGCCACGCTGTGCGTGGGCATCCTCGCCGGGTTTCCGGTTGTCTTCACCTTGTCGGGCATCGGCATCGCCTTCGCGCTGATCGGGGCGGCGACCGACCATTTCCAGATCCAATTGCTGGGGGCGCTGGCCAACCGGATCTTCGGGATCATGACCAACGACATCCTGGTCGCCATCCCGATGTTCGTGCTGATGGGCGTGATCCTGGAGCGCTCCCGCATCGCGGAGGACCTGCTGGAAGAGATGGGCCGCCTGTTCGGCCGCATCCGCGGCGGGCTGGCGGTGTCGGTGACGGCGGTCGGCGGACTTTTGGCCGCCTCCACCGGCATCGTCGGCGCGACCGTCGTGACCATGGCGCTGATCGCCCTGCCGACCATGCTGCGCAACGGCTATGCCCGGCCGCTGGCCGCCGGTGCCGTCTGCTCGGCGGGGACGCTGGGGCAGATCATCCCACCCTCGACCATGCTGATCATCCTGTCGGAGGTGATGTCCACCGCCTATCAGCAGGCGCAGTACCAGCAGGGCCTGTTTTCCGTGGAGACCATCAGCGTCGGCCAGATCTTCGCCGCGGCGCTGTTGCCCGGCGTCATGCTGGTCGGGCTCTACATGGTCTGGCTGTTGGCGCTGGCCTGGATGCGGCCCGCGCTGGCCCCGGCCATGCCGACGCGCGAGGCGGCGGCCCCGGTTTCGCTGGGCCGGCTGGTGTCGGTGCTGGTGCCGCCACTGGTGCTGATCGTCGCCGTTCTGGGCTCGATCCTCGGCGGCATCGCCACGCCCAGCGAAGCCGCCTCGGTGGGCGCGGTGGGCGCGTTGCTGTTGGCCGGCCAGCGGCTCGATCCGGCGGGCGGTCGGTCGGCGACCTGGCTGGCCGGGGCGGCGATCCTGGCCATGCTCCTGCTGACCCGCTGGTTCGACCTGCGTCTGGGGGGCGGTGGCGATACCGCGGCGGCGGACCGGGTGGCGCTGTGGGCCGCGGCGGGGCTGGCGGCGGTCGCCGGGCTGGTCCTGCTGCGCAGCCTGGGCGCCGCCTGGCGGGGCGGCATCCTGGGCGGCGTGGTGCGCCAGACCATGGTGGTGACGTCGATGATCTTCGCCATGCTGATCGGCGCCAGCATCTTCGCGCTGGTCTTCCGCGGCCTGGGCGGGGACGTGCGGGTCGAGGCGTTCCTGGAGCAGATGCCGGGCGGCGAGCTGGGCGCGCTGCTGTTCGTCATGGCGCTGATCTTCGTGATGGGGTTCTTCCTCGACTTCGTGGAGATCTCGGTGATCGTGCTGCCGATCGTCGTGCCGGCGCTGCTGCTGATGGGGCTCGATCCGCTGTGGCTGGCGGTGATGATCGCCATCAACCTGCAGACCTCGTTCATGACCCCGCCCTTCGGCTTCTCCTTGTTCTACCTGCGCGGGGCGGCACCGCCCTCGGTGACCACGGTTGACATCTATCGCGGCGTGCTACCCTTCGTGGCGATCAACCTGGTGGGGATCGCCTTGATCTATCTGGTGCCGGCAATCGGCACCTGGCTGCCCCGCCAACTGTTCGGTTGAGGGGGGTATGGTCACGCTCGATCCCGGCCTGGTCGACTATCTTCGAGAGGCCGAGACCCTAGACCCGCCGGACCGGCCGCCCGGCGACTGGCCGGAGGAGCGGCGGCGCTACGGCGCCCTGTGCCGGCATTTCGGCCGGCCGCATCCGGCGGGGCTGACGACGTCCGACGATCGGATCGCCGGCCCCGGCGGCGATGTCCCGGTGCGGTGGTATCGGCCGGCCGCCGCCCGGCCGGATGCCGTCGGGGTCTTCCTGCATGGTGGCGGCTGGACGGTCGGCGATCTCGACAGCCATGACAGCATCGTTGCCGACCTGGCGTCAGACAGCCGTGTCGCGATGGTGGCGGTGGACTACCGCTTGGCGCCGGAGCATCCGTATCCGGCCGCGCTCGACGACGCATGGTGCGTGCTGCAGGCCGTCGCGGCGCGTCCCGGGATCGGCCGCGTCGTGCTGGTCGGCGACAGCGCGGGCGCCAACCTCGCCGCGGCGCTGACGCTGAAGGCGCGGGCGGCGGGCGGGCCGATCTTGGCCGGCCAGGTGCTGATCTATCCCGCGCTGGGCACCGATGCCGAAACCCCGTCCTATCGCGAACGCGCCGATGCCCCGGTGCTGACCACCGCGGCGATGATCGCCTTCTGGCGGCTCTATTGCGGGTTTCCCGCACCCGACGCGTTGGCAGCACCGTTGCTGGCCGACGACCTGTCCGGCCTGCCGCCGGCCTTCCTGGTGGCTTGCGAGGCCGACCCGTTGCGCGACGATGCCGTGGTCTATGCCGAGCGGCTGGCCGCCGCCGGGGTCGCCGCGACCTTGCGCCGGGAACCGGCGCTGTGCCACGGCTTCCTGCGCGCACGCGCGATGAGCGAGGCGGCCGCGGCGTCCTTCGCCGCCAGTGCGGCGGCCGTGGCGCGCCTGGCGGCGGGCGAGGCTATTCCTCGTTCTCCGCGCTGAACCGGCCGAGATTGCCGAACATCTGCTCGAAGAAGGTGATCTCCCGGCCCAGCGTCGGCGTCTCGCGCGACACCATCTCCACCTCGTGGCCGTCCTCCACGCTCAGCTCCTCGATCGTGGCCAGCGTCCCATCCTCCGCGAAGCGCACGGCGACGACGCGCCGTTCCGTCACCTCGGGCGCGAAGAAGGCCATCCGCTCGACCCGCTGGCCGATATAGTACCAGTTGCTGTCGTCGAAGGTGCCGACCGTCGTCGGGCTGCCCAGCACCGCGACGACGTCGTTGGCCGTGCTGACCCCGGGGGTGAGCTGCGACAGGTCGACCGGATCGACCATATGGCCGCGATTGTCGCCGATCGGTGTGCAGGCCGCAGCGAGCGCCAGCGCGCCGGCCACGGCCCAGAGGGGCCGGCGCTGCCGCGGCCCTTGGGTCCTGCTCATGATGCTTGCGTCCGCCTCCTGGGCGCGCCGCCCCTCAGGGGATGAGGGCGCGCAGGCTGGTTCCCTTGCTCTCGTCATCCTATATCATCGGAGCGCGCGCCGGTCATCCCGCGGACGCCAGGTCCGCCCGGAGGCCCGCCGGCTCAATTCGAGGCTTGGCATGTTTTCGCTGTTTGGATCCCGTGCTGCGACCCGGGAGGTGCCGGCGCTCTACGGAGCGATCGTAGAGCGGGCGCGCCACCCGGTCTTCTTCGCCGACTGGGGCGTGCCGGACACCGTCTTCGGCCGGTTCGAGATGGTGGCGCTGCACGTCTTCCTGGTGCTGCGCCGGCTGAAGGCCGGATCGGCGCGGGAGGAGGCGTTGGCCCAGCGGCTGTTCGACGTCTTCTTCGCCGATGTCGACCGCAGCCTGCGCGAGCTGGGCGTCGGCGACCTCAGCGTGCCGAAGAAGGTCAAGGGTCTCGCCAAGGGCTTCTATGGCCGCATCGTCGCCTATGACAAGGCGATGGATGCCGGCGACCGGGCCGCGCTGGCGGCCGCACTGGACCGCAATGTCGGCGATCCGGCGGCGGAGCGGCCGCTCGATGCGGCGCGGCTGGCAGCCTATGCGGTTGCGCAGGATGCGGCGCTGAGCGGCCATCCGGTCGAGCGGATCGCGGCCGGCGATCCGGGTTTCGCCGACCCGGCCGAATTGGCCGGGCTTGTTGCGGACGCTCAGACACCCGCACCGGGCGATCGGGTGGCGGCGGCGTCATGAGCGCGGCGGTCCCCGAATTCTCCCGCATCGTTACCGTCGACCGGCTGGGCACGGCGCCGCATGTCGAGACGCTGGCGGCGAGCCCGGCGGAATGCGCCGCGCTGGCGCGCCGCTTCGCCCTGGCCGCGATCGATCGGCTGACGGCGACCGTCGCGCTGACCCGCCACGAGACCGGCGGGTTGGTGATGGTGCGGGGCGACCTGACGGCCGATGTCGTCCAGACCTGCGTGATCACCGGGCAGCCGGTGCCGGCGGCGGTCGCAGACGGCTTCGTCGCCGGCTTCGTGCCGGAGGATCGCCTGGACGGCCCCCTGGACGTTGAGATCGGGCCGGAGGAGGATCCCTTCGACGATCCCGAGCCGTTCGATGGCCGAGCCATCGACGTCGGCGAACTGGTGGCGCAGTACCTCTCCCTGGCGCTCGACCCCTATCCGCGGGCGTCCGGGGCGGTCCTGGAGACGGCGGCGATCGACCCGGCGGCGGAGGGTTCGGCGGGCGCCGCGGCGGGCGAGGGCTCGTCACCCTTCGCCGTTCTGGCCACGCTGAAAGGCCGCGGCTAGCGGCGGGCGGCCTGCCGAAGCTCTTGCTCCGCGGCCGCGATTGGCCTAAGACAGGCGTCCGATACAGGGCGGCTTCTGCTGGGGCCGCCCTCTTTACATGTAAACTCCGCTTTTCAAGCACACGTGGTGAAGGTTCCGGCCATGGCGGTTCCGAAGAGAAAAGTCTCCAAGTCGCGCCGCGACATGCGGCGCTCGCATCGCAGCCTGACGGCGGCCTCGCGCAGCGAATGCCCGAATTGCGGCGAACTGAAGCGGCCGCACCATGTCTGCAGCGCCTGCGGCTACTATGACGGCCGCGAGGTGGTCCAGACGGACGCGGCCTGACGCTTCGGCGTCCGACCCCATAATCGGTTGGGAGTAACCGGTTGCCATGACGGCGCGCCGCCCGTCCGATGGCTTGGTGATCGCCCTGGACGCAGCGGTCGCGGACCGGGCGGCGGGCGCGGACCAGATCGCGGCCTCGGCCGTCGCGGCCGCGGTCGTCGCCGGCGCGGCCCGGGCGCTCAAGCACTATCCTGGCAACCGCTTCCTGCTGTTCGGTGACGAGGCGGCCATCGCCGGCGCCTTGGCGGCTGGTGGGGCCGATATGCGAGCGCTCGCCGAGGTGGCGGAAGTCCGGCCCGCACCGCTGCCGGCGATGCCCCTGGCCGTCGACGCGCTTCAGGCGGGTGCCGCGGATTGCGTCGTGTCCGGCGCGCCGACCGGGGCGCTGACGGCCGCCGCCGCCGGTGCGCTGCCGACGCTGGCCGAGATCGACCGGCCGGCGGTCGCCTGGTTCTTCCCGACGCGTCGCGGCGAAAGCGTGATGCTCGATCTCGGCGCCCAGGCCGATTGCGGGCCGGCGCATCTGGTTCAGTTCGCCCTCATGGGCGCATTGTTCGCTGAGACCGTGCTCGGCCTGGTGTCGCCCAGCATCGGCGTGCTCACCGGCGCATCGGAGGCATTGAAGGGCCATGAGGTGGTGAGCGAGGCTGTGGCCCGTCTGAGCGCGGCGACCCTGCCCGGTCGGTTCCACGGGCTGGTGCAAGGCGACGATATCGCCGCCGGCACGGTCGATGTCGTAGTGACCGATGGGTTCACCGGCAATGTTGCCCGCAAGGCGGCGGCCGGCGCGGCGGCGCTCTCCCAGGACTGGCAGCGCCGGGCGGTGCGATCCTCGCCGCTTGCCGGCCTCGGCCACCGGATCGGCCGGTCGGCCTTCACCAAGCTTGGCCAACGGGTAGATCCGCGACGCTATGACGGCGCGGCGGTGCTCGGCCTTCAGGGCCTCTGCGTGCGCGCGCCAAGTCTCACGGACGTCGACGCCATCGCCATCGCCAATGCCATCGGCGTCGCCGTCGATCTGCTGCGCGGCGGCTTCAACGACCGGCTGAGCGCGGCGGCGCGCCGGCTCCGCCCCGATACCGTCGGGGGCGCGGCGGCGACCCGCGCGATCGAGATGGCCGGGGCATGAGCGGCCGGCGCGCCCGTATCGTCGGCTGCGGCTCGGCCTTGCCGCGCCGGGTCGTCGACAACGCCGCCATGGCGGAGACGGTCGAGACCAGCGACGCCTGGATCGTGCAGCGCACCGGCATCCGCCAACGCCATATCGCCGGGGAGGGCGAAAAAACCTCCGACCTGGCGATCGCCGCCAGCCGGGCGGCGTTGGCCCGGGCCGGCGTGGAGGCCGAGGCCCTGGACCTCGTGGTGCTGGCGACGACGACGCCGGACAACACCTTTCCCGCGACGGCGACCCGCGTGCAGGCGGCGCTGGGCATGACCCGCGGCTGCGCCTTCGACATCCAGGCGGTGTGCTCGGGCTTCGTCTATGCCCTGGCCATGGCCGACAACATGCTGCGGCTTGGCCAGGCGGACCGCGCGCTGGTCATCGGCTCGGAAACCTTCACGCGGATCCTCGATTGGGAGGACCGCGGCACCTGCGTGCTGTTCGGCGACGGCGCCGGGGCGGTCGTGCTGGAAGCCACGGCCAGCAATGGGGCGACGGTGGAGCGCGGCATCCTGTCGACCCATCTGCGATCCGACGGACGCCTGCATGACGCGCTCTATGTCGATGGCGGCGTGTCGTCGACCGGCACCATCGGCCATGTCCGCATGAACGGCAAGGATGTATTCAAGCATGCCGTCAATAACATGGCAGAAGCCGTTCTAACTGCTATAGAAACCAACGATCTGACCGTCGAGGATATCGACTGGCTGGTGCCGCACCAGGCGAACAGCCGGATCATCGAGGCGCTGTGCCGGCGGCTGAACTTCCCGATCGAGCGGGTCGTCGTGACGGTCGACCGCCACGCCAACACCTCCGCCGCCTCGGTGCCGCTGGCGCTGGACGAGGCGGTGCGCGACGGCCGTATCGAGGCCGGCCAACTCGTGCTGATGGAGGCGATGGGCGGCGGATTCACTTGGGGTTCGGTGCTGGCGCGCTGGTGAGGCGGCCTCGAAGCCACACTAGGGCGAAAATGCGGCCGGCCCGTTTGCGGCGTTAAGGAAGAACGCCAACCCTTTGCATTTGACTGAAGAATCTCCGGACAGTACCGTGCCTTTTGGGCTCGGCCGGAGGGGACCGTTCGGGCTCGTGTTCGGCCAGGGGGGTGGCCATGACGAACTCGACGCTCACCAGGGCGCAACTCAGCGAGGCCGTGTACCAGGAGGTCGGGCTGTCGCGGAACGAGAGCGCGCTGTTGGTGGAAACCGTGCTGGATGAGATTTCCGACGCGCTGGAACGCGGCGAGATGGTGAAGATCTCGTCGTTCGGCAGCTTCTCCGTTCGCCAGAAACGCGAGCGCGTCGGCCGCAACCCGAAGACCGGGGAGGAAGTGCCGATCTCGCCGCGGCGGGTGTTGGTGTTCCGCGCCTCGCATGTGCTGAAAAAGCGGATCAACGCCGAAGTCGCGGAGCTTGAGGGCGACGACGATGGGTCGGGCGGCGGGCGCGCGGCGGAGCGGCCATGAGCGGCGACGTGCCGGAGGCGGGCGCCGCCGGCCCGGCGATCCTGGCGGCGGACGACACGGGCGACGATCCCGGTGAGAGGCCACGCCCGGTGCGCAAGTCGGCGACCGCCTATCGGACCATCAGCGAGGTCTCAGAGGACCTGGAGGTGCCGCAGCACGTCCTGCGGTTCTGGGAAACCAAGTTCTCCCAGGTGCGGCCGCTGAAGCGCGGCGGCGGGCGGCGCTACTATCGTCCCGAAGACGTCGCTCTGCTGCGCCGCATCCAGACGCTGCTCTACCAGGACGGCTATACGATCAAGGGGGTGCAGCGCCTACTGCGTGAGGGTCGCGGCGAGACCGCCGGTCCCGCGGCGGTGCCGCAGGCCCCGGGCGGCGAAGCGGCCACCGACGAGCTGCCCTTCGAGGCGGACCGGGGACCGGCACCGGCCGCGCCCGAAGCACCGGCCGACGCCGGTGCCGGCGGCCTCTCACCGTCGGTGCGCGCGGAGCTGGAGGGTTTGCTGGCGGAGCTGCACCGGTTCCGCCGATTGCTGGCGGGCGGGGAGCCCGCACCGAAGCGCGGCGGTCGCCGCTGACCGGCATGTGCGTGGGTCCCCGTGTCGACCCGGCATCGCTTTAGCATTTCCCAGAGCCGGGCCGACCGGCTATACGATGGCCCGCACGGCCGGAGCGTGGCGCAGCCTGGTAGCGCACTTGACTGGGGGTCAAGGGGTCGTGGGTTCAAATCCCGCCGCTCCGACCAATTGAATCAACGAGTTATGGGGTATTTCAAGGCTGCGGCGAACGGCCTAGTTGATAAGAGTTGCGTCTGAGGTAGCCGGTTTGTGCAACCCTAAGAATTGGCGAAGGCTGGTCACTTTCCGAATTGCGAGCCATGGTGCGGCTTGCGGTTGTCCGAATCTCGGGTTTCCTTTTGTCGATGCCCCTTTCGTTCCATCCGGCCCCGGGTACCATCCTAATCTGTGACTTTGGAACCGGATTCATTGTGCCAGAGATGGTGAAGGTTCGTCCGGTTGTGATCGTCTCGCCACGCTTCCGCTCTCGGCCGAAACTCTGCACGGTGGTTCCGCTGAGCGGCACCGAACCGAAGCCAACGGAACTCTACCACCACCGGCTGAGCGCGGGTGCCTATCCCCTGGCGCGCGGACCGATATGGGCGAAGTGCGATATGCTCTCGACAGTCAGCGTCGATCGGTTGGACCGGATCAAGATCCGCGGCCGTGGTGGGAAGCGATCCTACGTCACCTTTACCATGCCGGCCGATGATATGACGGCCATAAAGACATGTGTGCGCGTCGCATTGGGATTCGTTGACTGACACCGAGCAGGAAACTACATTAGAAGAGTACCCGCTCTGCTTCGGTATCGGGCTTGGAAGACCGCCTTCGGGCGGCAGCTTCGGGAAATCGGGGATAACAACCCTTCCCGAAGCTCTGATGGCCCCGCCCTTGTGGCGGGGCCTTTCCGTTCAACGCCGAGCTGGACGACGTAACCCGCACCGGTAGTGTTGGCATCCATAGGGGCGCAATCGACGGGGGCGGGCCGCCGAAGGTGGTGGCCGTTGCCCAAGACCTGAGGGGATTTGCGCGATGTCCAATTCGGCCCGACCCGGCTTTCCGCCGCTGACCCTGTCCACCTTGTGGACCATGATCCTGGCCGGCTGCGTGTCGACCGTGGCGTTCGACTATTTCGGCCAGAGCCTCAGCCCGATGCTGGGCTACGCCAACCTTGCGCCGATCCCGCTGGCCAACAACATCGTCTCGGTGCTGACCGGGGAGGGCTACCGGCCGGCGGCGCATCTGCTGCACTACCTGGCAGGCGTCATCGCCTATCCGGTGGGGTGGATGTGGATCGTCCAGCCGCTGGGCCGGCGCTTCGTGCCCTGGCTGCATTGGCTGCCGCTGTCGATCCTCTACGGCGCGGCGCTGTGGGTGCTGGCGCTCTACATCCTGGCGCATCTGATCGCCGGCAACCCGCCCTTCTTGAACTTCACCGGGATCACCTGGGTGGCCCTGGCCGGCCATGTGCTGTTCGCCGTGGTCACCGCCGCCATCGTCCGCTGGCGGCAGGGCTGAGCCGACCACGCCGTCCTGGGACGCCCCCGCGCCCAACGCTCTTGCCCGCGGGGCGGGGGGGTGCGCTAGCCTGAAGCCTCCCGCCCGCGGCCCGACGCCGCGGGCCAACGCGCGAAGAAACGCGGGAGGACCAGGCGCACCATGGCGGAAGGCTATGTGCTGGCGATCGACCAGGGCACCACCGGCACCACCATCCTGATCTTCGATGCCGGCGGCGGGCTCTGCGCCCGCGCCTATTCGGAGTTCACCCAGCATTACCCCCGAGGCGGCTGGGTCGAGCACGACGCGCTGGAAATCTGGGCGGTCACCCGGCGCGTCGTGGACGAGGCGATCGGCGCCGCCGGCATCGATCCGGGGGCGCTGTCGGCCATCGGCATCACCAATCAGCGCGAGACCGTCGTGCTGTGGGACCGCCGCACCGGGAAGCCGGTCTGTCCCGCGGTGGTCTGGCAGGACCGGCGCACGGCGGATGTCTGCGACCGGCTGCGCGAGGCGGGCCACGAGGACTGGATCCGCGCTAAGACCGGTCTGGTCATCGACCCCTATTTCTCCGGCACCAAGATCGCCTGGCTGCTCGACCATATCGACGGCCTGCGCGACCGCGCCGAGGCCGGCGAGATCGCCTTCGGCACCATCGACAGTTGGCTGGTCTGGCAGCTCACCGGCGGGCAGGCGCATCTGACCGACGTCACCAACGCCTCGCGCACGCTGCTGTTCAACATTGCGGAGCGGCGCTGGGACGACGACCTGCTCGACCTCCTGCGCATCCCCCGGGCGATCCTGCCCGAAGTCCGCTCCTCCTCGGAGGTCTATGGGACCGCCAGCGGGCTATTCCCCGACCGGACGGTGCCCGTGGCGGGCATCGCCGGGGACCAGCAGGCGGCCCTGTTCGGCCAGGCCTGCTACGCGCCCGGCATGGCCAAGAACACCTACGGCACCGGCTCCTTCGTGCTGATGAACACGGGTACCGAGCCCGTCTTCTCCAACGAGCGGCTGTTGACCACCATCGCCTGGCAGCTCGGCGACCGGCCGGTGGAGTACGCGCTGGAGGGGGCGATCTTCGTCACCGGGGCCGGCGTGCAATGGCTGCGCGACGGGCTCGGCCTGATCGGCGCGGCGGCGGAGACGCAAGACCTCGCCGCGTCCGTTCCCGACACCGGCGACGTCTATTTCGTGCCGGCGCTGGTCGGCCTGGGCGCCCCGCATTGGGACGCTTACGCCCGGGGGCTGATCATCGGGGCGACGCGCGGCACGACGCGCGCCCATCTCGCCCGCGCGACCCTGGAGGCGATGGCCTACCAGACCCGCGACGTGGTGGAGGCGATGATGCGCGACAGCGGCGTGAGTTTGAGCGAGCTTCGCGCCGACGGTGGGGCGTCGGCCAACGACGTCCTGATGCAATTCCAGGCCGACAGCCTGGGCGTGCCGGTGGTCGTGCCGGCGATTGCGGAGACAACGGCGCTGGGCGCGGCCTATCTCGCCGGTCTGGCGACCGGCGTCTGGTCTGATCAAGCCGATCTCGCGCTTCAATGGCGCGCGGACCGGCGCTATGAGCCGGCGATGTCGGCGGAGACGCGCGACCGGCTGCATCGGCGCTGGCTGAGGGCGGTGGCCCTTGCCAAGGGCTGGGCGCGGGACGATTAAGTCTAAGTGATATTCATCGCCGCACCCTGTTGAAGCCTTCCCCCTCGATGGGGGAGGGTTGGGAGGGGGTGATCTCGACGGTTGCGGCGCGGCATGACGGTCGGGCGACCGAAGCCGTGGCATCATCACCCCCACCCGATCCCTCCCCCATCAAGGGGGAGGGGCTCACCTTTGGATCGACCTAGCGATTGGTTTCGAGCCCCACTCTTGAACGGAACCCCCATGGATCTGCGGCAGGCCAACATCGCGCGGCTGGAATCGGAGCGCTTCGACGCCCTGGTCATCGGCGGCGGTATCAACGGCGCCGTCTCCGCCGCGGCGCTGGCCGGCAAGGGTGCGCGCGTCGCGCTGATCGACCGCGGCGACTTCGCCGGGGTGACCAGCCAGGAAAGCTCCAACCTCGCCTGGGGCGGGATCAAGTATCTGGAAACCTTCGACTTCGCGCTGGTGCGCAAGCTGTGCCTGTCGCGCAATCACCTGATCCGCAACTTCCCCTCCACGGTGCAGGAGATCCGCTTCCTCACCTCCGTGCCGCCGGGGTTCCGGCACAGCCGGCTGAAGCTCTATGCCGGCACCTGGCTCTACTGGCTGATCGGCAACGGCTTCACGCGGATCCCGCGCCTGCTGTCGCGGGCCGGGCTGGGCACGGCGGAGCCGATCATCGAGACCGATCGGGTGGCCGGCGGGTTCGAGTATTCCGACGCCTATCTCTTCGACAATGACAGCCGCTTCGTCTTCAACTTCGTGCGCCAGGCGATGGACCATGGCAGCGTCGCGGCGAACTATGTGGAGAGCCTGGGCGGCACCCGCGACGCCTCGGGCGACTGGTCGGTCGCGGCACGCGACGGGCGCAGCGGCCGGGCGCTGACCATCCGGGCGCGGGTGCTGATCAACGCTGCGGGGCCCTATGTCGACGCGCACAACCGGCTGACCGGCCAGACGACCGAACACCGGCACGTGCTGTCGAAGGGCGTGCACCTGATCGTCGACCGGCTGACGGCGGAGCGTCGGGTGCTCGCCTTCTTCGCCAGCGACGGGCGCCTCTTCTTCGTCATCCCGATGGGCGCGCGCACCTGCATCGGCACGACGGACACAAGGGTCGACGATCCCGCGGCCCCGGTGACCGACGAGGACCGCGACTTCATCCTGGAGAACATCAACGTCCGGCTCCGGCTCGCCCGGCCGCTCAGCCGTGCCGACATCATCGCGGAGCGCTGGGGCGTGCGGCCCTTGGCCGTGCGCCAGACCACCGGCGAGGGGCGGGACTTTTTGGCTCTCTCGCGTAAGCACGCGGTGGATGTGAACGCGCCCGAACGGCATATCAGCATCTTCGGCGGCAAGCTGACCGACTGCGTCAATGTCGGCGACGAGGTCGGCGAGCATGTCCGGCGCTGCGGCGTCGACCTGCCCTATCCGCGCTACCGCTGGTACGGCGAGCCGCCGGCCGCCACGGCGGCGGAGTTCCATCATCGCGCCCGGCTGATGGGGCTGGACGCGCTGACGGCGCCGTCGGCGTCGGAGCCGCTCAGCCGCCGCTACTGGCGCCGGTACGGCATGGCGGCCTTCGATCTTCTGGAGCGGATCCGCGAAAACCCGGCCGAGGCGGCCGTGCTGATCGAGGGTACGGAGTACACCCGCGGCGAATTGAAGCTGACGGCGCATCGCGAGATGGTGGTCACGCTGGCGGACTTCCTGCGCCGCCGCTCCAAGATCGCGCTGGTCGCCCGGCCGGAGACGATCGGACAGTCCGCCGGTCTCCTTGAGGCGGCGCGCATCCTGTTCGGCGACGCCGCCGAAGCGCGGATCGCAGAGTATTTCGCCACGACAGCCGGCGATCGCGCAGCCGCGCCATCATCGGCCGATCCGGCCGCCGACGCGCCTCCAAACGCGCCTGTTGCCGCGCAGGCCGGCGCGGGTGCCGTCTGATCCCGGCGGCAGGGGCGGCGGAAATTCGCGTTTGCCATCGACCGATCGCTGGCCTACCGTTTTGTTAATAAGGCGCGGACGGCCCATCGGCTCCGCGGAAAAGGGGTTCGGGAGGTCATCACCGGGTGAAGGGTTGTCGACCCGTCTGGCGGGTTCGGTCTGGTTGCGCTCGCCCGTCGCGGCGGGCTTACGCTCCCCCACCGATGCGATTGCCCGGCGCTACCGCTGACGGCGGCCGGGCGTCTGCGGCGGCCGAGGACGGCCGGCGATGACCGTCACGCTGGACGGCGTGACCAAGACGGTCGCGGGCGAAACGCATCTCTACGGCATGTCGCTGTCGCTGGTGCCCAACGGCCTGAACGTCCTGCTCGGGCCCACCACCGCCGGCAAGACGTCGATTCTGCGGCTGCTCGCCGGGCTCGACCGGCCGACGGCCGGCCGCGTCCTGGTGGAGGGTGCCGACCGGACGACGGCCGGCGTACGCGACCGCGATGTCGCCATGGTCTACCAGCAGTTCATCAACTATCCGGCCTTCTCGGTGTACGACAACATCGCCGCACCGCTGCGCCGGGCGCGGCTGCCCGGGCCGGAGATCGACCGGCGGGTGCGCGACACCGCCGCCCTCCTGCATATCGACCATCTGCTGGACCGGCTGCCGGGCCAGCTTTCCGGCGGCCAGCAGCAGCGTACGGCGCTCGCCCGCGCGCTGGTCAAGCGGGCGCGGCTGCTGCTGCTCGACGAGCCCTTGGTCAATCTCGACTACAAGCTGCGCGAAGAGCTGCGCACCGAGCTGCGCCACATCTTCCAGACCGGCGGCGCCACCGTGGTCTACGCCACCACCGAGCCGCAGGAGGCGCTGTTGCTCGGCGGCCAGGCCATCGTCGTCGATGCCGGCCGGGTGCTGCAGATCGGGGAGATGGTGGACGTCTACCGCAACCCGGCCAGCGTGCGGGTCGGCGAGGTGTTCAGCGATCCGCCGATCAACCTGATCGCCGGGCGGATCGCCGGCGGCGAGGTGCAGTTCGGCGGCGAGATGCGGGCCGGCCGCCCGGTGCATTTCGCCGGCCTGGCGGACGGCGCCTACCGCTTCGGTGTGCGCGCCCACCATGTCGACCTGGCGCCGGCCGGACCGGGTGCGGTGTCGCTGTCGGGCACGGTGGAGCTGTCGGAGATCAGCGGGGCGGAGACCTTCGTGCATGTCCGCCACAACGGGCTGAACCTGGTCAGCCATGAGGAGGGGGTGCATTCCTTCCGCCTCGGCGAGCCGGTGACGGTCTATGTCGATCCCGACCGGCTCTATGCTTTCGACGCGGCCGATCGGCTGGCGGCGTCGCCGCACGGCCCAGCCGGTGCGGCACCGGTGCTGGCCAAGACCGCCGGCGCCGGCCCGGCCTGAGGCGACGGGGAGCTCGTTCGACCCATGGCCCGGATCGTTCTCGACGGCGTCGCCCATAGCTATGCAGGCAAGGGCAAGGCCAAGGCGGACGACTACGCCCTGCGCCGCCTCGACCATGTCTGGGAGGACGGCGGCGCCTATGCCCTGTTGGGGCCGTCTGGCTGCGGCAAGACCACGCTGCTGAACGTCATCTCCGGCCTGATCACGCCGAGCGAAGGGCGCGTGCTGTTCGACGAGCGCGACGTCACGCGCCTTGCCACCGAACAGCGCAACATCGCCCAGGTGTTCCAGTTCCCGGTGATCTACGACACCATGACGGTCCGCCAGAACCTGGGCTTCCCGCTGGTCAATCGCGGCCTGCCGGCCGACCGCATCGCGGCCAGGGTCGGCGAGGTGGCGGAGATGCTGGACCTGTCCGACGCGCTCGACCGCCGGGCGCGCAACCTGTCGGCGGATGCCAAGCAGAAGATCTCGCTGGGCCGCGGGCTGGTGCGCGACGACGTGGCGGCGATCCTGTTCGACGAGCCGCTGACCGTCATCGACCCGCATGTCAAATGGCAGCTTCGGCGCAAGCTGAAGGAGATCCACGAGCGCTTTCACCGCACGCTGGTCTACGTCACCCACGACCAGAACGAGGCGCTGACCTTCGCCGACAAGGTCGTCGTCATGCTGGACGGCCAGGTGCTGCAGGTCGGCACCCCGGAGGAGCTGTTCGAGACGCCGAGCCACACCTTCGTCGGCTACTTCATCGGCAGTCCGGGCCTGAACCTGATCGACTGCACGCTGGACGGCGGCGACGCCGTCTTTCGCGGCGGCCGGATCGCGCTGGACGACGACCGGCTGGCCCGGGTGCGCGGCCGTAACGTCGCGCTGAAGCTCGGCATCCGGCCGCGCTATGTCGAGGTTCTCGACCGCGCGGGGGCCGAGACGCTGCCGGCGCAGATCAACGATGTGGAGGATCTCGGCACCCATCGGCTGGTGGATCTTGCGCTGGGCGACGGCGGCCCCGTCATTCGCGCCATGGTCGCGGAAGATGCGGCGCTGCCGGCCGACGCCGCGTTCTTGCGCTTTCCGCCCGAGCGCACCCGGCTGTTCGCCGACGATGTGCTGGTCGCCTGAGGCGACGGAGTAGCCCTGATGAACAAGGTCCAGAACAACCGCGCCTGGTTCCTGATCCTGCCGGTCTTCGTGCTGGTCGCCTTCAGCGCGATCATCCCGCTGATGGCGGTGGTCAACTACTCCGTGCAGGACAGCTTCGGCGGCGGTGTGTGGATCTTCGTCGGCACGGAATGGTTCGAATCCGTGCTGGCCGACGAGCGGCTGCACGACGCGCTCGGCCGGCAGCTTCTGTTCTCCGGCCTGGTCCTGGCCATTCAGATCCCGCTGGGCGTGATGATCGCCCTGACGCTGCCGACGCGCGGCTGGCTGGTGCCGCTGTGCCTGATCGTGCTGGCGCTGCCGCTGCTGGTGCCGTTCAACGTCGTCGGCACCATCTGGCAGCTCTTCGCCCGGGTCGATATCGGCCTGTTGGGGCACACGCTGGCCGACCTGGGCATCGAGTTCAACTACACCGACGACCCGCTGCACGCCTGGATCACGGTGGTGCTGATGGATGTCTGGCACTGGACGCCGCTGGTCGTGCTCCTGTGCTATTCGGGCCTGCGCGCGATCCCGCCGGCCTTCTACCAGGCGGCCCGCATCGACGGGGCGAGCCGCTACGCCACCTTCCGCTATATCGAGCTGCCGAAGCTGCGCGGCGTGCTGACCATCGCCGTCCTCCTGCGCTTCATGGACAGCTTCATGATCTTCACCGAGCCCTTCGTGGTCACCGGCGGCGGTCCCGGCAACGCGACGAACTTCCTGTCCATCGTGCTGACCAACTGGGCGATCGAGCGGCGCGACCTGGGGCCCGCGGCCGCCTTCTCCATCATCTACTTCCTGATCGTGCTGTTGATCTGCTGGATGTTCTACACGGCGATCACCCGCATCGGCCAGGCCGACAAGCGCTGACGGGAGGGCCGGAACGATGAAGGCAGTCCGCCCCAGCGGTTTGGCGCTGACCTGTTATCTCATTCTCCTGATGCTGCCGCTTTATTGGCTCATCAAGATGTCGCTGCAGTCGAACGAGGATATTCTCGGCACCTTCAGCCTGCTGCCGGTCAACCCCAGCTTCGACAACTACATCACCATCTTCACCGACAGCTCGTGGTATCTCGGCTACGTCAACTCGCTGACCTATGTGCTGATGAACGTCACCATCGTGCTGCTGGTGGCGCTGCCGGCGGCCTATGCGTTCTCGCGCTACCGGTTCATCGGCGACAAGCACATGTTCTTCTGGCTGCTGTCCAACCGGATGGCGCCGCCGGCGGTGTTCCTGCTGCCGTTCTTCGAGCTGTATCACGCGGTCGGGCTGTTCGACACGCATATCGCCGTGGCGCTGGCGCATTGCCTGTTCAACGTGCCGCTGGCGGTGTGGATCCTGGAGGGCTTCATGTCCTCGGTGCCGCGCGAAGTCGACGAGATGGCCTATATCGACGGCTACAGCTTCCCGCGCTTCTTCGTCACGGTGTTCCTGCCGCTGGTGCGCAACGGCGTCGGCGTCACCGCGTTCTTCTGCTTCATGTATAGCTGGATCGAGCTGTTGATGGCGCGGACGCTGACCTTGACCGACGCCAAGCCGATCTCCGTCACCATGACCCGCACGATCAGTGCTGCCGGGCTCGACTGGGGTCTCCTGGCGGCGGCCGGCACGCTGACGCTGATCCCCGGCGCGCTGGTGATCTGGTTCGTGCGCAACTACATCGCCAAGGGCTTCGCGCTCGGGCGGGTATAGGCGGCGAGGGACGACGAGCGATGACCTGGCTGCACGACAGCTTCGGCTGGATGGCCTGGACCTGGGTGACCGGCGGCTTCTTCCTGACCATCGTTGGCCTGTTGAGCCTGATGACGATCTGGGAGCTGGCGCAGCCGACCACCGAACGGCGCGGCTTCCTGCCGATCACCACGACCCGCGGCGACCGCTTCTTCATCGGGCTGTTGTCGGCCGCGTTCATCCATCTGGCCTGGCTCGGGCTGACCGACGGCGCCATCGTCTGGGCGCTGGCCATCGCGGCCGCCTGGATGGCGACCCTGCTGCGCTACGGCTGATCTTCCGCACGGGCGGCGGCCAGCGCTGGGCCGCATCCGCCCGTCCCCCAATCGTCAGCGCACCTTATGGAGAGGGAGACGTCCCCATGAACAAGAAAGCCGCGTTCCGGCCGCGTCCGATCCAAGTCGGCCGCCGCGCCCTGATGCAGAGCGTCGCCGCCATCGGTGCGCTCACCGGCTCCGGCGTCGCCGCGCGCCCGGCCCGCGCCCAGAGCGACGATGAGCGCCTGGCCGCCGCCCAGCGCTGGATGGAGGAGGAGTTCACCCCGTCCTCCCTCAGCCTGGAGCAGCAGATGGAGGAGATGGCCTTCTTCATCCGCGCCGCCGAGCCGTTCCGCGGCATGGACATCAACGTGGTGTCGGAGACCATCACCACCCACGAATACGAAGCCGACGTGATGGCGCGGGCGTTCTCGGAGATCACCGGGATCAACCTGACCCACGACCTGATCCAGGAAGGCGACGTCATCGAGCGCCTGCAGACGCAGATGCAGTCCGGCCGCAACGTCTATGACGGCTACGTCAACGACTCGGACCTGATCGGCACCCACTACCGCTACGGCCTGGTGGTGCCGATCACCGACATGGTCGAGGGCGAGGCCGCCGACTTCACCCTGCCGACCCTCGACCTTGAGGACTTCATCGGGCTCAGCTTCACCACCGCGCCCGACGGCAAGGTCTACCAGCTTCCCGACCAGCAATTCGCCAACCTCTACTGGTTCCGCTACGACTGGTTCAATCGCGACGACCTGAAGGCGCAGTTCCGCGAGCGCTATGGCTACGAGCTGGGCGTGCCGATCAACTGGAAGGCCTATCAGGACATCGCCGACTTCTTCACCAACCACGTGCAGGAAGTCGATGGCGAGCGGGTCTACGGCCATATGGACTACGGCCGGCGCGACCCGTCGCTGGGCTGGCGCTTCACCGATGCCTGGCTGTCCATGGCCGGCACCGGCGACAAGGGCATTCCCAACGGCCTGCCGGTGGACGAATGGGGCCTGCGCGTCGACGGCAGCCGGCCGGTCGGTTCCTCCGTCGCGCGCGGCGGCGCGACCAACAGCCCGGCGGCGGTGTACGCGCTGCGTAAGTACATCGAATGGCTGCAGGACTACGCGCCGCCGGAGGCGCCGGGCATGAACTTCTCCGAGGCCGGGCCGGTGCCGGGGCAGGGGAACATCGCCCAGCAGATCTTCTGGTACACCGCCTTCACCGCCGCCCTGTCGCAGCCCGACCTGCCGGTGGTCAACGAGGACGGGACCCCGAAATGGCGCATGGCCCCGTCGCCGCACGGCCCGTATTGGGAAGAGGGCATGAAGCTCGGCTACCAGGACTGCGGCTCCTGGACCTTCCTGAACTCCACGCCGCTGGAGCGCCGGCAGGCGGCCTGGCTCTATGCCCAGTTCGTCACCTGCAAGTCGACCTCGCTGAAGAAGACCATCGTCGGCCTGACGCCGATCCGCGAGAGCGACCTGCAGACCGACACGATGAGCGAGTTGGCCCCGCGCCTCGGCGGGCTGGTGGAGTTCTACCGCAGCCCGGCGCGCGTCGCCTGGACGCCCACCGGCACCAACGTGCCGGACTATCCGCGTCTGGCCCAGCTCTGGTGGGAGAACGTCGCCGAGGCCGTCACCGGCGAGGTGACGCCGCAGGAGGCGATGGACAACCTGGCCGCCGCCCAGGACGACGTGCTGGAGCGGCTGGAGCGGGCCGGCGTGCAGGGCGACCTGGGGCCGCTGCTCAACGAGCCGCAGGATCCGGAGTACTGGTTCTCCCAGCCGGGCTCGCCGAAGCCGCCCCTGGAGGACGAGGAAGGCGAAGGCGAGACCGTCGCCTATGACGACCTCATCCAGGCTTGGCGCGAGGGCCGGGTGCGCTGACCGGCGACGCGGGCTGCCGGCTCGCGGCGACGGAAAGGAAAGGGGGCGGTGGTGGCCGCCCCCTGTTCTTTTCCGCCGGCGAAATAAGCAATGGCCGAGCGGCGACGGCCAAGCGGTGACGGACAGTGAAAGGGACCGGTCGACGACCGGGCCCGGCCCGATGCCGTTACGGCAGGATCACCTGATCGATGACATGGATGACGCCGTTCGACGCCTCGATATCGGCGGCGATGACAGTTGCGGCGTCGACCATTACGCCGCTGGTCGCGTTGATGGCGACCGTCGAGCCCTCGACCGTGGCGACATCGAGCGTCTGGCCCGCCAGGTCACTGGACATCACCTTGCCGGGAACCACGTGATAGGTCAGGACGGCGACGAGCTGGTCGCGGTTCTCCGGCATCAGCAGGGTGTCGACGGTGCCGGCGGGCAGGGCGGCGAAGGCGTCGTCGGTCGGCGCGAAGACGGTGAACGGCCCGGGGCCGGCCAGCGTCTCGTCCAGCTCCGCCGCCTGCAGCGCGGCAACCAGCGTGTCGAAGGAACCGGCGTCCACCGCGGTCTCGACGATGTTGGCCGTCGGAGCGGCCGTGGCGACCGTCGAGGTCTCGCGGGCTCCGCATGCGGCGACCAACGTCATCGCCGTGGCGGCGACCATCAAACGGGTGACCATGTCTTTACCTCCTGTCCTGGGTTGTCGATGGATCGGCGCGAGGGTGGCGAAACGACGCGTCGCCGGCACCGGGGGGTGATGCGCCGATGTTGATGTGGGAAATTTTCCCGCGCATCGGGGATGGACAATGCCGGCTCGCGTGCCGGCCGTCAACGGTTCGCGTGGATTCTTTTTCCACGCCCACGTAAGGTGCCGCGTCATGCACGAAGACGCCTTCGACAATCGAGCCCAGGCGCTGGCCCGCGCACTGAAGGGCGTGTTGCGGCCGCTCGTCCGCACGATGATCGCGCGCGGCGTCACCGCGCCGGCGGTCTACCGGCTGCTCAAGGAGGTCTTCGTGGAGGTGGCGGAGCGCGACTTCCGGATCGACGGCCAGCGTCCGACCGACAGCCGGATCAGCGTGCTGACCGGCGTCCATCGCAAGGACATCCGCACCCTGCGCGCCGCCGCGGCGGAGGGTGCGGCGGCGCGCTCGGCGGGCGCGCGGCGGGTCACCGCGATGGTCAGCGTGATCGGCCGCTGGCTGGCCGATCCCGGCCTGCAGGACGCCGACGGCCGGCCGCGTGCGCTGGCCCGCCACGGGACCGGTGACGCGCCGTCCTTCGATAGCCTGGTGGCGGCGATCAGCACGGATGTGCGCCCGCGCACGGTGTTGGACGAGCTGTTGCGCCAGGGGCTGGTACAGCTCGATGCGCCGGGCGAGCAGGTGCACCTGTCCGCCGAAGCGCTGCTCGGCGGCGGCGATGCCGACCAGACGCTGCACTTCTTCGCCCGCAATGTCGGCGACCATATCAGCGCGGCCACCGGCAATCTCCTGGGCGATGGCCCGCCTTTCCTGGAAAGGGCGGTCTTCTACAACCATCTGCGGGTTGAGTCGGTGGATGCGCTGGAGGCGGCGGCGCGCGAGGGCGCCGGCCAGCTCCTGACGGCGCTCAACCGCGCCGCCTACGCCGCCCAGGCGGAGGATGCGGGCAAGGCGGACGCGGCGCATCGCTTCCGCTTCGGCGTCTACTTCTATCGCGCGCCGCAGGACGCGTCCGACACGGACGACGACAGTGACGAGTAGGCGGCGACGGGTGGGGAGGGCATCGCGACCATGAGCGGCTATCGCCCGGGGCGGCGTGCGGTTCTGACATCGCTGGCGGCATTGGCGGCGGCGGCGTGCCAGCCCGTGTCCGGCGACCGGCCGACGTCCGGCGGCCGATCGGACGCCGTGCTGGCCGACCGGTCCCCGCCGATCGAAGGCGGCATCGGCGGCACCGGCATCGTCGGCACGGTCACCGGGCTCGGCAGCATCCGCGTGAACGGCCTGACCGTCGCGCTGGCCGCCGACACCGCCATCGCCGATGTCTACGGCGCGCGCGACGCGGGCATGCTCGGCATCGGCCAGAGTGTGACGGTGGAGGCGGCCGGCCCGACATCGGCCCTGGTCGCCCGGCGGGTCGCGATCGTCTATCCGCTCGCCGGCCGCATCGAGGCGGTCGGGCTCGACGGGCGGGGCTTCCGCCTGCTCGGCGTGGATGTCGTTCTGGAACCCGGGGCGCCGGGGACCGCCCTGGTGACGGTGGGGCGGCGAGTCGCCGTCTCCGGTGCCTGGCGCGGCGCCGGCGTGGTGGCGGCCCGGCTCGATCCCCTGGACGACCGGGCACCGGCGGTTCTGTCCGGCACCGTGCGGGCGGGCAGCGGGCCGAGCGGCCGGCGGCTTGGCGGCCTGGCGCTCGATCTGCCGGGCGGGCTGGCGGAGCCCGAGGCCGGCAGCTTCGCGGCACTGACCGGTCGGCCGGTGGGCGGGCGGTTCGTCGTGGAGTCGGTCCAGCCTGGCCGCTTCGCCGGTGCTGCCGGCCCCTTGGCGCGGCTGTCGGTCGAAGGCTATCTGGAGCCGGTGACGGCGGCCCCGGGCTATGTGGTGTCGGGCCTCGGCCACAGCTTCGACGAGGCGGCGCGCCTCGACCGCCTGGCCGACGCCCGGGCGGTCTTCGTCGGCACCTATGACGGCGCCTTCGTGGTCCGGCACGGGCTGGCCCTGCCGGAGGGGCTGGACGCCCGTGCCCGGCTGTTCGCCGATGTGGGCGATCCCTTTGCGCCGGCCGGGGCCGTCGAGACGCGGTAGCCGCGCCGCGACGATCAACCGATCTAGACGAGACGGTCCGTCTCGTTTACTCTCCGGCGCATGACAACGCTTGCTCCAGTGCCGGTCAAATCCGGGCGTGGCCCGAGGCGGCGTGAGGACATCCTCGCCGCTGCCGTCGCGTTGGTGGCGGCGCGCGGCTATCCGGCGGTGACCATGGAGGCGGTGGCCGCGGCTGCCGGTGCCGGCAAGCAGACGCTCTACCGCTGGTGGCCGGGGCGCCCGGCGCTGTTCGTCGATGCCTATACGGGGTTGGTGCCGGCCGAAGCGCTGTTGTCACCGGCAGCGGACGAAGATACGGCGCCGGCCACGCTGCTGTGCCGGCTGTTCCGGCTCTACCGGGAGACCCCGGCGGCGGCGGTGCTGGCCGGTCTCTTGGGCGATGCCGCCGGAGACCCGACCGCGCGCGCAGCGGTGCGGCGCGGCCTGATGACCGGCCGGCAAGACTTGTTGACCCAATCCCTGGCGGCGGCCGGCGCGGCCGATCCGGCCTGGTCGGCCGATCTGGTGGTTGCGCTGGTCTGGCGCCAGGTCCTGCTGGCCGGTCCGTTCGGCGATGCGGACGCGGAGCGGATCGCCGCGGCGGCGCTGCACGCACCGGCCCTTCCACCTACCGACGGCGCCTCCGCATGAACGGCATCACCTTTGCCGGCTATCGCCCCGGGGTGCTTGGCGGGCTCGCGGGTGGTCTGGCGGGCAGCTTCGCGCGCTCCCACGGCTTCGGCGTCGCTTTCGAGGCCAAAGTGGCGCGCGAGATGGCGGTGTTCCTCGACCGGTTCCAGGGCGACCGCGATCTGTTCGCCACGGCCTGGCGTGGTGAGGCGCTTGCCGGTGGTCTGGTGCTCGATGCCGGCGACCCGGCCGACGGCGATCTCGCGCATCTGCGCTGGGTGTTCGTGGCGGGCGCCGAGCGCGGCCAAGGCCTCGGCGGCGCGCTCCTGGGCCGGGCGCTCGATCGGGCGCGCGCCATCGGCAAGGCCGGCGTCTATCTCACCACCGTCGCCGGGCTCGACGCCGCGGCGGCGTTGTACGAGACCGCCGGCTTCGTCGTCACCGACCGGCGCCCCGGTGAGACCTGGGGACGCGCGGTGGAGGAGATCCGCCAGGAGCTTCGCTTCTGACGGGAACCCCTAAACCGGCGGCGTGTTGAGGGCCGGCAAGTCTCCAGCGATCGCGCAGGTCAGGGCGAGCAGGCGGCGGTCGCTGCCCGGTGGGCCGATCAGCGACAGGCCGACCGGCGCGCCGTCCACCCGGCCGACCGGCAGCGAGACTTGGGGTAGACGGGCCAGACCGGCCGGGCAGAGCAGCGCCAGGGCGCGCTGGCGCTCCGCCGCCACGGCCTGGCGCGGTAGGCCTTTCAAGGGCGCCGGGCCGGGCACCGTCGGGGTGATCAACACACCGTCGCCGCCGAGCGCGGCCAGCAGCCGGCCGCCGGCGGCCAGGCGGAAGGCGCGCGCCTCGGCCACCTGATCGTCGGTGACGCCGGCGACGGCGGCGAAGCGTTCGGCGATGCCGGGGCCGAAATGGGGCCGGGTGGCGGTGATCCAGTCGCGGTGGCTCTGCCAGATCTCGCGCCACTGCAGGGCCTGGAACGGCGTCAGCCACCGGGTGAGGTCCGGTGGGTCGGGCACCCAAGCGGCGGTCGGCCCGATGGCCGCGCCCAGCGTCTCCGCCGCGCGGTGCAAAGGCGCGCGGGCGGTGTCGTTGGCCAATGCGAAGGCGGGCTCCAGGAAGAGGACCCGCGATGGCCGCCAGTCCGCCGCATCCGCCGGCAGCAGCGCGTTGCCGACGCGGGTGAGCAAGTCGGCCGAGCGCGTGAACCACCCCACCGTATCGAAGCTGGGGGCCAGCGGCATCGCACCGGCCAGCGGGATGGCGCCATGGCTGGGGCGGATGCCGAACAGGCCGCAATAGCTGGCCGGCGCCCGCACCGAACCGCCCGTGTCGCTGCCCAGCGCGAGGTCGACCAGGCCGGCGGCGACGGCGGCGGCAGAGCCGTTCGACGAGCCGCCGGGCACCCGGTCGGGGGCGGCGCTGTTCACCGGCGTCCCGTAATGCGCGTTCTCGCCGTGCAGGCTGAAAGCCAGCTCGTCGGTCAGCGTCTTGCCGACCAGCGTGGCCCCCGCATCCAGCAGGTCCTGGACGGCGGTCGCCGTGCGCGGTGCCGGCGGGTGGCTGGCCAGCCAGTCCGGGTTGCCGCAGCCGGTGACGTGGCCGGCGATGTCGTAGATGTCCTTCGCGGCGAAGGTGAGTCCGGCCAGGGGGCCGGCGGGGTTGCCCGGCAGCCGCAGCGTTACGTGCCGGCAAAACGCGCCGACCGGGTCGTCGTCGGCGGAGATGGCGGCCGGGTCGGCCGGTGCGGGGGCGGATCGAAGATTGTTCATGATGCAGTGCGGGGACGAGTGTTTGCCTCGATGTCTGGGTTTCGGTAACGTAGCGCGGCCTGGGGTACAGGGGCTATCAGCGGGATTAACCAAGCGTTCAAGAGCGGACGGTATCAGGGATGCTTGGTGCTCTTCGCCCGATGGCGGGCCGATGGCGGTCGGCCGGTAGCGGGCGTTGGGAACCGCTGGTTGGGCCTCTGAAGGGGCCTTTTTGATCTTGCGCAGCGCGCCGCACCCGGCACGTGTGCAGGGTGGCGGGGTACCGGTGGCGCGCCATCGGCCCACCGTCCGCCGGCGGATCGTGAAGAAGCCGGTGCGCTGCGAAGAAGTGTCTTTGGATGGGGGCAATGCGAGGAAGCGACCAAGGTTGGCGCGCACTTCTAAAGCGCGTCTTCAAGGAGCGGCAGATCCTCATCCGCTCCGAGACCGGTGTCTCCTACATCCACTTCCGCAAGCGCCACCAATACGCGCTGGCTGGAGTGCTGGCGGTCGGCACCGTCTGGGCGATGGCGACGACCGTCGCGTACGGCCTCGCCAGCATGCTGATCGACGAGCAGTCGGGTCAGATCCGCGATCTTGAGGTCGGCTATGCAGAGCTGATCACCGACCTCGCCAGCCGCTACGGCAATGTCCAGCAGGCGGCGGAGGAGATCGGCGAAACCCGCCGCCGGGGCGAGCACTTCCTCGACCGCAATGCCCAGCTCCGCTCCGAGATCCAGGCGCTGCAGACCTCGCTGGGCGCCAGCGAGACCGCGCGCGAGGTCATCGAGCATGCCCGGCGGTCGCTGATCGGGCGCATCGGCACGTTGGAGGAAGCGCTGTCGGAGGCCGAGGGCGAGCGCGGCGAGCTGGAAGGCGAGATCGGCCTCCTGAACGACGAGCTCGACAGCCTGAACCGCACGCGCGACACGCTGCTGGGCGACCAGGACGGCCTGCGCCGCGAGATCGCGCGGCTGACCGAGACCATCCACGAGGCCAACGACTGGAACGCCACGCTGGAAGGTCAGATCGAGGAACTGACCCTGGCGGTGCAGAGCGCGTACAGCACCGTCGATCGCATCGTTTCGGAGCGGGACGAGCTGCTGGCGCATATCGGCCAGCTTGAGCAGGAGCTGAACGGCGCCCACCGGCGCAACGATCAGTTCGCCACGCTGCTGCACGACGTGCAGCGCGAGGTGCTGACCGCCCAGGCGGAGCGCGACGGCCTCAGCGACGAGGCGATCCTGGTGCGCGGCGAGATGGCGACGCTGTCGACCGAGCTGGAGACGCTGCAGACCAGCCAGGAGGTCCTGTTCTCCCAGTTGCGCGATGTCAGCGAGCGCCATGTGGAGACGGTGGAGCAGGGGCTCGCCTTCACCGGTCTCGACGTCGAAGCCTTGATCGTGGCGATCCAGCAGGAAGGCATGGGGTCTTCGGCCGAGGTCGTCGCGGCTGGCGGGCCGATGATCCCGAGCCTGCCGGAAAGCCTGCTCGCCGATCAGGTCTGGGCGGACGCCATCGATATGGTGGCGGCGGTCGGGCGTGCGGCGGATCTGCGCGATGTCGTCAACCGTCTGCCGATCGGCCTGCCGCTGCGCGATCCGCACCGGCTGTCCAGCGGCTTCGGCCAGCGGCGCGATCCGTTCACCGGCCGGCGCTCGCAGCATTGGGGTCTTGATTTCGCGGCGCCGACGCGCACGCCGATCTACGCCACCGCGCCCGGCGAGGTGGTGACGGCCGGCCGGCGCGGCGCCTATGGCAACATGGTCGAGATCGACCATGGTTTGGGCGTGACGACACGCTACGCCCATCTGCATAGTATTACCGTTTCCGAAGGTGACCGGGTGGCCTTCGGCGACCGAGTCGGCCTAATGGGCAGTACCGGTCGGAGTACGGGTTCGCACCTGCACTATGAGATTCGCGTCAATGGTGATCCGCGCAATCCCATCAACTTCCTAACGGCAGGGCAGCATGTTTTCGAAATCTCAAACTAGGCCGACCCGGCCCGCCCCCGGGAAGGTCGAACCCCGAAGCAGAGAGGCCGCCAGCCCCCCGCAGCCGTCGATCATCGGCAGCGACATGCGTATATCCGGCGATATGCGTACGGACGGGGACGTACAGATCGACGGTACGGTTGACGGCGACATTCAGAGCACGAGCCTGACCGTGGGGCGTACGGCCCACATCAACGGCGAGGTGAGTGCGGAGACTGTACGGGTGTGGGGGCAGGTCAACGGTCGCATCCGCGGTCGCGAAGTCACGTTGCTGGAGACGGCGGAAGTCAACGGCGACATCCTGCACGAGATCCTGGAGATCTCCCGCGGGGCGTCCGTCGAAGGCATGGTCAAGCGGGAAGCCCGCGAGGAGAAGTCGCAGATCAACCTGGTGGTCAGCGACGGGGAGCCCTCGTCCGGCGCCAGCGCGGCAACCGCCAGCAAGACGTCTTGACGGCGGCTTGCATCGCTTGAGTTAGAGCCCTCCCCCTCGATGGGGGAGGGTTGGGTGGGGGTGGTCTCTGTCACCACCATCACCCCCTCCTGGACCCTCCCCCATCAAGGGGGTGGCACTTTGACGGTTCACTAGGCCGTCCTGGCGGCCTCGCCGGCGGCCATCGCCCGGGCCAGCATCGGCGGGTCGACATTGCCGCCGCTGGCGACCGCGACGATCGTGCGCCCGCGGATGTCGATGCGGGCCTTGAGCGCCGCCGCCAAGGCGGCCGCGCCGCCGGGTTCGACGACCAGCTTGTAGGCATCGAGCGCCAAGGCCATCGCCGCCAGCACCTCGTCGTCGCTGACGGTCAGGCCGCCGGCGACCCGGTGGCGGTTGACGGCGAAGGTCAGCTCGCCCGGCGCGGGGCTCAGCAAGGCATCGCAGATCGACCGCCCGCCGGGCGCGTTGGACAGGCGCTGACCGCCGGCCAGCGACCGCGCGGTATCGTCGAACCCCACCGGCTCCACCGTATAGATCGCCGTCTCCGGCAACCGATCCGCCAGGGCGAGCGCGATACCGGCGGTCAGCCCGCCGCCGCCGCAGCACACCAGCACGGCATCGGGCCGTAGGCCCTGCTCGGCCGCCTGCTCGGCGATCTCCAGGCCGGTGGTGCCCTGGCCGGCGATCACCTCTGGGTCGTCGAAGGGCGGCACCAGCGTTGCACCGGTCTCCCGGCACAGCCGTTCCGCGATCGCCTCGCGCGCCTCGCGGTAGCGGTCATAGGTCGCCACGCGCGCGCCCCAGGCCTCGGTGGAGCGGCGTTTGATGGCCGGTGCGTCGGCCGGCATGATGATGGTCGCCGGCAGGCCCAGGAGCCACGCCGCGGCAGCGACGCCCTGGGCATGGTTGCCGCTGGAATAGGCGACCACGCCGGCCGGTCGGTCGGCCGCCGGGATCAGGCTGAGGCGGTTGTAGGCGCCGCGAAACTTGAAGCTGCCGGTGCGCTGCAGCGGTTCCGCCTTGACCAGCAGCCGGCCGCCGAGTTGCTGGTCGACCAGCGGCTGCGACAGGAGCGGCGTGCGGACCGCCACGCCCGCGAGGCGAGTCGCCGCTGCCTCGATATCGGCGAGCGTGGGCAGGGGTGGCGGCGCGTCGTCGTCGGCGCGCGCGCTTGCGGCTTGGGTCATCGGATCCTCCGAGAAACGGGCGGTCGCGTCGCTCAGCGCCCGTCCGGCAGCAACAGATCGCTCAACGCGTCAAGCGTGGTGATCTCCGGTGGTGCCGGCAGGCCGAGGCGGTCGGCCGGCCGGCCCGCCCGGTTCAGCCAGATCGGCCGGAACCCGAAGGCGGTCGCTCCGGCGATATCCCAGCCATTGGACGAAACGAAGGCGATGGCGTCGGCCGGCAACCCCAGCCGGTCGACGGCGAGCTGGTAGACCTCCGCCCGCGGCTTGTAGAGGCGCACCTGGTCGGCCGACAGGATGTCGTCGATCATCCCGCCGAGACCGGCCGCCGACACCGCGCCGGCCAGCATGGCGGGGGTACCGTTCGACAGGATCACCCGCGGCAACCCGCCCTCGGCGATCGCGGCGAGGCCGGGTGCGGCATCGGCGAAGGCGTCCAGCCGGTCGTAGACGGCCAGCAGATCCGCCGCCAAGCCGGCGTCGCCGACGCCGCACTCGGCCATGGCGACCTGCAACGCGTCGGCGGTGACGACGTCGAACGGCCGGTAGCGGCCCATCAGGGTGAGAAGCCAGGTGTATTCGAGCTGGAGCGTGCGCCACAGCGCGCCCAGCCGATCCGCCACGGGGCCGATCCGTTCGGCCAGCCGCGCCGTCGGGCGCGCGATGTCGAACAGGGTGCCGTAAGCGTCGAAGACCACCGCGCGCGGCGGGGGCGGGCCGGCCGGCGCGGTCATCGGGCGAGGTCGCGCTCCAGCGCGTCCACGGTCGGCGGCCCGCCGAGACGCCGGCGATAGACCTCGACGCCCTCCAGCACGCGCTGCACGTAGTTGCGGGTCTCGTAGATCGGGATCGCCTCGATCCAATCGATCATGTCGACCTCGGCGCGCCGCGGATCGCCGTTCTGCTCGATCCAGGCGCGCACGCGGCTGGGACCGGCATTGTAGGCCGCCGCCGCCAACGCGTAGGAGCCGCCGAGTTCGGCGATCTGGTCGGCCAGATAGGCGCTGCCGAGGCGGATATTGTGCGCGGTCTCACTGGTCAGCCGGTCGGTCGAATGGGCGACGCCGAGCTGCAGCGCCACGCTCTGCGCAGTCTGCGGCATGAGCTGCATCAGCCCGCGGGCGCCGGCATGGCTGACGGCATCGGCGCGGAACTCGCTCTCCTGGCGGATCAGGGCGAGCACCAGGGCCGGTTCCACCCGGGGATCGGCCTCGTCCAGCGGGATCACGGGATAGGAAGCCTCAGTCAGGATATGGCCGAGCCGCGCGGCCGTCTTGGCGACCCTGAGAGCCGCCCATTGCCGGCCATGGGCCATCGCCAGCTCGCCGATCAGGGCGAGTTGCTGGTCATTGTCGGTCGCCTCTGCCATGGCGATCAGGAAGCGGTCCGCCCAGTCGGTCTCGCCGATGGAGACCAGCGCGGAGACGATGCGCGGGCCGTCGGCGACGCGGAAGGTCTCCCGCATCGCGTCCTCGACCGACGGCGTCACCGGCAGTTGGGTGATGGTCGGCAGGTCGAGACGGTCGGCGGCGAGCTGGCCGTAGAAGGTGGTGGGATGCCCGGCGGCCACCTGATACCAGCCCTGCGCGGTCGGCCGGTCATCCAGCGCCTCCAGCGCCCGGCCGCTCCAATAGGCGCCGCGGGCCAGGCTGATCGGCGTCTCGACCGAAGCATAGAGCCGTTGGAAGTGGTCGAGCGCGGTGGAAGCATCGTCCAGGAAGCGCAGCGCCAGCCAGCCCGACAGCCATTCCGCCTGGGCCAGCGGAAACCCGTCGGAGAGCCGGTGGGCGCTGGCCACCTGATAGGCTCCGGCGAAGTTGCCGGCCTCCATCAGCCGGCGGGCCAGGATGTGTCGTTCACGCCACCAGTCGGCCCCATGCGCGCTGCCCGGCGGCTCACGGTCGAGCAGTTCGATGGCGCGTTCCGTCAGATCGGCCCGGCGGCGCCAGCGCAACCGCTCGTAGACCAGCCCTTCGTCGTCCTGCAGCGACGCCGGAACCGCACCGATCGCGCCATCGACGTCGCCGGTCCGCTCGGCCAGGCGTCGCCGGGCCTCCGCCAGCGCCCGCCACCCGGCGTCGACCAGCGGCACCATGCGGCCGGCCTCGGCCGAGCGGGCCTCCCACAACAGGCGGTCGAGCCGGGCGGTATGCTCGCTGTCTCCCAGCGCGCCGCCATAGCGGGCGAGAAGCGCCGTCTGGGCGGACTCCGACAAGGGGATGTCCGGCCAGCGGTCGGCGACCCGGCGGGTCGCCACGGCCGACTGGCCGGCGGCGGCCAGCGCGTTGGCCAGGCCCAGGAGACCGTCTCCGGTCAGCGGGGCGAAGCCCTCGAAGAAGGCGATGACGCGCGCGGCGTCGCTGCCGTCCGGACCGTCGGTGGCCAGCGCCCTCTCCGCCCGGCGGCGCAGCAGGTCGGTGTTCGGCCAGCCGGGGCGGCGGTCGATGAACTCGGCGATCTCCGTGAAGCCATGGCCCGCTTGTTCGCGGGTCAGGTCGCGGCCGAGAATCACATCGGCCAGCACCGGGTCTTGCGCACGCTCCACGGCGGCGTTGGCGGCCTGCCAATCGCCGGCCTCCGCTGCCCGGAAGGCGTCGCGATAGAGGTCGATATCGGCTTCGCTCAGCGCCGCGGCGCTGACCGGCAGGACCAGCGCCGCCCATCCCGTGACGGCCGCCAGGCACAGTCGGCGGGTGCGGCGGCGGGCCGGTCCGGCGGGGGCGGTCCGGTCGGGGACGGGCAGCTTGCCGCAGCCGGGCGGCGTGTCTATGGTCGCCGGCTCAGCGCTGACCGCACACCGGGTGTTCCTCATGGCTGCTTCGCTGCCTATTCGCGGATCGATCGTCGCCCTCGTCACGCCCTTTCGGGACGACGGGGTCGACGAGAAGGCGTTGCAGTCTTTCGTGGAATGGCAGATCGCGCAAGGGACCCATGGGCTGGTGCCCTGCGGCACGACCGGCGAGAGCCCGACGCTGAGCCATCACGAGCACGAACGCGTGGTTGCGCTGACCATCGAGGCGGCGGCCGGGCGCGTGCCGGTGATCGCCGGCAGCGGGTCGAACAGCACGGCAGAGGCGGTGTCGCTGTCCCGCGCCGCAGAATCGGCCGGCGCGGACGCGCTGCTGGTGGTCACGCCCTACTACAACAAGCCGACCCAGTCCGGGCTCTACCAGCACTATCGGACGATCCACGATGCCTGCGGCCTGCCGATCATCATCTACAACATCCCGGGCCGGTCAGTGATCGATATGTCGGTGGAGACGATGGCGCGGCTCGCCGAGCTGCCGCGCATCGTCGGTGTGAAGGATGCCACCAACGATCTCTCGCGGCCGCTGAAGATGCGCCATGCGGCGGGGCCGGACTTCATCCAGCTCTCCGGGGAGGATGCGACGGCAACGGCGTTCCTGGCGCAAGGCGGGGTGGGCTGCATCTCCGTTACGGCGAACGCCGCGCCGCGGCTCTGCGCGGAAATGCAGGATGCCTGGGCGGCCGGCGACCTCGCCACGATGGCCGACCGGCGGGACCGGCTGGGGCCGCTGCACCGGGCGCTGTTCCTGGAGAGCAGCCCGGCCCCGGTGAAGCATGCGTGCGCGCGCCTGGGCCTGACCAGTGCCGATGTCCGGCTGCCGCTGATCGCGGTCAGCGAGTCGACGGCGGCGGAGGTCGATCGGTCGATGCGCTTCGCCGGCATCTTGAACTAGCGGCCCGTCGCCGGGCCGCCAGCGTTCGCGTCCATGACTGCCCAGACCGCGCCGCGTCGGCTGGTCGCCCAGAATCGCCGGGCGCGCCACGACTACTTCATCGACGAGACCATGGAGGCCGGCGTCGTCCTGACCGGGACGGAGGTCAAGGCGTTGCGCGAGGGCCGGGCCAGCCTGCAGGACAGCTTCGCCGGGGAGGAGCGGGGCGAGCTGTTCCTGTTCAACGCCTACATTCCAGAGTATCGGCAGGCCAACCGCTTCAATCACGAGACCCGCCGGCCGCGCAAACTGCTGGTCCACCGCCGCGAGCGCGACCGCCTGCTGGGCGCGGTGCGCCGCCAGGGCGTCACGCTGGTGCCGATATCGCTCTACTTCAACCGGCGCGGCATCGCCAAGGTCGACCTCGGCATCGCGCGGGGCAAGAAGCAGTACGACAAGCGAGAGACGGAGAAGGCGCGCGATTGGGCGCGCGAGAAGCAGCGGCTCTTGCGCGAGAACCGGTAACGACGACGTCACGCCGCCTCGTCCAATAGGCGCCGCACCTCACGAAACACCGCATCGAACATCGCCGGCGTCAGCTTGCCGGTATTGGTGTTGTAGCGCGAGCAGTGATAGCTGGCGGCGAGTGCCGGCCGGCCGCTTGCCGGGCGGTGCACCGCCCCATGGGCGAAGGGGGCCTGCGCCGGCTTGACCCCGAGGCAGGCGAGCACCGAGCGGTGGGCGAGCTGACCCAGCGTCAGGATCACCGTCAGGCGATCCAGTGCGGCGATCTCCGCCGTCAGGAAGCGCCGGCACTTGGACGTCTCCGCCCCGACCGGCTTGTTTTCCGGGGGCACGCAGCGCACCGCGTTGGTGATGCGGCAGTCGACCAGCGTCAGGCCATCGTCGGCGCGGGCCGCATAGCGGCCGCGGCTGAACCCGTGGTCGTGCAGCGTGGCATAGAGCAGTTCGCCCGCGTGGTCGCCGGTGAACGGGCGCCCGGTGGCGTTCGCCCCGTGCAGGCCGGGGGCCAGCCCGACCACCAACAACCGCGCATCGGCCGGCCCGAAGCTGGCCACCGGGCGGTTGTGGTAGTCGGAATGGCGTTGCCGGTTGGCCGCCCGGAAATCAACCAGGCGCGGACAGTGCGCGCAGTCGGGGGGCGGCTCCGGCGGCGATGCCGGCGCGGCCGGCGATGTCATGCAGAGCTGCGGTAATACGCGACGTCGTCCTCTGCGCCGTCTTCGCCCTCCTCCTCCTCCTCCGCGCCCTGGCGGGCCGCGGCGGCGGCCATCGCTGCCTGGCGTTCGGACTGGCTGCGCTGGATATGCGGGGCGAGATCGTAGAGATCGATGAAGTTGTCGGCCTGGCGCCGCAACTCGTCCGCCACCATCGGCGGCTGGGAGCGGATGGTGCTGACCACGGTCGCGCGCACGCCCTTGCGCTGCAAGGAGTCGACCAGACGCCGGAAGTCGCCGTCGCCGGAGAACAACAGGATGTGGTCGACCTTGTCGGCCATCTCCAACGCATCGATGGTCAGGTCGATATCGATGCTGCCCTTGGTCTTACGGCGCCCCTGGCTGTCAGTATACTCGCGGATTGGTTTAGTAACCATGGTGTAACCATTATAATCCAGCCAGTCGATGAGCGGTCGAATAGGTGAATATTCCTGATCCTCAATCAGCGTAGTATAATAAAATGCGCGAATTAATCTACCCTTCTTCGAAAAAAGGTCGAGCAACCTCTTGTAGTCAACATCGAATTGCAGCGATCGGGCGGCGGCGTACAGGTTGGCTCCATCAATGAAGAGAGCCATACGTTCTTCCTTGTAGAAAATCATCCGAGTGCCTCTAAGTCACGTAATGTTGCGATAGGTAAGCCAATCGAAGCGGTGCTCACTGATTTTAGCTTCCGCCGTGTCGCTAACCGGAAACGCCCGGTAAGTCAACCGAACCTGAAACCGCGCCGTCTTGGTGGCAGGGCAGGCTGTCCATTCGGTTGCACTTTAGAAATGGTGCACTGTTGAGGTCTCGCTAATTTCGCGAATCTGAAATTTCGATTCCCGCAGCACTGAAAGAGTTTAGAAACTTCTCTTCGTCCGTCGGTCGGCCGATCACGCACCGACGCCCTGCGGGCCCGGGGGTCGACCCTGGGGGTCGACATTGACAGCCGAGAGCGACGCGACTACATAACGGCGCTCTTTCAGCTCCTCATGCCGCGCTTGGAGGCGCCGCATTCATGCGTATCGCCAATTCGTTGAAGACGCTCAAGTCGCGTCACCGGGCCTGCCGCGTTATCCGCCGCAAGGGCCGGACATTCGTCATCAACAAGTCCAATCCGCGGTTCAAGGCGCGCCAGGGCTAAACGTCCGTTATGCCCAGTGGCCCGTACCCGCCGGATGGCGAAGAGGTAGGGCCGTCATGGGTCGACGACAAGACAAGGGCCGAAGCGGGGGGCTGAAAGCCGTCCCGCGCCCGCGCAATCTTCAGGTGGTGGCAATGCGCCGCCTGGGGCACAAGGTCAAGCCAAGCGCCAAGCAGTACAGCCGGAAAGGCCGGGTCCGCGACCCGGCCTTTTCTTCTTGCGGCGGCGTGAACCGGCCCGACCCGTCCGTCTCGGCGGCCTGAGCGCCGGTCGGACCGGCCGAGGGTCGCGATACGGATTGCGACAGCGGCTTGGCGCTCGCGCCGATGATGCGTACGGTGGACCCGGCGCGATCCTGCGCCCTTCGGGCTGCCGCCGGCCGGTCGCGACCGGCCGGCGCGATGACACGGGTCGACGCCGCATCGGGCGGTACGACCGCCCGGCCGGGCGATCCCCCCAATGCGTCCAGCGAGTGGTTGAATGGCCAAGCGTGCCACCTACCGACGATCCCGACAGACCAAGATCGTCGCAACCTTGGGTCCGTCGGCCTCCGACCGGCCGGCGATCGAACGGCTGTTCCGCAGCGGTGCCGATGTCTTCCGTTTGAACTTCAGCCACGGCACGCAGGCCGAGCATGGCGCGCGCCTGGCGGCGATCCGGTCGCTGGAGCGTGATGTCGGCCGGCCCATCGCCGTGGTGGCCGATCTTCAGGGGCCGAAACTGCGGCTGGGGAGCTTCGTCGACGGTGCCGTCCGCCTGACGCCGGGTCAGCGGCTGCGCCTCGACCTCGACCCGACGCCGGGAACCGTTGAGCGCGTTCAGGTCCCCCATCCGGAGATCTTTCGCGCCCTGCGGCCGGGCCAGGCGATCCTGCTCGACGACGGCAAGGTGCGGGTAGTGGTGGAGCGCTGCGGCGACGACTTCGCCGACGCGGTGGTGGAGTCCGGCAGCCGGCTGTCCGACCGCAAGGGGGTCAACGTCCCTGAGACCGTCTTGCCGCTGTCGCCGCTGACGGAAAAGGATCGCGGCGACCTCGCCTTCGCCCTCGACCACGGGGTGGACTGGGTGGCGCTGTCCTTCGTGCAGCGCCCGGAGGATGTGGCGGAGGCGCGGCGTTTGCTGGCCGGGCGGGCGAACCTGGTGGTGAAGATGGAGAAGCCGTCGGCGATCGACCATCTGGACGAGCTGGTCGAGATGGCCGACGGCGTCATGGTGGCGCGCGGCGATCTCGGCGTGGAGGTGCCGGCCGAAGAGGTGCCGGGCTTGCAGAAGCGGATGATCCGGCGCTGCCGGTTGGCCGGCAAGCCGGTGATCGTGGCGACGCAGATGCTGGAGAGCATGATCGCCTCGCCGACGCCGACCCGGGCGGAAGCCTCCGATGTCGCGACCGCCGTCTATGACGGGGTGGACGCCGTCATGCTGTCGGCGGAGACGGCCGCCGGCGAGTACCCGACCGAGGCGGTGGAGATGATGGACCGCATCGCCCGCCAGGTTGAGCGCGACCCGTCCTACCGGGCCATGGTCGACGCCGCCCGCCAGTCGCCGGAAGAGACCGAGGACGACGCGATCACCGCCGCGGCGCGCCAGGTCGCGGAGACCATCAAGGCGACGGCGATCGTCACCTACACGACCTCGGGCTCCACGACGCTGCGCGCGGCGCGCGAGCGGCCGAAGGCGCCGATCTTGTGCCTGACGCCCAGCGCGCGCACCGCGCGACGCTTGGCGCTGTGCTGGGGCGTGCATGCGGTGGTCTCACCGGATGTCGCGGCCTTTACCGAGATGGTCGGCAAGGCCTGCCAGATCGCCGTGAAGGAAGGCTTCGCCGAGGCCGGCCAGCGCCTGGTGATCACCGCCGGCGTTCCCTTCGGCACGCCGGGGAACACCAATGTGCTGCGCATCGCCTGGGTGGAGTCCTGAACGACCATGGGGGACGCCGTCGCTCGGCTCCTGGCAGCGAATGCCGCCTTCTACCGCGCCTTCGCCGCCGGCGACATGGAGGCGATGACCACGCTGTGGTCGGCCCGGCGGCCGGTGGCGTGCGTGCATCCGGGCTGGCCGGCGCTGCGCGGCCGCAAGCTGGTGCTGGAGAGCTGGCAGGTCATCCTGCGCTCGCCGCCACCGGTGACCTTCGCCGATGCGGAGGCGACGCTGTGGGGCGATCTGGCCATGGTGCTGTGCCGGGAGAACGTCGACGGCACGACGCTGGTGGCGAGCAATCTGTTCGCGCGGGAGCGCGAGGACTGGCGGATGGTGCACCATCAGGCGACGCCGCTCACCGCCACGCCGGCGGAGGGTGCCGTTCCGACCGTCAGCGTGCATTGATCGGGCATTCCGGCGGGACCGGGCCGCCGCGCTCGCCGCTTTGCCGCCCCCGGGTTCGCGATCTGATGATCGATGAGAGCGGGCTTCACGCCTTGACGGGTGCTGCCGGAGGGCGATTCCAGCCAAGGCGATCCTGCTCTATAGTCCCCCTTCCATGACCCTGTCCGCCGTCGTCTCCGATCCCCCGCGCCCGCCGCTTCTCGGTCCCGATGATCCACCGGCCGTCCGGTGTCTCGGTGAGGATCGCGCGCGGCCGGTGCTGATCGTCGCCGACCATGCCAGCAACCGCATTCCGGCGTCGCTGGGGACCTTGGGCCTCGACGAAGAGCCGCGCGGCCGGCACATCGCCTACGATATCGGGATCGAGCCGGTTGCCCGCGCGCTGGCCGACCGGCTTGGCACGCCGCTGGTTCTGGGCGGCTATTCCCGGCTGGTGATCGATCCGAACCGGCCGCTCGACGATCCGACCTCGATTCCCGTCATCAGCGACGGGGTGGTGATCCCCGGCAACCGCGGATTGTCGGACGACGCGATCGCGGAGCGGGTGGACGGCATCTTCCACCCCTATCATCGCGCGGTCGGTGCCGCGCTGGCCCGCGCCGGCCGGTTCGCCGCCGCGCCGGCGCTGGTCTCGCTGCACAGCTTCACGCCCAGCCTGCGCGGGTTCCCGCGGCCCTGGCATGCCGGCATCCTGTGGTCCGACGACGACCGCATGGTCTACCCGGTGATCGATCGCCTGGCCGCGGCCGGCGACATCCTGGTCGGCGACAACCAGCCCTATAGCGGCCAGCTCCGCTACGGCTGCACGGTGGAGACCCACGCGCTGGCACACGGCTTGCCGAACATCCTGATCGAGGTGCGCCAGGATCTCATCGCCGCCCCGGCGGGGGTCGCCGAATGGGTCGATCGGCTGGCCGATGCGCTGGCCCCGGTGCTCGACGATCCTGGGCTCTACCAGCGCTACCGCGGGCTCCAGGCCGGGCCGCCCCGAGGGCGGTCGATGCCATGACCGGGTCGGCCCCGGCGCTGACCGTCGGCATCGAGGAGGAGTATCTCCTCGTCGATCCGGCGAGCCGCGACCTCGCCGCCGATCCGCCCGACGCGCTGCTGGCGACCTGCCAGGAGCGGCTGTCCGGCCGCGTCAGTCCGGAGTTCATGCGCTGCCAGATCGAGGTCGGCACCCCGGTCTGTGCGTCGATGGCCGAGGCGCGGCAGGAGCTGGCGCATCTCCGCCGCACGGTGATCGAGATCGCCGGCTCCCACGGGCTGGCGCCGATCGCCGCCTCGACCCATCCGTTTGCCACCTGGCGCCCGCAGAAGACGACGGAGCGCGAGCGCTACGAGCAGCTTGAGCACGACATCGGCACGCCGGTGCGGCGGCTGCTGATCTGCGCGCTGCATGTCCATGTCGGCATCGACGATCCGGACCTGCGCATCGATCTGATGAACCAGGTCCGCTATTTCCTGCCGCATCTGCTGGCGCTCAGCACGTCTTCGCCCTATTGGCAGGGCGAGGACACCAATTTGATGTCCTACCGTCTGGCGGTGTTCAACGAGATGCCGCGCACCGGCATCCCGGAGGACTATGTCAGCTACGGCGAATACCAGCAGCACCTGTCGGCCCTGATCGAGACGGGCGTGATCGAGGACGGCACCAAGATCTGGTGGGATATCCGCCCCTCGGCGCGGTTCCCGACGCTGGAGATGCGGATCTGCGATGTCTGCACCCGGCTGGAGGACAGCCTGACCATCGTCGCGCTGTATGTCTCGCTGATCCGGATGCTGTGGCGGCTGAAGCGCAACAACGTCACCTGGCGGCGCTACAAGACGATCCTGATCAACGAGAACCGCTGGCGCGCCATGCGCTATGGCTGCAATGGCGGGCTGATCGATTTCGGCCGGCGCGAGCTGGTCGGCTATGGCGATCTCTTGGAGGAGATCCTGGGCCTGGTGGCGGAGGATGCCGAGGCCCTGGGCTGCACCCGAGAGGTCGCGCGCGCCCGCGACATCCTGGCCGGCGGCACCAGCGCCCACAACCAGCGCCGCGTCTTCGGCGAGGCGCTGGCGGCCGGCGCGACGCGGCCGGCGGCGTTGCGATCCGTCGTCGACTGGCTGATCGACAACACCGCGCGGGATCTGTAAGACGCAGGGCCCCGGCCGGACGACCCCCGCCGGGGAGGCCCATCGGGGAAGAGGACGCGAGCCCGCCATGGATCACAACGACGACCCGCCGATGACCGTGGCCCAGCGCACGGAGATCGAGGCGGCGGCCTTCCGCCGGCTGTTGGCGCATCTGGACGAGCGCACGGATGTGCAGAACATCGACCTGATGAACCTGGCCGGGTTCTGCCGCAACTGCCTGTCGAAATGGTATCGCGCCGCGGCCGAAGAGCGGGGCGTGGCGCTGGAGGACGCAGCCGCGCGCGAGATCGTCTACGGCATGCCGTATCCCGAGTGGAAGGCGCGCTATCAGCAAGAGGCCAGCGACGAGGCCAAGGCCCGCTTCGCGGCGGCCGGCGTACACGACTAGCGACGGCTGCCCTGAATCGGAGCTTTCCCGACCATGACCGACATAGCCACGAACCCGGTGCCCGAGCGCGCGAGCCGCGACGATCCGGGCGGTATCGCCTCCGACCGCCTGCGCGCCTTCGTGGAGCGCATCGAGCGGCTGGAGGCGGAGAAATCCGCGCTGGCCGCGGATATCCGCGATGTCTTCGCGGAGGCCAAATCGGCCGGGTTCGACACCAAGATCATGCGCCAGGTCATCAAGCTCCGGCGCATGGAGAACCACGACCGCAACGAACAGCAGGAACTGATCGACCTCTACATGCAGGCGCTCGGCATGGTCTGACCGCCCGGCGGGTAGAACCGTTTGCGGTGTCGCCCTCGGCCAACTCGCAGTCGCCGCCAAGCCAGCATCCGTGTCGTGAACGCGTCACAAGACGTTAACGGTTCATACACGTGCAGGGTGCGGTCGATGTTCAGACGAATGGCCGTGGTCTCGCAGCGCCAGCCCGATTTCGCGTCGGGCGGTGCGTCGGTAGAGACGAAGGGGTCGGTGCAGGCGCTGCTCGATGGGTTTTCCATCGAGACGACGCCGGTGATCGCCGCGAAGATGCCGGCCTTCGACACGATCCTGCCGGCAGGCACGTGCGTCTATGTCGCCTTCCTGCCGGGTAAGGACTATCGCGACGTGGTGGCCACCGCTGCCCGGCTGCGCCGGGAAGGCATGGTGCCGGTGGCGCATATCGCCGCCCGCAGCCTGCCCGGCCAAGCCGCCCTTGAGGACTATGTCGCCCGGCTGAAGGGCGAGGCGGATATCGACCGGGTCTTGTGCATCGGCGGCGGCGTCGATCGCCCGGTCGGCGACTACGACCGGACCCAGCAGGTGCTGGAGAGCGGCGTGCTGCAGCGCCACGGCATCACCCGCATCGGCGTCGCCGGGCATCCGGAAGGCTCGCCCGACATCCCGCCGGCGGAGGTGCGCCGCGCCCTGCACGAGAAGCAGGCGCTGGCCCGGGCGGAAGGGCTGGACCTCTATATCGCCACCCAGTTCTGCTTCGACGCGGATGCGATCATCCAGTGGGACCGGGGCCTGCGCGCCGACGGCATCGATCTGCCGGTGCATATCGGCGTCGCCGGGCCGGCCAAGCTGAAGAGCCTGATCGACTATGCGCGGATGTGCGGCGTCGGGGCCTCGCTGCGGGTGCTGACGCGCCAGGCCGGCAATCTGGCGCTGATGGCCAGCATGTCCATGCCCGACCGGCTGCTGACCGCGCTTGCCCGCTATCGGACCTCGGATCCGAAGGCGGGGATCGTGCGGACCCATATCTACGCCTTCGGTGGGCTGAAGAAGACGGCCGGCTGGCTGGCGCAGATGGCGGAGGGGCGGTTTACCCCGACCGCCGACGGGTTCCGCTTCGACGGCGAGATCTGACGGACCGCGGCGCGTCGCTCCGCGGAAAAGCGAAGGGCCGGGTGCTTGCGCATCCGGCCCTTCCTTATGGTCGGCCTACCCTAGTGTCCGTGCTCGCGGCCGGTCGCCGACCTAGATCTTAGGGTCTCAGATTGCGGGCTCTTTAAGAGGTGCCGCGCGAAACCCCTCTGCTTCGTCGAAAACTGGTCGTTGCGGTGCGGTCCGATCCTACGACGAGTAGGAACCGTCGACCGACTGAGACACGTGGGTGAAGACGTTGATCAGTGATCCGCCGAACGCTTGCAGAGCGCCGATCGAGGCGACCGCAACCAAGGCAGCGATCAGCCCATACTCGATCGCCGTTGCGCCAGAGTCCTTGCGGATGAAGCGTCGAATTGCCTTAAGCATGTCAAACTCCTTTGGCCACCGGCCTGTTGTGCGAGCTACTGTTTGGAGTATGACCCAATCCGAAAAGATTTGCAATATTTTTCGCAACATCGGCGATGAATTTTACAGGTTAACAAATGAAGCACAAGGATATCTCTCAAAATCGGTTAAACCCTGTTTGCCGATATTCTATTTCTGCATTTTTCGTCAAATTCGTCCGTAAATGTTTAGAACAGATCGCCGAGCAAAAAGTCTGAGTATCCTTAAAAATCAGAGTGCCATAAGACTGGCAGCGCGCTCTTGTCTTGGTGATTTGCTATACATTTGTCGATAACATTTCGAAAAATGCGATGGTGAAGCGAACCCACTAGCGATCGCCACATCGACGATCGGCATGTCGGACTGGTAGAGGAGTTGGCGGGCGCGCTCCAGGCGCAGCTCCAGGTAATACTGGGCCGGCGAGCGGCCGATCAGCCGGCGGAACAACCGCTCCAACTGGCGGCGCGACAGGCCCACCCGGGCCGCCAGCGCCGTCTGGGCCAACGGCTCCGCCAGGTTGGCTTCCATCGTCTCGATGGCCCGGATCAGCTTCGGGTGGTGCACCCCCAGGCGCTCGCGGATCGGCAGGCGCTGGCGGTCATGCGGCCCGCGCATGCGGTCGACCAGGCAGCTCTCCGAGACGGCGGTGGCGAGCGGGCCGCCATGCTTCAGGGCGATCAGATAGAGCATCATGTCCAGGGCCGCCGTCCCGCCGGAGCAGGTGGCGCGCCGGCCATCGACCTCGAAGAGGTCGCTGGAGGCATCGATGTCCGGAAACCGCTCGGCAAACGCCGGCAGGCTCTCCCAGTGGATGGCGCAGCGCCGGTCGGTCAGGAGGCCGGCCGCCGCCAGCACATGCGCCCCGGTGCACAGCGCGCCGATCATCGGGCCGAACCGGTCGAGGCGCCGCAGCCACGCCAATGTGTCGCGGTCGTGCCAGCGCTCGATGCCGAGGCCGCTGCACACCAGCACGATGTCGAAGGGCGAGGCGGTGGCCGCGGCGGCCAGCGCGTCCGACGGGCCGCCGTCGACCGTGACCTCGACCCCGTTGCTGGCGCGCACCGGCCTTCCGTCCTGCGACACCAACGTCCAGTCGTAGAGGCATCGGCCGGCATGGCGGTTCGCCAGCCGCAGGGGCTCGATCGCCGCGGAGAAGGCGATCATCGAGAAGCTCGGCAGCAGGACGAAGGCGATCCGGTCGGCCGGATCGACCGGTGGTGCGCGGTGGGCGGTCTCGCCCGCGGCCTCTTTCCATTCCATAGGAGGATTGTCGGGTGCCGCGCCGCCAAAGACAAGGGTGGAAGAGACGTCGGCCGGGGTCTTTCGCTTGCTTTGGCGACCACTTGGCCGGGGCGGGACAACCGAGGGGGTTATTGCACTGCAACAGTAGTAGGCCGGGCCAGCACCGGGTGCCGCCACCGACATGTCGCTGCGGACATAGTATCGGTCGCCGGCGAACGGGCGAACCCGCGCCTGGGCGTGGCAGAACCCGGCGACGTCGCGTAGGGTCGCCACCGGTCGACACCCGCCGCGGCCGCCCGCCGTTCCTCACCCCGCGGTTCCTGGAGCCTTCCCCCATGCTGTCCGATATCGAGATCGCCCGCGCCCACGCCCTGGAGCGGATCGAGGCCGTCGCGGCGCGTCTCGACATTCCCGATGCCGCGCTGGTGCCGTGCGGCCGCAACGTCTCCAAGGTCTCGCTGGACGACGTGCCGGGGCTGGCGGACCGGCCCGACGGCCGGCTGATCCTGGTGACGGCGATCAATCCGACGCCGGCCGGGGAGGGCAAGACGACCACCACCGTCGGCCTCGGCGACGGCCTGCGGCGCATCGGCAAACGGGCGGCGATCTGCCTGCGCGAGCCGTCGCTTGGGCCCTGCTTCGGCATGAAGGGCGGGGCGGCCGGCGTCGCCGCCCCGATAGGCGGGGTGCCGCTCGGGGAGATCGAAGCGATCGAGGGAGGCGGTCTCCGAGATATCGGCGGCGCGCTTTCCATGCTCGGTGGCATCGAGCATGGCCGGAACCGAGCGCAGGTTGTGCGTCCCGAAGACGAGGTCGACGTGCCGGAAGCGACCGAGCAGCGCATCGCCCACCTGCTGGGCCACGCAGCCGCCGACGCCGAGCAGGCGACCCGGTCGCTCGCTCTTCCAGCCGCGGAGTGCGCCGAGGTCCGAGTACAGGTGCTGCTCGGCCTTGTCGCGGATCGAGCAGGTGTTGATCAGCAGGAGATCGGCCT
>JANQSN010000044.1 GCA_028284045.1 Alphaproteobacteria bacterium | reverse complement strand
GCTTGTGGTGACCTCGTCGGACGGCTCGGCGTCCGAGACGATCACGGTGACCATCGACGGCACGAACGACGTGCCGGCGCTGGGCGGCGATACGTCCGGTGCGGTGAAGGAGGATGTTGCGGCGTCGGCGACGGCGACGGGAACGCTGACGATCACCGACACCGATGCCGGCGAGGCGTCCTATCAGGCGATCTCGGCCGGCACGGCCGGGACGGGCGGCTATGGCACGTTCGAGGTGCTGGCGGATGGTTCTTGGACCTACACGCTGACCAACGGCCACGCCTCGGTGCAGGCTTTGGGCGACGGCGACACGCTAACCGACACGCTGGTGGTGACCTCGGCGGACGGCTCGGCGTCGGAGACCATCACCATCACCATCGACGGCACGAACGACGTGCCGGCGCTGGGCGGCGATACGTCCGGCGCGGTGAAGGAGGATGTTGCGGCGTCGGCGACGACGACGGGGACGCTGACCATCACCGACACCGATGCCGGCGAGGCGTCTTACCAGGCGATCTCGGCTGGCACGGCCGGGACGGGCGGCTATGGCACGTTCGAGGTGCTGTCGGACGGTTCTTGGACCTACACGCTGAGCAACGGCCACGCCTCGGTTCAGGCGTTGGGCGACGGCGACACGCTGACGGACACGCTTGTCGTGACCTCGGCGGACGGCTCGGCCAGCGAGACGATCACCGTCACCATCGACGGCACGAACGATGCCCCGGCCGTCAGCGACTCCAGCATGTCGGTCGCGGAGACTGCGACGGACGGCACGGTCATCGGAACGGTGACAGGGACGGACATCGACGGTTCGGATTCGGACCTGCGGTATTCGATCCAGTCGGGCAATGGCGCCGGCATCTTCGCCATCGATGAGATCACCGGCGAGATCCGCATCGCCAACAACGCCGCGCTCGACTACGAGTCCGCCACCCAACACACGCTGACGATTGCCGTTTCAGACGGCACGGCCTCTTCGACGGCCGATGTGACGGTGTCCGTCACGGATGTCCACGAAGCGCCGACCCTGGTGGTGCAGGACATCACCGTCCAGGAAGACGCGACGGTCAACCTTGGCTCGGTGATCAACGTCTCCGACGTCGAGCCGGGTGCGACGCTGACGGTGCGGATCATCGGCGTGCCGGACTCGGCCACCCTGTCGTCCGGAACCAAGATGGGCGATGGGAACTGGTACGTCGCGCAGGCCGACGTGCCGTCATTGACGATGACCCTGCCGGCGCACGACTCCAACGACATCACCTTGGACGTGGCGGCGCTGAGTTGGGACGGCAATCTGACATCGGCAATGGGATCCTTGAAAGTCACGGTGAACGCGCAGGCGGATCTGCCGACCCTGACCGTGACGCCGTCGGCAACCGCCGCGTATCCCAGCGCCATCGCCGGAGCCACGACCGGCACCAGCGGTGCCGACACGCTGACCGGCACCTCCGGCGTCGACACGATCATCGGCGGCGACGGCAGCGATCAGATCACCGGCAGCGGTGCCGGCGATTTCCTCTACGGCGACGGCTACGATCGGGCCCAAGCCAGCCTCGACATCACGGCGGGGCTGGTCGACACCGACGGTTCGGAAGTCCTGGAAGTGGTGATTACCGGCGTGCCCTCCGATGGGAGCCTGAGCGCCGGCACGGCCAATCCGGACGGAAGCTGGACCGTGGACGCGGGCGATCTTGCCGGCCTGACGATCGATGTGCCGAGCGACAGCGCCAACTTCACGCTGACCGTGACGGCGACGACCACCGACACCGATCCCGACTCGGGTGCCCAGACGACGGCCCAGCGGACGGCCGATATCGCCATCGACATGTCGGCCGTCGGCACCGAGAGCGGTGACGACACGCTGTTCGGCAACGATGGCAACGACGTCGTGGACGGCGGCGCCGGGGCCGACTCGCTGTTCGGCAACGACGGCGACGACACGCTGTCCGGCGGGGCCGGCAACGACGTCCTCTATGGCGACGAGCCCCGGCCGGCGATCCTGATCGCTTCCGAGGACTTCGAAGGCGGCGCCAGCGGCTGGGGCGACAACGACACGGATAACACCGACGCCGACTTCACGCGCTTCCTCGGCCGGCTCGGCGACTCCAACTGGGATCCCGCCGTTTCGAAGTCCTTCAATCTCGATCCCGGCCGCGAGGCTGCGATCCTGGAATTCAACGTCTACCAAATCGACGACTGGGAAAGCTCCGATACTTTCCAGATCTTCATCAACAATCAGCAGATTACGTCGCAATCGCTAAACGACATGCAACCCAGTGACGGCGGCACGTCGACGGTCACGATTGACGGCACGACGTACAAGATCATCTGGACCGAACAGGCCGCGGGACATCTCGGCTTCACCGGCGGAGAGAGCGGTGAGACGACCTACCACGACAATATCTGGCATGTGCGGGTCGAGATCGACAATCCGCCCAGCGACACGCTGACCGTCGGGTTCGGCGCCAACCTCAACAGCAGCATCAGCAACGAGTCCTACGGCATCGACAACGTCGTCGTCGTCTCCGCGGACGATACCTCCGTCAATGTGGCCGATGCCGTGTCTGCCTCGAGCGTGGGCACCGGCAACGACCTCCTGATCGGTGGCGCCGGTGCGGACACGCTCTACGGCGGCACGGGAACCGACACGGCGTCCTATGCGGGCTCCTCGGCGGGCGTGAACGTCAGCCTCGCAGCCAGCGGTCTGGATACCTATGCCGAGGCGGTGATGGCCGAGAGTCCGGTGGGCTACTGGCGGTTCGGCGAGACCAGCGGGACCACGGCGACGGACGCCACCGGCGCGAATGACGCCACTTACGAGATGGCCCTCACCGTCGGCGGTCATGCCGGCCCGTTCTCGAACATCTCGACGACGGCCCATGGCTTCGACAACACCGACAACCGCGTGGTGATCCCGAACGCCGACGCCTACGACCTGTCCAGCGGCACCATCCAGCTCTGGTTCAACACCAACGATGCGTCGAGCCGCGGCACGCTGTTCTCCATGAACGACAGCGGCGACTATGCGCTCGGCAACATAACCATCTATGTCTACGGTGGCCAGATCCACATGTATACAGAGGATGGTAGCAACCGCCACGACATCAATTGCGGCAGTATAAGCAACGACACCTGGCACAACCTGTCCGTCAGTTTCGGTGCCAGCGGGGTCAAGGTCTACCTCGACGGAACAGAGGTGGGGTCCCACAGCTACGCGGCTCAACTCGGCAATTCGCACAACAACCCGATCGTGATTGGGGCGTCGACCTACAACTCCAGTGACGGTTCAGCGAACAACTTGGAACACTTCTTCAATGGCGAAATCGCCGAAGTAGCGATCTATGACAAGGTGCTCGACGAGAGCGCCATCGACGCGATCATCGATGCCGGCGTCAACGGTTCCGATCCGACTGCCAGTGCATCGGGCGGCGACGCCGAAGGCGATGTGCTGTCCGGCATCGAGAACCTCACCGGCTCCGATTTCAACGACACGCTGACCGGCGATGCCGGCGCCAACGTCCTGGATGGTGGCGACGGCGACGATGTCCTGACCGGCGGCGACGGGGCCGACACGCTGACCGGCGGCGCCGGCAGCGACACGGCCAGCTACGCCGGGTCGGATGCCGGGGTGAACGTCAATCTGGAGACCGGCGCGGTCAGCGGCGGCGATGCGGCTGGCGACGTGCTCTCCAGCATCGAGAACCTGATCGGTTCCGACCACGCCGACACGCTGACGGGCAACACCGGCGACAACGTGCTGGACGGCGGGCTGGGCGAGGACTGGCTCTACGGCGGCACGGGCAACGACACCTTCATGGTGGGCAACGGCATGGGCGACGATCACGTCTACGGCGGGACCGGCGGTACGGACGTCCTGAAACTGGCCGAGGCCTATGGCGCCGGCGTCGACATTGCCGACCGGCTGAACCTGACCAGCGGCTCGATCAGCACCAGCGCCGACGACTATGTCTCGCTGACCCAGGACGCCGCCGGCACGCTGACGCTGGCCGACGGGACGACGGTGATCAGCTTCGAGGGGCTCGAGAAGATCGAATGGTAGGCTCCGGCGATCCGGCCGCAGCCGCGGCGGGACCGCTCGGCGACGACGCGCAGGCGCAGCTTCGCGCGGCGCGGGACCGATTCGTCGCCTTCGGTTTCTGCTGGGCCGATCTTCTGATGGAGGTCGACCGCGGCGGCCAGGTGGTGTTCGCCGCCGGGGCGGTCGAGGAGCTGCTCGGCCGCCCGGCCGCCAGCCTGATCGGCAGTTCCTTCGCCGATCTGGCGGTGGCGGAGGACCGGCCTTTGGTCGGTCAACTGCTGGCGGCGACGGCCAGCGGCCGGCGGCTCGACGACGTGGCGGTCCGGCTGATCCGCGGGTCGGCCGGCAAGGCGCTGGGCCAGGCGAGCCTGGCCGTCGTCGGCTACGCGGTCCCGGAGCTGGACCGGCACACCTATCTGTCCTTGCGCTATCGCCCCGCGGCGGTCCCGGCCGCCACGCGCTCCGAACGCCTGGACCGCTTCACCGCCGCGGCGAGCCGGGCCGTCGCGGCGCAGCAGGGCCGCGGCCCGGCGGCGCCGACGGTCAGTCTGGTGACGGCGGCCACCGGCGGCGCGGCGCCCGACCATGCGGCGCCCGACCATGCGGCGCCCGACCATGCGGCGGCGGTGCAGCGGACGGTCGCGGCCTGCCTGGAGGCGCGGGCGCTGACGCCCGACGGTGCCATCGACATGGGCGGCGGCCGCTACGGCATCGTCCATGCGGCGGATGTCGACTTCCGGGCGGTCCAGCGGGAGATCGACCACGCGACCCACGACCTGCTGGACGGCGGGGTCGCTCTGACGCTCGACCAGGCGGCGCTGACCTTGCGCGAAGACGCCGGCGCCGACGAAGGCGATCTGGCGCGTGGGCTGATGTTCGTGATGAACCGGTTCACCGACGCGCCGGAAGACCAGCGCGACCTGCGCGGGCTCGCCGACAACCTGTCATCGCTGCTGGCGGACGCCGTCGGCGAGGTTGCCCGCTTCAAGGACCTGCTGGCGCGCAGCGCCTTCGAGATGGCGTTGCATCCGATCGTCAGCCTGAGCGACGCGACCGTCCATCACTACGAGGCGCTGTGCCGGTTCCGCATCGCCGGCGAGGAGGACGCCGGGCCCCAGCGCCAGATCCGCTTCGCGGAGAATGCCGGGCTGATCCACGAGGTCGACCTCGCCATGGCGCTGAAGGCGCTGGACTGGCTCGAAGCGCGCGCCGCAGAGGGCCGGGACATCGCGCTGTCGGTGAACGTCTCCGGCCAGTCGATCGGATCTCAGGCGTTCGCCGACGCGCTGGCCGACCTGCTCGACGCGCGGCCGTGGAGCCGGGGGCGGCTGTTCTTCGAGCTGACGGAATCGGCGCAGATCGCCGATCTGAAGCTGGCCAGCGCCTTCATGGACGATCTGCGGGCCAAGGGCTACCGCATCAGCCTCGACGATTTCGGCTCCGGCGCCGCGAGCTTCGAGTTCCTCAGCCATCTCGACATCGATGCGGTGAAGATCGACGGCGCGACCATCCGTTCCGCACGCCAGGCGCACAAGGGCACCGCTTTCCTGACGGCGCTGACCGAGCTGTGCCGCAAGCTGAAGATTGCCGGGATCGCCGAACGGGTGGACGACCGGGAGACCTTGAACTTCGCCCGGCACTGCGGCTTCGATTTCGTGCAGGGCTATCTGTTCGGCCGCCCGGCCATCGATCCCGCGGACCTGAAGAGCGCCGACGACATCGCCCGGTTCCTGGAGCGTTGAGGCCCGCTATGTCGGTTCCGGCCGGCGCACCGGGCGCAGGATGTGGGCGTGGCCGGGGGCGTAGAGGGCGCTGTCGGCGGCCGTGGCGGCCAGCGCGGGGTCGAGGACGCGGCCGACCAACACCAGCGCGGTGCGGGTGATCTTGCGCGCGCGCACCTGTGCTGCGACCTCGTCGAGGCGGCAGCGCAGCACCTCCTCGTCCGGCCAGCTTGCGCGGTAGACGACGGCGACCGGGCAGTCCTCGCCGTAGTGCGGCGCCAGCGCCCGGGTGACGGCGGCCAGGTTGCGGATCGACAGATGCAGGGCGAGCGTGGCGCCGCTTCGCGCCAGCGTCGCCAGGTCCTCCCCCGCCGGCATGTCCGACGACTGCATGGCGGTGCGGGTCAGGATGACCGTCTGGCTGACGCCGGGCAGCGTCAGCTCCGTCTTCAGGGTCGCCGCGGCGGCGGCGTAGGCGGGCACGCCGGGCGTGATGTCGTAGGCGATGCCGGCGGCGTCGAGGCGGCGCATCTGCTCCGCCGTGGCGCCGTAGAGCGACGGGTCGCCGGACTGGAGCCGGGCGACGTCGTGGCCATCGCGCGCCGCCCCGATCAGTGCGGCCATGATCTCGTCCAGCGTCAAGGGCGCGGTGTCGATCAGTCGGGCGCCGGGCGCGGCATGGGCCAGCACCTCCGGCGGCACCAGCGATCCGGCGTAGAGGCAGACGGCGGAGGCCGCCATCAGCGCCCGGCCGCGCAGGGTCATCAGATCCGGCGCCCCCGGCCCGGCGCCGATGAAATGCACGGTGCCCGGCGGCCGATCTTCCGCCAGCGCGGGCTCGCGCTTGGCGGCGTAGCCGCGCGGCGTGTAGACGGCGACGCCGCCGTTCGGCCGGGCGACCCGCCGGGTCGAGCGCGCGCCGACCAGCACGACGGTCAGCATGTCGACCGCATCGATGTCGAGATCGGCGAGGTCGACGACCCGCACGCTCTCCGCCGGGCGGCCGAGATTGCGGGCCAGGACGACCGGCGTGTCGGGCGCGCGATGGGCCAGCAGCAGGGTGCGGGCGCGGGCCAGCCCCTCGCGCCGGCGCGCGGAGACGGGGTTGTAGAAGGCGATGGCGAAATCGGCCGCCGCGGCAGCCTCGATCCGCCGTTCGATGACCGGCCACGGTGTCAGCAGGTCGGACAACGAGATCGCCGCGAAGTCGTGGCCCAGCGGCGCGCCGATGCGCCCGGCGGCCAACTGCATGGCCGAGAGACCCGGCACCACCTCAACGGCGATGCGATGCCAGGCGGGATCGTCGGACCCCGCCAAGGTCTCGAAGACCAGGCTGGCCATGGCGTAGATGCCGGGATCGCCGGAGGACACGAGCGCCACGCACCGGCCCTCCGCTGCCAACGCCAGGCTGGCCGCTACCCGCTCGCTCTCCGCGCCGAGGGGGAATTCCCGCCGCTCCTTGCCGGCAGCGGCGTTGCCCAGCAGGTCGAGATAGAGGCCGTAGCCGACCAGGATCTCTGCCGTGGCGACGGCGCGGTCGACGGCCGGCGTGCGCCACGCCACCCCCCCTGGCCCGGTGCCGACGACGAAGAGCCGGCCGCGGGGCCGGCCGGTCGCCGCGATGTCGATTGGTGCTGGCGCGGCGGCGACAGCGACGGTGACCTGCGGTCCTTTGCGTTTCGGCGCGAGGAGGCGCCCGTCGGGGCCGGCGGCGGCCAGCGCGGCAGCCTCCGCCACCCCGGCGAGCCCGATTTCCTGGCGCACCACGTCGGAGGGGGTGGCCAGGCGGTGTTCCTCCGCGGCCAGAACGTCCGGCGGGAAGAAGCGGGCAGGTACGCCCAATTCTTTGGCCAAGGCGTGGACCGCCGGTTCGTCCGCCTTGCGGTCGAGGCTGACCACGCAGGCGACGGCCGCCGCCGCCAGCCCGGCGGCCGCCAGCGCGTCGCGCGCCGTGGCGGTCAGCGCATCGGCGTCCGCGCCGCGCTCCGTCCCGACGCCGAGCGCCAGGGCGGCGGGGTGGTAGACCAGGTGCCGGCGATCCCCGGCGGCCGCCCGCACGGTGGTCGTGATGCGGTGGCCGGCTGCGGGATCCACCGGCAGCGCGGCCTCGGCCAGCCAAGGGGGAACGGCGGTTCCGTCATCGGCGCTAAGGACCACGCCGGCGCCGTCCAGCAGGTCGGCGGCGAAGCCCGGGTAGTCTTGGCGGTTGGCGAGCCGCCAGCCATCCGGCGGCGCGTCGAGGGCGGTGGCGAAGCGGTGGTCGCCGGCGGTGGTCACCGCCGCATGGCCGCCCAGCGCGGCGGCCAGGTCGGCGGCCAGCCGGTTGGCGCCGCGATGGCCGCCCAGCAGCGGCACGACGCTGGAGCCGTCTTGCGCCACGGCCAGCACCGCCGGCTCGCCCGCCTTGTCCGCGACGGCCGGGGCGAGGGCGCGGATCAGGATGCCGGCGGCGCAGATCCCGACGATTGGCGTCCCGGCGGCGAACAGGTCGCGCAGATGGGTGCCGACCGCCGAGACCGGCACATCGGCCTCCGGCACGCGGGCCGGCGGGCCGTGCAGCCGGGCGCCCGGCAGCGCCTGGCGCACCGCTTCCGCCGTGGCCAGCGCGCCGCGGGTCAGGACGAGAATGGCGGTCATGCCAGCACCCAGGCGCGCCCGCGGCGATGCGCCAGGATCATCGAGAAATAGGGGGCTTGGCCCTCGTCCACAGCGTCCAGGGGCAGGATGCGCTGGTGGGGCAGGGTGGCGCGCTCGATATAGAGGGCGTCGGCGGCCAGGTCGGCCGCGGCCAGGGCGCGGCGGATCTTGGCGATGTGCCGGCCCGGCTTGACGATGGCGGCGGCGTCGGCGCGGGTCAGGTGCGCGACCAGCCGATCTTCGTCGAGCGGCGCCGGCAACACCGTCAGCACGTCGTTGCGCCCGACCAGCGGCGTTTCCAGGGCCGCCGCGCAGGCGACCAGCGACGACACGCCCGGCACGACGCGCACGGGCCAGTCCTCCGCCAGGCGGGCGAACAGATACATGAAGGAGCCATAGAAGAACGGGTCGCCCTCGCACAGCACGGCGATGTCGCGGCCGGCCGCCAGATGGTCGGCGAAGGCGGCGGCGGCGCGGTCGTAGACCTCCTGCGCGGGAAAGCGCTCGGCGACCATCGGCATCGCCATGACGATCTCCGTCCGGCCGTCGGGGATATGCGGGGCGGCGATGGCGCGGGCGAAGCTGTCGCCGGTCTCCGGCGCGGGATAGGCGATCACCGGGGCTTCGGCCAGGAGGCGTGCGCCCTTCAGGGTGATCAGTTCCGGATCGCCGGGGCCGACGCCGATGCCCCAGACGGTGCCGGTCCGGGCGGGCGGGCGGATCGCATCGCTCATCAAGGGTTTTCCGGTTTTACGGCGGTCCACAGCGTGACCGGCATCAGCGGGCGCCAGGCCCGGTGGCGGCCGACGGTTTCCGCCCGGCTGACGGCAAGGCGGGTGAGATCGCCGCCCTGCGCGGCGGCGGCGTCCATCAAGGCCTGCTCGCCGGCCAGGGTGACGGCATTGGCGGCGATCCGCCCACCGGGCGGCAGGGCGTCCCAGGCGGCGGCGAGCAGGCCGGGCGCGCCGACCCCGCCGCCGACAAAGACGGCATCCGGCGCCGCCAGCCCGGCCAGCGCGGCCGGGGCCGTGCCCGCGACCACCTGGAGCTGAGGCACGCCAAGGCGGGCGGCATTGGCGGCGATCCGCCGGCGGCGGGCCTCGTCGCGCTCGATGGCGATGGCTTGGGTGCGGGGCGCGCTGCGCAGCCATTCGATGGCGATCGAGCCGGCGCCGGCGCCGATATCCCACAGCCGCTGGCCGGGGCGCGGCGCCAGCGTGGCCAGGGTGACCGCGCGAACCTCGCGCTTGGTGAGCTGGCCGTCATGGTCGAAGGCCTCGTCCGGCAGGCCGGGCACGCGCGCCAGCGGGACGGTGCCGGGATCGGCGATGCAGTCGATGGCCAGGATGTTGAGCGGGTCGGGCGGCGGGTGCGCCCAGGTTTCTGCCTCACCGTCCTGCCGCGCTTCGTGCGTGCTGCCGAGGCGGGCGAGCACGGTCAGCCGGCTACGGCCGTACCCCGCCTCCGCCAACAGGCGCGCCGCCGCCCCCGGAGTGTCGGCCCCTTCGCTCAGCGCCAGGATGCGCGCGCCCGGCGCCAGCACCAGCGCCAGTCCCGCCACCGGCCGGCCATGCAGGGTGATGGTCTCCACGTCCGCCAGCGGCCAGCCGAGTCGGGCGGCCGCCAGGCTGAAGGCGGACCGGGCGGGGACGAAGCGCATCTCCTCCATCGGGAAATGCCGCAAGAGCAGCGCGCCGACGCCGTAGCAGAGCGGATCGCCGGTGGCGAGGACCACCACGCGCCGGCCTCGCTGGCGGGCGATCTCCGGTAAGAGATCGGTCATCGGGGAGGGCCAGGTCAGCCGCAGAGAGCCTGCGCCGTCGTCCGGCACCATCGCCAGATGGCGCGCGCCGCCGATCAGCACGTCGGCCGACGACACCAGCGCGCGGGCCTCGCCGGTCAGCCCGTCGAGCCCGCTTTCCTCGATGCCGACGACCGCCAGCCAGTCGTTCATCCCGGTGCCCCAGCGGTCAGCGCGTTGACCGCGGCGGCGGCCAGCGCGCTGCCGCCCGGCCGACCGGCCAGCGTGATGAACGGCACACCGCGCGGGTCGGCGGCCAGCGCGGCTTTCGATTCCGCCGCGCCGACGAAGCCGACCGGAAAGCCGAGGATGACAGCCGGCCGGGGCGCGCCCGCGTCGAGCCGCTCCAACAGGCGGAACAGCGCCGTCGGGGCATTGCCGATCGCCACCACCGCCCCGGCCAGGTCGTCGGTCCACAGGTCGACCGCCGCTGCGGAGCGGGTGGTGGCCTGCGCCTGGGCGAGGCCGGCCGTGCGCGGGTCGTCGAGCCGGCAGATGACGGCATTGCCGGCGGGCAGCCATCGCCGGGTGATCCCGGCCGCCACCATGGCGGCGTCGCACAGGATGGGCGCACCGCGGGCCAGCGCCGCGCGGCCGGCGGCGGCCGGATCGCCGGCATGGGCGAGCGCGCCCGCGATCTCCGGCATGCCGCAGGCGTGGACGAGGCGGACCATCATCTGGCTCATCGCGTCGTCGCGGTCGCCGATCCCGGTCTCCGCCCGCACGATGGCGGCGGAACGGCGGGAGATCTCGCCCGGATCCTTCAGATAGTCGAGCGACACCGGGGGTCTCAGCCGGTGCCGGTCTGCTTCAGGCTGGCCGGTCCGAGCGGATGGTCGGCATGCGGGTAGGGGTGATGATGACCGTGGTCATGAGCGTGATCATGATCATGGTCGTGGTGATGCCCATGGTCGTGGCCGTGTTCATGATGATGATCGTGATCATGATCGTGGTGGTGGCCGCCGCCGGTGCCGATGCCCTCGACATGGTGATGGTGGCTTTCCTGGCGCAGGCCGACCTCGGCCTCGAAGCCCAGCGCCTGTTCGCGGTACTTGCACATCTGGCAGTTCATGTTGCCGGTGCCGTCGAGGATCTCGCGCACCCGGTCGACCATGGTGTCCAGCACCAGCGGATGGTCGTTGAGATAGCCGGCCTTGACGAACTCGATCGCCGGATGGCGGGCGGCCACCCGGTCGGTGTGCTCGTAGATGCGGTCGACCAGGATCCCGCTGAACAGGAAGTACGGGAACACGACGATGCGCCGGAAGCCGAGGCGGGCGGCCCGCTCCAGCCCCGGTTCCACCAGCGGGAAGGTGACGCCGGAATAGGCGGTCTCGCCCCAGCCGAAGCCGATGCCCTCCCACAACAGCCGCATCACCTTGGCGACGTTGGAGTTGGCGTCGGGATCCGACGCGCCGCGCCCGACTACGACCAACAGCGTGTCGTGCACCGGCACGTCGCCGCCGGTGCGGTCGAGAGCCTCGCGCACCCGTTCCCCGGCCGCGCGGACCATGCGCAGGTCGATGCCCAGTTCCCGGCCGTAGCGGATGGTCAGGCCCGGCCGGCCGGCCTGGTAGGTGTTCAAGACCGAGGGGATGTCGTTCTTGGCATGGCCGGCGGCGAACAGCATGCCCGGCACCGCCAGAATGTCGGTGCAGCCTTTGGCGGCCAGCGCGTCCAGCCCGTCGCGGATCACCGGCCGAGCGAACTCCAGATAGCCGTAGTCCACCGGCCAGTCGCCGAAGCGGCCGGAAAGCTGTCGGGCCAGCGTGGCGAACTCCGCCACCGCCTTGGGATCGCGGCTGCCGTGCCCGCAGATCATCACGCCCGTCCGTCCGGCCATCGTCCTCTCGCTCCACCGCTCGCGGTTCCGGCCCCGGGTCCTAGGACCGTGCCGGTTTCCAGGTGGTCTGTCGCGAGTCGGCCTGGAGCCGGACGCCTCGGGCGCCCGGTGCGGGACCGCTGCCGGCGGCACGCGGGCCTCGTCGAGATCGACCCGCCGATCCTCCCGGCGGGTCCCGAGGATGGGGATCGTCCGAACCTTAGGCGGGGCGGGCGATCGGCCATCGGGGCGCCGGGCTCGCGGCCCCCGCCGGTCGCGTGACCGTGGCGGGGGTGCCAGACCGAAGGTCCGACATTGGCGCAGGGCCGCTCGGTTGACAAGGTGGTCGACCCGCCCCATCGTGCCGCCTGCGCCGATCTGGCCCAGACCGTCGGTCGGGCCGAACGGCCGCCGACAATCGGCCGCCGCCGTCCGTCATTTGCGAGACCGTCCGTCTTGCCGACGCCGGCCCCTTGCCCGATCACGCTTCCGCTTAGGCCCAGCCGCACCGATGACTGTCCTGCCCGCGCTTCAGCCCCATGTCGACACCATCGAGGCCGCCTGGGAGGACCGGGCCGGCCTGACCGCCACCACGACCGGGCCGGTGCGCGCCGCAGTCGACGCCGTGCTTGCGGCGCTGGACGCCGGCCGGATCCGGGTGGCCGCGCCCGACGGGGCGGGCGGCTGGCAGGTCAACCAATGGGCCAAGAAGGCCGTGCTGCTGTCGTTCCGGCTGAACCCGATGGCGACCATCGACGGCGGCCCGGGCGGGGCCGTGTGGTGGGACAAGGTGCCCTCGAAGTTCCTGGGCTGGCGGGACGAGCAGTTCGCGCAAGCCGGCTTCCGGGCGGTGCCCGGGGCGGTGGTGCGCTACTCGGCGCATGTCGCGCGCGACGCCGTGCTGATGCCGTGCTTCGTCAATGTCGGCGCCCATGTCGGCGAGGGCACGATGATCGACACCTGGTCGACCGTCGGCTCCTGCGCCCAGGTCGGGCGGGATTGCCACATCTCCGGCGGGGTCGGGATCGGCGGGGTGCTGGAGCCGCTGCAGGCCGATCCGGTGATCATCGGCGACGGCTGCTTCATCGGTGCCCGCGCGGAGGTGGCGGAGGGCGTGCGCATCGGCGACGGGGCGGTGATCGCCATGGGCGTCTTCCTCGGCGCCTCCACGCGCATCGTCGACCGCGCCACGGGGCGCGTCTGGTATGGCGAGGTGCCGCCCTACAGCGTGGTTGTGCCGGGCGTCATGCCGGCGGAACCGGCAGCCGACGGGACGCCGCGGCCCGGTCTCGCCTGCGCCGTGATCGTCAAGCAGGTCGACGAGAAGACGCGCAGCCGGACCTCGATCAACGATCTGCTGCGCGGCTGAGCGCCGGAGAGACCGCGCATGCCCAAGACCGCCGCCGCCGCCGGCCCGGTCGCCGAGGTGCCGATCGACCCGGTCGCGCTGACCCGCGGCCTGATCCGCTGCGCCAGCGTGACGCCCGCCGATGCCGGGGCGATCGACGTGCTGATCGGGGCTCTGACACCGCTCGGCTTCGTCTGCCACGACCTGAGTTTCGGGGCGGCGGAAGGCCGCGCGCCGATCCGCAATCTCTACGCGCGCTGGGGATCGACGGGTCCGGTGCTGGGATTCGCCGGGCACACCGATGTCGTGCCGCCGGGCGACCCGGCGCTGTGGCGCATCGATCCGTTCGCCGCCGTCGTCGAGGATGGCTGGCTCTACGGCCGCGGCGCCTGCGATATGAAGAGCGGCGTTGCCGCCTTCGCCACCGCCGCCGCCCAGCGCATCGCCGCGACACCCGACGGCGCCCCCGGTTCCATCGCGCTGCTGATCACCGGCGACGAGGAAGCCGATGCCGTCGACGGCACCCGCCGCCTGCTGGACTGGATGGCCGAGCGGGGAGAGCGGCTGGATGCCTGCGTGGTCGGTGAGCCGACCAGCCGCCGCGACCTGGGCGACACCATCAAGATCGGCCGGCGCGGCAGCCTGAACGCCCGGCTGACGGTCGAGGGCGTGCAAGGCCACACCGCCTACCCGCATCTTGCCGACAATCCCGCCCATCGCCTGATTGCCATGCTGTCGGCGCTGTTGGCCGAGCCGCTGGACGACGGCAGCGACGCCTTCGAGCCGTCCAGCCTGTCCGTCACCTCCATCGATATCGGCAATCCGGCGGACAATGTGATCCCGGCGCGCGCGACCGCGCGGTTCAACATCCGCTTCAACGACCGCCACACCGGCCGGTCGCTGGAGGGTTGGTTGCGCGACCGGCTGGGCCGCGTCGGCGGCACCTGGCATCTCGACGTCAGCGTGTCGGGCGAGGCCTTCGCGCTGCCCCCCGGCGGCTTCGCCGACCTGGCGAGCGACGCCGTGGCGGCCGCCACCGGCCGCCGGCCGGAGCGGTCGACCGGCGGGGGCACGTCGGATGCGCGATTCGTCAAGGACCACTGTCCGGTCGTGGAATGCGGGCTGGTCGGCGCGACGCTGCACCAGGTCGACGAGCGCGTGTCGCTGGCGGAGATCCACGGTCTGACGGCGATCTACCGCACACTGCTCGACCGTTTCTTTGCCGCCGGGTCCGGCCTTGGCGAGGGCCGATGATCCCGTTGGCGGAGGCCCTGCGCTCGGTCTATGCCGCGGCCCGGTTGGCGCGCCTGGATGCCAGCGCGCTGGCGCTGTTCGACTGCTCGCGCGAAGGGGCGGTGCGCAGCTTCTTCGCCGCGGTGCTGCTGGCGCCGGTCATCTTGGCCATGGTCGCGCTGGACACCGCGCAAGACCCGCCGGGGGCCGGGTTTCTGCAGATCGTGGTCGTGGAATCGCTGACCTATCTGATCAGTTGGACCGCCTTTCTGGCGGTGATGAGCGTCCTGGTCGGGCCGTTGGGGCGACAGGACCGCTTCTTCCATCTGGTGGTGGCCTATAACTGGTCGGCGGTGATCCAGGTTGCGCTGTTGACCCCGGTCGAGCTGGTCAACCGGTTCGCGCTGCTGCCGGGGCCGCTGGCGGATCTCCTGGTCCTGGTCGCCGGGGCGGCGGTGCTGACCTATCTGTGGTTCGTCATCAAGGCGTCGCTGGACCTCACCGGGCCGACCGCGGCGCTGCTGGTGGTGCTGGACCTCGCCATGGCGCTGTCGATCACCGATTGGTCGCAGAGCCTGCTGGGCGGGTAGAGCCTTCCGATCGACCTTCCCGATGCCGCCGAGGACGAACCGATGACGGCCACGGACGCGCCCGAGACCGATCCGCCCCGCCGGGAGATCCTGCTGGCGGACTACCGGCCGCCGGCCTACGCGATCGACCGGGTGGAGATGACGGTCGACCTGCAGCCCCGGGCGACCCGTGTCGACACCGTTCTGTCGGTCGCGCGCGCCGCCGACACCCCGGCCGACGCCCCGCTCTGCCTCGATCTGGAAGACATGGTGGTGGAGCGGGTGGCGGTCGATGGGCGGGTGCTGGGCGACAATGGCTGGCGCATCGCCGAGGGCCGGCTGGTCATCGCCGACATGCCGGCCCGCGCGCAGGTCGAGACCCGGGTGGTTCTCGACCCCCAGGCCAACACGCGCCTGGAGGGGCTCTATCTGTCGGGCGAGACCTACTGCACCCAATGCGAGGCGGAGGGGTTCCGGCGCATCACCCCCTTCATCGACCGCCCGGACGTCATGGCGACCTACCGCGTGACGGTGCGCGGCGATGCGGCGCGCCAGCCGGTGTTGCTGTCCAACGGCAACCGCGTGGCGAGCCGGCCGCTGCCCGGCGGGCGCCACGAGGCGGTGTTCGAGGACCCGTTCGCCAAGCCCTCCTACCTGTTTGCGCTGGTGGCCGGCGATCTGGCGGCCGTGACGGACCGGTTCGTGACGCGGTCCGGCCGGCCGGTCGATCTCGCCGTCTATGTCGAGCCGGGCAACGAGCCGCGCGCCGGCTACGCGCTGGACGCACTGAAGCGGGCGATGCGCTGGGACGAGGACCGCTTCGGCCTGGAATACGACCTGGACGTCTTCTCCATCGTCGCCGTCGACTTCTTCAACATGGGGGCGATGGAGAACAAGGGGCTGAACGTCTTCAACGCCAAATACGTTTTGGCGGACCCCGATCTGGCCACCGACAGCGACTATGAGCTGATCGAAAGCATCGTCGCGCATGAGTATTTCCACAACTGGACCGGCAACCGGGTGACCTGCCGCGACTGGTTCCAGCTCAGCCTGAAGGAGGGGCTGACGGTCTTCCGCGACCAGCAATTCAGCGCCGACATGCGCTCCGCCGCCGTGCAGCGCATCCGCGCCGTGCGCCAGTTGCGCAGCCGCCAGTTCCCGGAGGATGCGGGGCCGCTCGCCCATCCGGTGCGGCCCGACCGCTACGTGGAGATCAACAACTTCTACACGCCGACCGTCTACGAGAAGGGGGCGGAGGTGGTGGGCATGCTGCACACCTTGCTGGGGGCCGAAGGGTTCCGGCGCGGCATGGACCTCTACTTTCAGCGCCATGACGGTGCGGCGGTCACCTGCGACGACTTCACCGCCGCGATGGCCGATGCCGGCGGGGTCGATCTGGCGGCGTTCAAGCGGTGGTACGCCCAGGCCGGCACGCCGCGGGTCGCCGTCACCGCCCAGCACGATGCGGCGGCCGAGACCCTGACGCTGACGTTCAGCCAGAGTTGCCCCGCAACCCCCGGCCAGCGCGACAAGCAGCCCCTGGTCATCCCGTTCGCCATCGGCCTGGTGGACGAGGCCGGGGCGGGCCGCCCGATCCGCCTCGCCGAGGATTCGCCGGCGGCGCCGGTGGGCGATACCCGGGTGCTGTGGCTGTCGGCGGGGGTGGAGCGCGTCACGCTGACCGGCTGTCCGACGCCGGGCGTGGTGTCGCTGAACCGCGGCTTCTCCGCCCCGGTGATCGTCGAGCACGACTATTCCGATGCCGGTCTCGGCCATCTGATGGCGCATGACGGCGATGCCTTCAACCGGTGGGAGGCGGGCCAGCAGCTCGCCACACGGCTGATCGTCGCCGCCGCGACCGGCCCGGGGGACGCGCGCGCGGCCGCCGCCGCCGCGGCACCGCCGCTGGCGGAGGCCTTGGGCCGCGTTCTAGAGGTGACGGCAGAAACCGATCTGGCCTTCGCGGCGGAGATGCTGGTGCTGCCGGGTCTGGGTACGCTGGTCGACGCGGTCAAGACCGCCGATGTCGACCGCCTGCACGCGGCGCGCGAGGGGTTGTTGGCGGCGCTGGCCACGGCGCTCGGCGAGCGGTTGACGGGGCTGCTCGACCGGCTGGCGGAGCCGGGCCCGTTCAGCCTGGACGCTGCGGCGGCGGGCCGGCGGACCTTGCGGTCGGCGGCGCTTGGGCTGTTGGCGGCGATCGCCGACCGGCCGGGCGGGGCGGCGGTGCTGGCGCGCATCGTCGACCAGGCGCGCGACGCGCAGAGCATGACCGACCGCATCGGCGCGCTGGCCGCGCTGAACCGCCTGGACCGACCGGAGCGGACGGCGGCCCTGGCGGACTTCCGGCGGCGCTATGACGGCGAGACGCTGGCGCTGGACAAGTGGCTGGCGCTGGAGGCGTCGGCCCCGCTGGCGGGGACGCTCGCGCGGGTGCGCGCGGTCATGGGGGATTCGGCCTTCGATGCGGGCAATCCCAACCGGCTGCGCGCCCTGATCGGCACCTTCGCCTCGGCCAATCTGGTCTGCTTCCACGCCGCCGACGGGGCCGGCTACGACTTCCTGGCGGAGCAGGTGTTGGCGCTCGATCCGCGCAACCCGCAGACGGCCGCGCGTCTGGTCCTGCCGCTGGCCCGCTGGCGGCGCTTCACGCCCGATCGCCAGCGGCTGATGCGCGCCGCCCTCGACCGCATCGCCGGTGCCGGGCGCCTGTCTGCGGACCTCTGGGAGGTCGTGGAGAAGGCGCGGGCTTGACAGTCGGCGCGCGGCGCCGATCTCCGGTCATACGGTCGCAGCCCCATCCCGCCCGTCTTGGACTGGGCGATGCTGCGTCCGACATAAGCGCCGTATTGCCGGTGCCGGCCATTGAGGGGAGAGACAATGGCGTCCATCACCATCAACGGGACGGCGCATACGATCGACGTCGATCCCAACATGCCGCTGTTGTGGGCCTTGCGCGACGTGCTGGGCCTGACGGGGACGAAGTTCGGCTGCGGGCTGGCGCTGTGCGGCGCCTGTACGGTGCTGATGGGCGGGTTCCCGATCCGCGCCTGCCAGACGCCGGTGGCGGCGGTCGAGGGCCAGTCGATCACCACCATCGAAGGGGCGGAAGGCCCGGCGGCCGACGCCGTACGGGACGCTTGGGTGTCGCTGGACGTCCCGCAATGCGGTTACTGCCAGTCAGGCCAGGTGCTGGCGGCGGTCTCGCTCCTGGAAAGCAATCCCGCGCCCAGCGACGCCGATATCGATGCCGCCCTTGCCGGCAACATCTGCCGCTGTGCGACCTATCACCGAATCCGCGCGGCGGTGCATGACGCCGCCGACCGGCTGGCGGGGTGACGGCCATGCTGAACAGACTGCTGCAACACGCGCCCATCGCGCCGACCCGCCGCCAGTTCCTGCTGGGCGCGGCGGCCACCGGCACCGGCTTCGTCGTCGGCTTTCGCCTGCCCGGCGGGGCGGCGTCGGCGTCCTCGGCGTCCTCGGCCAACCCCTTCGCCGGCTATGTCCGCATCGATGCGGACGACCGGGTGACCGTCCTGTCGGCGCACTTCGAGATGGGGCAAGGCTCCTACAACGGTCTGGCGACCCTGGTGGCGGAAGAGCTGGACGCCGATTGGGCGCAGATGGATGTCGAGGGCGCGGCCGGCAACACCGCGCTCTACGGCAATCTGGCCTGGGGCGGCGTGGCGCAAGGCACCGGCGGGTCGACCGCCATGGCCTCGTCCTTCGAGCGCTACCGCCGCGCCGGGGCGGCGGCCCGGGCGATGCTGGTCGCCGCGGCGGCGGAGGCCTGGGGCGTGCCGGCGGCGGAGATCGCGGTGGCCGCGGGCGAGGTCAGCCACCCCTCGGGTCAGCGCGCGCGCTTCGGGGCGCTCGCGGTGGCCGCGGCGGCGCAACCGGTGCCGGCGGAGGTCGCGCTGAAGGATCGGGCGGACTGGGGCCTGATCGGCAATCCGGACTTGCCCCGCTATGACAGCCGGCAAAAGGTGACCGGCCGGCAGGACTACACCATCGATGTGCAGCTGCCGGGCATGCTGACCGCGGTGATGATCCATCCGCCGCTGTTCGGCGCGACGCTGCGGTCCTTCGAGGCCGGCGAGGCCCTGGCGATGCCCGGGGTCATCGACGTCGTGGAGACGCCGCGCGGCGTGGCGGTGGTGGCGGAGCACTTCTGGGCGGCGCTGCAGGCCCGCGACCGGGTCGTCGTCGACTGGGACGACAGCGCGGCGGAGACCCGCAGCAGCGACGCCATTCTTCAGGAATACCGGGCGCTGGCCGACCAGCCGGCGATGGCGGTGGCCCGCGCGGACGGGGATGCCGAGGCGGCCTTGGGCGCCGCAGCACGGGTGCTGGAGGCGACCTTCGAGCTGCCCTATCTGGCGCATGCGGCGCTGGAGCCGATGAACGCGGTCGCCCGCATGAACGACGACGGGACCCTGGAGGTCTGGGGCGGCCACCAGCTTCCCGACCTCTACCAGTACATGGCGGCGGAGACCGCCGGCATCGCGCCCGATCAGGTGCGGCTGCATGTGATGAAGGCGGGCGGCAGCTTCGGCCGCCGCGCCGTCGGCGATGCCGATGTGGTGGTGGAGGCGGTGTCGATCGCCCGGGCGCTCGACTGGCGGGCGCCGGTGAAGGTGCAATGGACGCGCGAGGACGACACCCGCGCCGGCCGCTTCCGGCCGATCTATGTCCACCGCCTGCGCGCCGGGCTGGACGAGGCCGGCAATCTGGTCGCCTGGCACAACCACATCGTCGGCCAGTCGATCCTCGCCGGCACGCCCTTCGAAGGCTTCCTGGTGACTAACGGCGTCGACCTCACCTCGGTGGAGGGGGCCAACAACATCCCCTACGCCATCCCCAATATCCGGGTCGACCTGACGACCACCGAGGTGGGGGTGCCCGTGCTGTGGTGGCGGGCGGTGGGCTCGACCCACACCGCCTTCGCGGTGGAGGCGTTCATGGACGAGTTGGCGGAGGCGGCGGGGCGCGACCCGGTGGAGTACCGCCTGGCGATGCTGGCCGACCATCCGCGCCACGCCGCGGTGCTGCGCCGGGCGGCGGAGGCCGCCGGCTGGGGCTCGCCGCCACCGGAGGGCCAGTTCCGCGGCGTCGCTTTGGCGGAGTCCTTCCACAGCTATGTCGCGCAGGTCGCCGATATCTCTCTCGACGACAACGGGCGCATCAAGGTCGAGCGCGTGGTCTGCGCCATCGACTGCGGCACGGCGATCAATCCCGATCAGATCCGCGCCCAGATGGAAGGCGGCATCGGCTTCGGGTTGGGTGCGGTCCTACGCTCCCAGATCACGCTGACCGACGGCCGGGTCGATCAGGACAACTTCCACACCTACGAGGTGCTGCGGATCAACGAGATGCCCAGGGTCGAGGTGCATATCGTGGAGAGCGACGCCGCGCCGACCGGGGTCGGCGAGCCGGGGGTGCCGCCGATCGCGCCGGCCGTCGCCAACGCCGTCTATGCGGCGACCCGCCAACGCCTGCGCAGCCTGCCGCTGGTGAACCACGGCGCGGTGTGACCGCTCGGTCCGGCGCCTGCGGCCTTGCCGTCGGCGCGGGCCGGCGCGACAGTGAGGCTGGCGGCGCGCCCGTGGTCTCGATCCCTCGTGCGCTTTGACGGACAGGCGGTGGGGCGAAGGGGCCGGGCGGCACCATGTCGGGATGGCTGGCGGTATTGGGGCTGGCGGGCGTGGTCCTGGCCGCCGTCGCCGCCGGCATGGCGGTGGCCGACCTCACCGGCCGTCATTGGCGCCGGCCGGTCCTGGTGGCGCTGGGCGTTGCCCTGGCAGCCGTGATCGGCCTGGCCCTTGCCGATCCGGGATTAGCATTCGACGTGCGATCCGCTATAGTGGCGCTGGTCTTCGAGGACACCGGGCTCGCCTCGGCCTTCGACGGCATGACGAATTTCAGCTGGAATGTCTGGGGCTGGATCGTCGGTCTTGTGGACTGGTGGCGCACCCTGTCCGATGCCGAAGCATGGCATTCCATGGGCTTCGTCCTGGTGCCGCTGGCGATCGTGATCCTGCCCGTGCTCCTCTGGCAGATCACGAAGTCGCACGTCAATGACTGACAACACACCTGACGATCTCATCCTCCAGACGGAGGATCTCGACGACCTCAACCGTCGTCTGGGCATGGCGGAAAACCGGCTGAATGCGGTGCGCAGCCATCGGCTGATGCGCCAGCAGGAAAGCCTGGAGCTGCTGACCAAGATCGAAGAACGGTTCATCCAGCAGCGCAACGACATGCTGCATGCCCAGGACCATATCCGGCGCCTGGAGAAGATGAACCGGGAGCTGGTGGGCAAGCTGCGCCGTATCGTCGGCGCGGTGGAATCCGGCATGGATGCCGCCGACGACATCTTCTATCGGATGGTCAACGTGACCAACGAGATCGCCAGCTTCAGCAATCAGAGCCTGGCGGGCGAGTATCACGCCCATGCCATGCTCGATGGCCTGGACATCGACGGCGATGCCGTGCCGGCTGGTGCCGACGCGCCGCCGCCCGCCGGGCCACCGCCAGCGGTGGAGGTCGATCCGCCGCCGGTCGGCGACGTGGCCCCGCCGCCCCGCCGCCCGGCCCGCAGTATTGCGCCGGTCGTCGGCCCGGAGACCACGACCGACGAGACGGCCGACGGCAGCGCCCAGGTTCTCGACATTAAGGCGATATTCAGCAAGGGCTGAGAATATTGGTTAATGTCGCCCCGGCGTGTGCAAAGACTTCGCGCGAAGGGGCAACCGATGGAAGGCGCGCTGGCTTTGGTCCACTCGTGGCGCTAGTCTCCGCCTGAGAGTGTCGGGGGCGGGCCGGTGTTGCACGGCGAAGAGTTTCTCGGACCCGATCTCGGACGGCCACTTGTTGGGAGGGGATTTCCTCTGACGCCGGCGGCGCACGGAGGGGATCGTCGATCGGGGGGAGCGATGCGGGCGATCGGCCGGCTTGGGATTGCGGTTGCCGTCGGGCTGCTCTGGGCAGCCGGGGCCGCGCCGGCACGCGCCCAGGAAGGACCGGCGGTGCCGGCCGTCCCGGTGCCCGATGTCGAGGTCCAGCCGCTCGACGAGATGCCGCCGGCAAGCGCGCCGCCGCCCGCGCGCAGCAGCGATGCCCCGCGCGATCCCCGGGAGGCCTGGGCCGTCCACTGCTATCAGGGCGCGGAGGAGGTTCTGTCGCTCGCCCCCCTCTACCGGGTGCTGGAGGTGCGCGACAACATCCAGGACTGGCACTACGTGACCGAGGACGGCACGCGGTTCGCCGGCCGGGTGGGGACCAACGTCAATTGCTTCTTCGAGCGGCTCGGCCATGACGGCCATCGTCTCGCCGGCTTCCTGCCGGAGAGCCTGACCCAGCCGGTGATCGAGGAGGATGCCGACGGCGAGGCCGAGCGCGCCCGGCTCGCCGACGTCCCGCCCGCCGAGGAAGGCGACCGGCTGACCGTCGGTCTGGGCGGCGAGCGCGATGCGCTGGGCACCGTGGAGGAGACGGCCAGCGCCCCGCCGCCGGCCGCCGAAGCGCCCACCTATTCCGCGCCGGACACCCGCCCGGAAGACCGGCCCCTCGGGATGACGGAGAGTGTGCTCGATCGGCCGCAGACCCTGTTGGCGATCGAAGGGCTGGGGGCGCCACCGGCCACCGGCACGGCCCCGGCCGAGGTCCCGGCCGAGGCGCCGTCCTCCGCCGATCTGCGCGGTCTGGTGGATCGCGGCGCGGTCGCGGCGGCGGCCGCACCGCCACCGGAATCTTTGTCCTTCCCCGCGCCCGCGGCCGGCACGCGCGATCAGCCGATCGCCCGGCGCGACCTCCGCGACCCGCGGGTGGTGCCGTTGCCGGTGGCACCGCCGCGCGCCTGGCTGGCGGCGGAAGGGGAGTTGACCGTGCAGCTTGCCGCCATGCCCAGCGAGGCCAGCGCGCGGGCGGAGTGGCGCCGGTTGCGGCTGCGCCATGGGGCGGAGGTGGCGCGGATGGTGCCCGATATCGGGCGCGGCGAGCGGATCGGCGGCGATCCGGTCTGGCGCATTCGGCTGCAGCCGGCCGACCGGCAGCATGCCGCTGTGCTCTGTGGGACGGTGCGGCGCGATGGCGGGATCTGCCGCCTGCCGCGCGGCCTGTCCGATGCGCCGGCGCTGGCGAGCACGATGCCCGCGCAATTGGCGCCGCCCGACCTGGATCGTCCCATCGGTCTGCCGGTGGACGCAGCACCGGTGCCGTTGGCCGGGGAGGCACCGGCGGAGCTGGCATTGTCGCTGGAGGGTCCGTTGGCGCCGGCCGCCGCGGCCGGTGACGGCGAGACCGGCGCAGAGGTCGAGGTTGGCGCTGCTGGCGAGACCGTCGAGATGCCCGATCTCGCGCTGGACCTGGTCGAGCCGCAGGCCGGCGGCGATCCCGCGGCCCCCGCTCCCGTCGCGGCAAGCGATCGAGTGGACGAACCCCGGCGGGCCGAACCGGACCGGCCGACCCTCGACCGCGACACCGCCATCAGCGTCGGCACGGTGGTGCCCAGCCGCCTCGATGACCGCGGCCTGGCCTGGGAGCGCCCGGTGCTGCGGGCGGATGTAGAGTCGGTGGACGACCTGCTGCTGTCGGCCTCCGGCCCGGGGCGCGGCGAGGGTGCGGCGGCCCCGGCGGCCGATCCGCCGGACTCCGCGGACTTGGCGGGCTTGGCCATCCAGCCGGCCCGCCCGATCCTGCGGCCGCCGGCCGACGCGGCGCCGGCGGCGGCGTTGGAGGGTGAGGGCGACGCGGGCGACGGCTGGGTCGACATGCCGATCGCGGTCGCCGCGGCGCCGATGGTGGAGATCGACGGGTTGGACGGTTCGGAGATCGCCGATGTCGACCTCTCGGGTGTCGAGATGCTGGATGCCGATGGCGCCGCCCTGCCGACGGACGGCGGTGCCGGCGAGTTGGTGCAGCTTGCGGCCCATCGCGATCACGCCGCCGCGCTGGCGACATGGGGTCGCTTGACGCTGCGCCATCCGGCGCTGGCCGGGCGGGATCCGTTGGTGACCCGGGTCGATCTCGGCAATCACGGCGTTTGGCATCGCCTCCAGGTGGCGGTGCCGGCGCGCGCCGACGCGGAGGTCCTGTGCCAGGCCATCCACCAGGGCGGCGGCGACTGCTGGTTGGTGCAGACGAACTGATCCTCTCCGGACGCGGCCCCGGGTTGCGGCCCCGGGTCGCGGCCGACGCCTCCCAATGCTATCAAGCATCGCGCTTGTCGTCGGGCGGTCCGGCCGCCGGCGACGCGGCGCCGTCGCTTGAGGGCCAAACACCGGTGTTCAGCCGGGATGAGGGGAGAGGACATCCATGGTGAGGCGTCTTTGTCGTCGGGTTGCGTGCGCGACCCTTCTGGGTCTGGCGGTCGCCGGCTCTGCGCAGGCCGATGAGCCGGTGTCGCTGACGCTGCACCATTTCCTGCCCACGACGTCGATCACGCACGCGGATTTTCTGGTGCCTTGGGCGGAGCGCGTGGCGGCGGCCAGCGATGGCCGGCTGACGGTCGAGATCTTCCCGGCCATGCAGCTTGGCGGCAGCCCGCCCGGCCTCTACGACCAGGCGCGCGAGGGCGTGGCCGATATCGTCTGGACCTTGCCCGGCTATACGCCCGGCCGGTTTCCGGTGATCGAGGTGTTCGAGCTGCCCTTCGTCGCCGGCACCGCGGCAGCGACCAGCCAGGCCGCACAGGCCTACTACGAGGCGCATGCCGACAAGGTCTTCACCGAGGTGCAGGTGTTGCTGGTGCATGTCCATGCGCCAGGCACCTTCCACATCCGCGGCCGGGCGGTGGAGAGCCTGGCCGATCTGGCGGGCCTGACCGTCCGCGCGCCATCGCGCATCACCAACCAGACGCTGGCTGCGCTGGGCGCGGAGCCGGTGGGCATGCCGGTGCCGGAGGTGCCGCAGGCCCTGTCGCGCGGGGTGATCGACGCGGCGCTGCTGCCCTGGGAGGTCGCGCGAGCGCTGCGTGTGCATGAATTGGCCGACACCCATACCGAGGTGATGGACAGCCGCGGCCTCTACACCGCCGTCTTCCTGTTGGCGATGAATCGCGATCGGTTCGACGGGCTGCCGGCCGACCTGCAGGCGGTGCTGCGGGACGAGAGCGGCCCGTCCCTGGCGGCGACGGCCGGGCAGCTCTGGGACGAGGCGGAAGAGCCGGGCCGGGACGCGGCCCGCGAGGCCGGCAATACCATCGTACGCGTGGAGGGCGATGCCGTCGGCGACTGGCGGGCCGCCGCGGAGGTGGTGATCGTCGACTGGATCACGGAGATGTCCGCCGCCGGCCATGACGGCGTCGATCTGCTCGACCAGGCGCGCCGGTTGATCGAGACGTACAGCGCGCCGTAGGTTCAATCGACATTCAGGATTCCCTCCCCCTCGATGGGGGAGGGTTAGGGTGGGGGTGATATCGCCGCGCGGCGTTAGCGTCTTCGAGGGGACAATCTCGCGCCGCAACGGCCGTCCCGTCCAATGGCGCCATCGAAAGGGTGTTTCTTCGCCCGGCTCTTCCAGCAACGGGCATCACCCCCACCCAACCCTCCCCCATCAAGGGGGAGGGCTTCAACGGTTCGCGGCGACGAATGTCGATTGGACCTGGGAGGGTGGTCGGAAGCCGCCGGCATCCGGACCGGCGGCCGTGCAGATTTTGGTTAGCCATAGAAGGTTATGATTTGAATTAGAAGCATTCGTCAGTCTAGGATGACTCCAGTGTCGCACCGCCCGCCTAGCCGGGCGGACCAGGAGCCGGCAGTGTCCGGCGGAGGACCGGGGTCATGGCTGAATCGTCGCTGTCGACCATTGAACCGACCCGTATGGAAGCCGCCTGTGCGGCGTCGGGACAGGCGGGCCTGCTCGATCGGCTAGCCGGGTTTCGGCTGCGCCAGGCCCAGATCGCCATCGCCAATGCGCTGTTGGACGTGACCCAGCCCTACGGGCTGACGGTGACGCAATTCGGCGTCTTGGCGCTGATCGCCGAGCGGCCGGGGATCAACCAGACCGATCTGGGCGTGGAGCTGGGCATCGACCGGTCGACCATGGTGGCGGTGATCGACCGGCTGCAGAACCGCGATCTGGTGGTGCGTCAGGCCTCGCCGCGCGACCGCCGGTCCTACGCCCTGGCGTTGAGCGGCGAGGGGGCGGCGCTGCTGCACGAGCTGACGCCGAAGATCGAGGCGCGCGACCGGGATGTCTTGCGCACGTTGACCCGCAAGGAACGCGAGCAGCTTATCGGCATGCTGGCCCGCATCGGCCGCTGAACGGGGCCGCTGACCCTGGGGCCGCCGACCGGGCGTGCTCAGGCGCGGTGGCGGATGCGTTCGTAGACGTCGAGATAGGACTGGCCGGGATGGTTCCAGGAGTGATCCTGGCGCATGCCCGCGGCCCGCAGCTTAGCGAACGCCTTCGGCTTGTCCGTCGCCATGGTGATCGCCCGGTCCAACGCGCTTTCCAATGCGGGAAAATCCACGTCGTTGAAGACGAAGCCGTTGCGCTCGGCGACCGGCCGGTCGCTGTGGTCGATGTCGAACACGGTGTCCACCAGCCCGCCCACCGCCCGCGCCACCGGCACCGCCCCATAGCGCATGCCGATCAGCTGGGTCAGCCCGCAGGGCTCGTACATGCTGGGGATCACCAGGATGTCGGCGCCGGCATAGATCAGATGGGCCAGCGCCTCGTGGAAGCCGATCTCGATATGGCAGTCCGGATTGTCGTCGAGCGCGTGCTTGAGCCCGAGGAAGTCCGCCTGGATCGGCGCCTCCGGGCTGGAGCCGAGCAGCACGAACTGGGCCCCGCGCTCCAAGCTGTGCAGCAGCGCGTGGCGGATCAGGTGCACACCCTTCTGGCTGTCCAGCCGGCCGACATAGGCGACCACCGGCACGTCGCGGTCGCGCAGCCAGAAGCGGCGGCGCAGCGCGGTGCGGTTGGCGTCCTTGCCGGCCGGCGTCGCCGCATCGAAGTGATGCGGCAGCCAGGCATCGGCCGCCGGGTTCCACGCCTCGTAGTCCAGACCGTTGAGGATCCCTTCGAACTTGGCCTCATGGGTGTGCAGCGGGCCGCCGAGCCCGCAATCGAGGTCAGTGTTCAGCACCTCCCAGGCATGGCGCGGCGACACGGTGGTAACGGCGTTGGCGTAGACGATGCCGCCCTTCATCAGGTTCAAGGCGTGCAGGTTGAAGGTGTCCTGCAGGCGTTCCTGGACGAAGAAGCGGCCGGGATCGGCCAGGCCCGTCGCCCACAGCAAATCCTCGCCGGCGCTGCCCTGGTGGCGGAAATTGTGGATGGTGTAGCAGACCCGTTGATCGGGCATGCCGACCTGCTGGTAGAGCTCGAACAGCAGGACCGGCACCAGCGCGGTCTGCCAGTCATGCACATGCAGGATGTCCGGGCGCTTGCCGCTGGCCAGCATGAACTCCAGCGCCGCCTTGCAGAAGAAGGCGAAGCGGATCGGGTCGTCATAGTGGCCGTAGAAGATACCGCGATCGAAGTAGCTATCCTGGCTGTGCGGCTCGATGAAGAAGCATTTCCGGCCTTGCACGAAGCCGAAATAGACCGTGCAATGGATCGTGCCGCCATACCAGGGAACCCAGAGGTCCTCGTGGACCGGCTGTAGACCCCAGATCTGGTCGTACCAGAGGCAATCGTATTTCGGCAGGATGATCTCCACGGCGTGGCCGCGGATCTCCAACTCGCGCGACAGGCCGTAGACGACATCGGCGAGCCCGCCGACCTTGGCGATGGGCGCGCATTCGGACGCGATCTGAACGATGTACATGGGCGTGCTCAAGGTCCCCGGCGGGCGCCGGCGCGAGGAGACGGGGGCGGGATCGACGGCTGCTGCCGGCCGGCCCTTCTACAGGGTCGCCCCCTTCTACAGGATCGCCCCCTTCTACAGGATCGATTGTGCCCGCAGGTAGGAGATTACGCGCTCCGCCAGCACCTCCGGCGGTGCGGCGGCGCCGTCGAGGTGGATCTCCGGCGCCTCGGGCGGCTCGTAGGCGCTGTCGATGCCGGTGAAGTTGGCGAGTTGGCCGGCGCGGGCCTTGGCGTAGAGACCCTTCGGGTCACGCGCCTCGCACACGTCCAGGGGCGTGTCGACGAAGATCTCGATGAACTCGCCTTCCGCCACCAAGTGGCGCGCCATCTCCCGCTCGCCGCGGAAGGGGGAGATGAAGGAGACGATCGTGATCAGCCCGGCATCGACCATCAGCCGGGCGACCTCCGCCACCCGGCGGATGTTCTCCACCCGGTCCTGATCGGTGAACCCGAGATCCCGGTTCAGCCCGTGGCGGACATTGTCGCCATCCAGCAGATAGGAATGCCGGCCATCGGCCATCAGCAGCTTCTCGATGGCGTTGGCGACGGTCGACTTGCCGGATCCCGACAGGCCGGTGAACCACAGGATGCAGGGCCGCTGGCCCTTCTGGCGGCTGCGTGCCGCGCGGTCGACGTCGAGCGCCTGCCAATGGATGTTGGTGGCCCGGCGCAAGGCGAAATCGATCATGCCGGCGCCGACCGTTTCGTCAGTGAAACGGTCGATCAGGACGAAGGCGCCGGTATCGCGCACTTCTTGATAGGGATCGAAGGCGATCGGCCGGTCGGTGGCGATCTGGCAACGCGCGATCTCGTTAAGGCCCAGCGCGGAGGTCGGTTGCTCGTCCAGCGTGTTGATGTTGACGGTGTGGGTCAGCCGCAGGACCGAGGCGGTGACCGTGCGCGGACCGATCTTCAACAGATAGTCGCGGTGCGGCAGCAGCGGGTCTTCGTGCATCCAGAGCAGATGCGCGGCGAACTGGTCGGCGACCATCATCGCCGGTTCCGCCTCCGCCGCCGCCAGCACGTCGCCGCGGGCGATGTCGATATCGTCGGCCAGCACCACGGTGACCGACTGTTCGGGCTGGCCGCGGTCCAGCGGGCCGTCGGCGGTGTCGATGCGCACCACCTGGCTGGTCCGTCCGGCCGGCTGGGCGACCACTTGGTCGCCCGGTTTGAGCGTGCCGGCGGCGATGGTGCCGCTGTAGCCGCGATAGTCGGGCGTCGGCCGGTTGACCCATTGCACCGGCATGCGGAACGGCCGGGTGGCGAGGTCGCGGGCGGTCTCCGCCGTCTCCAGGAGGTCGAGCAGGGTGGGGCCGGCATACCAGTCCATCTGCCGGCTGGCATGGAAGAGGTTGTCGCCGTTGAGCGCGGAGATCGGCACGGCCCGGACGCCGCGCGCCCCCAATTGATCGGCGAAGCGCCCATACTCCGCGACGATGGCGGTGAAGCGATCCTCGTCGAAGCCGACCAGGTCCATCTTGTTCACCGCCAGGATCAGCTGGCGGATGCCCAGGAGATGGACGATGAAGCTGTGCCGGCGGGTCTGGGTCAGTATGCCCTTGCGCGCATCCACCAGGATCACCGCGAGGTCGGCGGTCGAGGCGCCGGTTGCCATATTGCGGGTGTACTGCTCGTGACCCGGCGTGTCGGCGACGATGAATTTTCGCTTCGGCGTGGCGAAGAAGCGGTAGGCGACGTCGATGGTGATGCCCTGCTCGCGCTCCGCCTGCAGGCCGTCGACCAACAGCGCCAGGTCGACCGCGTCGCCCTGGGTGCCGTAGCGGCGGCTGACATTGTCCAGCGCGGCGAGCTGGTCCTCGAACAACAGCTTGGTGTCGAACAGGAGACGGCCGATCAGCGTGCTCTTGCCGTCGTCGACGCTGCCGCAGGTGATGAAACGCAGCAAGTCCTTGTGCTGCTGCTCTTCCAGATAGGTTTCGATGTCGAAATCGGCGGCGGTGCCGCCCGCGAGATCGGTAGCCATGGTCAGAAGTAGCCCTCCTGCTTCTTCTTCTCCATCGAGCCGATCTGGTCGCGGTCGATCACCCGGCCCTGCCGTTCCGAGGCGCGGCTGACCAGCATCTCGCGGATCACCTGGGGCAGGGTGGTGGCGTCGCTCTCCACCGCGCCGCTGAGGGGGTAGCAGCCCAGCGTGCGGAAGCGCACGCGGCGCGGCTCGGGCCGCTCACCGGGTGCGAGCGGCAGGCGGTCGTCGTCGACCATGATCAGCGTGCCGTCGCGCTCCACCACCGGACGCTCGGCGGCGAGATAGAGGGAGACCAGCGGAATGTTCTCCAGATAGATGTACTGCCAGACGTCCAACTCGGTCCAATTGGACAGCGGGAAGACGCGGATGCTCGCCCCGTCGGCGACCCGCGTGTTGTAGAGCCGCCAAAGCTCCGGGCGCTGGCGCCGCGGATCCCACTGATGGGTCCGGCTGCGGAACGAGAAGACGCGTTCCTTGGCCCGCGACGCCTCCTCGTCCCGCCGGGCGCCGCCGAAGGCCGCATCGAAGCGGTGGTGGTCGAGCGCCTGGCGGAGCGCTTGCGTCTTCATCACGTCGGTATGGACGACGGAGCCGGAGTCGATCGGGTTGATGCCGCGGCGCAGCCCCTCCTGGTTGGTGTGGACCAGAAGCCGCACGCCCAGCCGTTCCGGCAGCGAATCGCGGAAGGCGATCATCTCGCGGAACTTCCACGTCGTGTCGATGTGCAGCAGCGGGAAGGGCAGCGGTCCCGGATGGAACGCCTTCAGCGCCAGGTGGAGCATCACCGCGCTGTCCTTGCCGATGGAATAGAGCATCACCGGGTTGCGGAAGGTCGCGGCGACCTCGCGGATGATGTGGATGCTCTCCGCTTCCAGGCGCTTCAGATGGGTCAGCGGGCGAAGCGCGGCGGTCGGCGCGGAGGCCAGGCCGTCGGCGGACGGCGGCGCGACTGCGGGGACGTCGGACACGGGCGGCGGGATCCTGGAGAAAGCCATTCGATGCGGCCGCGTCGGCCGCGGTTTCAATGCGGCGGCCGGCCGTCGGCGGCGGGGGCGCTGGCGGTTCCGGTCAGCTACCGGCGTTGCGCAGCAGGTCGGCGGTGGCGCCGGATCGGCTGTCGAGCGCCCAGTCGAGCGCGCTACGTCCGCTGTAGTCCAGCAACCCGGTGGTGGCGCCGGCCTGCAGCAGCAGGCTGACCACCGGATGGTGGCCGTTGCGCGCCGCCAGCATCAGCGCCGTCAGCCCGGCCCGGTTCTGCGCATCCAACGGGGTGCCCGCCTCGGTCAGCCGGCGGGCGACCGGCTCGCTGCCGGACTCCGCCGCGTAGTGCAGCGCGGTGTTGCCGTGGTCGTCGGAGAGCTGCAGCCAGGCGCCCTTTTCGATCAGCAGGTCCGCCAGGCGCGTATTGTGGTTGATCGCGGCATGCATCAGGGGTGTGCGCCCATCGACATCGGTGACGTTGACGCGGGCCCCGCTGAGCACCATGGACACGGCGGCGTCGGTCTCGTTGTCGCGGGCGGCCTCTACCAGCGGATCCTGGTCGTAGAGGCTGATCTGGGCGTAGGCGGCGGAAACGGGAACGAGGCTGAAGGCGATCGCCGTGGCCAACACAAGGTGACGGCGCGATCTCGGGCCCGGCAAGGAGCGGCAGCGTGAAGACATCAGTCCGGCTCGTCGATCCATCAACAAGGTCTATCGGGTCTTACAGCATCCCGAGACGATTATGAAGGCTGCGGGTTTCGCGCCTGCGAGATCGACGGCGGCCTACGGCTCGCCCATGCGCAGCGCGGCGATGAAGGCGCTTTGCGGGATCTCCACATTGCCGACCTGGCGCATCCGCTTCTTGCCTTCCTTCTGCTTCTCCAGAAGCTTGCGCTTGCGGGTGATGTCGCCGCCATAGCATTTGGCGGTGACATCCTTGCGCAGGGCGGAGATGGTCTCGCGCGCGATGATCCGCCCGCCGATCGCCGCCTGAATGGCGATGCGGAAAAGCTGGCGCGGGATCAGGTCCTTCAGCCGCTCGCAGAGCTGGCGGCCGCGCCGTTCGGACTGGCTGCGGTGCACGATCATCGCCAGCGCGTCCACCGGATCGCCGTTCACCAGGATCGACATCTTCACCAGGTCGCTCTCGCGGTAGCCCTCCAGCGCATAGTCGAAGCTGGCATAGCCCCGGCTGATCGACTTCAAGCGGTCGTAGAAGTCGAAGACCACCTCGTTCAAGGGCAGGCGGTAGATGAGCATGGCGCGGTGGCCGCTATAGGTCAGCTCGATCTGCTCGCCGCGCCGCTCGGTGCAGAGCTGCAGGATGCCGCCGAGATATTCGTCGGGCAGCATGATGGTCGCCTGAATCCACGGCTCCTCGATGCGGGCGATGCGCATCACGTCCGGCATGTCGGCCGGGTTGTGCAGGTCGACCCGCGTCCCGTCGGTGAGATGGACCTGATAGACCACCGAGGGTGCGGTGGTGATCAGGTCGAGCCCGAATTCCCGCTCCAGCCGTTCTTGGATAATCTCCAGATGCAAGAGGCCCAGGAAGCCGCAGCGGAAGCCGAAGCCCAGTGCGGCTGATGTTTCGGCCTCGAAATGGAAGCTGGCATCGTTGAGCGCGAGTTTGCCGAGGCTGTCGCGCAGATCTTCGAACTCCGCCGCATCGGTCGGGAACAGGCCGCACCAGACCACCGGCACGCTGGGCGCGAAGCCGGGCAGCGGCTGGTCGGTGGGACGCCGGTCCTCGGTGATCGTGTCGCCGACCTTGGTCTCGCTGATGTCCTTGATGGCGGCGGTGATGAAGCCGACCTCGCCGGGCTCCAGGCTGTCCACCAGCACGCCCTTGGGCGACATGAAGCCGACCCGGTCGATCTCGCGCACCGCGCCGGTGCCGAGGAAGCGCACTCTCAGACCGACCTTCAGCCGGCCCTCCACCACCCGCACCAGGATGACGACGCCGAGATAGGGATCGTACCAACTGTCGACCAACAGCGCCTTCAGCGGAGCTTGGGGATCGCCGGCATGGGGTGGCGGCAGCCGCGCGACGATCGCGGCGAGAAGCTCCTCGATGCCGAGACCGGTCTTGGCGGAGATGGACAGCGCATCGTCGGCCGGCAGGCCCACCACGTCCTCGATCTGCTGAAGCACCCGCTCCGGCTCCGCGGCGGGCAGGTCGATCTTGTTGAGGACGGGGACGATCTCGTGATCGGCCTCCAGCGCCTTGTAGACATTCGCCAGGGTCTGCGCTTCGACGCCTTGGCTGGCGTCGACCACCAAGAGCGAGCCTTCGCAGGCCGCCAGCGACCGGCTGACTTCGTAGGAGAAGTCGACATGGCCGGGCGTGTCCATGAGGTTGAGCTGATACTCCGTGCCGTCGTCGGCCCGGTAGCTGAGGCGCACCGTCTGCGCCTTGATGGTGATGCCGCGCTCGCGCTCGATGTCCATGCTGTCGAGCACCTGGCTCTTCATCTCGCGCGCTTCCAGCCCGCCGCAGCGCTGGATCAGCCGGTCGGCCAGCGTCGACTTGCCGTGGTCGATATGGGCGATGATCGCGAAATTACGGATATGGGCGACGTCGGCGACCATGGCGGCTTCGGACCTGCAAGAGTATCCGGCCGTTCGCCGGCCGGTGGCGCGAAGATAGGAACGTGGACCGGCCGTGGCAATGTGGCGGGTGCCCGGCACCGTCGCCAGGCTGTCCGCCGGCGCGGCGGGTGATAAGGCCGGGTCAGAGAGCGCCGATGCCCCGCTGGATGGCCGGGACCATGGCGATGGTGGCCATCACCAGGGTCACAATCGCGACAACGACGCCGATGACGAACCCCCGACTCGGCATGCCGCGGAGGGTCGCTGAGAGATCAGCAACCTCAATGCGCAACGCCTCAAGCTCGCCCTTGCTCGCGACATGAGCCACATCGCCGCGCAACGCCTCAAGCTCGCTCTTGCTTGCGACATGAGCCACATCGCCGCGCAACGCCTCAAGCTCGCTCTTGCTCGCGACATGAGCCATGTCGCTGCGCAACGCCTCAAGCTCGCTCTTGCCGGCGAGATGAGCCATCCGCTCGTCCATACGGATGATCAGGGGCTCCAGTCGACCGAGTGCCGCCTTCACATCGCCCATGTCCGCTTCAAGACGGGCAACGCGATGTTCCAACCCATCGGATGCTTGGCCGTCCGGCACTGTTGCCCTCTCCCTCGTCAGGGTGACTCTTCCGCACCACCACCGCCTATCTTGGGCTGCCTTCGCCCGGCGCGGCAATCCCCCGTTGTGCCGATGGGCCGAAGACCCGTCCGCCGCCCGCCGGCTTGAGGCCGGTCGCTACGCGTCTTCCCCGTCGGCCTGTAACCGGTCGACCGATCGCCGGTCCTTTTTGGTTGGCCGGCCGCTGCCGGGCGGGCGGCGCGGCGGTGCCGGGCCGGCGGCGTCGATGCGGGCCAGGCGGGTCTCCGCTTGAGGGGGCGCCAGGTCCTCGTAGAGGGTCCGGGCCTCCGGTGCCGGCCCGCGCCGGGTGCCCAGCGCGGCGACCCGCACGACCCGGACATGCTCGCCCAGCGCGAAGGTCAGCACCTGGCCGGGCCGGACGGCGGCATGGGCCTTGTCGACGACGCGGCCGTCGATGCGCACCCGCCCGCCGGTGCACAGCTTGGCGGCCAGGGTCCGCGTCTTGCAGAACCGCGCCTGCCACAGCCATTTGTCGAGCCGAATCGAGCCGGCCGCGCCGTCCGGTGTCCGCGGGTCGGCCGTCACCCTCCGGCCAGCTCCCGCAGCTTGCCGAACGGCCCCTCCGCCGGCGCGGCCGATCGCGCCGCGGACCGGGGCCGCGGTCGCTTGCGCGACGCCGGCCGCTGGAACGCCTCGATGCCGTCGGGACCGGCGGTGCCGCGGTAGCCGAGCGCGTTCAGCAGCCGCGGCATCAGGGCGACCGGAACCCCGGCAGTGCCGGCCAGCCGCGGCGTCACCGCGAAGGCGCCTTGCTTCGCCAGGGGTCGGCAGGCCGTGGCCAGCGCCTGCAGGCGGTCGACCCGCACCGCCCGGTCGCCCAGGCGGACATAGCCGACCGCCAGCCAGAAATCCTCCGGCAGGGACGCATCGGCGCGCACCGAGGCCGCGCCCGCCGCCGGCAGGGGCGGCGGCAGCGTCAGGGATTGCGCGACCGCGTAGAGCAGCCCCCGCATGGCGACAGCCCGGCCGCGCAGCAGCCGCGGCATGAACACATGCGCCTCGCCGATGACGATGCCGAGGCGGGCGAGCTGCCGCCGCTCCGCCGGACCCAGGCCGCGCACCAGATCGGCGACCTGCGCCCGGCTGACCGTGCCGAGACGCTCGGCAAGCTGGAAGGCGAGACCGCGCGCGGAGCCCCCCGGCGGCGCTGCCGACAGCCGCACCAGCGGCGCCAGCGCCCGGTCGACCGTGCGGGCGATGCCCTCGGCCAGGCGGCGCGCGATCCGGTCGCGCCAGCGCGGCTCCAGAAGGTCGCTGGCCAGCGGCCGGACGGCCGGGCGCAGCACCGTGCGCCCGGCGGCGAGCCGGGCCACCGGCGCCCCGTCCCAATGCACGATGCCTTCCGGCGACAGGGTGATCGCCTCGTCGCCGGCGGTCTCCAGGCGCCGCACCCGCGCGCGGATCTCGTCGCTCAACGCACGGCCGGCGGCCGCCGACAGGGCGCGCGCCTCCGCGCTGTGGGCGGTCGCGTCGGGCACGAAGCGGAAGCCGTCGAGGCGGCCGATATACTGACCCTCGACCACCACCTCGCCGCGTCGCGTCACGGCGGCCAGGATCGCCTCGCCGGAGTCCGCCTGGCGGGACAGGGCAGCGGAGCGCCGGTCGACGAAGCGCTGGGTCAGCCGCTCGTGCAGCGCGTCGGACAGCAGGTCCTCCACGCCGCGCGCCCGCTCCTGCCAGGCGCGGGCGTCGGCCAGCCAGTCCTGGCGATGGGCGATGTAGGTCCAGGTGCGGATATGCGCCAGCCGGCCGATCAGCGTGTCGATGTCCCCGTCGGTGCGCGCCAGGGCGGCGATCTGCCGGCCGACCCAGTCGGTCGCCAGGCGGCCGGTCGCGCCGGTGAGCTGGCGGAACACCGCCGCTACCAGCCGTGTGTGGTCGTCCGACAGGATCTTGCGGAAGTCGGGGATCTGGCAGACCTCCCATAGGAGGCGCACCCGCTCCTCGGCGCCCGCGCGGTCCATCGTCGGGCCGTCGCGCAGCAGATGGCCCAGCGTGATCTGGTCGTCGGCCTCCGGCGCGCGGCGCAGGCCCGCCCGGTCGGGCCGCCGCTCCAGGCTGCGCAGCAGCCCGGGCGCCGAGCGGAAGTCGAGATCGTCGTTGCGCCACATCAGGACGGGCAGGGGATCGAACACATGGCTCTCGATCGCTTCCACCACCTCCGCCTCGATCGCCCCGGCATCGCCGGTCGTCCCGAAGGTGCCATCGGCCATGTGGCGCCCGGCGCGTCCGGCGATCTGGGCCAGCTCCGCCGGGCGCAGGCGGCGGACGGCGCGGCCGTCGAACTTCTCCAGCCGGGCGAAGGCGACATGGTCGATGTCCATGTTCAGGCCCATGCCGATCGCGTCGGTGGCGACCAGATAGTCGACCTCGCCGGACTGGTACATCTCTACCTGGGCGTTGCGGGTGCGTGGGCTGAGCGCCCCCAGCACCACCGCGGTGCCGCCGCGCTGGCGGCGCAGCAGCTCCGCCAGCGCGTAGACGTCGCCGGCGGAGAAGGCGACGACGGCGGACCGGCGCGGCAGGCGGGCCAGCTTGCGCGCCCCGATATGGGTGAGCTGGGAGAATCGCGGCCGGCCGAGGAACTCCGCCTCCGGCACCAGGCGGCGCAGCAGGGGGCGGATCGTCTCCGCGCCCAGGAATACCGTCTCCTCCAGCCCGCGGGCGTGCAGCAGCCGGTCGGTAAAGACGTGGCCGCGCTCCGGATCGGCGGCGAGCTGGATTTCGTCGATGGCGACGAAATCGGCGCTCAGCCCGCGCGGCATGCTCTCCACGGTGCAGATGAAATAGGCCGCGTCCGGCGGGACGATCTTCTCCTCGCCGGTGACCAGGGCGACGCGGCCGCGGCCCTTCAGGCGGGCCACCCGGTCGTAGTTCTCCCGCGCCAGCAGCCGGAGCGGGAAGCCGATGGTGCCCGACGGGTAGCTGAGCATCCGGTCGATCGCGTAATGCGTCTTGCCGGTGTTGGTCGGCCCGAGGACGGCGAGCACGCGGGAGCGGTCGGCGATCGGCGGCATGGCACGATCATGGGTGCCGGTTTCTCCCCGGCGATGCAAGCCCGGGGGGAGCGGTGTGCGGCCGCAGTGTCTTGCGACGGCGACGGCCCCCACATCGCCACAGTCTTGCGCCACCACTGCGCCGCCCCCTTGTGCCGGGACCGTCCACGACGGTCGATCCGACTCGGCAAGATCATTAATCTTTGACATTGCCGGTGTGGCGGTTCGTGCGAGCATGGGCGTCCGCCGGGCGGATCGGCAAGGGCGATCCCCGGAACCGGAGAGATCATGCGGGCGGCACGCGCCGAACCCGCCAAGCGACAGCGGAGACTTCAGGGATGACGATCGGGAAACCCGCAGCCACGACGGCGCTCGCCCTCGGCGTCGTTGCCATCACCGCCGGATCGGCCGGTGCCCAGGAGGTGACGGCCGAAGGGGCTGCGGCCATCCACCAGGGCCTGAAGGAGTGGATGGTCGAGTATCTCAGCTTCCCCGAAGACACGGTCAGCCTGACCTTCGACGGCTCGATCACGGTGGAGCCGGCGGGCGACCGCTACGAGTTGACCGTTCCGCCGCCGCGCCTGACCACCTACCGCGGCGAGAACCTGATCGAGACCAGCGCCTTCACCGCAACACTGGTGCCGGAGGGCGAGCATCGCTACCGCGTCACCTGGCAGGTGCCGACGGCCTGGCAGGTCGGCCCGCCGGGCGCCGGCGACCGGGTCAGCATCACCCTGACCCAAGAGGCGGGGGAAGGGTTGTTCGACGCGCGCTATGCCAGCTTCCTGGACATGGATGCGGTCTTCAGCGGTATCGAGATCGCCCCGGCCAGCGAGGAAGGCCGCGCCGGGATCGACGCCGTGCGCATCAGCGCGGCGTCCGCCGAGCTGGGGGATGAGATCTACGACATCGACGCTGCGGCGGTGATCGAAGGGATCAGCTTCGTCGATCATGGCGGCGGCGGCGAAGGCTCGATCGCCGAGATCAGCGCGGCCTTCGTCATGGAACAGCTCGACATGCCGGGCTACTACGCGTTCTCCCAGACGGTGAACGATCTGGTCGCCGACTTCGAAGCGTTGGCTGAGACCGGCGGCGACCCCGGGCCGCTGATGGAAGAGGCCGCGGTCTTGGCGGAATCGATCTTCGACCTGCTGGACGGGGCGGAGATGGTCTACGAGGTGTCGGATGTCTCCTTCACCGAGGGTGGCGAGGCCGCCGACATCGAGGGCGGTTCGTTCTCCTTCGGGGTCGGCGGCATGCGCGGCGACACCGGCAACGTGACGCTGGCCCTGCAGAGCGGGTCGGTGGCGATCGACCCGCCGCCGCCCTTCGCCGATGCGATCCCGCAGGGCGTCGATATCGATCTGGCGTTGGTGGACCTGCCGCGGGACGCTCTGGCCGCGGCCTTTGGATCGGCGATCCGCGGGGCATTCGACAGCGGGCCGGAGGCGGCGCTGATGGCCGCGCTGTTCCCGCTGCAGCAGGCCGCCACGGCGGCCGGCAGCCGGTTCAACGTCAATCGGCTGGAGCTGACCAACCCGAGCTACGACGTCGCGTTGGACGGCTATGTCGCCACCTCCACAGCCGCGCCCTTCGGCGCCGTCGGCGAGGCGGAGTTGGTGGTTGGTCAGTTCGCCGCGCTGCGCGCCCTGGTGGAGCGCCTGTCGCCCGATCCGGATGCCGCCGCCGGCCTCGCCTTCTTCGAAGCGGCGGGCCAGCAGGTCGATGGCGCCGATGCCCGGCGCTACACCTTCGAAGCCACCGAGGATGGTCGATTCCTCCTGAACGGCGGCGATATGGGACCGCTGCTCGACCAGATGATGCAATAGGGTCGGGGCGAGAGGGCGACGGGGCATGTCGCGGCGGATCGTCGCCGTGTTGGCGGCGGCCGCCGTCATGTCCATCGCCGGCGCGGACGGGGCGCGCGCCCAAGACGGCGGGGCGGCCGACGGCTTGGCCGAGGGACTGGACGGCTGGGTCACGGACGCGGCCGTCCAGTTCGGCCCCAGCGTCGACGTGACCTTCGACGCGCCCGTCTCGGTTTTCGGTGAGGGGACCGGCGCCATCGTGCGGTTCCCGGAAGCGGTCGCCGCCGTGGGCGGCCGCGCGCGCGTGACCGTGGACGCCTGGCAGGCCACGGTGGTCTCCTTTGCCGACGATGTCGTGACCTTGGCGTTCGTGCCCGATCGCCTCGCCATCGCTTGGGCGGTCGAGACGGGCGACGACGATGCCCAGCCCTTCGTAATGAGCGGGACGATCGGTGGCCAGTTGTCCGTCGACGTGGCAGCCAAGGTCGCTGTCGCCGGCGACTACGGCTTGGACGACATCACGATCAACGGACCGGGTATCGACGGTTTCTCCGCGGAGCGAAGCCACGGCGTCTTCGAGGCGGAGGCGACGGAAAGCGGGCGGTTGACCTATACGGTCGACACGCTGGTCGAAGGGCTCGTTGAGCCCTCCGCCGTCCCGGGACGGTCCAACCGCACCGATCGCATCGAGCAGACGGCGGTGGTGACCGGGTTCGACCGAGACGGCGGTCTTCGACTGTTTGCCGGCATGCTGGAGCTGGCGTCGATTGCGCTGGATGTGCGGTTGATGGGCGACCCGGGACGCGCGCATCTGGTCGCGGCGATCCAGACCGTGTTCGCGGCGATGGATGGCCTGTTCGCCACGCTCGACAGCACGATGACGCGGACCGGCGCCTCCTTTGCCGTGACACCCGATCTCACGCTGCGCATCACGGAGGCGAGCGACCACCTGCGAATTACCGGGTTCGACGCGGAGTTCGCGCAAGGACACCAAGTCTCACGCGGCCGCATAGACGCGGATGGCCCACCGGTCATCACCGACCTTGCGCTGCTGCCGATCTCCTACGACGTCAACGTGACGGCGGACAGCATGCCGCGCGCCGTCTTCTTCTCGACACTTGAGGCGATTCTGCGCGAAGGGATCGGTGACCGGGCGGCGGCGGACGACCGCACGCCGCGTGAGGTCTTCTTGGATGCGCTCGGCGACCTGCTGGTGGCCGGCGAGCGTGCGGGTACGACCTATGTCGTCGAAACGGCCAAACTGGCCGGTCCAGACTACGACATTGCCGGTACCGGCTTTGCTGCGATGCAGGACGCTGCAGCCTACCATGCGGTCGGCGAGGCGTCGGTGTCCTTCGGCGGGATCGACGCATTGCTGCGCCGGATGGCGGCGGTGCCAATGCTCGAAGAGGTTGCCGTCGCGCTGAACGTGCTTCGGGTTTTCGCGCATCCGGGGGACGAGGCGGGCCGCCATACCATGACCTTCGAGGTCACGGCGGACGGGCAGATCCTAGTGAATGGAGCCGATATCGGGCCGATGTTCAGCGGACGGCCGTAGCGTCCGACGTGGCCGCCGGGGCTTGCAGGCCATCGGCGGCCTGCACATATCTGCCGCACCCTTTCACCCTTCATCGAATCGTTGCCGAGCCGTCGTCATGAGCGAAGAGAAGCTGGAATTCCAGGCGGAAGTCAGCCGCCTGCTGGAAATCGTCGCCAAGTCCCTCTACAGCCACGAAGAGGTCTTTCTGAGGGAGTTGATCTCCAACGCATCGGACGCGTGCGATCGGCTCCGCTATGCCGCGCTGACCAGGCCGGAGCTAAGCGACGGCGACGCCTATAAGGTGCGGCTGTCGGTCGACAAGGCCGCGCGGACCCTGACCATCGCCGACAACGGCATCGGCATGAACCGCGACGACTTGGTGGAGAATCTCGGCACCATCGCGCGCTCCGGCACGCTCGCCGCCATGCAGAACCTGACCGGCGATGCCAAGAAGGACATGGCGCTGATCGGTCAGTTCGGCGTCGGCTTCTATTCCGCCTTCGTCGTCGCCGACCGGGTGGAGGTGGTCAGCCGCAAGGCCGGCGAGGACGCGGGCTGGCGCTGGATCTCCGACGGCAAGGGCGCCTACACCGTCGCCGAAGCCGACGACGCGCCGCGCGGCACGGCGGTAACGCTGCACATGGCCGAGGGCAAGGACGAATTCCTGGAGCCCGCCCGCCTGCGCCACATCGTCAAGACCTATTCCGACCACATCGCGCTGCCGATCGTCATGGCCGCCGACGCGGAAGACGGCAAGGCTGGCGAGGACGAGACGCTGAACCGGGCGTCGGCCTTGTGGGTCCGTTCGAAGTCGGACATTTCCGACGATGACTACAAGGAATTCTACCACCATGTCGGCCACGCCTTCGACGATCCGTGGCTGACCATCCACTATCGGGCGGAAGGCACGCTGGAATACGCCGTGCTGCTGTTCGTGCCGACCATGCAGCCCTTCGATCTGTTCCAGCCGGAGCGCAAGCACCGGGTGAAGCTGTATGTCCGCCGGGTCTTCGTCACCGACGACGCGCCGGAGCTGGTGCCGGCGTACCTGCGCTTCCTGCGCGGCGTGGTGGACAGCGAGGATCTGCCGCTGAACGTCAGCCGCGAGATGCTGCAGCGCAACCCGATGCTGGCCAAGATCCGCCAGGGGGTGACCCGCCGGGTGCTCGGCGAGCTGCAGCGCAAGGCCGAGGACGATCCGGAGAGCTACGCGACGTTCTGGGAAGCGTTCGGCCCGCTCCTGAAGGAAGGCGTCTACGAAGACGCCGACCAGCGCGAGACGCTGTTGAAGCTGCTGCGCTTCCGGTCGACCACCCAGGAGGGCTGGGTGACGCTGGACGACTATGTGGCGCGCATGCGCGAAGGGCAGGAGGCGATCTACTACATCGGCGGCGAGGACATCGAGGCGCTGAAGAAGTCGCCGCAGCTCGAAGGTTTCAAGGCGCGCGGGGTCGAGGTGCTGCTGCTGACCGATCCGGTGGACGAGTTCTGGACCCCGGCGGTACGCGACTATGCCGGCAAGCCGCTGAAATCGGCGACCCGCGTCGGCACGGACCTGTCGGGCGTGCCGCCGGTCGACGAGGCCGAGGCCGACGCGGCGGATGACAAGGGCGCGGACGGCATCGATGCCCTGATCGCCCGGTTCAAGAGCGCGCTGGAGGACGAGGTGAAGGATGTCCGCGTCTCGCGCCTGCTGACCGAAAGCCCGGTCTGCCTGGTGGCCGACGAGAACGACATCGACATGCATCTGGAGCGGCTGCTGAAGCAGCACAACCAGCTCGGCGGCGGCGCCAGCAAGCGCATCCTGGAGATCAACCCGCGCCACCCGGTGATCGGCCGGCTGGCCGATCTGGTCCAGCAGGGCGACGAGACGCAGGTGGCCGATCTGGCGCATCTGCTGCTCGATCAGGCGCGCATCGTGGAGGGCGACCAGGTGCCCGACCCCTCGGCCTTCTCCCGCCGGTTGATGAGCGCGCTGCAGCGCGGCCTGACGCTGGCGGCCTGAGCGGCGTCCGCCGCGACGTCAGATGACCTCGGTTGGGCGCCTGCCGGGCGCCCGGCACCCTTGGCGTTTGCCAGAGCGCCCGCGCACGCCCTAAGAAGGACCGAGCGCCCGGGCCAACGGGCCGCCGATCCAATCAGGCACGATGAGGCATCCCCACCCCATGACCGATTCCGATTTCCGTCTGTCGCATCCCACCGGCCCCCGCGTCGCCGCGCTCGTCGGGCCGCAATCCGCCGGTAAGACGTCGTTGCTGGAGAGCCTGCTGGCCGTCACCGAGACCATCCAGCGAAAGGGTCTGGTGAAGGACGCCAACACCTTCGGCGACGGCAGCGAGGAAGCCCGTGCCCGGCAGATGTCCACCGAGGCCAATCTCGCCCAGACCCGGTTCCTGGATGAGGACTGGACCTTCGTCGACTGCCCGGGATCGGTGGAGCTGGAGCAGGAAAGCCGCAATGTGATGATGGCGGTGGACGCCGCCATCGTCGTCGTCGAGCCGACCTTGGACCGCGTGGTGTCGTTAAGCCCGCTGCTGCGTTTCCTCGATGCCTCGCAGATCCCGCATTTCCTGTTCATCAACAAGATGGACGCCAATGCCGCCTCCACGCGCGACCTGATCCCGGCCCTTCAGGCGGTCTCCGCCCGGCCGCTGGTCTTACGCGAGGTGCCGATCCGCGACGGCGAGGCGGTCACCGGCTATGTCGACCTGGTGTCGGAGCGGGCCTATCACTACGAGAGCGGCAGGCCCTCCTCGATGATCAAGATCCCCGACAGCGTGGTGGATCGCGAGCAGGCGGCGCGCCAGGAGATGCTGGAGCATCTCGCCGATTTCGACGACGCCCTCTTGGAGCAGCTTCTGGAGGACACGGTTCCGCCCTCCGAAGAGATCTACGATCAGCTCGCCCGCGACCTGCGCGACGACCTGATCGTGCCGGTGATGTTCGGCGCGGCGGAGCGCGACAATGGCGTGCGCCGCCTGTTGAAGGCGCTGCGCCATGAAGTGCCGACGGTGGCGCAGACGGCGGCGCGGCGCGGCATCGACGGCGGCAACGTGGTGGCGCAGGTCTTCAAGACGGTGCATGCCCCGCATACCGGCAAGCTTTCCTTCGTGCGGATCTGGCGGGGCACGCTGAACGACGGCATGACCTTCGCCGATCACCGGGTCAGCGGCGTTTTCCGGGTGCACGGGCAGAGCGTGCAGAAGGCCGGCGCCGGCGCGCCGGGCGACGTGGTGGCGCTGGGCCGGATGGACGGCGTGCGCACCGGCGACGTGTTGGTCGACGGCCGCATCGAGCGGGCGCCGGACTGGCCGGAACCGCTGTCGCCGGTCTTCTCCATGGCCTTGTCGGCGGAGGATCGCAACGACGAGGTCAAGATGATGCCGGCGCTGACCCGCCTGGCGGAGGAGGACGAGTCGCTCCGCGTCGTCCATGACGGCGACACCGGCGAGATCCAGCTTCACGGCCGCGGCGAGATCCATCTGCAGATCGCCTGCGACCGCATGCGCCGGCGCGCCAATGTCCGCGTCGCGGTCCGCCCGGCCCAGGTGCCCTACAAGGAGACCATCCGCCGGTCGACCCCGCAGCATTCGCGCTTCAAGCGCCAGACCGGCGGCCACGGCCAGTTCGCCGACATCCATATCGAGGTCCGCCCGCAGGACCGGGGCGAGGGCTTCCAGTTCGACGAGAAGGTGGTCGGCGGCTCGGTGCCGCGCAACTTCATCCCCGCGGTGGAGGCGGGGGTGCGGGACTATCTGCAGCGCGGGCCGCTCGGCTTCCCGGTAGTCGACCTGGCGGTGACGCTGACGGATGGTCAGTTCCACACGGTCGACAGCTCCGACCAGGCCTTCCGGACGGTGGCGCGCATGGCGATGCAGGAAGCCCTGCCCAAGTGCCAGCCGGTGCTGCTGGAACCGATCCTGGAGGTGGCGATCGCCGTGCCGAACGAGTTCACCCCGCGCGTCCAGCGGGTCTTAAGCTCGCGGCGCGGCCAGATCCTCGGCTTCGATGCGAAGAGCGGCTGGGACGGCTGGGACGAGGTCCGCGCCTACATCCCGCAAGCCGAGATGCACGACCTGATCGTCGAGCTGCGCTCGCTCAGCCTGGGCCTGGCTACCTATACCTGCCAGTTCGACCACCTTCAGGAGCTGTCGGGCCGGCTGGCCGACCAGGTGGTGGAGCGTCGCCGCGCACCGGAAGGCGCTGCCTGACCGTCACCGGCAATCGGCCCCGCGGTGAGGATCCGCGGGGGCCGGTTGCCGTCGGTGGGGTGTCAGCAGCTCGGATAGTCGCTCTGGTACTGTTGGACCGCGCGATCCAAGTAGCTGTTGAGCTCGGTCGGCGAGAACTGCGCGGCGCGATTGAACTTGTTCTCGAACTGGAAGCAGAAATTGCCGGCGCCATGGTTCAAGAGCTGGCGCTGCTCGTTGTTCGCCATCTGGGTCTGGAAGGTGTCGTAGAGGCGGCCCGGGCTGCCCCCTTGGTAGCGGCTCAGCATCCGGCCGATCGTGTTCTGGGCATCACGAATCGAGGCCTGCTGCGCGACGATGAAGGTCTGATAGACCGCGAAAACGTCCTGAGCGCCGAACGACCCGCGGCAGGTCAGGCCGGCCAGCATCATCTGGGTGCGCAGCCGCACCATCTCTTCCGCGCGAATCTCCGACTCGTTGTAGCAGGCGCCGGACGGGCGCGGCGAGACGGCGCGCGGCAGGTCCGGGAACAGCGGGTCGGCCGCCGCCGCGGGGCGCGCCGCCGGGGTCGCGCCGCCACCGCCGCCACCGCCGGCGACGCTGGCGCTCTCGGTCTGGCAGGCGGCAAGCGCAAACAATGCCAGCACGAAGCTGAGGACGCGGGACATACGTGTCTCCCCACTCAAGTCGGATCGGTCGCCCCTTCGGGGGCTGTCTATAGCAGACCCGTTCTTCGCTGACAGCCGCCGCATCCGGCGCTGACGCCGCGGCTC
>JANQSN010000025.1 GCA_028284045.1 Alphaproteobacteria bacterium | reverse complement strand
CGCCATCCGCGAAGCCATCGACGCCATCACATCAAACGACGCCAGAAGCTTCTTCACCGCATGCGGCTATGAACCGGAATAATGCGAATCCGCTCTAGCTGCGAAATCGAGGCTTAACGCTTTGAATAGAATAGATAAGTCGGGGGTTCGAAGCCCCGATGTCCGGCTATAGGCGATCTGCTCCGAAAAGGTCAGTTTGAGCACCAAGCGCCGCAACTCAAAACGGCCATTTCCCCATATTTTCCAATGGCCTGAGAGAATCCGGATCGAGAGTTCGAACATCTGCTCGAAGAGGCGTAGCGCCTTGCCGGATGTCGGCGCGCACGAACACTCTAGCGCCTTCTCTTAGCTGCTTCTGTATCCTCTGGTAGGCCGCCTCCAGGCTACAAGCCCTTTGAGCCCTTCGTGGCGCCTGGGCCGGAGCGTGACGCCCTATTCAGGCCGCGCCACGTAACTCCAGGCGTCCCCGTCATCGGCCCGCCCATGTGCGCTTCGCGCAAGATGTGCGTGTACTACACGCCATCTACTCGGGCCGCCGCGCGGCCCTCGGCAAGGGGGCGTGCCGCCCCCTGTGCAACCCCCTGCTAGTGGGACTTCACCCGGCTGGACGCTATTGAAACACCTTGAACACGTTCAGCAGAAGTATTTCTAGATGGTGAGCTGACGTATTAGCAGCGATCTTCAGCGAGTTTGGATGACCGCAGCCGTTGCGTCGATCCAAGCAATTCTTCAATTCCTTCTTTACATTCTTTCCGATAATGGAGAGGGCGCCAACTCGATCAAGGAAATCCGCTTCGCCCATCTTGCCAAGATCATCTGTGGTCTTTGCCTCTTTCCATTTTGAATCAACCCTTCTTGCTTCTATGTTGAATGCTTTTAGATGGTTGGAATGTACGTGATTATGAAGAATATCAACGGCTGACAACCATGACATTACAATTGCCGATCGGTATAGCTCTGCTTCGTGACATTTGATTGCCTCTTCCACAAACGTGCGCGTGCTCGGATTCTTGATCTTTGGAAGCTCTGCGCGAAGATCTGTAGCCACCTGCACCGCAGCAGGACTGATCTTCGTCACCCCCAGGTTCCTTAGTCGCTGTTGGCCCGATTCAGTGATTTCCCATCCCTTTGGGGTTCGGATTGCGAGGCCTTTGGATTTTGCCAGCGTTGCCGATGGATTCCATTTGGCCGCTGCACCCAGCCCACATGCCTTTGCTCGGTCCTTCAAATCTCGCACTTGGCATGGTGAATCAAATGACGCAAGTATCAGAAAAAGCTTGTCTGCCTGGGAAAGATCGCGGTGAAGCCACACCTTTAGATCAGATTCACTGAGCAAGCTTTTCCTCCAGCGACTTCTTCTCACTAGCAGCTAGTGCGTAAACGCCTTTAGCCATTTGGTTAAGTCGTTTTGCCTTTACCAAGGTATCCAGAGATTTCGATAAATTGCTAGAAATGCTAGACTTGTAATAAGTTGTGGCTTCCTTCATCTCATCGTTAATATCTTTGCGTGAAAATTTCTCCTGTCCCTTAACCAGCACTAGATGTGCCGCCGCAGCTATAATCAAATCTGGGCCTGTGCTGGCATTCAAATGCGCCGCGATGGTGTTAGTAGAGTGGTCAAGGGCACCCGGAGGGGTAGTGGCTCCTGCACCAATATTACCAGCATTCTCCTGCGGGATTGTTCCCCTGTTATCTTTATACAAGGCTAACGCCTTCTCCGCCAGATTAATTAGTCCATCTTCCAAGAAGTCCTTCTGACCCTCGTATTCGACCTCAAAAGCCCCCAATTTGAGCCGGATCCTCGCATTTTCGTCACCCATGGATTATCTCCTCGTAGTGCAGTACGCATATCTGCATACATTCACCAATACACGCTGCTGAGAGATGATTCAACCTTTTCGGTGGTGCTGGCCGGACCCGAGTAGCGTCAGGTTGCACTGAGAGGCGATCTAAGGGGCTTCGCCCCTCGCGCGGGCAAGGCATCCAAACGTCTCCCCGCTTTCGCGGGGTCCCTCGTTCGGAGCCTCCTTGCCCTTGCTACCCCCACTCTTCGCCAGAGGGGCAGGGGTGCAGGCGCACCCCTGCTTCAATTGAGGTGCGGCCATAAAGGCTATCCTTTGTGGCCGTTCTCCAGCAGCTCGCGCCGGATGGGCTTCAACTGCTCTTCAAAATCAGCCAATGCTCCAAACAGGGAGTTCGAACTTCGTCCCTCCCTGTCCGCCAGAATCCCAATTTGCGCTACCGCCCTTCGGGCTCCTTGAGCGCAGGACTGCGCGTTCGACCTTCGTTCCGAACTCTCCGCCCCGGGGCGCCCACGCCAAACCGGATGAGAACACGGTCACCGGATGCCTCGATGGCCGCCATCTTCGCTCACAGCCGTTCAATTGGGGTATCCCCCTACTGCCTCGCTCCCCTCTGACGGCGGCATGCCTCTCGTGTGGCGAAGCGAGAGCGGAAACCGGATATACAGCATCACCGCCGCGTGGATGATCTCAGCCGATGTCTTGAAGTCGCGGAATGGACTGGTCGTGTCTTAGAGTCCAGCCCAGTCGGCAGCGGACCGGCAGCACCGAGCTTTCTCTGACGGTGCCCTTCGACAAGCTGCCTTGATGCTTCCCCGCCGACCTGTCAGATTTTCCCACCTGTCAGATTTGCACGCATTGGACCGGCCCGAGCCCGGCGCCTTCAGATCAAGTAAAGAAACGAGAAGGAGAAGTGAAATGACGGTGGCCTCCACTTGGACGGGACGGATGCTGTTGGCCAGCACCGCGCTTGTCCTGGCCATGGGCACGGCTTCGGCCGAGACGCTGCGCTGGGCCCGCGTAGGCGACGCGCTGACGCTCGATCCGCATTCGCAGAACGAGGGCCCGACGTCGACGATGCTGCACCACATCTACGAGACGCTCGTGGATCGCGCGCTCGACGGCGGCCTGACGCCGCGGCTGGCGACGGACTGGTACATCGATCCAGAGGACCCGACCGTGTGGGTGTTCGAACTGCGCGAGGGTGTGACCTTCCACGATGGCAGCGCCTTCACCGCCGATGACGTGGTGTTCTCGCTGGAGCGCGTGCGGGCGGAGGCGTCGGACTTCAAGGCGCTGCATGCCTCCGTGGTCAGTGCCGAGGCGGCGGACGACTTCACGGTGCGTGTTCAGATGGAGGGCCCGACCCCGCTCTACCCGCAGAACCTGACCAATTTCTTTATCATGGACCGTGACTGGGCGGTGGCGAACGAGGTCGAACTGCCCCAAGACTACGCCGCGGGCGAAGAGACCTTCGCGGTGCGCAACACCAACGGCACCGGGCCCTACACACTGGTCTCGCGCGACCCTGAGGTGCTCACCGAACTGGCCGTGAACGAGAGCCACTGGGACGCGGCGCCCGAGGTGACCGAGATCATCTACACCCCGATCTCCGAGGCCGCGACGCGGATAGCGGCGCTTCTCTCCGGTGAGGTGGACTTCGTTCAGGACGTGCCGGTGCAGGACATCGCGCGGCTGGAGCAGACCGACGGGATCACCGTGACCACGGGTGCGGAGAACCGGACGATCTTTTTCGCCTATGATATGGGCTCCGAGGATCTGATCTCGGCCAGCGTTGACGGCAACCCCTTCGCCGATCCCCTGGTGCGGGAGGCGATGCATCTGTCGCTCGACCGCGATGCGATCCAGCAGGTCGTGATGCGGGGCCAATCGGTGCCGGGCGCCCAGAACGTGGCGCCGTTCGTGAACGGCTGGGATGCGGCGTTGGACGCTTACGGCCCACCCGATATCCCCCGCGCTCAGGCGTTGATGGCTGAAGCCGGCTATGGCGACGGCTTTTCCGTCGACCTGAACTGCCCCAATGATCGCTATCTGAACGACGAGGCGATCTGTCAGGCGTTTGTGGGCATGCTGGCCCAGATCGGCATCGACGCGAATTTGGTGAGCCAGTCGCGGTCCCTTCACTTCCCGCTGATCCAGAACCGGGAGACAGACTTCTATCTCCTGGGCTGGGGCGTGCCGCCATTCGACAGCCAGTATGTCTTCGACTTCCTGGTGCATTCCGAGGTCGAGGCCCGCGGGGGCTGGAACGGTTCGCGATACTCGAACCCCGCGGTGGATGAGATGATCCAGTCGCTGGCCACCGAGACCGATCTGGACCTCCGCGACCAGACCATCGCCGATATCTGGCAGCAGGTGCAGGACGACCGGGTGTTCCTGATGGTTCACAACCAGCTCTTGGCATACGCCACCCGGGAAGGCGCCAACATTGAAGTCCATCCCGAGAACCAGCCGCGGATGACCACCATGACGTTCGACTGAGCGAGCCTGGGCGGCCGCGTCGTTACCTTCGGCGCGGCCGCCTCCTTATACCCTGATGCTTGCCTACATCCTCAGACGCCTTGTGCAGGCGGCCGCCGTGATGCTCGCGGTGGCGCTGGTCTCGTTCATGCTCTTCCGCTTTGTGGGCGATCCGCTCGTGAACATGGTGGGGCAGGAGACCTCCCTGGAGGACATCGCCGAGCTGCGGGACCGTCTCGGGCTTAACGACCCCATCTTCGTGCAGTTCGCGGATTTCGTCTGGCGCGCGCTGCAGGGGGATTTCGGCATTTCCTACCGGCTGCAACTGCCGGTGAGCGAGCTGATCCTGTCGCGACTGCCAGCGACCCTGGAGTTGGCGTTGATCTCGGGCGCTCTGGCCTTTGTCTTCGGCGTGGGCTTTGGGGTCTACACGGCGCTCAACCGGCGCGGCTGGGTGTCGAACACGATCATGACCGTGTCGCTCATTGGCGTGTCGCTGCCCACATTCCTGATCGGGGTTTTGCTGATCTGGGTCTTTGCGGTGGAGCTTCAGTGGCTGCCCTCGTTCGGCCGCGGTGACGTCGTGGACCTGGGTTGGTGGAGCACGGGACTCCTCTCCACCTCCGGCCGTGCTTCTCTGATCTTGCCGGCCATCACGCTGGGGCTCTATCAAATGACGCTGATCATGCGTCTCGTGCGGGCGCAGATGCTGGAGGTCTTGCGGGCCGATTTCATCAAGTTTGCCAAGGCCCGCGGGCTGACCAATCGGGCGATCAACTTTGGTCATGCCTTGAAGAATACGCTCGTGCCCGTCATCACGATCACCGGGCTGCAGCTTGGGTCGATCATCGCCTTCGCGATCATCACCGAGACGGTGTTTCAGTGGCCAGGCGTCGGAGCTCTCTTCATCAATTCCGTCCAGACCGTCGATGTGCCCGTGATGGCGGCCTACTTGGTGCTGATCGCTCTGGTCTTCGTGGTGATCAATCTGATCGTCGATCTGCTGTACTATGTTGTGGACCCGCGGCTGCGGGTGGACCGCGCGGCGGCAGCATCGTGAGATGCTGATGGACCGATTGGCTCGCATCTGGGACAGCGATGTCGCCTGGTCCTTCCGTCACTCGCCGATTGCCATCGTGGCGGCGGTCGTGGCGCTTGGGACCATCTTCGCCGCGGTCTTCGCGCCTTGGCTGGCGCCCTACAACCCGTTTGATCCGGCGAGCCTGAACCTCATGAACGGGTTCACGCCCCCCGGGACGCCGAATGCCGTCACCGGGCAGGCGTTTGTTCTCGGCACCGATCATCAGGGCCGGGATATCCTCTCCACCATTCTCTACGGCGCGCGGATCTCGCTCTTTGTCGGCTTCGCTGCGGTCATCTTTGCCATGGTTCTGGGGATTGCCCTGGGGCTGCTTGCGGGCTGGCGCGGGGGTTGGGTGGACAGCCTGTTGATGCGGATTGCCGATGTGCAACTATCATTTCCGTCGATCCTGATCGCGCTTCTCATCTTCGGTGTTGCGCGCGGGTTCATTCCGGCGGGGATGCGGGAGCAGGTGGCGATTTGGGTGCTGATCGTCTCCATCGGGCTTTCGGATTGGGTGCAGTATGCCCGCGTCGTGCGCGGGGCCACGATGGTTGAGAAGGGCCGGGAGTATGTGCAAGCCGCCCGGGTCATCGGTGTGCATCCGGTGCGGATCGTGCTTCGGCACATCCTGCCCAATGTGATTGGGCCGGTCTTGGTGATCGCGACCATCGGTCTGGCCTTGGCGATCATCGCGGAAGCGACGCTGTCGTTCTTGGGCGTCGGCGTGCCGCCGACCCAGCCTTCCTTGGGGACGCTCATTCGGATCGGGCAGCAGTTCCTGTTCTCCGGAGAGTGGTGGATCCTCGTCTTCCCCTCGGTGGCTCTTCTGGCGCTGGCGCTGTCGGTCAACCTGCTTGGCGACTGGCTCCGCGACGCGCTGAACCCGAGACTGAGATGACCGAACCCCCTGTCTTGTCTGTCCGCGATCTCATCGTGGAGTTTCCCACCCGCCGCGGCACGCTGCGCGCGCTCGACCGGATATCCTTCAACATCCGCAAGGGCGAGGTCCTCGGGATGGTGGGCGAGTCCGGTGCGGGCAAGAGCCTTACCGGCGCCGCGATCATCGGTCTGCTGGAGCCGCCGGGCCGCATCGCCGGTGGTGAGGTTCACCTGCGGGGCGACCGCATCGACAGTCTCTCGCCGGAGGCCATGCGCAAGGTGCGGGGCCGCCGCATCGGCATGGTCTTTCAGGACCCCCTGACGAGCCTGAATCCGCTCTACACAGTCGCACAGCAGCTAGTGGAGACGATCCGCACCCACGACGACGTCACGGAGGCCGCAGCCCGCGCGCGCGCCATCGCGCTGCTCGACCGCGTGGGCATCCCCGCCGCGGCGCGCCGGATCGACGACTACCCGCACCATTTCTCGGGGGGCATGCGCCAGCGCGTGGTGATTGCGCTGGCACTGTGTGCAGAGCCCGAACTCGTGATCGCCGACGAGCCGACCACCGCGCTGGATGTGTCCGTGCAGGCGCAGATCATCGACCTGATCAAGGAAATCTGCGCCGAGCGCGGCGCCTCGGTTCTGCTGATTACCCATGACATGGGTGTCATCGCCGAAACCGCCGACCGTGTTGCGGTGCTCTATGCCGGGCGGCTGGCCGAGCTGGGGCCGGTGCGCGACGTCATCACGGCGGCCGAGCATCCCTACACACAGGGCCTGATGGGCTCCATCCCCACACTGACGCTGGAAAGCACCCGGCTCGTGCAAATCCCCGGCGCCATGCCCCGATTGAACGAGATCCCGACTGGCTGCGCCTTCAACCCACGCTGCCAGCAAGTATTCGCGCGCTGCCGCACGGAGCGGCCAAGCCCGATCGAGCGGCCGGGCGGGCGGCAGGTCGCCTGCTGGCTCCTTTCCGAGACCACCGCGGAGGAGGCCCATGGAGGAACCGCTCTTGAAGGTCGAGGGCCTTTGCCGGCGCTTTGACATCTCTCGCCCCTGGCTAAACCGCGTGCTCGAGGGCGGTGAGAGGCAGTTCCTGACCGCTGTCGCTGACGTGGACATCGCGATCAACCGCGGTGAGACCTTCGCGCTGGTCGGGGAAAGCGGATCGGGCAAGTCCACCATCGCCCGAATGATCGTGGGATTGCTCGCGCCCACGTCAGGGCAGATCATCTTCGACGGCACCCGACTTGACGGGACAGACGGGAGCAAAATGCGCGCGCTGCGCAAGCGCTTCCAGATGATCTTCCAGGATCCCTTCGCAAGCCTGAATCCGCGCTGGCGCGTGGGCGATATCATTGCCGAGCCGATCCACCGCTTCGGGTTGCTGAAGGGCGTGGCCGTCTCGCATCGGGTGGGCGAGTTGCTGGACACGGTGGGCCTGTCGGCCGGCGATGCCGACAAGTTCCCCCATGAGTTCTCGGGCGGGCAACGCCAGCGCATTGCCATAGCCCGCGCCCTTTCTTCGAAGCCCCAGTTCATTGTTTGCGACGAGCCCACGTCGGCGCTCGACGTGTCCGTGCAGGCCCAGATCCTGAATCTGATGCGCGACCTGCAGGACGAGATGGGGCTGACCTACCTCTTCATCAGCCATGATCTTTCCGTGGTGCGGCACATGGCGACGCGGATCGGGGTGCTCTACCTTGGCCGGCTGGTGGAGACTGCCGAGAGCAAGACGCTGTTCCGGTCGCCGGACCATCCCTACACCCGGATGCTTCTCGACGCGGTGCCGGATTTGGAGCTGTCGGGGCGGCGACGACAACAAGTGGATGGGGAGATACCCAATCCGATCGACCCTCCGCCCGGCTGCGCCTTCCACCCGCGCTGTCCACGGGTGATGGACCGCTGCCGGATCGAGGTTCCCAAGCCGGTGCCCACGGCGAGTGGGGCGGCGGCCTGCTTTGCCGTGGAGTCCGTGCCGTCGCCCGCCTTAGGGGGGTTGGCTAAGGTTCGGTCGTAAGCGAGATCCCGTTCGAGTTATCTGCGCTATGATCGGCAACCATCCGTATGGACATTGAACCGCACCGGGTTCGCCGGAGGCTGGGTCTTGTGAGTCACGCCGCCATGGCGGGCTCACGGCCTTCGGCACGGTAGCGAAAAATTCAGCCCAGATCAGCGAAGCACGCGCTCACGTCGCAAAGACGTACGCGACCTTCATTTCCTGTGCTTCGAAATGGGGTGTTTCTGGCTCATGGATTGGGTGTGCACGGACGCCGAAAGCGTCGAGAGATGGGCTCAAGCAGACCTCTTGCTGGAAGCATGAGGGGCATCTCAGCGTCTCTCAAAGCTGCGTCGGGTTCGGTGCGTCGCCATAGACGGCCTTCGGATCGAAGGACTTCCGCGACTCCGTGAGCACGAGCCGAGCCGGCCCACCAGATGGGCCACCGAGCTCAACCGATCGATAGAAGCACGAACGGTAGCCGACGTGACAACTGGCACCCGACCCCGCGACCCGGACGCGCAGCCAGACGGCGTCCTGGTCGTCGTCGATCCGCATCTCGACAACCTCTTGGACGAGGCCACTGGTCGCGCCCTTGCGCCAGAGGCACTGTCGGCTTCGGCTCCAGTAGTGCGCCTCGCCGGTCACGATCGTTCGCTGTAGAGCCTCGCCCGTCATGTAGCCGAGCATCAGCACGTCGCCCGTGTTGGCGTCGGTCGTGATGCAGGCGATCAGTCCGTCGGTGTCGAACTTTGGCGCCAGGGCGAGGCCTTCCTCGACCTGCTCGACCGTCGTACGGGTGGCGAAGGCGGCGGCGGGCGCCGGAACAGACCTGTCAGGCGCCATGGCAGCCGCTCCTGGACCGGATTTCAGGGGCACTTGGATATTGCACTCAAAGGTCGCAATGTTATAACATTACGCTATCGGCCGCAAGATGAGACAACGCCATGGCACTCGTGTCGATCCAGTCCCAGCGGTGCACAGATGCCAATGGCGGCGGACAGCATGCACCGGCTGAACGGGTAACGCTGGCAATGGCCCTCTGCGACGCGCGGGGCGCGCGACTTACGAAGCTGCGGCGCAAGATACTGATGTTGCTCTGGGAGAGCGGTCGCCCGACGGGCGCCTACGAACTGATCGAAGCGCTGAAGCGCAGGGACTCCCGTCCGGTCGGGCCGCCCACCGTCTACCGGGCGCTGGAGTTCCTGATGTCCCAGGGGCTCGCCTCGAAGATCGAAAGTCGGAACGCTTACGTGCCCTGCGCCCATCCGGAACGCCAGCACGACAGTCTGTTCTTCGTCTGCAGCAACTGCGGGACTTCGGTCGAAATCGAGGATCCGCGGGTGGGGCGCCTGCTTTGCGAGGATGCCGCCGTCCTGGGGTTCCGCGCGGCGCGGCGGGTGGTCGAGGTAGAGGGCATCTGCGCCCACTGTGTTGCGGCGGGCGCGGACTGAACGGGCAAGAGGAACCCCATGGGAAGCCGGAACCCCGATGGGTCGTCGCCACGTCTGCCGGTCTCGGTGCTGACCGGGTTCCTTGGCAGCGGCAAGACGACGGTCCTCAACCATCTGATCCAACAGCCTGCGCTGAACCGGACCCTGGTGCTCATCAATGAGTTCGGGGAGATCGGGCTCGACCACGACCTCGTGACCCACAGCGCGGATGACGTGGTCATCGAAATGACGAGCGGCTGCCTCTGCTGCACCATCCGGGGCGACCTGGCCAAGACCTTGCAAGAGGCGCCCGGACGCTTTGCGCGCCGCGGCGCGCTCGGGTTCGATCGGGTGGTGATCGAGACCACCGGGCTCGCCGATCCGGCCCCGATCCTCCACACCCTGATGACCGACCCAGCCGTCGCGCGGCGCTATCGCCTGGACGGGGTCATCGCCACGGTCGATGCCGTCAACGGCGCCGATACGCTCGATCGCCAGATCGAGTCGGTCAAACAGGCGGCCCTGGCCGACCGGTTGCTGCTGACCAAGGCCGATCTTGCCGACCGCGATGCCCGTCGACGGTTGCAGGACCGTCTCAGGGTCTTGAACCCCGCCGCCCCGCAGATCATCGCAGAGAACGGTGTTGTCGATCCGGCAAAGCTGTTCGATGCCGGTCTCTACGACCCGAAGACCAAGAGCCTCGACGTGCAGAACTGGCTGAAGGCGGAAGCCTATGGCGAGCCGCACGACCATGAACACGCAACGGCCGGGCACGGCCACCCCCATCCGCACAACGACGTCAATCGCCATGACGCGCACATCAAGGCGCTCTGCCTCACGATCGATGAGCCGATTCATAGCTATGCGCTCGATCTCTGGCTCGAAACGCTGCTCCTATTCCGGGGTGCCGACTTCCTGCGCACCAAGGGGATCATCAATGTGGCCGATCTCGACGGACCGGTTGTCGTTCACGGGGTCCAGCACATCTTTCATCCTGCGGTCATGCTGAAAGCGTGGCCGAGCGAGGATCGCCGCTCCCGGATCGTCTTCATCACGCGAGACATCGACGAGTCGGTCCTGCGCGACACGCTCAAGATGTTCACCAAGGTCAAGGCCAAGCCGCCCGCACGCCGACCCGACGGGTCGGGCAACGGCGACGTCGCCATGGTCGAGGGGCGTCCCTGATGGATCTGCTGGCCCCCGAGCATCGTCGTCGGTCAGGAAGAAACCGCCATGCCGTTGTTTGAACCTGACAGCATCCGCGCCCTTGTCGGCGATCGCGCAACCGGTGAACTCACGCTCGATCTGCGCGGCGTTTGCTTAAGCGACGCCCGGACGGCGATCTCCGAAATGCTGGAACGGCAGCGCTCGGGCGACTGGACAAGCGTGGTGATCCGCATCGATCCGGCCACCCCGACCAGTGGAGAGACCCTCTTCCTTCCGATCGGCCGGCAGCTCCTGGAGGCGCGCAAGCGCGGGCTCGTCACGCGCTTTCAACCTTTGCCCGAGGCGGATGGCGGCGGGTTCTACGTCGAGCTGCCGGGCGGTCCTCGCTCCGGGGAGGTGCCGGAATGACGCTGCGCCTGACCAACACGTTGACCCGGACGACAGAACCGTTCTCGCCGGCAAACCCCGATCACGTGACGATGTATGTGTGCGGGCCGACGGTCTACAACTTCGCGCATATCGGGAACGCCCGCCCGGCGGTTGTCTTCGACGTTCTCTACCGTCTATTGAAGCGGCGCTTCGGGCGGGTCGTCTACGCCCGCAACTTCACGGATGTCGACGACAAGATCAACGCCGCCGCGCAGGAGACGGGCCAGCCGATTTCGGTCATCACGGAACGATTTATCGAGGCCTACCATGCCGACATGGCCGCGCTCGGCGTGCTCGCGCCGGACCTTGAGCCATGCGTGACGGACCATGTCCCAGAGATCATCGGACTGGTGGAGCGGCTGATCGCGCGGGGCCATGCCTATGCGGTCGAAGGGCATGTCCTGTTTCACGTGCCCTCGTTCTCGGCTTACGGGGCGCTGTCCGGCCGCAGTCGTGACGAGATGATCGCCGGTGCGCGGGTGGAGGTCGCCCCCTACAAGCGAGATCCGGCGGACTTCATCCTCTGGAAGCCCTCGACACCGGACCTGCCCGGCTGGGAGAGTCCCTGGGGCCGCGGGCGACCCGGCTGGCATATCGAATGTTCGGCGATGATCGAACAGCACCTCGGTGTGTCGATCGACATTCACGGGGGCGGTCAGGACCTGATCTTCCCGCACCATGAAAACGAGATCGCCCAAGGCACCTGCGCCCATGACGGAGAACTCTACTGCCGCTACTGGGTCCACAACGGCTTCGTCACCGTCGAAGGACGGAAGATGTCGAAATCGCTTGGCAACGTGCTTCTCGTGCGTGATCTGCTGAGCGAGGCGCCCGGTGAGGCCATCCGCTTCGCGCTGCTGGGCGCGCACTACCGCAAGCCGCTCGACTGGAGCGCGGACGGACTTGCTCAGGCGCGGCGCGGGCTGGATCGGCTCTACGGTGTGCTCCGCGATCTCGACGATGCGCCCGATGGCGCCTGTCCGCTCGGTCTGCACGACGCCGTCGTGGCGGCCCTTGAGGATGATCTGAACTTTCCCGGTGCGATCGCCGAACTCTTCCGACTGGCGAAGGCGGCGCGTCAGGCGACGACCATGGCGGATCGCGCCGCCTGTAAGGCAGCGCTCAGGGAAGCCGGTGGGCTCCTGGGCCTGTTGCAGCAGGATCCGGCAGCCTGGTTCGGACAGACCACCGCAGAAGACGAAGAGACGGCAAGGATCGAGCACTTGGTTGAGGCGCGGTTGGTCGCGCGATCGGAACGAGACTATGCCACCGCGGATCGGATCCGCGACGAACTCGCTGCCCTCGGCGTCGTGGTTCGCGATCGAGCCGACGGCTCGGCTTGGCAGAGAACCGGATAGGACGATCCGCCGGTTGAGGGTCCGAACGAGGACAAAGAGCAACCTGAAGAAACAGCAGCAGGATGACCGTGATACAATCGTTGAAAACTTACGACGACTGGAAGCATTGCATCACAGTGCTTTGTCGCATCCCGCTTACCCCGGCCTATGTCGAGCAACGTCTCACGGCCCTTCGCAACCCCGCTGACGAGGGTACGCAGAAGTTCACGGCGGCCTGGGGTGAGGCCCATCTTGCGCGTGTCGTCGGCTGGTTCGAGCAGGCGGCGCGTGAACTGGAACGATCCTCGTAGCGGCTTGGCTCCTCGGCCTGTCGATGGTGGCGCGCTGGAGCATCACGGGGACCATCTGTTGGAGCAGTTCGATTTCATCATCGTCGGTGGCGGCTCGGCTGGATGCGTCCTGGCGGATCGTTTGACCGCCGACGGCAAGCGTTCCGTCCTGCTGCTTGAGGCTGGCGGGCCGGATCGCTCGCTCTGGATTCACCTCCCGATTGGCTATGGGAAGACGTTTTTCGATGCCAGACTGAACTGGAAGTTCTATTCGGAACCTGAGCCATTTCTGGGAGATCGCCAGATCTATTTCCCTCGGGGCAAGGTTCTTGGCGGATCCAGTTCGATAAATGCGATGGTTTATTCGCACGGCATGCCCAGCGACTATGAAGACTGGCGCGAGGCCGGCAACCCGGGTTGGGGGTGGGCCGATATCGCGCAGTCCTACAGTCGATTCGAGCGCAGAGTTCTCGAAGATGGTTCGCGTTCCGGCGACGGACCGCTCTGGGTCTGCAACCGAGACGCTGACTACCATCCGGTCAAGAGCCACTTTCTCGACGCGGCGTCGGAACTGGGACTGCGCCGCGCAACCGACGTCAACGGCGCCGATCCCGAAGGCGTCGGCGGCTACAATGTGACGACTCGGCGGGGATGGCGCTGTTCGGCGTCGATCGCCTTCCTGCGCCCGGCGCTGCGCCGACCCAATCTCCTGGTTCGAAGCAACGCCGTCGTGAAACGCGTCCTCTTCCGCAACCGTCGCGCCGTCGGCGTCGAGTACGAACGCAATTCGATTACCGAACAGGCCACCGCGCGCGCAGAGGTCATTCTTGCCGCGGGCGCCATCGGGTCGCCGGCTCTCCTGCAAAGATCGGGCGTCGGACCGGGGGCATTGCTCTCGTCCGTCGGGGTCGATGTTCTGTACGCGAACGACGCGGTCGGCGGCGGATTGCAGGATCATCTCGGCGTCAACTACTACTATCGGGCCGCCAAGCCGACATTGAACAATGTGCTTGGCAACTGGCCCGGACGCATCTCGGTTGCTCTCCGGTTCCTCTTGAGCCGGCGCGGGCCGCTCAGCATCGGCGTGAACCAGTTCGGTGGAATGGTGCGCAGCGCGCCGGACCTGCCGCGACCCGATATGCAGTTGTACTTCAATCCAATCAGCTATTCCGCCGAGCTGGTTCACCGGCGCGAGCTGTTCAAGCCCGACCCCTATCCGGGCTTCATCCTGGGATTCAACGCGACCCGGCCGTCGAGCACCGGGCGGGTCGACATCGCGTCCTCTGAGGCCTCGGTCGCCCCGGTCATCCGTCCGAGCTACCTCAGTACCCAGAAGGATGTCGCGGACGTCATCGCCGGCGCGCGCCTGATCGGTCGCCTGCAGGAGACGTCGGCGATGCGGTCGCTCATCGCGGTCGCGCCGCCCTTCGATCCCGCGCAGGCGACCGAGGACGATATCCTCGGCGACTTCCGCAGACGCGCCGGGTCCGTCTTTCACCCGTGCGGAACGTGCCGAATGGCGCCGGAAACGAACACGGGCGTCGTCGACCCATCGCTCAAGGTCTACGGCGTCGATGGGTTGCGCGTTATCGACGCGTCCGTCTTTCCCAACATAACCTCATCCAACACGAACGCCCCTTCGCTCGTGGTGGCAGAGAAGGGCGCGGATATCGTCTCCTCCGCGTAAGCGTTGGGAAACGCGCAGGCTCTTCAGGCGTCGACGGTCGTCTGTTGGCCCATGGGGTCCAAGGACGGGCGGGTCTTGACGCATGCCCAGCGGAGTGACATCAACATGACCATCGACGGTTCCTCACAGGACCAAAGTCCTTGAGGATGAAAAGGGAACGCGGTGCGACCGACCCAATCCGGGGGTCAAATCCGCGGCTGCCCCCGCAACTGTGAGCGGTGAGCGCGACCCCACCCACGCCACTGGGAAACCGGGAAGGCCGGGGCCAAGCGCAGCGACCCGCAAGCCAGGAGACCTGCCGTCGTCACCCTAGAGATTTCACAACCGGGCGGGGTGCACCGGGGATGACGACATGGCTTTCCAAAGACGCTTCGCGACCGCGGACGACATCGTCCGTGCGCGCCGTACGACCGCTACGGCTCGGGTCACCTGCCATGCCGCGGGTCGCTGAGCCGGACACATCCCCGTCCACCCGAAGTCGCGATCGGATAGGGTGGGGGCGGATCGTTTCCCCCCGCCCCATCGATCCTGCCCTCCTGGTTCCTGCTCTCCTGGTTATGGAGAGCAGGATCCCCGCCAGTTCGACCCTTCCCTAGCACGTCAGCCCCCGCGGCAGCGGCCGGCCAATGGTGCATGTCGCCAGCGTAAGGTCGTGCACTTGCGGCTTGCTGCACGCCGGCGGTCGTTGGCGGGAGATGTAACTAAATAACATAACGCGATCTCGCCGATCGCTCAGTCAACCGCAAACCATGGAAAGACAACGATGCTGTTCACAAGACGTTCCACGCGCGCCTGGCTGGTGGCCACTGCGATTGCCTGTTGTGCCGGCGCGGGCAGCGCCGCCGGCGAAGACACGCTGCGGATCGCGATCCCGTTCGGGTTCGATCAACCGAACCCCGACCCGGCGATCGGCTGGAACGGCTGGCGGACCAGTGAGGCCGGGTTGACCGAAACGCTGTACTGGCTGAACGCGGATTTGCAGCTCGAGCCGCTGCTGGCGGAGAGCGCCACACCGATCGAGCCGACGGTTTGGGAGATCGTGTTGAAGGACGGCGTGGTCTTTCAAGACGGCATGCCGCTGACCGCCGACGCGGTGCGCTTCAGCTTCGAGCGTGTCATCGATCCCGAAAGCCCCGTCTACAACGAGCGTATCGCATCGCTGATCGGCATCGAAGCGGTCGAGGTGGTCGATGAGCACACGGTGCGTATCAGGACGGAAGACCCCAACGCCGCGTTCCTGAATGACCTCGTCGATCCGGGTCTCGCCATTGTCTCGCCCGCGACGACGCAAGACCGGTTCTACGGCACCGGCCCCTTCGTCCTGGACGAGGTGGTGCCCGGCGAGAGCATCGATGCCGTGCGCTTCGACGACTATTGGGGCGGGGCCGCCGCGTTGGACGGCATTCAGCTCTTGACCATCGACGATCCGGCCACCGTCATGCTGGCCTTGGAAGCGGGCGACATCGACGTCGCCGCCAATTTCCCAGACACGGATATCCCCCGTGTGCGCGATCGAGACGACGTGACCATGCAGGCGGTCTCGACCGGCCGCATCATGTTCTTCTTCCTGCAGGTCAACACCGGTCCCCTCGCCGACCTGCGCGTGCGCCGCGCGCTCGACATGCTGTCGCCGCGCCAGGAGATCGTCGATACCGTGCTGAACGGCCTTGGCGGCGCCCCCGGCATCGGCATTTTCCTGCCGACGGCCCCCTGGGCGAACGCCGACTTGCAGCCGGTTCCGTATGACCCCGATGCGGCACTCGCCCTGCTGGCGGAAGCCGGTATCGCCGACAGCGACGGTGATGGCCTGCTGGACCGTGACGGCGAGCCGTTCCGGCTGGTCGTGCGCTCCTACCACGGTCGCCCGTCCATGCAGCCGGCGGCCGAGCTTTACCTGGCGCGCCTGCGCGAGCACGGGATCGAAAGCGAGTTGCAGGTGCTGCGCGACTGGACGGTGGCGGTCGACGATTTCCGCGAAGGCCGTGCCGACATGCTGATGTTCAGCAGCAATTCCGCACCAACCGGCAATCCCGCCTATTTCCCCAACTTCACCTTCCGCACCGGCGCGCTGGAGAATTTCGGCAATTGGTCGAACACCGAGTTCGACCAACTATTGGCCGACGGGATCAGCGCCTTCGACGCCGAAGAGCGCCAGCGGATCTTCAACCGGATGCAGGAAATCATCTCCGAAGAGCTGCCGGTCACCGTCGTCTTCTACAAGAACCGGCTCGCGGTCTGGCACAACCATGTTGAGAACTTCGCGCTTCATCCGGCGGGCATCTACATGGTGAACAACGAGATGGCAATCTCGCGTTAGGGGCGGCGGCAGAACGCGACCGGGGGCGGCGGGGCGCCGGTGATGCTTGAGGTCGAGGGCCTCACCGTCGCGCCGCCCGCCGGGCACGATCCGCCGATCCTCAACGACGTCTCGCTTGCGCTCGCACCGGGCCAGGTCGTGGGGTTGGTCGGCGAGTCCGGCTCCGGCAAGAGCACCCTGGCCCGCTGTCTCCTGCGGCTTGAGGCGCCCCTGTGCATTCACGCAGGCCGGATCCTTCTGAACGGACGGGACCTGGTCGGCCTGTCCCGGGGGGAGATGCGCCGCCTGCGCGGACGGCAGATTGCCATGGTCCAACAGGATCCCGCTGCCGCCCTCGATCCGATCTTCACGCTGGGCAGCCAGTTGCGGGAGTTCGCGGACACCCATGCCCGCGATCTTGTCGATGCGCCATCCGAACGAGCAAACGGCCGGAACGGACAGGGCCTGGAAGGTCGCATCGATGCGTTGCTGGCGGGGGTCGGCATCGACCGGCCCGGGCGCCGCCACCGCCAGTTTCCGCACCAGTGGAGCCGGGGCATGTTGCAGCGGACACTGCTGGCCATGGCCGCCTGGCCCGCGCCGCCGCTTCTGATCCTCGACGAGCCGACCGCGTCGCTCGACCCGCCGATCGCCGACCGCCTGCTCCTCGATCTGCAACAGACGGTCACGGAGCGGCGGCTGGCGGTCCTGCTGATCACGCATGATCTGGCGGTCGCCGCCCAGGTCTGCCAGTCGATCGCGGTGCTGTATCGCGGGCGGATCGTCGAATCGGGCGCCGCGCGCACTATCCTGTCCAATCCAAGCCATGACTACACACGCGCTCTCGTCGCCAGCGCCGACTGGTGATCCGGCGTCGGCGCCCGCGCCGTTGCTTGAGGTCGTCGACCTCACCGTCGCCGCGCCTGGGGCCGGCCGGCGGCAGCCGCCGTTGGTCCAGGGCGCCAGCTTCACCGTCCACAAGGGCGATGTGCTGTGCATCGTCGGTTCCAGCGGCAGCGGGAAGTCATCGCTGATGAAGGCCGTGCTCGGGCTCTACCGTTTCCGCTCCGGCGTCTTGCGGTTTGGCGGTCGGGTGGTGGAGCGGCCGCTGGATGCGGCCCACCGGCACCTTCGCCGCGCGTCGCAGGCGGTGTTCCAGAATCCCGTTGCGTCCCTCAATCCCCACATGTCGCTGCTGGCGGGGATCGCCGAGCCCCTGTCGGTCCGCGGTGTCCAGCCCGCGGACCGCAACCGGCGCGCGGTAGCGCTGGCCGGCCGCATGGGACTTTCGCCGGATGTCCTGGCGCGCCGGCCCGGGCAGGTCTCCATCGGCCAGTGCCAACGGGCCTGCTTGGCGCGCGCGCTCAGCACCGATCCGGCGCTGTTGTTCCTCGACGAGCCGTTGAGCGCGCTGGACGCCATCGTGCAACGCCAGGTCGCCGACCTTCTGACAGGGATTCGCCGCGAGGCGACGGCAACCATGGTGCTGATCACCCACGACCTGCGCCTGGTGCGTCGCCTGGGCACGCATGTCGTGGTCGTCGACCGCGGCCGGGTCGTGGAGCAGGCCCCGACGGAGCGGTTTTTCGCCTGCCCGGAACACCGGCAGGCCCGAGCACTGGTGGAGAGCTTTCACGGTCGCGAGGCTCGCCGGGCGGCGTTGATGCGGCCTGCGACCGGCCTGCCGGCCCGGGTGGTGGGATGATCACCTTCGCCGTCCGGCGCGCCTGCGGCGCCGTCCTGGTCATGGTAGGCGCCAGTTTCCTGACGTTTCTCTTACTGGCTTTGGCCCCCGGTGACGCCGTCATGGCGATCGCGGAGGCCCGCTACGGCGCCAACGCGGCCTTCTCGCAAGAGACGCTTGAGCATGTCCGCCGGACCGCCGGCCTTGACCAGCCCTTGCCGGTCCAGTTCCTGCGGTGGATGGAGCATATCGTGGCGCTGGACCTGGGCCGTTCGCTGATCGATGGCCGCCCGGTAGCGGATCTGTTGGCCGAGCGGTTCGGCCGGACGCTGGAACTGACCGCCGCGGCGCTGGCCATCGCCGTCGTTCTGTCGATTCCGCTGGGGCTGCTGGCCGGCGTGTTTCGCGGGACCTGGTTCGATTCCCTGTGCGTCAGCCTGGCAACCTTGGGATCGGCGATGCCGAACTTCTGGTTGGGCGTGCTGCTGATCTTCGTATTCGCCGTGACGCTGGGTTGGCTGCCGGCCTTCGGCCGCGGCGGCTGGGAGCATCTGATCCTTCCGGCCGTGACGCTGGGCACCGGCATCACGGTTTCCACCGCACGTCTCTTGCGGTCCTCCGTCATCGACATCCTGGAGGCCCAGCATCTGGCCGCAACCCGCAGCCGCGGCATCGCCGAGCGCAGCGTTATCGGCCGGCATGCGCTCCGCAATGCCTTGATCCCGGTCATCACCATCTTCGCGCTGGAGATCGGCTTCCTGCTGGAGGGCGCCGTCGCCGTGGAATACGTCTTCGGCTGGAACGGGATCGGCCGGCTGTTCGTCGATGCCGTCGACGCCCGCGACTACCCGGTCATCCAGGCCATCGTCCTGTTGATCGCCGCGGTCTTCGTGGTGCTGAACTTGGCTGTCGACCTGGTCTACTGGTGGCTCGACCCGCGTATGCGCGGCGGCATGCGATGACCGACGGACCGGTACCGCCGGCCCGTATGCCGCCCGTGCCGCCGTACGGCAACCGCCGTCGTCGGCCGCGGCGACCCGGGCTCGTCAGCAATCCGATTGCGGCTATCGCATGGGTATTGGCGGCGGCGGCGCTTCTGGCGGCCGCGATCGGGCCGGCGGTCGTGCCCCACGATCCGCTATCGCCGATTGCCGGATTGCGGCTGGCACCGCCGAGCTGGGCCCATCCCATGGGCGGCGACCATCTGGGGCGGGACCTGCTGTCGCGCACCCTGGCCGGCGCGCGCGTGTCCGTCGGTATGGCGATTGCCGTGGTCCTCGTCTCCGCCGCTGTCGGCGTGGCGATCGGGCTGATCGCCGGTGCCTGCGGCGGCTGGGTCGACGACGCCGTCATGCGGCTGACCGACACCTTCTTCGCCTTCCCGGAGATGATCGCGGCGCTGACGGTCGCCGGCCTGCTGGGTGGGGGCGGCGGGCACATGCTGCTGGCGCTGGGCGTCGTCGGCTGGATGCGCTACGCGCGCCTGGTGCGCGGCATCACCCTGTCGGTGCGCGAACGCGAGCATGTGCAGTTGGCCCGGCTCAACGGCGTCGGCTGGGTCGGGATCGTCCGCCGCCATCTGCTGCCCGCCAGCATCGCCGCCGTCATCGTCATGATGACCGCGCATCTGTCGCGCTCGATCCTGGCGATCTCCGGCCTCGGCTTCCTGGGCTTCGGGGTGCAGCCCCCCAACCCGGAATGGGGCACGATCCTGCTGGAAGGTCGCAGCTACATCCTGACGGCCTGGCACTACGCCATCCTGCCCGGACTGCCGATCGTTCTGTCGGCGCTGGCCTTCAATCTCGTCGGCGACAGCCTGCGAGACCGCTACGCCAGAACCGCACCGTGAGCGCACCGGCGAAGTCCACGTCGCGCTTGCCGCCGGGCGGCCGGCGCACGGCGCCCATCGGCATCGCGCTGCGCGTCCTCTCCGGCGTCCTGTTCGTTGCCATGTCGTGCTGCGTGAAGGGCCTTTCGGACGCCGTGCCCGTGGGCCAGATCGTGTTCTTTCGCAGCTTCGTTGCGTTGGTGCCCCTGATCGTCTTCCTGATCTGGTGTCGGGAATGGCCGCATGGCCTGGCAACCCGGCGGCCGTTCGGCCATCTCGCCCGCTGCGGGCTCGGGTGCCTGGCGATGTTCACCTCCTTCGCCACGCTCGGCTTGCTTCCGGTCGCCGAGGCGACGCTTCTGGGCTATCTGTCGCCGCTGTTCGTGGTCCTGTTGGCCGGCCCCTTGCTGCGCGAAGCCGTCCCCCTGGTGCGCTGGCTAGGGGTCCTGTTGGGGTTGTCCGGCGTTGTCTGTCTGGCGATGCCCGAGATCGGCGATGCCGTTGACACGCCGAACCGGCTGATCGGCATCGGCATGGGCGTGCTGACCGGGCTGTTGACAGCCGGCGCCTTGCTGCAACTCCGCCGCCTCGCCCAGACGGAATCGGCCGGCGCCATCGCCTTCTACTTCGCCGTCGTCTGCAGCGTGGCGGGTCTCGCCACGGTGCCCGCGGGCTGGGTGATGCCGTCCACCACCGAATTGGTGCTGCTGGTGACGGCGGGCCTGATGGGGGGCATGGCGCATATCGCCATGACCCTCAGCTTCCGCTACGCCGAGGCATCGGCGCTGGCCCCGTTCGAGTACTCGACGATCCTCTGGGCCGTGCTGTGCGACCTGCTGCTGTTCGGGGGCCTGCCCGACCCGATCTTCGCCGCTGCCGCCGCGTTGGTCATCGCCGGGGCGCTGGTTGTCGTTCGCCACGAGATGACCCGCGCCCGGCGCGACCGCGTCGCCGCTCCCGCCGACGATCGTTGATCGTCTTGGCGCAGGTCTTGCCACGCCCTGAACCCGGCGGGCGATCTCCGGCCGGGTCCGCACACACATCTGTTGCCAGCTCGCCGCGGCGGGCGTGCGGGACGAGACCCAGATCCACTGGAGAAGGCGGGCGCCGTGCTGGCGACCGACAGGGTGAGTCGAGGCTCAGGCCAATGCACAGGCGGCCGTGTCGGCCCAGGTGCGGCACCATGCGGAGAACTGCTCGCTCGGCATCGGCTCCGAGAGATGGTGCCCTTGCACTTCGTTGCACCCCATGAACCTCAGGCAATCGAGCGTTTCGCCATCTTCGACGCCCTCGGCGACGACGCTCAAGTTCATATGTTTGCCGAGCGCGATCACCATATCGACGATCGGCGCGCCGACACTTTCGTTTGCCAGGTCGGCCGTAAGGACACGATCGATCTTCAGCTTCTGAAACGGCAGATCCTTGAGCCGTGCTAGCGAGGAGTAGCCGGTGCCGAAGTCATCGATGGCGATGCGAACACCCAGATCGGCGAGATCTTTCAGGGTGCTGACAATCGATTGACTGTCCTCCATCGCGGCGGTCTCCGTGACTTCGATCTCCAGGAAGGCGGGGTCGAGGTTCGCCGCCGCAAGCGCATCGCGCACCCGGCCGACGATGCTGGACTCCTGCAGTTGCACCGGCGACAGATTGACCGCAACCGATAGATCGTCCAAGCCGTTGGCATGCCATGCCGCACATTGCAGGCACGCGTGCCGCAACACCCAGTCGCCGATTGGAAGAATAAGCCGCGTCGCCTCCGCAAAGGGGATGAACGCGTCCGGCATGGTCAGCCCATGGTCCGGGCTGCACCAACGGATCAGCGCTTCGGCGCCCGTGACGCGACGCGTCGATAGGTCGATCTGCGGTTGGTAGTAAAGGCTGAACTCCTCGTTCCTGACGGAAGCGCGAAGCGCCAACTCAAATGATCGCTTCTTCTGTGCTTGCATATTCAGATCGTCGGTGAAGAAGCAATATCTACCGCGATGCTCGGCCTTGGCCTTGTATAATGCCAGATCTGCTTTCTTCATCAACTCGGCGACGGTGTCGCCGTCACTGGGGGCCACGCTGATTCCCGCGGTGATTCCTAGGAACCAATCTTGCCCGTCCACTTCGAAAGGCCGCTCAAATTCACGGGCAATGCGATCTGCCAAGGCAGCCGCGTCTTCGCCGCCATCGGCGATCTGGGCCAACACGGCGAATTCGTCACCGCCAAATCGCGAAACGGTATCGCAAGATCGACAAGTGTTCTCCAATCGTCTGGCTGCCTCCACGAGAATTTTGTCGCCGGCTGCATGCCCAAGCGTGTCGTTCACCGCTTTGAAGTTGTCCAAGTCCAAGAAGAGAACGGCTGTGCTCTGATTGGCTCTTTGTCTTCGTGCGATAGACTGCTCCAGCAGATTGCCGTATAGGGACCGATTGGTGAGGCCGGTGAGGCCATCATTGTTGGCGAGTTGATGAAGTTGTTCGGTGTGTTGTCTGCGGGCCAACGCGTATTGAATTGCACGCCGAAGCGCGGACGGAGTCAGGTCTGTCTTTGATACGAAGTCAAAGGCGCCCGCACCGATCAACTCAAGGGCCAGCGCTTCGCTGCCGTGGCAGGTCAGAAAGATTGCAGCAATCGGGGTGTCAAAGGATCTGCTCGATAGCTCTTTGAACAATTCAACGCCGTTCATGATGTGCATCTGATAGTCCAGTAGGACACAGTCGAACGGCTCTACATCCCAAAGCGCAAGAGCGGTTGGGCCATCGGCGGCCTCGAAAAGCTGGATGGTCAGTCCGGACTTCTTCAGGACTCGGCGAACGAGTTCACGATCAATCTCGTCATCATCTACGATGAGAACACGTGGAGCTTCAGCAAGCATGGCCACATTGCCGTCGTACGACATAAGGTTTCCCCACTTAGTCCTCACTAATCGAGGAGTGGAATGGCGCGAAACATCGTTTCCTTGAAATAGCGAATTAGAGATTACTAGAAAGCCAGTCCCAAAGTTGCGTTGGGCTGTTTACGATCCATTAACATATGACTAAAATCCATTTGCCTACGGGGTGTCAGGTGATCCAGAATTATTAAATAGCAGCAGGTGAGTTTAAATGCCGTTAATTGCACTTCCAGCGGCGACCCGGGCTGCAGGGGGGGGACCATGTCTCGCCCCCTCTCGGTGCCGATCGCCCTTCACCGGCCCGAGTCCGGCACAAGTGGGATCCTTTCGGGCCGACCCTGGTCAACCCAATCGGCTCTATCATCTTGCTTTAGCGTGCTTTCCGGGTCGCCGGGCAAGCCCACCCGGCTCGAAAGGGCTCTCGCTGGCGAGGTCCGGCGGACCTGTCGATCAGGGCGCGTTCACGCCATGAGCACCGCGCGCAGATCATCCGGTGACATGGGCTTCGAGAAATAGGCGAATACGTTCGGATTCGACTCAGCCCATTGGCGATCTCGTGGATCAATGGAGTGCGACATAATGACGACGCGCGCGTGGCCTCTCAGCTCAGGATAGAGACCCGTATACGCATCGACGAACTCGAGGCCGTTCATGCGGGGCATGTTGATGTCCACGAGGATCAGGTCAAACTCCATACGGCGCGGCGATCTCAAGAACTTCAGGGCGGCATCGGCATAGAGGAATTCTACGATCTCACAGTCCGGGTCGACCTTCTTCAGGAGTCGACGCGTGATGAAAAGGTCCTCGGGACTGTCATCCAAAATCGCAACGATGGCGCCCGCCAATTATCCCTCCTTAAGCGTGAAGATCACGGCAAGACCGCCGTCGCGGCCGTCCTCCAGTCTGATCGTCCCACCATGGCGCGTAATGATCCGCTCGCAGATGGCCAGCCCAAGCCCGCTGCCTTCATATTCCGCTTGCGAGTGCAACCGTGCAAAGAGCTCGAAGACCTTCGTGCGATGCTGGCTCTCCACACCGATCCCGTTGTCCTCGACCCGTATGCAGACCATGCCGGGCGGCGGCGCCACCGCCGATACCGCGACGCGGCAGGGCCGATCCAGATGGCGATACTTCACGGCATTGCTGAACAGATTGAGGAAGACGCGGGCGATCAACCCCTCCATCCCGCTGGCGCGCGGCAGATCATTGATGACGACCTCAGCATCCGCCTCGGCGATCGGATCGACCAGGTCCAATGCGGCCTGATTGGCGGCCGCCGTCAGATCCACGTCGTTGAATTGGATCGCTTCGTCCAGCAAGCGGGCGTAGTCCAGGATCGCTCGGATCCGCATCCGCATGCGCGCTGCCGCGGTTGGCAACATGGCGAGCAGATCACCAAAATCGTCGCCCTTGCCGTCCTTCAAATCGTCGATCAGAAGATTCAAGCCGCTCTCGATGGTGTTGACCGGCTGCATCAAGTCATGGGCGGAAATAAAGGCAAAACGACGGATTTCCTCGGCCTGGCGCTGCACTTCCTCTTCCCGCTGCTTCAGGGGCGTGATGTCGATGTGCACGCCCATCATACGCACCGGGGAGCCGTCGGCTGCCCACTCCACAACACGGCCGCGACAGATTACCCAGACGATCGAACCGTCTTTGTGAAAGTAGCGGATTTCATTGTCGTACGGCACCGCACCATGAGATTTGACGTGTGCCTCAAGGCTGGCCAAAATGCGTGGCAAATCCTCTGAGTGCGTCAATCTTTGCCTGCTTTCAGGGCTGTTCTCTATCTCGTGATCTTCGTATCCGAACATTTTCTTTAATCGGGGACTCAGATATTCCTTGTGTTCCGGGATGTTCCAATCCCAGTAGCCAGCGGCTTCTGATTCAATGATCGCTTCGATCCGATCGCGCTGCGCCCGGATCTCGCCTTGCAACTGGCGCACCTGCGTGGTGTCCATAAGGGTGATCACCGCCCCCTCGCAATTCCCTTCCCGTGTCTGGAAAGGCCGGATGCGCGCATAGGCCCAGGCACCGCCGCGCACCCGCACCTCTCTTGTGCTTTCCGCGCCCGTTGTGCACGCATTCCGCGCATCCTCAAGGAGGCTCGTGAGCAATGCCGGGTCCAGATGCCAAGAGAAGTTGGCAATCGGGCGGCCAACATCGCCCGGCGTCAGGTCCACATATCGGGTGAATCCGCTGCTGAAACGGCGGATACGCAGGTTCGTATCCAGGAAGACAGTGGCGAGAGAAGCATTCAGCAGCAGATTTTCGATATCTTGATTGGCAATCTCCAGCTCGGCTATCTTGTCCGAGTGCTCAGCATTTACCGTATGCAACTCCTCGTTGATGCTCTGCACTTCCTCATTGTTAGCCTGAAGTTCTTCGTTGGAGGCAATCAATTCCTCATTTGCCGTCTGCAGTTCCTCATTGGACACGCTCAGATCCTCGAACGTCGTGCTGAGCATCTCCTGCAGGTTCTCGACCTCTCCTTCCAGCCGCGCGATATGGGCCTTCAACGCTTCGTCGCCCTGAAGGTCCTTGAAGCCCTGGGCGATGGCGGACTGCACCGTATCAAGCGCCTGCCGGGACCGCCTGATCGTGACCACATAGGCGTTCGCTTGCGGTTCCCATTCGATCCTCGAACAATGGACGTCGACGAGTTCCTGTTGGTCGTTGTGAGCGAAGGGGAGGCCCAGCTTTTCCCCATTGCCTTCTGAATCGGCGCTGCGCATCAACAGCGGCACCACCGTGCGCAGACGGTCTGGAACCAAGTCCAGCAGGTTGGACGAGAAGGCGCGGTCCGGCATCACCACGAACTCTCGGTAGTCCCCGAAGGTCTCCAGAATCTGGAAACCATCGTCGATAACGAATGTGCTGCCGTTGATCTGGCCAAGCAGCTTGCGCATGACTTCGGCGGAAGACGCACCGGCCACGGGAACGTTGCGATTCTGCAAGCGCCGCGCGCGCGGCAGGGTGGTCACGGCGTCGAACTGCCGTTCAAGCAGCGCGCGGCTCAAGCCCCGTTGCGACTTGCTTGAATTCCGGAAGATCCGGGCGGGTGCCTCGAAGGGTTCAAACGTGAAGATCGAGCGCGCGACATGCTCTGCCGCCCCGAGGAACAGATATCCATCCTGACGCAAGGAAAATGAAAACAGCGACATGATCTTCTTCTGCATCTCCGCGCCAAGGTAGATGAGCAGATTCCGACAAACGATCAAATCGGTGCGGATATAGGGCGCATCTTCAAGGACATTGTGTTCGGCAAAGAAGACACGCTTGCGAATGGCTTGCGTAAAGGTGATTGTGCCGCCTCGATTCTCGATAAACTCAGGCCGCTGTAGTTCGTCGGGGATTTCTTCGACAACCGATTCCGGATAGACAGCGTCCTTGGCGGCGCGGATCGCGCTTTCGTTCACATCCGTGGCCAAGACCCGGAACTCCCGGGTGATACCGTGGTCGCGGCGAAAGGCCTCCAACAGGAGAGCCAAAGAGTATGCTTCTTCCCCGGTCGAACAGCCCGCCGACCAGACTTTGATGGCTTCACTCTCATCGCCACTGGTAAAAATCTGCGGCAAGACACGCTCTTCCAAGATTCTCCAGGATGGCAAGTCACGAAAGAAATTTGTGACTCCAACTAAAAATTCCCTATAAATGATCGCTAGTTCGGATGGATCATCTTTGACAAATGCCAGATAATCGCCAACCGAGCCGCACTTGCGCAGCGCCATTCGTCGAGCAATGCGCCGTTTCAAGGTTGGTTCTTTGTACTTCAGAAAATCAATCTCGGCAGTCATGCTGATGAGGCGCAACAGTTCCTTGAATTCTTTTTCCGATGACCGAAACAGGTCATCCACATTCAAGATGCCGCCATCCCGCAGTTCCAGATAGCGGCGCAGTTCGCCAACCATGGTGTCCGGTGTTGCCACCAAATCGATGATGCGCGTGGCGATCGCCGCGCGCGGCATTCCGTCGAAATCCGAGGATTCCGGGGTCTGCACGATCACAAAACCGTCGCGGTCCTTGACCGACCGCAGGCCGCGACTGCCGTCGGTCCCGGTACCGGAGAGAATGATGGCGATGCTGCGATCGCCAACGGCCTCGGCAAGCGAATGGAAGAACAGGTCGATCGGCAGGTTCAGCTTTGGCCTCGGCGATGGCGGCACAAGAGAGAATCGCAAACCCGATTCGTCGTTCGCCTCGTCGGCGCCGACCTGAGACGACGCGCTGTCATCACGCGTGCCTTGAATGACGACATTCGATCGCGGCGGAATCAGATAGATATGGCCCGGTTCGACCGCCATATCGTCTGCAACTTCATGGACAACCAAAGATGTTTCGCGCGACAAGATCTCCGACATCATCGACTTATAGTCGGGCGATATATGTTGAATGATGACAAAGCTGTGCGGAAAATCATCCGGGACCTGGCTAATTAGCTGTTTGATGGCGTTGAGACCGCCGGCCGACGCCCCCACGCCAATCAGGTAGAAAGACTGGTCGACCGTGCCGAGGCGGCGGCGACTGGCGGTGACGGCCGGATCCGTCTCAGCCATATCGGTCGCGTCGGGCGCGAGCTCATCTGGATCGATCATGGTGACGCGTCCTTTCGCCATGGTTGCCGAGGCCTCCGACCGTATACCGGACTCGGACCCGGCAATCTGTCGCGGAACTGCGGCGGGCGACGAAAAATAGTAAGCTTTCTCAATGCCTTAACAGGGTTGTGTTGCCTGTTGCCCTAACCTGCACGGCTTTTGGATAAGATTGTATTAATGACGACCGTCCGCCCCGGATGCATGCGCATCATCATCGCATGCCAACCCGCCGCCGGAAAGTTGTGTATCGGCAAGCTGGGCGACGAAATCGAAGGCCGAGACCGCCCCGTCGCAGATCCGCTCCGCCGCCGCCTGACCGGGGTAGGTGTTCAGCGTGCTCAACAAACAGTGCCACGCACCGGTATCGGCGTGCGCTTGGAAATAGTGATGGCGGACGTTCGGCAGGGCCACCCCAACGGCCCGCCCGATGACTTGGCGGCCGAACTGCGCCCCATGGGCAACGTACAGCGCCCCGAGAACCGAGGGCGCTGCCGTTGCATCCAGCATCCGGATGGACCGGTCTGCGCCGTCGCCCAGATCCCGGCGCAAGGCGGCGACCGCCGCCGCCAATCCCAAGGCGGGGAAGGCGCCAACGCGCGACCGTGCCGCTTCCACGGCCACCAGAAACGTCAACATCACGCGCAGGCTGGCCGCATACTCCGGTTGGCTAAGGTCCGGCGCCAGCAGGCGCGCAAACACCGGATGGCGATGCAGGGCCTCGTGCCGCGCGCGCGTCGACTGGGCGAGTGCCCGTCTGAGAGACCTGCCGGCGGCATCATCGGTCATTGGAAACCTTTGCGTTGCGTATTGCCCTGCGCCACAGTCAATGAGCGCTCAACTGGCCCCATGCCGGAAGGGGAGGACATGAGCATATCAGATGCACAACTAAAGCAGGCAATCGCGAATTGCGACCGCGATCCGATTCACATTCCCGGCACGATTCAGGGGTTTGGTGCGCTGGTCGCCGGTGACCGGGATTTCGAGCGCTTCACCTTCATCAGCGCCAATGCGGGCATGGCGTTCGGGTCTGCCTTCGATGGTGCACCGGGGGATCTGCTGAACGCCTCGACGAGTGAGGCGTTTTCAGCGAAGTACCTTCACGAAATCCGAAACGCGCTCAGCCACGGTACGATCGAAGCACAGCGCGAGGTCTTGCCCGCAAGGCAGGTCGGCGACACCGAATACCAAGTGTCGATCCATCGGAAGAATGGTCACACAATCCTGGAGGCGATGCCAGAGTGTCGGTCGCCTCAGGACCGCATGATCCCCATTGAACAGGCGCGCGCCTTCTTGGCCATGCCGTTGAACACCGTCGGCGAGTTCATTGCCGAGGCAACCGAGCGGCTGCGCAACCTGATCCGCTATGACCGGGTCAAGTTCTACCAGTTCTTGCCGGACGGGGCCGGCGACGTGGTGGCGGAGGCGCGCCACCCCAGCGTTCCGTCCTTCCTTGGGCTTCGGTTTCCGTCGACCGACGTTCCGCCGATTGCCAGAAGGCTGTACGCGACGACGCCGATCCGCGTCATCCATGACGTCAATGGCGCCGATATCGCGGTCCTGGGTTTGCCGGGCGCGGCACCGCTGGACATGTCGTTGGCCATCCTGCGCGGCAAGGACAGGGTTCATCAGCAGTACCTGGTCAATATGGGCGTGCACGGCACGCTGACGGTTCCTGTCGTTGTCGGCGGCAAGCTGTGGGGCATGTTCGCTTCGCACCATATGACCGTTCAGACCATCGATCCGGCGACCCTCAACGCCGCGGAACTGGCCGGGAAGCTGATCAGCCTGCGCATCCAGCACGCGCTTGAAATGAAGAAGCAAGCGACGATGCGGCAATGCCTTGCCGTGTCGAGCAAACTGGTCGCCGTCGACGACAGCGAGCTTGCGGCCAGCGTCTACTGGGACGAAGCAGGGGCGGGTATCGCTGAGCTTATTCCCTGCGACGGGGTGTTGTTCTTCGTCGACGGAAAAGCAAACGGCCACGGGCAGGTGCCAGACGCGTCCGCGTGCCAAGCGCTTCTGGCGCTTGCGGACCCGACGGGCATTGCGGCGGTCGACGATCTGCAGAACCGGTTGCCGGGCGTGGATTGGGGCGGCACCGGCGGCGCCTTGGTCATCGCCCCTCCCGGGGAACCGGCCATTCGGCTGGTTTATCTGAGAAACCTTGCCGAAGCGGCGGTGAGGTGGGCCGGCCAGCCTGAGAAGGACATCGTCATCGACGGCGACATCCCCCGGCTGACCCCCCGCAACTCTTTCGACACATATCTGGAGAACGTGCGCGGCCGGTCCACCGAATGGGCATCCGACGATATCGAGATCGCCACCGCGCTGCGCGAAGCCATGTCACAGTCGCTGGCCACGCAGGCGGAGTTGCGGGAGAGCCGGGAGCGACTTGGATTGATGGTGCGCGAACTCAACCACCGGGTCCGCAACATCCTATCGCTCGTGCAGTCCTTGTCGCATCACAGCCGGGCCGAGGCGCGCTCGGTCGAGGCGTATGCCGATGCGCTGGAGAAGCGGATCATCGCCCTGGCAGGCGCGCACAATCTTCTGACCAGATCCGAGATGCAGGGCGTGCGGCTGCGCGATTTGGTTCGGCTGGAGTTGCGCCCCTATGTCGCCAACACCGATCGTGCCACGGTGACAGGCCCGGACGTCGCCTTCCGGTCGGACGCGTCATCGATCCTGGTTCTGCTGTTCCACGAGCTGACATCGAATGCCGTCAAGTATGGCGCCCTTTCGACCAGCGACGGGACCATCGAGATCGGTTGGCAGTTCGACCGCGACGGCATCGCGATCACCTGGCGGGAGCGTGGCGGGCCCGCGGTGACCCCGCCCACCCATGCCGGTTTCGGCCGCTCCATCATCGAAGATGCGCTGAGATACGAGTTTCAAGGCGAAGCGTCCTTGTCGTTCGATCCGGCCGGTGTTGAAGCCGCCTTCTGGCTGCCGGGCAACCTCGTTGTCGACGCCGAGTTGACGGCCAGCGTGACCGTCGCGGCGGTGCCGTCCAGCGCCCCAACCGCCATGGCGGGAACGCCGCGCCGCGCCCTGGTCGTGGAGGACAACTTCGTGGTCGCGATGCTGGGCAAGCGGATTCTGCGCGATGCCGGGTTCACGGCAATCGACGCCGCGGCGAGCATCGACGAAGCCCTGGCATGGCTGGACAGGGAGACGTACGATTTCTGCCTGCTTGACCTCAATCTGCATGGAGAAATGAGCATTCCGGTGGCCCGGCATCTTGAGAGGCTGAGGATCCCCTTCGTCTTGGCGACCGGCTATGGCAGCGATGGTCATGAGATTGTCGAAAATCTGTCAATGCCCGTTATTGCAAAGCCGATTGATGCAACCGAATTGAATCGCGTCCTCTCTTCGATTCTGGGGAAATAGCACAAGCAATGGCATCAATCCTGATTCTTGAGGACAACTACAACTTGGCATCGCAATGGCGTGAAGCGTTGCGCGCCCATGGCCATGCGGTCGACATTAGCTACACGTCAAGCGAAGCCATCGCGCTGTCGGACGGGGCCGACTATGACGTCTTCATCGTTGATCTGATCATCTCTCCGGAAGATGTCCCGATTAGGGATAGTGGACGGAATTTCCTGACCCACCTTAACGAAAAGGCCGCCGGCCGCGGTTCCCCGCCCATGGTCATCGGTGTTTCTGGCTTCCGGCCAGGCAACAGTTCCGACGTCGCACGCACGGTTTTCTACACGTACCGGGTTCGAGATGTCCTCATGAAGCCGTTCGGCGCCGCCGACTTGGTGGGTCTCGTTGAGAAGTTGGTGGTGGCCGGGACTCCTGCCGGCGGGGAATAGCGGAGTGCCAGCAAGGAGTCGAAGGCTGAAGACGGCGCATAATCCAAGCTAGGCGCTTCGCGCCCGCGGCTGGGTGTGAATCGGCCCTCGCGGTTGGTTTGGTTGGGTCGCGCTACAGAATCCCGGCCTTGCCGACGCGCCGGCGGTCGCGTTCGGTGGCCAGCAAGTCGGCGTGCTCGCGCTCTTCCGCCGCGAGCTCCCGGCAGAGCTGATGGGCGTCCGACCCCTCCGGCAGCCGGCCGGCCTGCTCGGCGAAGAAGGTGGCCGCCCGGCTCTCGCAGGCGATCGCGATGTCGAGCAGCCGGGCGGGATCCCCGCCATGGTCGCCGATGCCGGCGAAGAGCGCCGCCCGGTCGACCGCGGACACGGCACCCGCCTCGCTGGGGGGTGCGGGATAGCGATGTTCCAGCGTCGCCAGGTGCTCCGCCTCCATCTCGGCCAGACGGGCGAACAGGTCCGCCAGATCGGCATCGACGGCACGCTCCGCAGCCTCCGCGTAGAAGGCTTGGCCGCCCAACTCGATCTCGACCGCAGCGCGCAGGGCGGTCAGCGCCTCGTCGGCCACCACCGGCGCCGGCGCGGCCAACTCCAACGCGCCGCCGCAGCGGGGACAGCGGCCATAGGGGAAGGCGAAACCCTGGCTGACCTTGCCGCACGCCCGGCAGCGCCAGTCCAGCATATCGGTGCCGCAGCAGATGTATTCCTCCGGCCCCTCGATCGGCTGGCGGCATTTTGGGCATAGCATGGATCGCGTCTCCTTGCGCGCTGGGTGGCGGCGGACCTATTGGGCAGCGGCCTGAGCGGCCGGCGTTACCTCGGCGGGTACCGCCGTCGCCTCCGGCGGCACCGGCCAGCGCCGGTCGGGGTCGCCCAGATAGGCCGCGATGGCGCGCGCCGCGCGGCGGCCGGCGCCCATCGCCAGAATGACCGTGGCGCCGCCGCTGACGATATCGCCGCCGGCGAAGACACCGGGCAGGTTGGTTGCTTGCGTCACCTCGTCGGCGACGATGTTGCCCCAGCGGTTGAGGTCGAGCCCCGGCGTCGCCTGGCCGATGATCGGGTTGGCCTGGGTGCCCAGCGCGTAGATCACCGTGTCGCAGTCGAGATCCAGCGTCTCGCCGGTCGGCATCGGGCGGCGACGACCCCGCTCGTCCGGTTCGCCCAGGGCCATGCGTGCCACCCGCATGCCGCGGACATTGCCGTCGTCGTCGGTCAGGATGGCCTCCGGCGCATGCAGGAAGTGGAATTCGATGCCCTCTTCCTTGGCGTGGCGCAGCTCCTCCACCCGCGCCGGCGCCTCCGCCTCGGAACGGCGGTAGAGGCAGCGCACGGTCTCCACGCCGAGCCGCCGGGCGACGCGCAGGCAGTCCATGGCGGTATTGCCGGCGCCGATGACGACGACGCTGCGGCCGATGCCCAGCGGCGTGTCGAGATAGGGGAAGCGGTCGCCGCCCATCAGGTTGACGCGGGTCAGGAATTCGTTGGCGGAGTAGACTTGGCCGGCGCTCTCCCCGGGGATGCCCAGGAAGCTGGGTGCCCCGGCACCGGCGCCGACGAACACCGCGTCGAAGCCGCGGCCGGCGCCCGGTCCGCCGGTGGCGTCGGCCAGAAGCTGCGGGATGGTGAACGTCTTGCCCACCACCTTGTTGGTCTCGAACCGGACGCCGAGATCGGCTAGCCGCGCCACCTCCCGGTCGATGATGTCGCGCGGCAGCCGGAAGGCCGGGATGCCGTAGCGCAGCACCCCGCCCACCACATGCAGTGCCTCGTAGACCGTGACCTCCGCACCGCAGCGCGCCAGATCGGCCGCCGCGGCCAGACCGGCGGGGCCGGACCCGACGATGGCGACCCGTCCCAGATGCCCGGCACCGTCGGCGGGCATCGCCGGCCGGGCCCGCGCATGGTCGCCGACGAAGCGCTCCAGCCGGCCGATCGCCACCGACTGCATCTTGCGGGCCACGATGCACTGGCTCTCGCACTGCGTTTCCTGCGGGCAGACGCGCCCACAGATGGACGGGAACAGGTTGGACTCGTTGATCACCGCCAGCGCCCCGTCCAGGTCGCGGACCAGCAGGTGGCGGATGAAGCGCGGGATGTCGATGGCGACCGGGCAGCCGGCGATGCAGGCCGGCTTCTTGCACTGGATGCAGCGGTCGGCTTCGGCCAGCGCTTCCTCCAGGCCGTAGCCCAGGTTGACCTCTTGGAAATTGCAGGCGCGGGCCGCCGCGTCGCGCTCCGGCATCGGCACCTGGGTGGGGCTGAGGGCCGTCAGCTTCTTGTAGCTGCGCTTGCCTTCCTCGAAGAGCGTGCGTTGCAGGGTGCAGACATTGGCGTAGTCGTCGCTCGCCGCAGCCTCTTGGCCGCGAAACCGCTTCTGGCGCGCCAGAAGCTCCGGGAAGTCCACGAGATGCCCGTCGAAGTCGGGGCCGTCGACGCAGGCGAAGCGAACCGCGCCGTCCACCGTGACGCGGCAGGAGCCGCACATGCCCGTGCCGTCGACCATGATCGCGTTCAGCGACACCATGGTCTTCACGCCGAACGGGCGGGTGGTCTCGACGCAGGCCTGCATCATCGGCAGCGGGCCGATGGCGACCACCAGGTCCGGCCGGTCGCGCGTCAGCACCTCTTCCAGCGCGCCGGTGACCAGCCCGGGGCGGCCCAGGCTGCCGTCGTCGGTGCAGACGATCAGGTCGTCGCCGGTCTCGCGGAACCGCTCCGTCCAGAAGACGGCGTCGCGGGTGCGGAAGCCGACGATGCCGGTGGTGCGGTTGCCGGCGGCGGCGAAGGCGCGAAGCTGCGGGAAGACCGGCGCGACGCCGAGCCCGCCACCGACCAGCACGACATGGCCGACGCGCGCGACATGCTGCGGCAGGCCGAGCGGCCCGACGAAGTCCAAGATCTGGTCGCCCGCCCGATAGCGGTCGCGCATTTCCCGCGTGGTGCGGCCGAGCGCCTGGACGACCAGCGTCACCGTGCCTGCGTGCCGGTCGAAATCGGCGATGGTCAGCGGGATCCGCTCCCCGCCCTCGCGCAGCCGGAGCATGACGAAGTGGCCGGGCTCGGCCGCCGCGGCGACGTCGGCGGCCAGCACCTCCCATAGGAAGGTGGTGTCGGAGAAGGCTTCGCGGCGGGCGATGGTGTACATGGGTCGAACCCCTTCCCAGGACGCCGGGCTAGCGGCGCTCGGCCACCGGAACGCCGCGGATCTGATCCAAGGGGATGACGGCCGCACCCTCGGGCAGGCCGGCGGCGGTGCCGCGATGGAACACCCGGAACACCTTCTCGGTGCGGGCATCGGAGGTGACGAAGTCGCGATAGGCCCGCGCCAGCAGATCGCTGAACACCAGGTGCAGCCGGCCGTCGTCCAGCGCGCCGACATCGGCTTCCCGCAGCCGGTCGTGCAGCCGCTGGAGGATATGCAGCCGATTCACATCGACGATGCGCTGGTCATAAGGAATGGCGAAGTGGTCGAGCAGGTCCTCCGCCGTGTCGAGGGACCTCAGCCTGTCCAAGAGACCGGTCATGGGCGCTCCTCCCGTATCAGCAGTTCGTCGCAGAAGGCGGCCAGGGCCGTCGGATCCGGCGGCCGTTTCGTGCGAACCGCGTGCGCGCGCACTCGGTCCAGCAGGGCGGCCGCCGCGTCGCCGTCCAGCGAGCGGCCGAGCGCGGCCAGGACATGGGCGACGGCGGCGGTGCCGGAATGCTTGCCGAGCTGCACCGCATGCCGGCGGCCGAGCCATCCCGGGTCCAGGCCCTGGTAGGTCTGCCGGTCGCGCAACAGGCCGCTGACATGGATGCCGCTCTCATGGGTGAACACATCGGCGCCGACGATGCTCTTGCCGCGCGGCACCGGGCGGCCGGCGGCGGCCGCCACCAGCCCGGACAGGGCCATCAGCGCGCACAGATCGACGCCGGTTTCGGCGCCGTGGAGCCGGGTCAGCGCCACCACCACCTCCTCCAGCGGCGCGTTGCCGGCCCGCTCGCCCAGGCCGTTGACTGTGGTGCTGACATGGCTGGCGCCGGCGGCCAGGCCGGCCAGCGCGTTGGCGGTGGCCAGGCCCAGATCGTCATGGGTGTGAATCTCCAGCGCGATGTCGGCGCGGGCCCTCAGGAAGCCGATGGCCTGGCCGGTGGCGACCGGGTCCAGGACCCCCAGCGTGTCGGCGAAGCGGAACCGATGGGCGCCCAGCGCCGTCGCCCGGTCCATCACCCGCGCCACATGGTCGAGATCGGCGCGCGAGGCATCCTCACCGCCCACCGCCACGGCGAGACCGCGGTCGCGGGCGTAGGCCACGATGCGCTCGGTCGTCGCCAGCGCCCAGTCGCGCCCTTGGGCGAACTTGGCCCGCAGCATGATGTCGGAGACCGGTAGCGACAGGTTGACTGCGCGAAGGCCGCACGCGACGGCGGCGTCGACATCCGCGGTGGTCATGCGGCACCAACCGACCAGATCGCAGTCGAGGCCGGCGGCCACGACGGCGCGAATACAGGTCTGCTCCTGCCCGCCGAGCGCCGGGGTGCCGACCTCCAGCTCCGGCACGCCGGCGCGGGCGAGCGCCGTGGCGATCGCCACCTTGTCCGCCTCGGTGAAGGCGACGCCCGGCGTCTGCTCGCCGTCGCGCAGCGTGGTGTCGCTGATGACGGCGCGGCGCGGCGGACGGACGACCGGCGCCGGCCAGGCGTCGTCCAGGAGCAGCGGCCCCTCAGGCACCGATCGGCACCCCTTCCGGCACGACATCGATCGGCGTGCCTTCCGGCACGACACGGACGGCGCGGCCGAGCTGCGGTACAAGGCGCGCCCGCAGGCCTAAGAGCGTAAGAGAGGCCAGCTCACACGCCCCGCAGGTACCCGCCAGGCGGACAGTGACCTGGTCACCGTCAACGGCGACCAGCGAGAGCATGCCGCCGTCGCCGGCGACGACCGGGGCCAGGGCGTCGATCGCCTCTTGCACGATGCGCCGACGCTCTTCGATCGTTGGGCCGGCGGGGGGCGGGGCTGGATCGACGCCGTTGCGGAGGGGAGCCGTCTCGTTGTGCATCGCCCAGGATCCTCAGGCGCTCGCGTCCGGTCAGCCGGCGAAGGACTTGCCGCAGCTACAGACGTCGCGCGCGTTGGGGTTGTCGAAGATGAAGCCCGACGCCTCGACGCTCTCCACGAAGTCGACCTGCAGGCCCTGCACCGCCGGCTGGCTGACGGCGTCGACATAGACCTTGATCCCGTCGAAGTCGTAGACGCGGTCGCCGGTCCCGCTGGCGCCTTCCAGCCCCAGCCGGTACTGGAGGCCGGAACAGCCGCCGGTCTCGACCATGATGCGCAGGCCGTCCGTGCCGGGCTCCGCACCGGCGATCAGCCGCTGAAGCGTGTCGCGGGCGCGCTCGGTCAGTGCCACCATGTCCTCGTCCCTCCCAAGAAGCCCGGCGGGCCGGTCGTTCGTCCGTCGGTTCAGCAAGCCGCGTGCCAGATGGTCGGAACGACGGAACGCCTCGATGGTCGGTTCCCCGACGGGGGCGAGACCGGACAACAACGTCGGCTTTGTCGGACCCCCGACAGCGGCGGGTGTCGCAAACGTCGATCAAGCGGCCAGCGTCAACGCCTTCGACCCGCATACCTGACGGCAGGCCGCACAACCGATGCACCGGCCCTTCTCGGCAAGTGTCATGACCCGGCGTTCCGCCTCGTCATCGTCGGCGGCGACGACCGTGTCGTCCTCGTCCAGGCCGATCAGCATCAGGACGCCGTGGACGCACACCTTGAAGCAGCGCCCGCAGCCGATGCAGACGTCCGGGTCGATGGCTTCGACGTAGAGCGGCCGCCAGGGCGTGCCGTCACGCCGGAGGGTGGGGGTCTCGGGCATCGGCCTACCTCCTCAAGGTGATCAGCCCGCCTCGCAGGCCAGGGCGGGAAAGCGGTAGATGCGCGCGAGCGCGGTGGCCACGAGGGCCTCGCCGGCCGACGCCAGCGCCTCGATCGACTCGAAGCCGAAACGGTGCACGTCGCGCAATGGGCGGCTGACCAGCACGAGGATCCCGACCGTGATCACGGCGCGGCCGAACCCCTCGCCCGACACCTTGACCAGGCTTGTGGCGTCCAGCCCGGTCTGCCGGCTGACCGCCAGCCCGACCGCCGTGTAGAAGACGTCCAGCCGCCACAGGACGGCGGCGTCGGGATCGGCGGTGACCGGGATTGCCCGGCGTTTCTCCGGCGACAGGACGAAGCGGGCGAGGACCGTTTCGTCCGACTTGCGGTCCCAGACGCCATAGCTGTCATGCGCGCGCATCAGCGAGACGAGCGCGCCCAGGAACGTCTGAGGGTCGGCGCCGACCGGACCGGCCGTCCCGTCGGCGGGAACGACCCGGTCGGGGACGGCCATCACGCATCCTCTAGAACGTCTTCGTCGTCGCTGAGCGCGTCGTCGCCAGGACGGTCGCGCCATGCCGACCGGCCGCCGCCCAGCGCCTTGCGCAGCCAGGGGGGCGGCGATGTGCGCAGCATCTCCTGGACGCGGTCGAGGACGGCGGCGATCGGCTCGGGCGCCGGCAGCTTGATCGGGTGGATGCGGCGGTTGACCACCTTGGCCGCCGCCGGCCCGCCGATGGCCAGGACGAACAGAACGGCGCATCCTTCCAGCGCGTCGGCGCGCGGCGTGATGCGGTCCTCCTCCCCGTCGGCATGCACTTGGTCCTGGGCGCTCGCCTGGTCGAAGCGGATGGCCTCGCGGAAGCGGTGGCCGTCGGCGGTGACCTCGTAGACGGCGAAGGTCCGCGCTCCGGCGAAATGGGCATTCACCGTCTTCAAGTCCTGGGTGGCGAAGGCGACCCGGATCGGGGCGGCGTCCCCGCCGGCGGGTTCCGCGTCAGGAGCAACCGAGCGCAGCCGGCGCATGGAGATGGTCATGGTCCGAAGCCTCCCGCGGGTGGCCGCGTGCCGTCGGCACGGTGCGGCCGGCGATGAGAAGGTTGCCGATGTCGAACAGCAGGTCCCGCGTGCCGCGATAGCCGACGCTGACCCGGTGGCCGGCGCCCAGGCGATCGAACACGGGAAAGCCCAAGCGAAAGAGGGGGGCGCCGACGGCATCGGCCGTCGCCTGACCATGGGCGTTGGCGATCACCAGATCGGCGCCGCCGGCCGCCTCGGTCAGCCGGTGCAGGTCGTCCAGATCGCCGACGACGGCGGTTCCCGGCACGCCGGCCAGCGAGGCGGCGGGCATGCTGGTAACGGCGGCGGCGATCCGGCAGCCGAGCTCGTTGAGGAACCGGGTGATCGAGACCAGCAGGTCGGGCTCCGCGGCGACCGCCACGGACCGGCCGGTGAAGGCGCCATGGCCATCCAGCATGGCATCGACCAGGCGGCTGCGCTCGCGCCGCACGCTCTCCGGTGCCGGGCGGCCGCTGATCGCCATCAAGGTCTCCACGAAAGTGTCGACGGCTTGCAAGCCGGTCAGCCGCTCCAGCACGCGGAAGGGCACGCCGGTTCGCCGCTGCAACGCCTCCGCCGCGCCGCGCATATGCTCGCCGACCGCCAGCGTGATCTGTGCGGCGCCCATGCCGGCGATGTCCTCCACGCGGGTCCCGCCGAGCGTGGTCGCCACATAGTCGTCGGGCACGTGACCGTCCAGCGAGCCGGACAGGTCCGGCAGCACGACCGCCGACAGGTCGAACGCCTCGATCATCTCGCGCACCGCCTCCACGTCGGCCGGGGTCATGTGGCTGGCGGGCAGCAGGTTGACCTGTCGGCGGTGTCGCGGACGCGGCCCTTCGTCGACCAGGGCGTCGATCATCGCCTGAACGGCGCTGGCCCAGCCAACCTCCAGGCTGCCGGCGAAGTCGGGGGTCGGCGCGTAGACGACGGCCAGGTCCTGCCATTCCGGATGGCGCAGCATCAGCGCACGCAGGTCGCCGCGGATGTCCTCGTCGCGGGTCTCGGTCAGCGCCGTGGAGCACAGGCCGATCAGCCGCGGCGACGCTCGCTCGCGCAAGGTGGCGACCGCCTGCTCCAGATTGTCGGCGCCGCCGAGGATGGTGTTCAGCTCGCTCATCGCGGTGGTCTGCAGGGGGATCGCCTCGCGGAAGTGGCGGACCAGCAGGACCAGCGCGAAGGCGGTGCAGCCCTGGCTGCCGTGCAGCAGCGGCAGGGCGCGGTCGATTCCTAAGAAGGCGAGCGCGCCGCCCAGCGCCGGGCTGATCTTCAGCGGGTTGACGGCGCACGCCTTGGCGGCGGGGCGGCCGGCCGGCCGGCCGTCCAGCCTGGCGGGGGCCGGTGGGGCGATCACCGACACGCGCTCGCTCCGGCGCCGTCCCAGGGTGCGGGCCGGCGGACCTGATGCCAGACGGGATGGTGAAGGGCGGCGTCGACCTCGGCCGCCAGGGCGACCGCGCCGTCATAGCCGGCATAGGCGTGATGGCGTTCCTGGTTGATGTCCAGCCACGGGGTCCGCGTCTTCAGGGCGACGAACTGGGTGCGCCCACCGGACATCAAGAGGTCGGCCTCGCCGGCCGCCAGCCGGCCGTAAAGCTCCCGCGCCGGTATCTGACCGAACAGGGCGGCGTCGTCGCCCAGCAAGGCGCGGGCGCGGTCCTTGTCCTCCTCGGTCGACTTGCGTACCGAGGTGCCGACCACCGTAAGGCCCATTTCCTGCAGCGCGGCGACCACAGACCAGGACTTCACCCCGCCGGTGTAGAGCAGGACCCGGCGCCCGGTGAGACGCGCCCGGTAAGGCGACAGCCGCGCCCGGGCCTGGGCCTCCGCCTCGGCGATCAGCGCTTCGGCACGCGCCGGCAGGTCGGCCGGCCCGCCTGCCGCGGCCAAGCCAAGGGCGATCTGCCTGAGCGCGGCGGAGGTCTCGCCGATGCCGTAGAACGACCCCTCGAAATAGGGGATGCCGTAACGGTCGTGGAGGCCGCGGGCGAAGGCCACCATGGCCTTGGAGCACACCACCATGGAGAGCCGGGCGCGGTGCGCCGTGGCGACGTCGTGGTAGCGGGCATCGCCGGTGATCGCCGCGCGCACCCGCACTCCGAGCCGGTCGAGAAGCGGCCGCACCTGCCACAGCTCGCCCGCCACGTTGTACTCGCCGATCAGGTTGATATCGGTGGGCGACGGGTCCGCCGGCTCGCGCGTACCCACCACCCGGTCCAGCAGGACGCGGCCGGCCAGCTTGTTGCCGAGGTTCTTCGATCCGACGAAGCCCGGCACGTCGACCGGGATGACGGGCAGGCCAAGCTGATCCGCCGCCGCCTCGCACACCGCCGCCACGTCGTCGCCGATCAAGGCCGGCACGCAGGTGACGTAGACGAAGATGGCCGCGGGACGGTGGCTTTCGGCCACCTGGCGAAGGGCGCGGGCAAGCCGCCGCTCCCCGCCTTGGATGATGTCGATCTCCGACAGATCCGTGGTGAAGCCGGTGCGGTAGAGCTGCGGGCCGCTGGAGCCGGTGTTGCGGCTGTCCCAACTGTTGCCGTCGCAGGCGATCGGCCCGTGCACCAGATGGGCGGCATCGGTGATCGGCTGCAGCGCGATCTTGGCACCGTCGAAGGCGCAGCCGCCGGCCGCTGCCCCCGGCGCCAGCGCCGCCGCCGCACAGCCAAGCTGGCGCTCGGCCGCCGGCTTGGCGCGGTTGACGGCGCAGTCGGGCTCGTCGAAAGCGGCGGCGATCTGCCGGTCCGGCATGGGCGGGGCGCTCCCGAGCGTAGACGTCAGGGCGAGGCGCAGCGCGCCGCTAGCGGGTCAGGTCGAAGCTGATATCGGTGACGCCCGCCTCGTCGCTGTCGGCATCGGCCTTGGCCAGGATGGCGTCGAGGATGCGCACCAGCACCTGCAAGCCGCCCTGGTAGCCCCAGGTCGGGAAGCGGTGGTGGTGATGCCGGTCGAAGATCGGGAAGGTCAGCCGGATCAGCGGCGTGCCCGTGTCGCGTTCCAGATACTTGCCGTGGCTGCTGCCGATCACGAAGTCGACCGGTGCGGTGTGCAAGAGCGAGCGCATATGCCAGAGGTCCGCACCCGGCCAGACCTCGCAGGCCTGCCCATAGGGCGAGTCCGCCAGCATCGCCCGCATCTGCTTCGCCCAGGGCTTGGTGCCGTTGGTGGCCAGCGCGTGGCGCGGCTCCGCCCCCATCTCCATCAGGAAACGGCACATGCCGTGGACGAAGTCGGGATCGCCGAACACTGCGAAGCGCTTGCCGTGGGTCACGGCCTGACTGTCGGTCAGCGCGTCGACCAGGCGCCCGCGTTCCAGCGTCAGCGCCTCGGGGATCGGCTGCCCGGTCAGCGCCGACACGGTGGTGAGGAATTGGTCGGTGCCGGCCACGCCCAGGGGGTAGTTGAGCGCCGCCGTCTCCTGCCCCTTGCCCTTGACGAAGGCCAGCGTCTTCTTGGTGCACGCCGCCTGCATCGACAGCGTGGCGGCGGCGTTCAAGGCGTCCTTGGTCTGGGCGATGGTGGTGCCGCCGTCGTAGAGGCGGAAGCGGCCGTCGCTGGGCGTGTCGTAGGTGTCCGAGGCGTCCGACAGGATGGTGTGCGCGACCCCCATGAGGTCGAGCAGGCGCTTCAGCTCCCGGTTGTTGCCGACGCAATAGCCGTCGAAGCCGGGGATGATGTTGAGGGCGGCCGTCGGCGTCCGCTCCGCGTCCTGCCAGAAATGGGTCAGGATGCCGAGCAGCATGTTGTCGTAGCCGTTCACATGGCTGCCCTGGAAGGCGGGCGTATGGGCAAACGGCACGTCGAAGTCGGCCGGGACCGAGCCCTTCTCCTTGGCATTGCCGATGAAGGCATGCAGGTCGTCGCCGATCACTTCCGCCATGCAGGTGGTCGACACGGCGATCATCTGGGGGTGATAGAGCGCGTGCGCGTTGGCCAGGCCGTCGATCAGGTTGTTGAGGCCGCCGAACACGGCGGCATCCTCGGTCATCGAGGAGGACACCGCCGACGCCGGCTCCTTGAAATGCCGCGACAGGTGGGAGCGGTAATAGGCGACGCAGCCCTGCGAGCCGTGCACGAAGGACAGGGTGTCCTGGAACCCGGCGGCGCAGAAGACCGCGCCCAGGGGCTGGCACGCCTTGGCCGGGTTGATGACCAGCGCCTCGCGGGCGAAGTTCTTCTCCCGATACGCCTCGGACTTGGTCCATTCGCTGATGCGCTGGACCGTCTCGTCCGCGTGCGGGCATTCGAAATCCGCCCGCTTTGCCCGCAGCATCTCCTGGTATTCCGGCTCGCGGAACAGCGTGCCGTGGTCCTTGGTGGTCTCCACGCTCTGCGACATGGCACGGGGTCTCCTCAGACGGGCGGGCTGGAAGGAAAACGGGGGCGGGTCAGGCCCCCCTAAGCGGCCGGCTCGGCGGTCTCTGCGGCCGGCGTTTGCATCCACGGCGCCTGGAACAGGCCCCAGACCGGGCTGTTCACCGCCATGTCCATGTCGCGGGCGAACACCGCGAAGCCGTCATAGGCGTGGTACGGCCCCGAATAGTCCCAGGAATGAACCTGGCGGAACGGCACCCCCATCTTCTGGATCGGGTACTTTTCCTTGATGCCGGAGCCGACCAGGTCGGGACGGATCCGCTCGATGAACTTCTCCATCTCGTAGGCGGTGACGTCGTCGAAGATCAGCGTGCCGCCCTTCACATGCTCCATGGTCCGCTGATAGTCGTCCTTGTGGGCGAACTCGTACCCCGCGCCGACCACCTCCATGCCGAGGTCTTCGTAGGCAGAGACCATGTGCCGAGGCCGCAGGCCGCCGACATAGAGCATCACCTTCTTGCCCTCCAGGCGCGGCCGGTACTTGTCGATCACCGCGTCGGCGAGCACCCGGTTGCGGGCGATGACCGTCTCCACGTTCTGCTTGATCCGGTCGTCGAAGAACTCGCCGATCATCCGCAAGGACTGCTCGATCCGGGTCGGCCCGAAGAAGTTGAACTCCGACCACGGGGTTCCGTACTTCTCCTCCAAATGCCGGGAAATGTAGTTCATCGACCGGTAGCAATGGATCAGGTTCAGCTTGGCCTTGGGTGCCCGCTCCAGCTCCGCCAGCGTGCAGTCGCCGGTCCATTGGGCGATGACGCGCAGGCCGACATCTTCCAGAAGCTTGCGCGAGGCCCAGCAGTCGCCGCCGATATTGTAGTCGCCGATGATGACGACGTCGTAGGGCGACGGCTCGAATCCGTCGGCGGGACCGCTATCGCTCGCCGCTTCGTCACTCGAAGCGTCTCGGCCGAACACCCAGTCGCGGATGGTGTCGTTGGCGATGTGGTGGCCCAGCGACTGCGACACGCCGCGGAAGCCCTCGCAACGCACCGGCACCACCAGCTTGCCCAGTTCTTCGGCCTTGGCGCGGGCGACCGCCTCGATGTCGTCGCCGATCAGGCCGACCGGGCATTCCGACTGCACGGTCATGCCCTTGGCCAGGGGAAACAGCGTCTCGATCTCGTCGATCAGCGTGCGCAGCTTCTTGTCGCCGCCGAAGACGATATCCCGCTCCTGGAAGTCGGAGGTGAACTGCATCGTCCCGAAGGCGTCGACGCCGGTCTCGCCGACATAGTAGTTGCGGCGCTGCGCCCAGGAATACTGCCCGCAGCCGACCGGCCCGTGCGAGATGTGGACCATGTCCTTGACCGGTCCCCACACCACGCCCTTGGACCCGGCATAGGCGCAGCCGCGCACGGTCATGACGCCGGGCAGCGACTTCACGTTCGACTTCACGCCGCAGTCGCTGGCGCCCTCTTCCACGACGTTCAGGTGCTTGGCGCGCCGCTTGCGGCCCTTCTCGGGGTAGGCGGCGAGCACCTCTTCGATGATCTGCTCGTGGAACGCCCGGTCGTTCTCGTCGTCGAGGCTCATTCCTCTGCTCCTCAAAAATGCCGTGGAGACGCGGTCGGCGTGCTGTGGGGAAACCGAAGGGACGGCTCAGGCCATCGCCGGGGCGCGCGCCGCCTCTTCCTTGGCCTCCAGCTCGGCGATCATCTCTTCGTCGGATTTGAGGATGCCGAACTCCATCAGCATGTCTTCCAGCTCGTCCATGCTGATCGGCGTGGGGATGACGCCATTGCCCTTGTTCTCGTGGATGTTCTTCGCCAGCGTCCGGTACTCGTCCGCTTGGGCGCAGTCCGGCTGGTATTCGATGACCGTCATGCGCCGAAGCTCGGCGTGCTGGACGACATTGTGGCGCGGCACGAAGTGGATCAGGCGGGTGCCCAACTTGCCGGCCATGGCCTCGGCCAGCTCCAGCTCCCGGTCGGTCTGCCGGCTGTTGCAGATCAGGCCGCCCAGGCGGACGCCGCCCGTGTTGGCGTATTTCAGGATGCCGCGGCTGATGTTGTTGGCGGCGTAGAGCGCCATCATCTCGCCGGACATGACGATGTAGATCTCCTGGGCCTTGTTCTCGCGGATCGGCATGGCGAAGCCGCCGCACACCACGTCGCCCAGCACGTCGTAGACAATGTAGTCCTGACCCTCGTAGGCGCCGTTCTCCTCCAGGAAATTGATGGAGGTGATGACGCCGCGCCCGGCGCAGCCGACGCCCGGTTCCGGCCCGCCGCTCTCCACGCAGGAGACGCCGCGATAGCCGGTGCGCAGCACGTCTTCCAGCTCCAGGTCCTCCACCGACCCGGCCTCCGCGGCGAGGTGCAAGACCGTCTGCTGCGCCTTGGCGTGCAGCATCAGGCGGGTGGAGTCGGCCTTCGGGTCGCAGCCGACGATCAGGACCTTCTGTCCCATCTCCGCCAGGGCCGCGATGGTGTTCTGGGAGGTCGTCGACTTGCCGATCCCGCCCTTGCCGTAGAAGGCGATCTGCCGAAGGTCACCCATGCCGCTGCTCTCCTTGCTGGGGGACTGCTGCCGAGGCCGGGCGTTGCCGGCGCTCCTTCGATCCTCTGTTCAGCAAGCGGCGTGCCAAGTCGGTTGGTGCGCTGCGGAGAGGGTCTTAGTTTCATTTATTTCAATGGGTTGACACCTGATGGTCCGACCGGCGCGGCCCTCCGGTGGCGACTGTTGGGAACCCGACAATCCCCACAAAGTGTTGCGACCCGCACAGCGTGTCGCGGCCGGAACAACGCGGTAGCCGGTGCCTGGAACGGATCTTGCTGCGTCCCCGGCGGGAGGGGTGGATGCAAGCGATCGCACAGATCAGGCCGGCGATCCCGGAAGTCGCGGCGCGCAAGGGCCACAGCACCAACCTGACCGGCGTGCCCACCGATCTGTTGGCCAGCGCCGCCTTCAACGGCGCCGCCCCGGCGCTGCACCTGGCCGGCGTCCGGGAAGCCAATCACGCCATCTTCGAGATGCTGAAGCGGGCGGCCAGCCCGGCCGAGGCCGCCGAACTCTTCACCGGCTACATGGAGGTCGTGTTCGGTCTGCATCCGGAGCAGCGCGGGCGGGCCGCGGCGGAGGGCGACGGCCGCCGCCGCTACCGGTCCAGCTACGCGCGGCTGCTGCGCGGCTGGGCCTTCGACAGCAACGCGGCGGAAGGGGCGGTGCTGAAGGGCTGGGTGGAAAGCCGCTTCGGCCTGTTTCCCACCTATCACCGCGAGCCGCTGCGCCGCTTCGCGTCGCCCGCCTGGTACCGCTATGTGGAGGAGAAGATGGCCAGCCGGTTCCACAACAACGCGATCTTCAGCCAGCTCGACCTGGTCTACGAGTTCGTGCAGTGGTCGCTGGCGTGGTTCCGGCCGGCCTTGCGGACGGTGACGCTGTACCGCGGCGTCAACGATTTCGACGAGCATCCGATCGTCGAGTGGCTGGACCGGCGGACCGCGATCGTCCGGCTGAACAATCTCGTGTCCTTCACCCGACAGCGGGACATCGCCGGCTGGTTCGGCGACTACATCCTCGAAGCGACGGTGCCGGCCTGCAAGATCGCCGTCTGCGGCGGCGTCCTGCCGGCGGTGCGCCTGGGCGGCGAGGCCGAGGTGCTGGCGATCGGCGGCGACTACCGGGTCCGGGCGAGCACGATGTGACCGGGGCCGGTACGCCGCATGAGGCGGCAGGGCGCAGGAGAGCCATGGCCGACTTGCCGACCACACCGGCCGCGTGGCCGACGGCGGCCGTCCTCGATCGGGCGCTCGGCGCCTATCTCGGCTTCGCCGTGGGCGATGCGCTGGGCGCCACCGTGGAGTTCCTGACGCCCGACGAGATCGCGCACCAGCATGGCAAGCACTGCCGGCTGATCGGCGGCGGCTGGCTGAAGTTGAAGCCCGGGCAGGTCACCGACGATACGGAGATGGCGCTCGCCCTCGGCCGCGCCCTGATCGACCGGCAGGGCTGGGACGCCACCGCCGTCTGCGAGGCCTTCGCCGGCTGGCTGAAGGGATCGCCCGTCGATGTCGGCAACACCTGTCGGCGCGGCATCCGCCGCTTCATTGCCGACGGCACCGTGACGACGCCGCCCAATGACGGGGATGCCGGCAATGGGGCGGCGATGCGCATTCTGCCGGTCGCGCTGGCGACGCTCAACGATCCGGCGGCTTTGGAGGTCTGGACGCTGGCGCAGTGCCACACCACCCACAACCATCCGCTGTCGGACGCCGCGGCGCTGACGCTGGGGCGCATGGTGCATCGGCTCGTGCAGGGTGGCGGCATCGGCGACGTTCGCCAGGAAGCTCAGGGGCTGATCCAGCGCCACCCCGCCTTCCGCTTCGAGCGCTATGGCGGCCCTTGCTCCGCCTACATCGTCGATACGATGCGCACGGTGCTGCACTTCTACTTCCTGACGGACTCGGTGCGCGCTTGTGTGATCGAGACCGTGAACATGGGCGGCGACGCCGACACCGCCGGGGCGCTGGCCGGCATGCTGGCCGGCGCCACCTATGGTGCGGCGGCGATCCCGCGCCCGTGGCTGCGCACGTTGGACCGCGACGTTGCGGCGGAGATCGCCCGCCAAGTGCCGTCGCTGTTGGCGTTGGCCGCGGCCCGCCGTCCGCCGGTGTGACGCCTTACGGCAGACCGGCGGCAGGACGCGGCGGCAGGACGGCGAGGTGGTCGGTGTCCGCCACCGGCGCCACCGAGACGGCATCGACCGTCACCCGCACCGGCGTGCCCGGCGCCTCGGGCCGCAGCGGCACCGACAGGCGGCCAAAGGGCGTATCGAGGAGCGTGCGCTGCGTGGCCGGGTCATGATCGGCCACCACCGCCATCAGGGCCAAGCCGTCCGCCGGACCACCGGTCGACGGGGTGGCCGGCGCGGCGCCTGATGCCAGTCGACCCTTCTCGATGCGTATCGTACGCTCGGCGATCTGGGCGATCTCGTCGGCCGAATGGGAGACGTAGAGGATGGGCAGCGCGAAGGCATCGCGCAGCCGCCGGACGAAGGGCAGGATCTCCGCCTTGCGCTCCGGGTCCACCGAGGCCAGGGGCTCGTCCATCAGAAGGAGGCTGGGGCCGGACAGGAGCGCCCGGCCGATCGCCACCCGCTGGCCTTCCCCGCCCGACAGCGTGCGCGGGCGCCGCTTCAACAGCGGCCCCAGGCCCAACAGCGCGACCACCTGGTCGAAATCGACCCGGCCGCGCCCGCGATGGCGGCCATAGCGCAGGTTGCCCGCCACAGACAGATGCGGAAACAGCCGGCCGTCCTGGAAGACATAGCCGATGCGCCGCGCCGCCGGCGCAACGTCGATGCCGGCGGCATCGTCGAACAGAACGCGGCCATCGGCGACGATGCGGCCGCGATCGGGCCGGTCCAGCCCGGCGATCAGGTTGACCAGCGTCGTCTTGCCGGCACCGGACGGGCCGTGCACCGCCAGGATCTCCGCGCCCTCGACCGCGAAGGTCACGTCCAGGTCGAACGTGGCGAGGCGGCGTCGGACCCGGACCTCCAGCATCTAGACCCCCAGCCGGGCTTGCAGGCGGCGCGCCGCCAGCTCCGAGGCGAACAGCGCCAGCAGCGCCAGCGCGATGGAGATCGCCACCAGCCGCAGCGCCCCGGCCTCCGCATCCGGCGATTGGGCCAGCGTGTAGAGGGCCAGCGGCAGCGTGCGGGTTTCGCCTGCGATGTTGGAGACGAAGGTGATGGTGGCGCCGAATTCGCCCAGGCTGCGGGCGAAGGCGAGGATCGAGCCGGTGAGGATACCCGGGGCGATCAACGGCAAGGTGACGGTCCAGAACAGCCGGACCGGGCCGCTGCCCAGCGTCCGGGCGGCCGCCTCCAGCCGGCGGTCGACGGTCTCCAGCGACAGCCGCACGGCCCGCACCATCAGCGGAAACGCCATGACGGCCGAGGCGACGACGGCACCGGAGAAGGTGAAGGCGACGGAGATCCCGAAGCTGTCGTGAAGCCAGCCGCCCAAGGGGCCGGTCCGGCTGAACAGCAAGAGCAGCAGATAGCCCACCGCCACCGGCGGCAGCACCAGCGGCAGGTGGACCAGGCCGTTCAGCAGGCTCTTTCCCCAGAAATCGTGCCGGGCCAGCAGCCAGGCGACACCGATCGCCGGCGGCAGAATGGCGACCACGCACCAGGACGCTACCAGGAGGCTGAGGCGCAGCGCCTCCAGTTCCGCCGCGGTCATCGCGGGCCCGGCGCCGCGGCGGGTGGGGGGCGGAAGCCGAACCGGTCGAGCACGGCCGCCGCCGCGGGACCGGTCAGGCAGTCGAAGACCCGGCGGGCTGCCGCTGGATCGCCGGGTGCGCCGGCGACGCGCGCGATCTCGTAGACGATGGGCGGATGGCTGTCCTCGGGGAAGACACCGACGACCTGAACGCGTCGGCTCCCCTGCGCATCCGTTGCGAAGACGATGCCGAGTGGGGCGGCTCCCGTCTCCACCAGCGCCAGTGCCGCGCGGACGGTGGGGACGGCGGCCACGCGGCCCTCCACCGCCGCCCACAGGCCGAAGGCATCGAGCGCCGCGCGGGCATAGGCGCCGGCCGGCACATAGGCCGGATCGCCCATGGCCAGCCTGGCATCGCCCGGCAAACTGGCCAGCGCCGCGGCCGGGGTGGTGAAGCCGACCGGCTGCGGAACGGCCGTGTCCGCCGAGCCGGGTGTCACCATCACCAGGGTATTGCCGGCGAACCGCTGCCGGCTGCCGTCCACCAGCAGGTGAAGATCGTCGAGATAGGCCATCCAGTCGGGATTGGCCGACAGGTAGATGTGGGCCGCCGCCCCTTGCTCGATCTGCCGGGCGAGGACCCCGCTGGCCGCGAAGGAGACGGCGATGGCATCGCGACCCTCGGCGCGGCAGTGCGTCAGGATCTCCTCCACCGCGCCGGTCAGACTGCCGGCGGCGTAGACCAGCACACGCTCGGCCGCTGCCGGCGCATGCATGGCGGTGAGGGCCGCTGCGGCCAGCGCCGCGGCCGCGGCCCGGCGCCAGTGCCGCCGCGCCCGCCCGGTCACGCCGCCGGTTCCGACAGACGCCGCGCCGTGACCGTCACCGGCAGGCGGGTGTCGGGCGCCATCGCCGGCAGATCGAGGCGCCAGCCATTGGCCAGCTCGACCCAGCCGCCCCACAACGCCGGGTGTTCCGTCGCGACGATGACCTCCTCCAAGTCCTTCTTGGCGACATAGGCTTGGTAGCGCTCGCCGCGCCGGCCGATGGTCACCTTCATGTCAGTCCTCCACGGCTTCGATTTCGCCGGCCCGCATGCCGATCAGGCGCTGCCTGGCGACGAAGTCGACGGTGTAGACGTAGTAGCGTTGCAGGAACTCGCCGATGCCGGTCACGAAGCCGACATCGCCGGCCGTCACCAGCGGATCGCCCCGCGCGGTGCCGGGCACGGTGCCGTCGTTGCGCACGGCGGCCAGGGCTCGCACCTTCTGTCCCGGCAGGAACCGCGGCGGCCCATAGACCTCCGGCAGGGCATCGTCCGGCGGCGCGTCGGGCGTCATGCCGGTCACGCCGCGACGATGCAGTCGGACGGACATTCCGCGGCGCATCGCGGACTGTCGTGGAAGCCCTCGCATTCCGTGCACTTGGCCGGATCGATGAGGTAGGCATCGCCCTTCATGCGGATGGCGGCGTTGGGGCACTCGAATTCGCAGGTGCCGCACACGCTGCAATCGTCGGCGAGGATCTTCAGGGCCATGGCAATACTCCTTGCCAGTAGGTCTCCGGGGCCTGCCGCGTTCCAAGGTGGACGGGTCAGGCGGAGTGGGCGGCGATGCCGGACGGCACACTGTCGGCCGTCACCGCGGCGGCGATGGCGGGCTCGATATAGGCGTTGTCCGCGATCTCCAGCACGCGCAGGCCGGCTGCCTCCAATCCCCGGCGGGGCCGCTTGCCGATGCGCGCGCACAGCACCAGGTCGACGTCGCCGAGCAGGGCGGTGATCGCCGTCAGCGCCGCATCGACGCCGTAGCCGCCGCGGCAGTAGCGGTCGGCCTGGCGGTGGCCGACCAGGCGCACGCCGTCGCCGTCGGCCGCGTAGATGGCGAAGGCCGTGGCCTGGCCGAAATGCTGGTTGATGCGGCCGCCGCCCTTGCTGCACACGGCGATCAGGCGGGGCTTGTCCAGCCGGACCTGGTCGAGACTCTCCGTCGCCGCCGCGGCGGCGGCTGCGCGGTCGCGGCGCTCGCGCTCGATCACGGCGCGGTAGGCCCGGCGGGGGGCGGGGTCTGCTGTGGGCGCGGCCGGCAGGCGGTCGCGGCTGAAGCGGGCGTGCTGGTCGGTGCCCAGCAGGCCCACCGCATCGGCCCGGCACTGCCGGCAATGGGTCATCAGACGCGCCCCGCCGCCGAGCCGCTCGCGCACCGCCTGCAGTTCCACCGGGGTCGGCCCGCGTTGGCCGTCCAGGCCGAACCGCGTGCCGTGGGCGGGGTCGGAGATCAGCGGCATCACATTGTGCAGGAAGGCACCGCGCGCCTTCAGCTCGGCATTCACGTCGGGCAGATGGCCGTCGTTGATCCCGGGGATCAGCACCGAGTTCACCTTGACCAGCACGCCTGCGGCCACCAGCAGGTCGAGGCCCTGCCATTGCCGCTCCAACAGCAGCCGGGCGCCGTCGATGCCGGTCAGACGGCGGTTGCCGTGCGACCGGCCGGGTGCCACCCAGGCGTAGATCCGGGCCGCCACCGCGGGGTCGAGCGCGTTGATGGTGATCGTCACGTGGTCGATGCCGTGGGCCTTGATGGCGTCCACACAGTCCGGCAGCGCCAGGCCGTTGGTGGACAGGCACAGCTTGATGTCGGGCAGCGCGTCGGCGATGCGCCGGCAGGTCTCGAAGGTCCGGCGCGGGTCGGCCAGCGCGTCGCCCGGACCGGCGATGCCGACGACGGACAGTTGCGGCAGTTCGCCGGCGACCCAGACTGCCTTGCGCGCCGCTTCGGCGGGGGTCAGCCGCTCGCTGACGACACCGGGGCGGCTCTCGTTGGCGCAGTCGTATTTTCGGTTGCAGTAGTGGCACTGGACGTTGCAGGCGGGCGCCACCGCGACATGCAACCGGGCGAAATCATGATGCGCGTCGGGGCTGTAGCACGGGTGGTCCTTCACCCGTTCCCAAACCGCCGGCGCCAGATCGGCCGGGCCGGTGCCTCGATCCGGCGGCGACGCGGCGTCCGCGCCGCCGCAGGCCCCGGCTGCACAGCCACCGGATGGTGCGACAGACGCACGGTCCCGGACGGCCAACCGGGACCGCTGAACGACGTCGAGGGGGACGATCTTCTGCACGGGCGGGCGGTCCTTCCTGCGGGGCAGCGCATAGCCACCGCACAGCAAGCCCTATGCCAAACCGTCAACACCTTGATCTGATTGACTTTCACCGATCAGCCGTCGGGAAGAACCGGTGTTGCCAACCCGACAAGCTGTCGGATACCCGACAGCGGCCGGTCGGATGGTTGCCGCAGCCCCCTGACACACACCCCAACGTCATTCCCGCGAAAGGATTCCTCTGCGAAAGGGGCTTTGAGGAGCGGCGCAATGATGATTCCCTTTGCTTGAGGTCAAGCACTGGGGGTCGGGATGTCGCGGCAGGTGAGCTTTGCGGAAGCGCTGTTGGATCCTCGGTTGGGCAGCAATGCTCGGCTGGAAGCGATCGCCGGGGTGATCGACTGGTCTCGGCTGGAGCCGATCGCCCGGCGGATTCGCAACTCGGATACGGGGCGACCGCCCTATCCGCCGATGGCAATGGTGAAAGCACTCTATCTGCAACGGCTGTACGATCTGTCCGACCCTGGCTTGGAGGAGGCCCTGCTCGACCGGCTGTCGTTCCGCCGCTTCTGTGGGCTGGCGCTGGAGAGCGGCACACCGGACGAGACCACCCTCTGCCGCTTCCGCTCAGCCGCAGCAGAGTCAGGCGTGCTTCAAGCCTGTTTCGAGGAGATCACCCGCCAACTCGACGCCCAAGGTCTGCTGCTGAAGCAGGGAACCTTGATGGACGCCACGGTGGTGCGGTCGCGCCACCGCCCCCCGGCCCGCAGCGCCGGCCTGGGTGCGCGGCATCCCAAGGAGCCCGACGCGGACTGGAGCTATCGCCAGGGCAAGTCGTATTTCGGCTACAAGGCCCATCTTGGCGTGGACCAAGGCTCGGGACTGATCCGGCAGGCTGTCGTGACCTCGGCCAAAGTCTACGAGAGCGAGGTCGCCGACCAGTTGATCAGCGGTGACGAGCGCGCGGTCTATGGCGACAAAGCCTATGAGAGCAAGAAGCGTCGGGCGTGGCTCAAGGCCCTAGGGATCAAGGACCGTACCATGCGCCGCGCCAACAAGTGGCACGCTCTGACGCCCCGCCGCCAACACTGGAACAACTTGGTGTCACGTCGCCGGGCGCCTGTGGAGGCGGTGTTCAGCGCCATGAAGCGGCTCTATGGGCTGGGTAGAGCGCGAAGTCCTCACTTCGCCACCCTCGACGCCGACGTGCTTATCTTCGCCGCCATCTACAATCTCCGGCGGGCCGTCCTGTTAGCGAAGACACGTTGAGAGCCGTATCAATGAGGCCTGAGAGCCGAACCAACGACGTGCATCCGCGCACACCGCTCTCTCACCTCGACCAAGACCAACTACAACACGCCATATCGAAACAAATCGCCCCTTTCGCAGAGGAATCCGGGCGCGGGGAACGCGACCCGGACACGGTCGAGATCGGCCCCAGGCACGGGTCATCCCCGCGGGCACGGGGAACGCCCGACCTCGACAAGCGCTTCTTCGTCTACATCCGGGTCATCCCCGCGGGCACGGGGAACGCTTCATGGTCGCAAGCGTCGCCCTGTCGGCGGCCGGGTCATCCCCGCGGGCACGGGGAACGCCTGAAGCTCAAGCCCGGCAGCGACAACGTGGTCGGGTCATCCCCGCGGGCACGGGGAACGCTGCCAGATGCATTCGATCGACGATTGGTGGCGCGGGTCATCCCCGCGGGCGCGGGGAACGCAGATCCGCGAGTTGGAGGCGGAGAACGCGCGGCGGGTCATCCCCGCGGGCGCGGGGAACGCGCACTGTTACCGGTCATTGCCGAGGTTGGATACGGGTCATCCCCGCGGGCGCGGGGAACGCGCTGTCTTCAATCTCTTCAATCGACACCCCCTCGGGTCATCCCCGCGGGCGCGGGGAACGCGGTGACGACGTCGTCCGGACGATTTAGTGTGAAGGGTCATCCCCGCGGGCACGGGGAACGCATCTCCTCCATCCGCGCCGCGGCGAGTAGCTGCGGCTCATCCCCGCGGGCACCGGGAACGCGGAGAGTGGACGATCAGCCGGGCACGCCGTCTCGGCTCATCCCCGCGGGCACGGGGAACGCAAGGGTATCGACGGTCGCCACGCGCTGACGGTCGGCTCATCCCCGCGGGCACGGGGAACGCCTGTATCGGCGCGCCCGAGCCGCGATGATGGGCGGCTCATCCCCGCGGGCACGGGGAACGCGGGTCAGCGATCACCGGGCGGGGCGCGCATGTCGGCTCATCCCCGCGGGCACGGGGAACGCAGCTGGGCCGCGGTATGGATCGCCGTCCCGATCGGCTCATCCCCGCGGGCACGGGGAACGCTCGTCAGGCCGCGGCCGTTGTCCTGTCGCCATCGGCTCATCCCCGCGGGCGCGGGGAACGCTCCGGGATGCGGCGGCCGGCGGGTCGCAGAGCCGGCTCATCCCCGCGGGCGCGGGGAACGCCCCTCCATGTGCAGGCGCCCGTACAAGTCCGCCGGCTCATCCCCGCGGGCACGGGGAACGCTCTTTCCAGAGACGCCTGATCCTAAACGCTTTTCACGATGTCCAATACCCTACCGGCCGATTGACCGCGGGCGCTGTCACGCCGAGGGCGGGTCGAAGGCGACGAGCCTTAGGCCGTCGAAATCGACGGGACGGCGCCGATTCCAACCGACGGTCTCAAACCGGAAACCGGCGTCGGTCGGTGCGGTCCAGGCGATGACCGCATCACCCTCGCCGATGGCGGCGACCACCTGGTCCCAAATCCGCTCCCGCTGCCGCCGGCCGTAGTTGCCGACATAGACGCCCGCCCGCACCTCCAGGAGCCAGACGGCGAGCCGGCCCCGCAGGCGCGGCGGTGCGTTCTCAACCACGATGACCATCATCGCCCGACGGTGCCTCGTCGTGGAAGGCCGGGCCGACCGCATCGGCCGGCGGATCGGGCCGGGGCAGGTCGCCGGCCTCCAAGACGCCGTCGATCAGCGGGATCAGCCGGTCGAGCAGCTTGGTGCGGCGGAAGGCATCGCGGCAGCCGTGGCGAACCGCCCGCTCCACCGGCATCGCCAGGCGGCCCCGCTCCGCCCGGCCCGCCACCTCGAAGGCCACGGGGATCACGGTCTCGAACTTCACCAGGTCGGCGATATCGAAGACGAAGGACTGCGGCTTGCCCGTGTGCAGGAATCCGATCGCCGGGGCATAGCCCGCCGCCAGGATCGCCGCTTCCGCCAGACCGTAGAGGCACGACGTCGCCGCGGAGAGGGCCCGGTTCGGACCGTCCGCGTCGTCGAAGTGGTGCGGATCATAGCGGCGGCGCCGCCATGTGACCCCGTGTCGGCGCGCCTCCAGCTCGTAGAGCCGGCGGACCCGCGCCCCCTCGATCCCGCGAAGCTGGTCGATGGACCGACGGTCGGGTGCCGGCTCGCCGAACCTGAGGGCGAACATCTGCCGGACGACCTTCAGCCGGGCGGCCTCGTCCAGTGCCAGCCGCGCCTGCCAGAGCAGTCTGTCGGAGCGGGCACCACCCGGCTGGCCGGCGGCGTACAGGCGCACTCCGGCCTCGCCGACCCAAACCAGCAGCGTTCCGGCCCGGGCCGCCAGGTTGACGGCGGCGTGGCTCACCCGGACGCCGGGCTCCAACAGGATGCAGGCGATGCCGCCGACGGGAATGTGGGTGCGGACGCCGGATGCATCGACGGCGACGAAGGCACCATCGATCACGTCGAGATTGCACCGCTCGACGAACAGCAGCGAGACCCGCTCCTTCAGCGGGATCGGCCGCGGCGGCGGCAGGCCCGGCAGGGCGTCGGGGGGCATCGCCGGCCGCGTCCCTGCCGGCCCTATGACCGTCGGATCAGCATCAGCCCGCAACCGAAGGCGCGCGCCCGGCCGAAACCACCGGCGATGGCGGCCAGAAGACCGTCGGGGTCGGTCACGGTGATGCGTCCGTCGAGATCGAGCACGCCAAGCGTGATCTGCTTGCTGCCCCGCCGGCCCAGAGACAGGGTACGGTACGCCTCCGCCTGCGCCGCATCGACGGTGAAGCCGCACCGCGCCCCCTGGCGGGACAGCCACGCCACACCTTCCCGGTTCGCGAGCGCCATGCGGCGATCGGCCCGCTCCTCCTTCGGCACGTCGGCCAGGGCATGCATGACGACGTCCACCCGGCGGTCGCTGGTGGCACCGCTGCGGTCGAGGGTGGCGTTGGCGCGCAGGCTGAAGGACAGCCGGTCGCCGGGGACCAGCGCCGGCTCGAAGGGCTTGGTTTCCAGCTCGAACAGGCGGTGGCGATCCTCCGGCCGGCGGTGTGACAGGATGAAGAACCGGCCTCTCCGGTCGGCGCGCCAGAGGAAGTCGCGCTGGCGGTCGGCGTGGTCCGCGAACAGGGTCCACAAGGCCCGGCGCTGGGGGTCGGGCGAAGGCGCCTCGCCCGGCGGGTCGAACAGGGCGGCAAGGCCCGCGGCGGACGGTTCACGGCGCAGGCTGGCGCGGCTGAAGTAGAGCGGCATGGCTATTCGGCGCCTTCGGGTGCCGGCAGGATCGCCACGGGCCGCGGCCGGAACTGCCAGGTCTGTCGGCTGCCCGGCTGATCCCAAGCCTCTTCCAGCCGGGCTCCCGCCGGCAGCGGGTCGGGCAGCCCATCCAGGTCGCCGGCGATCTCGCCCCCGATCGCCCGCCATCGCGCGCCAGAGAGGCCGGGCTGTTCCGCTGAGATGGAGTCGGCCGTCAGCGCAGCCGCGGCGTCGGCGGCGGCCACGAACCGCGGTGCCAGGGGGGCTGCCGGCGGACACCCCTTGCGGCCGAGCCACAGCACGAAGACCGGGCGATGCAGGGCCGCCGCCAGGGCGGACAATGGCCACCGGGCACCGTCGCGCGCCCAGACGGCGACGGTGAAGGCGACATCGGCGCGATAGTCTCGCACGGTGATGGTCGTCTCCAGGCCACGGCCCGCCGCCGACATCGCCTGGGCGCGGGTGGCCGCCCCCCGGGCCCGACCGCGCGGAACGGTCTGGATGGTATGATAGTCCCGGACCGGGTGGCCAGCGGAGAGGGTCCGCACGGCGACGCCGTAGCCGGTGGCCAGCGCCGCCTGGCCCTCTGGATCCCGGCGGTCGACGCCCAGCGCCGCGCCGAGCTGACCCAGAACGGCGGAGCGGCCGGGGCGGTTGCCGGTGCCGCGCCGCTCATGCCCGGCAAGGCCGCCGAATGACGCCAGCGGCGCGGCCAGGGTGAACAGCAGGAAGTCCCGCATCGCTCAGTCCAGGCCCGCAGCGGCGAAGTCCTGGACTGCCTTTAGGGTGCCGAGCTCTTCGGCCACCGACATCTCCGCGTCGGCGTCCCAGCACTTGCCGTAGGCGCGATCCATCTGCTCGCGGAGCGTCCGCAGCGCCGTCACGGATGCCGCCATCAGGTCGGGTCCCTCGACCGGTGTCAGGAAGGACGCCGCCAGGCTGCGCGGCTGCTGGTCGCCGCGCTCCGCAAGGATGTAGCCGGCGCGGGCATGGTGGGCGAAGCTGTTGCGCTTGCCCGACGGCGTGGCGGTCGCCAGGGCTTGCACCAGCGCCTCGATCGACGCCGTCGCCAAGGTGCCGTCACCTGCCAGGTTGTCGACCAGCAAGGCCCGGTTGACGCAGACATAGAGGTAGTAGACGCCGGAGCCGAAGCCGGCCTCGCCGATGAAGCCGGCGCCCGTATCCTCCGCCGGCTTCTTAAGGTCGTCGACGGCGGTGTAGTAGTCGTCCTCCACCGCCGCGGCATGGGTGGTGATGGCATGGGCCACCTGGACCGCGGCATCGCGGTTGTAGTCCGGTTCGTCCGCCAGCATCCGGCCGAACATCGCGATGTCGGCCGCCCCGTCGGCGGTGCGCAGGATCAGCCGCTTCAACTCGTCCTTCGCCGGCATCGGCTCGCCGGCCAGGGCCTTCTCGGCCAAGGCGACGGCCATGCGCCGTTCGTCCGGCGAGACGAAGGCGAGTTGGCGGGTGCGGATGATGTGGTCCTTGGCTTGCGCCTCGTCGATCTTGCCGAACACCTCCGCCACCGCCCGGGACAGCGTCTCCGCCTCCGCCGGCTTGGCACCCTTGGCCAGCAGATGGGCGACCACCTGCTCGCCCAGCCGCTGGGTCCGTTCGCCTGTATGGCCGGCCAGACGCGACGCGAAGGCCTCCGACTGGCGGGCGGCGCGTTTCAGCGACTGCGATGACAGGCGCAGGCGGTGTACCCCACCGTAGACCGCGTGCTTCGGCCGGCCGGTGTCGTCCCGGTTGGGGTTTGACGGCGGGTAGACGGTCAGGAAATGGAGCTGCAGGAAGCGGCTCATGGCGCGGAGTCCTCTGTCGGTTCTGACGGCTCGGCCGCCGGCTCGGCAGCTCGCGGGGATGGCGCCCCGAAATAGGCGAACATCCAGCGGGTGCGGGCGATGTCGGTCCAGGCCAGCAGGCTGTCGGCGAGATCGGCGACATTGGCGTGTCCGTCGGCGACCGCGATTGCCCGGCGAAACGCCGCCATGCGGGCCGGCCAACCGTCCGCCTGCAAAAGGCGCTGAAAGCGCAGCGGCGACAGGACGGGGCGGTCGCCCCGCTTCTCGCCGAAGATGGCGGCGGTGCGCCGGGCCGGCGCGTCGACGCGGACATGGGCCAGCGTCGCGGCCAGCACACCCAGTGCCTGCCAATCGCGCGACCGATCGGGCCTTGCCTCGGCCAGCGCGGCGTCCAGGGCATGGGTCGCCGGCACCATCAGCGCCTCCACCGGCGTTACGGCGCGGCGAAGCTGTGCAAAGCCCGCCGCGTCGGGACGGGGTGCGTCCGGCTGATGCCGGCGCCACCAGCGCCGCGCCGTTTCGCCCACGGTATCGCTCATGCGGGCTCCTCCTGACGGGACTTTCTCGATGGCGGGGGATCGAGACCCAGCCGAGCGAACAGCTCAACGCCTCGCGTTCCGTAGCCCGACAGGGCCGCCACCAGATGGCGGTGAGCGCGGACCACCCGTTGCGCATGCTCCGGCTTTCGGTCCGGCAGGCCGGGTAGGGCCAACGCCTCGAACTCGGCCAGCGCGACCTGGCGCAGGGCGCGGACCAGCGCGGCGCCCGCCTCTTCGGGGGCTTCCTTCAGCCGTCCCAGCGCGGCGAAGAAAGCGTCCTCCGTCCGGGTGAAGAAGCTCTCGGTCACGGCAGGCAGATCGCCTTTGTCGGCTGGCGCATCGTGCTGCAGGGACATGCACGCCCCCAGCAGCAGGCGGTGGACCAGGTTGCCGGCCTCCACCAGGTTTCGCGCGCGATCCTCCAGCGCCCGCTGGGCGTCGGTGTCGGCGGGGTCGTTCGCCGTCAGCAAGGGGTGCCGGCTGAAGACGAAATCCAGCGGGCTCATATTGCTCATGGCCCAGCCGCCGACCAGCAGGACCGGGTCCGGTGCATCGCGGTCTTCCACATCCCGGCGATCGAAGAGGTAGGAGGAGACCGTGGTAGCCCGCAGGCGGTTGTCCGCCGGATCCTCCAACGCGACGCCGAGCCAGTTTCGATAGCCGAACGGGCCGGGCCGGGGATGGACGGGCAACGGTGCTTCTGCCGGCTTCGGCCTGTAGTAGGGCGTGAGCGGGTGACGCCAAACGCCGTAGTTGGTGCCTCGGGGCCGCTGGAACACCCCGGTCACCATCACCGTGTCGGACCTGCCGGTCACCGGGCAGAGCCCGCCCGGGTCGTCCTCGAACACCAGGCGCAGCCGGCGCGGCATCCCGAAGAAGGCCTCGACCCGCGCCGGCATGTCGCCGACCGCTGCGCGCCGGTCCGCCTCATGCACCATCTGGCCCTTCTCCGACGTCAGGGTCGGCCGCATCCAGGGGAAGGCGGCGACCAAGTCGTCCGGCGCCAGCGGGCGGCCCAGTGGCACATTGGCCCATACGATGTCGTAGAGCGTGGTGGGGCGATCGTCGGCATGCCGCGGCTCGACCAGCGTCACCAGCGGGCCGCCGCCCCGCATGGAGGTGCGGTTGCCGGCGCCGCCGGACGGCGCGTGGGCCTGAAGTGTATAGAGCGCCATGGCCGCCGCCGGTCGGCCGAGCCGGTGGAACCGGTCGCTGCGCACCATCAAATCGGCGTTCTTGCGCGCCGCGTTCTCGCCGGCACTGTCGATCACCAGCAGATCGACGCCGGACGGCTTGCCCGACAGGTTCTCAAGATCCTGCAGGAACCGCGGCCCAGGACCGTCGAGCCGGAATGCGGGTTCCAGGCGGTCCAGCGCCGCCCTCAAGGCCGCCCGGTCGGGACGCTCGTACCAGGCCCGCGCGCGGGCCGGCGGACAGGCCGCGAAGACCATGCCGACCAGCAGCTCCAGGCAGGCCAGGTTGAAGTCCGCCCGCGGCCACAGCAAGGCCACCGGCGGATCGTCGGCATCGGCAATCTCGGCGGGGGCGATGGTGTCCTCAGCACCGGACAGGCGCCGAACCGGCAACCATGGGGAGGAAATGAGGGAGTAGGGGATCATCCGAAGTGCTGGATGTTGAGATTCTGGTTCATCAACGAACAGAATAGATTATCGGTTGCGATTCCCTATTCTTGAGTCATCCTATGAGTAGACCCTGGGAGCGCAGATACTTCAAGCTGCCGCCGCAATGGCCATCGTCGCCGACGATCAAGGGGCGGCAACGCCTGCGGCGCCAGTCGGGCCAAGTGTCCAGCACCGCCCTGATCTCCGGTTTCTCGACGGACGGCAATTGGCCCTCGATCCGGCGATACAGCCCCTCGCGCACCGGAACTTCAGAGAGCGCCCAGCGACGGTCGGTGTCGCCGGCCGGCTCTTCCGCCCAAGGCTCCAAACCGTCCGGCGATGGCTTCGCCAGAACGAGACTCCGCGTCGGCTCCCCGAGCCTTGTCGGCCGGTCGCCGGGATCGTCGTAGCCGTCGCTGTCCCGATAGCCGGCCTCCACGCGGAGGACGGCGCTGTGGCCGTGGGCGCGCTCCGCCAGGCGGTCGCCCTCGGCACGATCGGCAGCCGCGCGAATGACGTCCGGCAAGTCGGGCGCGGGGTCGTAGACCGCCTCGATCAACGGGGGCAGACCCTCCGGCGCCACCAAGGCACCGCTCCGGAAGAGGACCCGCGCGGTCAGGTACTGCCGGTCCAGGTCATAGACCCAGGCGCCGCCTTCCAGGACTCCCTGCAGCCATCGATCGTCCCCGACGTCTTCCGGGTCCGGCGACAGCACGTGCAGCAGCGGGGTCGGGACGGGCCGCTCGCTGGCGGGCCGGCGATCCATGTGGCGCCAGAGCCGGCCGGCCCGCTGGATCAGCAGGTCCACCGGCGCCAAATCACTGACCATGCCGTCGAAATCGAGATCGAGCGATTGCTCGATCACTTGCGAAGCCACCACCACGCGTCCCGCCCGGTCGGCCGCAGACCCCGAGGGTCCGAACCGGTCCCGGATCTCCCGTTCGATCCGCAGCCGATCCACCATGGCGAACCGGGCATGCAGCACGGTGACCGTCACGCCGGCTGCTTCCAGCGTTCCGGCCGCGGCCAGCACATCGTCCACCGCGTTGCGGACCCAGGCGACGGCAGCGCCGCGGCCAGCGATCCGGGCAACGACGTCTGTCGCCTCGACCGATGTGGCGAGCCGTTGCACGGCGACCGTTCGCCGTGTCTCGGCCACCGGCGCGACCGCCCGCGTCTGCGCCCCTGCACGCCCGACCAGGGTCAGGCCCGGAAAGGAAGCCGAAGTGGGCACAGACGCATCGCCGGACCCGAGACCGCCGGCGAAGGCCGCGATGAGGCGTTGGCGCAGATGGGTGGGCAAAGTCGCCGTCATGACGATGGCGCATCCGCCCATCGCCGCCTGGAACCGCAAGAGGGCGAAGATCTCTTCGTTCATATAGCTGTCGTAGGCATGGGCTTCGTCCACAACGACCACCCGGTCGGCCAGTCCCCAGAGCCGCAGCGTGTTGAACCGCGTCGGCAGGACGGCCTGAAGTGCCTGGTCAATGGTGCCCACGCCCAGTTCCGCGAGGAACGCCTTGCGTCGATCGTCGGCAATCCATCTGGCGCAGACGGGGGCACCGGATTCGGTGGCCGGCGGTTCGCCCGCGTCGAGAGCCTGTCGGAAGCCGTCATGCATCGCACGGCGGCTGTGCGCCAAGGCCAACGAAGGTACCCCGTCGAACAGCCGCCCGGCGATCGGCGCCATCCGATCGAACAGCGCGTTCGCCGTTGCCATGGTCGGCAGCGCGATGTGCAGCCCGGCCGCCTTGCCTGCCAGGATCATACGGCGGGCAAGGATCAGCGCCGCCTCCGTCTTGCCGGCGCCGGTCAGGTCTTCCAGGACGGCCAGGACGGGCCCATCCGGTAGGGGCGTGTCGGCCGCGGCGTCCTGCAGCGGCCTGAGGCGCCCGACGCCCAGCAGCGCCGCTGGCGTCCCGGCGCCGCGGACCGGCACGCTCTCAGCACCCGCAGCGGCGACGGCGGCTGCGGCGCGCTCGCGTGCCAGGGACCAATAGCCGGCCAGGCTCAGCCCGTCTGACGGCGTGAACGGAAACCAGTCCCGGTTTGAGCCGATCCAGTCGGCCACGACGGTCAACCCGCTCAACGACCAGCTCAGTTTGGCCGCTGCCTCTCCATCCATGTCGGCGACCGGATGCACCCCGAGCAGTTCGATCAAGGCTCGAACGAGAAGGCGGGCCGGCGGAAACCCGGGGTCGCGCCGCAGGGCGCGGCGGTCGGCGTTCGACGGCGGTGCCGGCGGGCGCCCGTGGTGGCCGGCCACCGCGGCATAGAGGTGCCGCCGCGCTTGGCGATCAGCCCCGATCGCGGCGGCGAGCTCACCATCAAGCTCATCGAGAATCAGCGCGGAAGCTTGCCAGTGTCGCACGCCCGGAAGTGCGGGCCGGCGGACGCTTGCCGGGGCTTCGTCGCCCAGAATCTGCGCCAGGAAGCCACTCGTGAGCTTGCCGATATCATGCAGCGCGACGAGGAGCACCAGCCATCGCCCGAACGCTGCGGGCTCGGCGTCTACGGGCTTGGCGAGCCGCATCAGCCGGTCTGGTTGCGTTTCCAATAGCCTTGCCGCAGCGGCGGCAACGTCAAGCATGTGGAACGCAGCAGGATGAACTCGGATGTCGCCCGTCTCGCCTTCCCGCAGGCGCTTGCCCGGCCACGCCAGAGGATCCTGTTGCCAGTCCATAAGCGAAGCTCTCACCTCCGGCCATGTCGTCCGCAAGCTGCCGCCGTTTTTTACTGCCTCAACGGCAATCCTATGCCGACCGTCGTCTGTACTTTAGCATCCCTACGTGAACAGCGACGGCTCTGATTGGTCTTGAAAAATCTGGCCTTGAGGATCTTGGTTTTCGAGTGGAATAGTGTTGGATCGCGTCATGGCTGACAATAAAAATGGCGAATCTGCTGTCGGCCACCTTTTTTTGCTTGGAAGCTTGCCCGAGCCATCTTCACTTGCCGCTCATTACAAGCTGTTCGACAGGGACGCTCAGGATCGTGTCCCGTCCCGTGGTGTAACTCGCGGTTCACGGTCACGGTGTCCGGCTGGGGCCGGATCGGTCAGCCTGCCAGCTTGGGCGGGCTGTCGCTCAGATCAGCTTGCCCTGATCGGCAGAGCAACCTGCCGGCAAGGCGATGACTCCAACTCAGGTCGGAACGATTGGCGAGGTCACGGTCGGAGAGTTCGGGACCAAGTTCGAACTCGGAGCCTTGCGCTCAAGTAGCGCGAAGCGCGGTAGCGCAAATCAAGATTCTGGCGGAGGGACCGGGATTCGAACCCGGGGTACACCTTTCGGCGCACGACGGTTTAGCAAACCGCTGGTTTCAGCCACTCACCCACCCCTCCGGCGAGGCCGGGCGGACCGTGCGGGACGGCCGTGCCCGGCGGCTGATAAGCGACGACGTTTAGGGTTGGTGCCGGGGTCTGTCAATCGCCGCCCCAACGCCGATCGCTCACCCGGCACCGGCCGCCAGACGCACCGTCCCGGAGACCGCCCGCCCCGCCGACCCCATCGCCTGGTCGAGATCGGCGATCAGGTCCTCCACGGCCTCCACGCCGACCGATACCCGCACGAGATCCGGCGGCGCGACGCCGTCCTCGCCCTCGATGGTGTGGCGGTGCTCGATCAGGCTCTCCACCCCGCCCAGCGAGGTGGCGCGCAGGAAGACCTGCGCGCGCCGCGCGGTCTCGAAGGCCGCCTCCGCCCCGCCGGCCAGGCGCAGCGACAGCATGCCGCCGAAGCCGCCCGTCATCTGCCAGGCCGCCACATCATGGCCGGGAAAGCCGACCAGGCCGGGGTAGCACACGGCCGCCACCCGCGGATCGCCGACGAAGGCCTCGGCGATCGCCTGCGCCGATCGGCTGGCATGGCGCACCCGCAGGAACAGGGTGCGCAGGCCGCGCAAGAGCAGCCAGGCCTCGAACGGGCCCAAGACCGCGCCTTGCAGATAGCGCAGCGACTTCACCCGCTCCCACAGATCGTCGGTCGCCGCCGTCACCAGCGCGCCGGCCAGCACATCGCTGTGGCCATTCAGGTACTTGGTGGCGGAGTGCACGACGAGATCCGCCCCCAGCGCCAGGGGCTGGGTCAGCACCGGGGTCGCCGCGGTGTTGTCGACCATCAGCCGCGCGCCGGCCGCCTTGGCGATGCGCGCCACCGCGGCGATGTCGGTTATCGCCCAGGCCGGGTTGCCCGGCGTCTCGATATGCACCAGGCGGGTGCGCCCCGGCACCACGGCGCGCGCCACGGCCGCCAGATCGGTCGTGTCGACCATGGCGATGTCGAGGCCCCACGGCGCCGCCCAAGCGCGCAGCCATTTGCCGACGCCGAAATAGCAGTTGTCGCCGACCACGACATGGTCGCCCGGCGCCAGGGCCTGGAAGACGCTGGCGATCGCCGCCATGCCGCTGGCGAAGACGGCGGCCGCCTGCCCGCCTTCCAGCGTGCACAACACCGCCTCCACCGCCTCGAACCCGGGGTTGTCGTCGCGGCTGTAGCCGCGGCCGTCGACCTTCTCGTAGGCGTCGTTGCGGGCGAAGGTGGTGCTGAGCTGGATCGGCGGCAGGATGGCGCCGGTCACGGCACAGCAGGCCCCGGCGGCCCGCGCAGCGACCGTCTCCGGCCGCAATGAAGCGCCCGTGTGCGGCGCAGGTTTATCGGTCATCGCTGGTCCATCCTCAACGCCTACCCGGAAAGCCGCTCTTTCAGCACCTGGTTGACCAGGGCCGGGTTGGCCTTGCCTTGGGTCGCCTTCATCACCTGGCCGACGAAGAAACCGAACAGCTTGTCCTTGCCGGCCTTGTACTCCGCGACCTTGTCCGCGTTGCCGGCCAGCACCTGGTCGATCGCCGCGGCGATGGCGCCGGTGTCGGTCACCTGGCGCAAGCCCCGCTCTTCGACGATCACCGAGGCGTCGCGCCCGGTCTCCAGCATCGCGGCGAAGACTTCCTTGGCGATGCGCCCGCTGATCGTGTCGTCGGCGATCAGGTCGACCAGCGCGCCGAGCTGCCCTGCACTGACCGGGCTGTCGGTGACGTCACGGCCGGTCTTGTTCAGGGCGCCGAACAGCTCGGTGATCACCCAGTTCGCCACCAGCTTCGCATCGCGGCCGGCCACCGCCACCTCGAAGTAGTCCGCCCGCGCCCGTTCGGCCACCAGGACGCCGGCGTCGTAGGCGGACAGGCCGTAGCTGTCCATGAACCGGCGCTTCTTCTCGTCGGGCAGCTCCGGCAGGCTCTCGCGGATCCGGGCGATCAAATCCTCGCTCAGCCGCAACGGCAACAGGTCGGGATCGGGGAAGTAGCGGTAGTCGTGCGCCTCCTCCTTCGAGCGCATCGACCGCGTCTCGCTCTTGCCCGGGTCCCACAGCCGGGTTTCCTGGTCGACCGTGCCGCCACCCTCCAGCACCGCGACCTGGCGGCGCGCCTCGTACTCGATCGCCTGCTGCACCGCGCGGATGGAGTTGACGTTCTTCGTCTCGGTGCGGGTGCCGAATTCGGTGTCGCCCGCGCGCCGCATCGACAGGTTGACGTCGCAGCGCATCGACCCCTCTTCCATATTGCCGTCGCAGGTGCCGAGATAGCGCAGGATCGAGCGCAGCTTGCGCAAATAGGCTGCCGCATCGTCCGGCCCGCGCAGGTCGGGCTCGCTAACGATCTCCATCAGCGCCACGCCGGAGCGGTTAAGGTCGATCATCGTCTGGGTCGGATGCTGGTCGTGCAGGCTCTTGCCGGCATCCTGCTCCAGATGCAGGCGCGTGATGCCGACGGTGCGGGTCGAACCGTCCGGCAGGTCCAGCTCGATCTCGCCGCGGCCGACGATCGGGTTCTTGTATTGGCTGATCTGATAGCCCTGGGGCAGATCGGGGTAGAAGTAGTTCTTCCGGTCGAACACCGATTCCCGGTGGATCTCCGCCTTCAGCCCCAGCCCGGTGCGCACCGCCTGTTCCACGCAGGTATGGTTGATCACCGGCAGCATGCCGGGCATGGCGGCGTCGACCAGGCTGACCTGGCTGTTCGGCGCGGCGCCAAAGGCGGTGGCCGCGCCGGAGAACAGCTTGGCCTCGGAGATCACCTGGGCGTGCACCTCCAGCCCGATGACCATCTCCCAACGGCCGGTTTCGCCTTCCACAAGCTGTGCCATGCTCTCGCCCCTCGCCCCCCGGGCTCCAATCAGCCGGCGATGTCGGCCGGCAATGCGGTGAAGCCGGCCGCCCGCTCCAGCACGTCGCCTGCCCGCAGCACCGTCTCTTCGTCGAAGGGCCGGCCGATGAGCTGCAGGCCCAGCGGCAGCCCGTCATCGGACAGCCCCGCCGGCACCGACAGCCCGGGCAGCCCGGCCATGTTCACCGTCACCGTGAAGATGTCGTTCATATACATGGTGACGGGGTCGTCCTGACGCTCCCCGACCGGGAAAGCCGGACCGGGGGTCGTCGGCGTCAGCAGCACGTCGCAGCGCTCGAACGCCGCGCGGAAATCGCCGGCGATCAGGCTGCGCACCTTCTGCGCCTTCAGATAGTAAGCGTCGTAGTAGCCGGCCGACAGCACATAGGTGCCGATCATCACCCGGCGGCGCACTTCCGCGCCGAAGCCGGCCGCGCGCGTCTGCTCGTAGAGATCGGTCAGGTTTTCGCCCTCGACCCGCAGCCCATAGCGCACGCCGTCATAACGGGCGAGGTTCGACGACGCCTCCGCCGGCGCGACGATGTAGTAGGCCGGCAGCGCATAGCGGGTGTGCGGCAGGCTGACCTCGACCGGCTCCGCCCCGGCGGCGCGCAGCCAGTCCACGCCCTGCTGCCACTGGCGCTCGATCTCCCCAGCCATGCCGTCGACCCGGTATTCGCGCGGGATGCCGACCTTCAGGCCGCGCACGTCGCCGGTCAGCGCCGCGGCATAGTCCGGCACCGGCCGGTCGACCGAGGTGCTGTCCTTGGGATCGAACCCGGCCATGGAGCGCAGCAACAGCGCCGCGTCGCGCACGCTGCGGGCGAACGGCCCCGCCTGGTCCAGCGACGACGCGAACGCGACGATCCCCCAGCGCGAGCAGCGGCCGTAGGTCGGCTTCAGCCCGACCACGCCGCACAGCGCGGCCGGCTGGCGGATCGACCCGCCGGTATCGGTGCCGGTGGCACCGGCGGCGGCCCGCGCCGCCACCGCGGCGGCCGACCCGCCGGAGGAGCCGCCGGGCACCAGATCGGTCGCCGGCGCCCCCGCCCGCCGCCACGGGTTGACCGTCGGCCCGAAATAGGAGGTCTCGGTGGACGAGCCCATGGCGAACTCGTCGAGATTGGCCTTGCCCAGGCAGACCGCCCCATCGCGGCGGAGCTGCGCGGTCACCGTGCTCTCGTACCGCGGCGTGAACCCTTCCAGGATATGGCTGCCGGCGGTGGTCGCCACGCCCTCGGTGCAGAACAGGTCCTTCACCGCCAGCGGAATGCCGTCGAGCGGCCCGGCGGTCCCCGCGGCATAGCGGGCGTCGCTCTCAGCCGCCGCGGCGCGGGCCTGATCCGGCATCTCGGTGATGAACAGGTTCAGCGCCTGCGCGCGCGCCATCGCCGCCAGATGCGCCTCGGTCAGCTCGACTGCGGAGATGTCGCGCGCGCGCAGACGGCCCAGTGCCTCGGCGATGGTCAGGCGGGTCAGCGCGGCGCTCATTCCACCACCTTCGGCACGGTGAAGAAGCTCGACCGCTCCTCCGGCGCATTGGCCAGCACGCGATCGGGGATGCCGCCGTCATCGACGACGTCCGCGCGCTGGCGCAGGTTCATGTCGACGACGCCGGTCATCGGCGCCACGCCGTCGGTGGGAACCGCGTCCAGCGCCTCCACGAAGGTGAGGATCTGGTTCAGCTCCGACACCATGGTGTCCAGCGACGCGTCGTCCAGGCGGATGCGCGCCAGATGGCCGATCCGCGCCACGGTAGCTTTGTCCAATGCCATCGGCTAAATCTCGAAATCTCGTGACATGGTCTCGTGACAGGGGGCGCCGCGCGACCCCGGCGCCGGAAAGCCGGCCGCGCGGCCGATGGCGCGATCCCTCTCCATCGAGACGACCTCGACCCGCCGGACCCGGCGACGGTCCGGCGCGCCGCGACCGGTCGACGGGGGTCGGGCGGCAGTCGGGCGGCACGAGCCCAAGGGCGCGGCCGATCCCGGCAGCTCAACAGAAGACAGGCGACATATCACCCGACATGCCGATCTGCAACATCGAGGACCTTGGCCGTCACCTGGCGCCGGGCGACCGGCTGGCCGGCCTGGACGTCGGCGACCGCATCGTCGGCCTGTCGGTCTCCGACGGCGCGCGGATCGTCGCCAGCGCGCTGGCCGGCGTAGAGCGCGCGCGCCGCTTCGCCGACACGGCCGACCGCATCCTGGCCGCCATCGATCGATCGGGCGCCGTCGGCGGCTTGGTCTTCGGCCTGCCGGTCAACATGGATGGCACCGAAGGCCAGCGCTGCCGCACCGTCCGGCAGTTCGCCGCCAACCTGCTGGCGGTGCGCGACCTGCCGGCGGTCTTCTGGGACGAGCGGCTGTCGACCCAGGCGGTGGAGCGCGCCATGCTGTCCGCCGATCTCAGCCGGGCGAAGCGCGCCAAGCGGATCGACGCCTCGGCGGCCGCCTATATCCTGCAGGGTGCGCTGGACCGTTTGGCGCATCTGCCGCCGGCGGGCGGGCGATGACCGCGATCGTCGGCGCGCTGGCGCCGATCTTCCTCTTGATCGTGCTGGGCTATGGGCTGCGCCGCGGCCGGCTGGTCGCCGATGCCTTCTGGCCGGCGGCGGAGAAGCTGACCTACTATCTGTTCTTCCCCTGCCTGTTGTTCCGCAGCCTGGCGACGGCGGAGCTGGACTGGCTGGCCGTGCTGCCCATGGTGGGGGCGCTGGCCGGCGGCATCGTCGCCGTGTTCGCGCTGATGGGGCTGGCGGTCGGACCGCGCCGCGCCGGCGGCGGCCCCGCCTTCACCTCCATGGTCCAGGGTGCCATACGGGCCAACTCCTATATCGCGCTGGCGGCGGCCGCCAATCTCTACGGCGATCCGGGCACCTCGCTGACCGCCATCTGCATCGCCGTGGTCGTGCCGACGGTGAACCTCCTGTCGGTCGGCGTGCTGGCGCGCCACGGCCACGGCGCCCAAGGCGGGCTGGTGAGCGTCGCCCGCGGCATCGTCACCAACCCGCTGATCCTCGCCGTCGGCTCCGGCATCGTGTGGAGCGCCACCGGCTGGCCGCTGCCGCCGGTGGTCGATCCGCTGCTGGAGATCCTCGGCCGGGCCGCCCTGCCGGTCGGCCTGCTGGCCGTCGGCGCCGGGCTCAGCCTCGCCGCAGCGCGGCGAGCGCTGCCGCAGATCGCCACCGCGAGCGCCGGCAAGCTACTGGCCGTGCCGCTGGTCACGCTGGGGCTGTGCCTGGCGCTCGGCGTGGAGGCGTTGGCGGCGGTCGCCGCCGTGCTCTACAACGCCAACCCGACGGCGGCCTCGTCTTATGTGCTGGCGCGCGAGATGGGCGGCGACGCCCAGCTCATGGCCGGCATCATCACCGCAACGACGCTGGTCGCCAGCCTGACCATCCCCGTGGTCCTGCTGCTCGCCCGCGCCGTCTTCGGCACGATCTAGCCGGGATTCTTCACCACGACGTGGCCGCCGATCGAGATGACCGATTGACAAGGGCGGTGAACTCGGACGACGGTGCCGGCGATGGTTCCCCAAGGCCAACGCCAAGGGGATTAAAAGGGAACACGGTGAGGTCGCCACTCGGCGCCGAACCCGTGACTGCCCCCGCAACTGTAAACGGCAAGTGGTCTGCAACATGCCACTGGATCGCGACGATCCGGGAAGGCGCAGCACTGCGACGAGCCGTGAGTCAGGAGACCTGCCATCTTGGTGAAACTCAACCCGGGCGGGGTGTCCCGGAAGGAGAGCTGAGATGCGGTTCGCAACTTCCCCAGAGAAATCGACGGCTTTGACCATGTCCTCGCGCGCGCGGACGGTGGCATGTCTCGGCCTCTTTCTCCCCCCGCATCGGTGTAAGCCCGCGCAAACCTGACCGGCGTCGCCGGCCTTGGCCCCCTCGGCAGCGAGCCATACCCGCATGCGCCGCGGTGCAGTCCGCCACGCACGCCGCGCTGCGCCCGCAACCACGCAATATCGTTGCCAAGAAGCCCGCGCCCGGCGTCACGCGCCGCCGGCCGACGACCTCATGTCCCGCACACCGAACTCATATCACAGGAGGATCTCGGATGAGCTACCGTAGCTCAGGCACAAAAGGCGCCCTGCGCACAATCGGTGCTGCCGCTGTCGCCGCGGTCATCGGCCTGCACGGCGGCGCCCACGCGCAGGATGACATGGCGCCGCCCGAAGAGCAGGTGCTGCGCCTCGTCACCGTGAACATGCCGCGGTCTCTCGATCCGACCAACATCGATGCGCAACGCTTGATCGACAACGGCTTTGCGGAACCGCTGGTCCACCAGTCCTTCGACGGCACCGCGCTCATTCCCGCTCTCGCCACAAGCTGGGAGATGGTGTCGCCAACGGTTTGGCGCATCGAGGTCCAGCCGGACGCCCTGTTCTGGAGCGGTGCGCCGGTGACCGCCGAGGCCGTCGCCGCCTCGCTGCGCCGGCATCAGGTGGAGAACCCGCGCGCCCGCACGGCCCTGGGCGACGTGACCTTTGAGGCGGTCGGGCCGACAACGCTGGAGATCACGACGCCGAGCGAGGACCCCGCATTCCTCTACAAGACCACGCGACTGCCCATCGAGAACGTCGCCATCATCGAGGAACTCGGCGACGCTTACGCCACCACCGGCGACATGTCGGGCTATTTCCGACCGGTCGAGTTCATTCCGGGCGAGCTGATCGCCGGCGAACCCTTCGACGGCTACCATGGCGACCGCGCCTTGCTGAACCGTATCGAGGCGCGCTTCGTCGTGGATCCGCAGACACGCTACCTCGCCATGCAGTCCGGCGAGGCCGACATGGACGGGAACGTGCAGTTCGAGCAGTTGCGCCTTTATCTGCGCAACGACGACATCGCGATTGCCGAGTTGCCGCGCAGCACCTGGAACATCTGGATGAACTACGATCATGCGCTGCTCGCCGACCCGGAGATGCGTGCAGCGCTCAGCCTCGGGATCGATCGGGACGAGATCGTGAACGCGATCATGGCGCCCTTCGCCGTCATGCCGACGGGCCACTATCCGGCCGGTTTGCCCTATGCGATCGAGCGGACGCAGCCGTCGGACGCGACGCGGGCCAACGAGATTCTGGACGAGATGGGCTGGGTGCCGGGTCCGGACGGCATCCGCGAGAAGGACGGCGAGAGGCTCGAATTCGGCCTGCTGACCTATGGCTGGTGGCACACGATCGCCGTCGCGATGGAATCGCAATTCCGCGAGATCGGCGTCGGCCTCAACCTGCAGGTCGTCGAGCCCGCGGCGTCGAACCAGATCATGCTGGACGGGGCCTTCGACATCGCCACCTATTGCTCGTGCCCGCGCCCCACGGGCGATCTGCATGGCACGCTCGCGCAGTGGTACCATTCCGAGTCGGTCCGCAACTGGCAGGACTACGCCAACGCGGAAGTCGACGCCCTGCTCGACGAGCTGCGCACCGAGACCGATCGAGAGCGGCGCTACGATCTCGCCCGGCAGATCCAAGACATCGTGTTCGATGATGTCGGCCTTCTCTACGTGTCGAACACGGCCGTGCTGTCGGTCGCCTTCGCTGGCGATGTCCGCGGTGTCGATCCCGAGCGCCCACGCGATATCACGCCGGGCATGTACATCGCGGTCGAGTAGCACCCCCCGTGCTGCGATACGCCCTGAAGCGGGCGGCCGCAGCGGTCGCGGTTCTGTTCGGGATCACCGTAGTCGTCTTCCTGCTGCTACGGCTGATCCCGGGCGATCCCGCGACTGCTGTGCTCTTGACCATGACGAATCCCGGCGCGGGCAGCGCCGAAATCACCATGGCGGACATCGAGCAGCTACGCGCGGAGCTTGGCCTGGCCGACCCGCTTCCCGTGCAATACGCAGCCTGGCTCGGCGAGATCCTCCAGGGCAATCTCGGCACTTCGCTGCGCAGCCGCCAGCCGATCCTGGGCGAACTGGTGCTGCGGATTCCGGGAACCCTGATCCTGGCCGGCGCGGCGCTGGTCGTCATGTTCGCCATCGCGCTGCCGAGCGGCATCATCGGCGCGCTCTATGCCGGGCGGCCGGCTGACCATGCCACGCGCATGGTCAGCTTGGTGGGCGAGTCGCTGCCGAACTTCTTCCTCGGTGTCCTGCTGATCTACCTGTTCGCCATCCAGCTCGACTGGCTGCCGGCGATCGGCCGCCAGGGGCCGGAGAGCCTTATTCTACCGGCGCTGACCCTCGGCACCGGTATCGCCGCCACCACGTCGCGGCTGCTGCGGGCGAGCCTGCTGGACACGCTCTCACAGCCCTACATCCTGATGGCCGAGGCGAAGGGTCTGCCCCGCGGCCGGCTGTTGTTCCGCCACGCGCTGCGACCGGCCTTCGTGCCTGTGCTGACGTCGTCGTCGCTGGTGGCCGGCGGGCTGCTCGGTGGTGCGGTCGTGGTGGAGACCGTCTTCGCCTGGCCCGGCGTCGGCCGCTACATGATCGAGGCGATCGGCGGCCGCGACTATCCGGTGATCCAGGGCTTCACGCTGTTCATGGCGGCGCTGTTCGTCACGCTCAATTTCCTTGTGGACATCCTCTACCGCTTCCTGGACCCGCGGGTTCGCGTGGAGGACGCGCGGCATGGCTGAGCGGCTGACCCGGAACCTCGTCGCAGCACTCCGCCGCGACGTGATCGGGCTGGTGCTGCTCGCCCTGGTCGGCACCCTCCTCGCGCTCTGCCTGATGGCGCCGTGGATCACCAGCGCCGACCCCACCCAGACCGACTTCGCCAACATGCTGCTGCCGCCGAGCCTGGCGCACCCGCTCGGCACCGACGATTTCGGGCGCGACGTGTTCGCGCGCCTGCTGTACGGCGGGCAGGCCTCGCTCGCCATCGCCGTGGTTGCCGTTCTCGTGGTCACCGCGATCGGCGTGACTGTCGGGATCGCCGCGGGCTATTTCGGCGGCGCCGTCGACATCGTGCTCACCAAGGTGATCGACGTGCTTCTGGCGTTTCCGCGCCTCGTCCTCGCGATCGCCGTCGCGGCGCTGATGGGCGGCGGCATGGTCCCGCTGATCATCGCCGTCTCCGCCGTCGCCTGGCCGCCTTATGCCCGGATCATCCGGGCCTTCACTCTGCAGATCCGGCAGGAGGGCTACGTCCTGGCCGCCCGCACCATGGGCACGCCGGCCTGGAAGGTGCTGGTCCACCACGTCGCCCTCAACCTGATCGGGCCGATCCTCGTGCTCGCCATGCTCGATCTCGGCAACCTGATCCTCTCCATCTCCGCCCTGTCCTTCCTGGGTCTCGGGGTCGCACCGCCGCAGCCCGAGTGGGGCGCGATGCTGAACGAGGGCCGGGCGATGATGGAGCTTGCGCCCTGGCTGGTGCTGGCGCCGGGCGCTGCCATCTTCATCGTCGTTCTCGCCGCGAACTACTTTGCCGACGTGGTGCGCGACAGCACGGAGGGCCGCCCGGTCCACGGCCCCCGCGACTGGCTGCGCGTCGGCCGGCGGCGCGGGTTGCCCGATGCCGCCGCCGAACCCACCGTCGGGACGGGGCATCCGCTTGTCGCGTTCGACGGCGTGACGGTCGACGTGACGGACCCCCGCTCGCCCTATTTCGGGCGCCGGATCCTCGATGGCGTCAGCCTGACCGTCCGCCGCGGAGAATGCGTGGGCCTGATCGGCGAGAGCGGATCGGGCAAGAGCACGCTGGCCTCTCTGGCGCTCGGCCTGACCCGGTCCCCTCTGGCGCTGACCGCCGGCTCGGTGGATCTCTTCGGCGCGAACACGCGCGACTGGCGTTGGGACGACTGGCGCGACGTCCGCGGCCGCGCCGTCGCCCTGGTCAACCAGGATCCGCTCTCGGCCCTGAACCCGGTGCTGAAGATCCGCGAGCAGATCGGCGAGGTCATGGCCGTCCATTCCGGCGCGTCCCGGACGGTCATCGACGACAGGGTCCGAGAGGTCCTGAACGAGGTCCATCTGCCGCCCCGCGTCCTCGACCAGTACCCGCACGAACTGTCCGGCGGCATGCGCCAGCGGGTCGTCATCGCCATGGGCCTCGTCAACCGGCCCTCGCTGCTGATCGCCGACGAGCCGACCACCGCGCTCGACGTCTCGACGCAGATTCGCATTCTCGATCTCTTACGCGAATTGCAGAGCCGATACGGCCTTGGCCTGCTCTTCGTGTCGCACGACCTGCGCGTGGTGGCGCAGGTGGCCGATCGCGTCGCCATCCTGAAAGGGGGCCGCGTGACGGACCAAGGAACGACGGAGAAGATCTTTACCGCGCCGCGCGAGCCCTACACGCGCGCGCTGATGGCGGCGATCCCGGGCCAGAGGCGGTTGCAGGATCGGGTGACGGGGACCTGAGCGATGCTGTCCCTCCAAGGCGTCACGAAGGCCTTCAACGGCCAGCACGCGATCTCGGACGTCTCCTTCGCGGTCGGCGCCGCCGACATCGTCGGCCTCGTCGGCGTGTCGGGCTCGGGCAAGAGCACGATCGCCCGGAGCATCCTGGGCCTTGAGCGCCCCGATCGCGGCACCATCCGGTGGGAGGGCCGGCCGCTCGCCGACCGCGCCGTGCGGCGGCTGGCGCGACGCGAGATCCAGACCGTGTTCCAGGACCCGCGGTCGAGCATCAACCCGCGCTGGACGGTGCGGCGGATCCTGTCCGAGCCGCTCGACAACTGGTATCCACGCGCCGGACGGGAGGATCGTGCTGCGCGGCTGGAGGCGCTGCTACGGCAGGTCTCGCTGTCGCCCGACCTGCTGGCCCGGTATCCGCACGAACTCAGCACCGGGCAATGCCAACGCCTCTGCGTCGCCCGCGCCCTCGCCCCGGAACCGAAGCTCCTGGTGCTCGACGAGCCGCTCTCCGCGCTCGACGTGTCGGTGCAAGCGCAGATTTTGAAGATGCTGCACGATCTCCATCGGGCCACGCGGTTGAGCTATCTTGTCATCACCCACGACTTCGCCGTCGTTCGCGACATCTGCCACCGGGTCGTCGTGCTCGACGCCGGACGGGTGGTGGAGACGGGTACGGTCGACGACGTGCTCGACCGCTCCACCAACGACCGCACCCGTTCGCTGCTGGAAAACGTTCTGCCCCTACCCTTCGCGCCACCGCTTGCCGGCCGCAAGGATGCCGGCTGACGACGCCGGACCCCGCGTTTCGAACGGTCCCCGTCGCGCGCATGCGGGGACCCATCAGTTCCTGGCCGGACCCCATGGCCCACCGGCACCGATCGCCCTATAGTCGCGCCTCGACATGACCGTCGATCCCTCCGGCCCCGCCCCCCTGCCGCACCGCCACCTGCTCGGCATCGAGACGCTGAGCGGGGCGGAGATCGTCCGCATCCTCGACCTCGCCGACGGCTATGTCGCGGTCAACCGCCGCGCCATGCCAAAGCTGTCGCGGCTGCGCGGGCGGACCGTCGTCAATCTGTTCTTCGAGACCTCGACGCGCACCCGCACGTCGTTCGAGCTGGCGGGCAAGCGCCTGGGCGGCGACGTCATCAACATGTCCGTCGCCACCAGCAGCGTGCGCAAGGGCGAGACGCTGCTCGACACCGCGATGACGCTGAACGCCATGCGCCCGCATATCCTGGTGGTGCGCCACCCGGACAGCGGCGCGGTCGACCTGTTGTCGCAGAAGGTCAATTGCGCGGTCATCAATGCCGGCGACGGCACCCACGAGCATCCCACCCAGGCGCTGTTGGACGCGCTGACCATCCGCCGGCGGATCGGCCGGTTGGACGGCCTGACGGTGGCGATCTGCGGCGACATCCAGCACAGCCGGGTCGCCCGCTCCAACATTCATCTGCTCAACATCATGGGCGCGCGGGTCCGCGTCGTCGCCCCGCCGACCCTGCTGCCCGCGGCGGTCGAAGAGCTGGGCGTGACCGCCTATACCGACATGAAGCAGGGCCTGGCCGATGCCGACATCGTCATGATGCTGCGCCTGCAGATCGAGCGGATGAGCGGCCGGCTCGTCCCCTCGGTGCGGGAGTACAACCACTTCTTCGGCCTCGACGCCGACAAGCTGGCGGTGGCGCGGCCCGACGCCCTGATCATGCATCCCGGCCCGATGAACCGCGGGGTGGAGATCGACACAACCCTGGCCGACGACATCAACCGGTCGGTCATCCTCGACCAGGTCGAGCTGGGCGTGGCGGTGCGCATGGCCTGCCTGGACCTGCTGACGCCGCCCGCCGACGACCCCGACGCCGACACGGCGGGCGCGGCGGCACCCTCGCCGCTCGCCGGAGAGGCCGGGCGATGAGCCGCCGCGTCGCCTATGTCAACGCCCGGATCGTCGATCCGGCCAGCGGCTTGGACGCCCCCGGCGGTCTGCTGACGGAGGATGCGCGGATCGCCGATCTCGGGCCCCGCCTGTTCGCCGACGGCGTGCCGGACGCCGAAACGGTGATCGATTGCGGCGGCCTGGTGCTCGCCCCCGGCCTGATCGACATGCGGGTGAAGATCGGCGAGCCCGGCGAGGACCACAAGGAGACCATCGCAAGCGTCAGCGAGGCGGCGGCGGCCGGCGGCGTGACGGCGCTGGCCTGCCTGCCCGACACCGACCCCGCCATCGACGGCGAGCCGGCGCTGGAATTCGTCGCCCGTCGCGCGCGGGAGATCCGCAGCACCAAGATCTTCGCCTGCGCGGCGATCACCCGCGGCTGCGCGGGCGCGGAGCTGGCGGAGCTGGGTCTCCTGGCCGAGGCCGGCGCGGTCGCCTTTACCGACGGCCGCCGCGCCGTCGCAGACAGCCTGGTGATGCGCCGCGCGCTGGGCTACGCCAGCGCCTTCGACCTGTTGCTGATCCAGCATCCCGAGGACCCGGCGCTGGTTCGGGGCGGCGCGGCGACGGCCGGCGCCATGGCGACGCGGCTCGGCCTGCCGCCGATCCCGCGCGAGGCGGAGGTGATCCTGGTGGAGCGCGACCTCCGCCTGGTCGCCGCGACGGGCGCACGCTACCACGTCGCCCATGTCTCCACGGCGGAGACCATCGAGGTCCTGCGCCAGGCCAAGCGGCGCGGCCTGCCCGTCACCTGCGACACCGCGCCGCCCTACTTCGCGCTGACCGAGGCCGATATCGGCGCCTATCGCACCTTCGCCAAGCTGTCGCCGCCGCTGCGCGGCCAGGCCGACCGCGAGGCGGTGGTGGCCGGCCTGGTGGACGGCACCATCGACGCCATCGCCAGCGACCACCAGCCGCAGGACCAGGAAAGCAAACGGGTGCCCTTCGCCATCGCCGAACCCGGCGGCATCGGCGTGGAAACGCTGCTGCCGATGGCGCTGGAGCTGGTGCACAACGGCCATCTCGACATGGCGCGGCTGCTGGCGCTGGTGACCTGCCGCCCGGCGGACCTACTGCGGCTGCCCTTGGGGCGTCTCGCCCCGGGTGCACCGGCGGACCTCGTCCTGTTCGATCCGGATATCGGCTGGATCGTCGATGCAGAGGCGCTGTCCAGCAAGTCGAAGAACAGCCCGTTCGACGGCCGCATGGTCCAGGGCCGGGCGCGGCGGACGGTGGTCGACGGCCGCACGGTATTCGCCGACGACATCGCCGCCTGATCGGCCATGCCCGATCCGCTCGGGGACTTCAGCTTCACCTGGCCGTTCTACGCGGCGGCGCTCTTGGGCTACCTCCTGGGCTCGATCCCGGTCGGCCGGCTCAAGGGGCCGGTGCCCGCTTGGCTGCCGGACGGCGCCAAGGGCGCGCTGGCGGCGCTGGGGGCGGGGTGGTTCGGCACCGACTTCGCGGTGCTGGCGGGCGGCGGCGCGGTGCTCGGCCAGAGCTTTCCACTGTGGCGGCCCTGGCGCGGCGGCAACCCCACCGCGCCGGCCTTCGGCGCGCTTGTGGTGATCGCGCCGATCGTCGCCTTGCTGGCCGCGCTGACCTGGCTCGCCGCCGCCGCGGCCTGTCGGATCGCCGCCGTCGCCTCTCTGACCGCCGCCGCTGCCGCGTGCCTCGCCGCTTGGGTCCTGCGCGATGTCCGGCTGTGGGACAGCTTCGCGTCGAGCCTGCAGGTCTTCGAGTTCGCGGTCTTCCTGACGGCCATCGTGTGGGTCCACCACGCCGGGGCGGTTCGCCGGTTGCTCGCCGGCACCGAGCCCCGCCTCGGCCCACCGCCGCCCGATCGGGGGCGGCGGTGACCCGGACGCGCGCCGGTCAGGTGATCGGCACGATCTCGATCTCGACCCGGCGGTTCTGGGCGCGGCCCGATTCGGTGGCGTTGCTGGCCCGCGGCAGATCCTCGCCGAAGCCCTGGGTCAGCACCCGCTGCGGCTGAACGCCCTGGGCGCGCAGATAGGTGGCGACGGCGCGGGCGCGGTCCTCCGACAGGCCCTGATTGAACGCGCGCGACCCGACATTGTCGGTGTGGCCGTAGACGTTGATCAGCGACTCCGGATAGTCGATCAGCGTCCCCGCCACCGCGTTCAGCGACTCATAGAATTGCGGCGTGATCTCGCTGGACCCGGTCTGGAACGTCACATCGGGGAAGATCACGTTCAGCGCATCGCCTTCGCGCTCCACCGAAACGCCGGTCCCGGCCAGCTCCTGGTTGAGCTGCTGCTCCTGCTGGTCGAGGAACAGGCCGACGGCGCCGCCGGCCAGCGCGCCGATGCCGGCGCCGATCAAGGCCCGCTGGCGCTGGTCGACGCCGTCGCCGGAATCGGCGGTCAGCAGGCCGATACCCGCCCCCGCGGCAGCGCCGCCGCCGGCGCCGATGGCGGTATTCACGCCGGGTCCTGTCTGGCAGCCCGCGACGAACGCGGCCGCGCATCCCAAGACGATCATGCGGTACAGCATTTTCAGTCTCCCATTCGAGAATGGCCCCCGCCCGTGGGCGGCCAAGGGGCCTCACCCGCAGCGGCTCTGTCAACCGGCTCGCGACGGCGCGGACGGACGGCAGCCGGCTCGGCTGCGCGCGCCGTTGACGGCTGGACCGCGGCCCGCGATCTTGGCGCCCATGACACCACCTGCGCGCGAACTGTCGCGGGACGAGCGGCTCGACCGGCTGCGCCTGATCCGCACCGACAGCGTCGGCCCCATCACCTTCCGCGACCTGATGCGCCGCTACGGCGATGCCGCATCGGCGCTCGCCGCCCTGCCGCTCTTGGCCCAGCGCGGCGGTCGCAAATCCGCGCTGAAGCCGCCCAGCCGCGCGGCGATCGCCGCGGAGGCGGACCGGCTGGCCACCCTGGGCGGCGGCTTCGTCGCGTTGGGGGAGCCGGACTACCCGCCCCTGCTGGCCGCGATCGAGGATGCACCGCCGGTGCTCGCCCATCTCGGACATCTGCACCTGGCGCACCGACCCACCGTCGCCATGGTCGGGGCGCGCAACGCCTCGCTGAATGGGCGCAAGCTCGCCACCACGCTGGCCCGTGGCCTGGCGGAGGCCGGCATCACCGTCGTCTCCGGCCTCGCCCGCGGCATCGATACCGCCGCCCATCAGGGCGCCCTGGACGGCACCACCACCGACCTCGCCGGACCTGCGGGCGGCACGATCGCCGCGCAGGCCGGCGGCATCGACGTCGTCTACCCGCCGGAGAACGCCGACCTGCACGGCCGCATCGCGGCGGCGGGCCTCTTGGTCTCTGAAGTGCCGCTGGGCATGCAGCCGACCGCCCGGCATTTCCCGCGGCGCAACCGCATCATCTCCGGCCTGGCCCGCGCCGTCGTGGTGGTGGAGGCGGCGCGCCGGTCGGGCTCGCTGATCACCGCACGGCTGGCCGCCGACCAGGGGCGCGAGGTGCTGGCGATCCCCGGCTCGCCGCTCGACCCCCGCGCGCAAGGCGCCAACGGCCTGATCCGCCAGGGCGCCACCCTGGTCCAAACGGTCCGCGACGTGCTGGAGGCGATCACCGGATCGGCAGGGCCGACGGTCGGCGAGCCGGCGCGCGATCCGTTCGCCGACGGCCCCACCACCCCGGTCAGCGACGACGAGATCGACCGGGCGCGCGAGCGGATCTGGCAAGGTCTGAATGCCACCCCGACCCCCGTTGACGAAGTGGTGCGCGGCTGCCAATTGTCTGCCGCCGTGGTGCTGGCCGCGCTGCTGGAGCTGGAGCTGGCCGGCCGCGTCGAACGCCATCCCGGCAACCGGGTCTCCCGGATCGATTACTGACCTCCCGGGCGGGTGACCGCTCCCGGGACGGTAGCGCGACAGCGGAACCCGACGCCTTGACCGCAAGCCACCGCAATCTCGTGATCGTCGAGAGCCCCGCCAAGGGCCGGACCATCGAGAAATACCTCGGCGCCGGATACAAGGTGCTGGCGAGCTTCGGCCATGTCCGCGACCTGCCGGCGCGCGACGGCTCGGTCCGGCCCGACGAAGACTTCGCCATGGACTGGGAGCTGGGTGACCGCGCCGGCAAGCCGCTGGGCGAGATCCGCAAGGCCGCCCGCGATGCCGACGCCATCTACCTGGCCACCGACCCCGACCGCGAGGGCGAGGCGATCTCCTGGCATGTCCAGCAGGTGCTGGCAGCCGATGCCCGGCTCAGCGCCGAGTTCCACCGCATCACCTTCAACGAGATCACCAAGAGCGCCGTGCTCGACGCCGTCGCCCGGCCGCGCGCGGTAAATGCGGAGCTGGTGGAGGCGTATCTGGCGCGCCGCGCGCTGGACTATCTCGTCGGCTTCACCCTGTCGCCGGTGCTGTGGCGCAAGCTGCCGGGCTCGCGCTCCGCGGGCCGGGTGCAGTCGGTGGCGCTGCGGCTGATCTGCGAGCGCGAGGACGAGATCGAAGCCTTCGTCCCGCGCGAGTACTGGACGATCCTGGTCACCTTCCGGACCGCCGAAGGGGCGACGTTCACCGCGCGCCTGACCCATCTCGACGGCGTCAAGCTGGAGCGTTTCGACCTCGCCGATGCCGAGGCCGCGGCCCAGGCCGCGAGCCGCCTGGTGGGCGCGGCCTTCCAGGTCGCGGAGATCGAGACCCGCCAGGTCCGCCGCAACCCGGCCGCCCCCTTCACCACCTCCACGCTGCAGCAGGAGGCGTCGCGCAAGCTGGGGATGTCGGCGACCCAGACCATGCGCACCGCCCAGCGCCTCTACGAAGGCGTCGACCTCGGCGGCGAGACGGTCGGCCTCATCACCTATATGCGCACCGACGGCACCCAGCTTGCCGGCGAAGCGGTGGACGGCCTGCGCGGCCTGATCGGCGGTACCTATGGCGACCGCTACCTGCCCGCCCAGCCGCGGGTCTACAAGAGTGCCGCCAAGAACGCTCAAGAGGCGCATGAGGCGATCCGCCCCACCGACATCACCCGCCGGCCGGACGCACTGAAGGGCCGGCTGAAGGGCGACGAGCTGGCGCTCTACGAGTTGATCTGGCGGCGCACCGTGGCCTGCCAGATGGCCAGCGCCGTGCTGGACCAGGTGGCGATCGACGTGGAAACCGCCGATGGGCGCCAGCGGCTGCGCGCCACCGGCTCCATCGTCCGCTTCGACGGCTTCCTGAAGGTCTATGAGGAAGGCCGCGACGATGTCGGGGCCGGGGCCGAGGGCGATGCCGACCGGCGTCTGCCGCCGGTCGGCAAGGGCGATCCACTGACGGCGCCGGACGACCCGGCGCAGGAGCAGCATTTCACCCAGCCGCCGCCGCGCTTCACCGAAGCCAGTCTGGTTCGCCGGCTGGAGGAGCTGGGGATCGGCCGGCCGTCCACCTATGCCTCGATCCTCCAGGTGCTGCAGGACCGCGACTATGTCCGCCTGGAGCGCAAGCGCTTCCTGCCGGAGGACCGGGGCCGGCTGGTCACCGCCTTCTTGAAGAACTTCTTCAGCCGCTATGTCGAATACGACTTCACCGCGGCGCTGGAAAACCAGCTCGACGACATCTCCGGCGGGCGGGTCGCCTGGAAGGACGTGCTGCGCGACTTTTGGCGGGCCTTCTCCGCGGCGGTGGAGGAGGCGCGCGACCTCTCCATCACCCAGGTGATCGACGCGCTGGACGTCGAGATCGGCCCGCATTTCCTGCGCGACCGCGGCGACGGTGTCGATCCGCGGCAATGCCCGTCCTGCCATACGGGCCGGCTGGGCCTGCGCCTCAGCCGGACCGGCGCGTTCATCGGCTGTTCCAACTACCCTGACTGCCGCTACACCCGCCCGCTCGCCGTGGACGGCGGCGACGAGGAGGCAGGCGCCGCCTTCCCGCGCGAGCTTGGGCACGATGACGCCGGCCTCGCCGTCAGCGTCCGCAAGGGACCGTTCGGCCACTATCTCCAGCTCGGCGACGGCGATGGCGACACGAAACCCCAGCGGGTGACGCTGCCCAAGCGCGAGAACCCGGCGACCGTCGATCTGGCGCGCGCGCTGCGCCTGCTGGCGCTGCCGCGCGAGGTCGGCACCGACCCCAACACCAACGAGACCGTCTTCGCCGGCATCGGCCGCTACGGCCCCTATCTCCGGCGCGGCCAGCTCTACAAGTCGCTGCCGGCGGATGAGGACATTCTGGAGACCGGGCTGAACCGCGCCCTGACGCTGCTGGCCGAAGGGGCCAAGCGCGGCGGCGGGTCGACGCCGCTGCGGGAGCTGGGCGCCCATCCCAAGGACGGCGAGCCGATCAATCTCTTCAAGGGCCGCTTCGGCCCCTATGTGCGCCATGGCAAGGTGATGGCCTCGCTGCCCCGGGACGTCGGACCGGACGACATCGACCTGGAGCGGGCGGTTGCCCTGGTCGACGCGAAGGCGGCGCGCGGCAAGTCGGGCAAATCCGCCAAGGCCGGCACGACGAAGCGCAAGACGGCCGGGACGAAGTCCACGAAGGCCGCCGCCAAGCCCGCCAAGGCCGCCGCATCTTCCCCGGCCAAGGCGACCGGCCGCGCCAAGGGCGCCGCGGCCAAGAACGTCACGACCGACGGCCGGCAGGGCTGAGATGGCCGGCGCCGGGCGCCGCCCCTTCCCCACCCCGGACGAGATCCGCGCCTTCATCGCGGAGAGCCCGCATCCGGTGGGCAAGCGCGAGATCGCCCGCGCCTTCGCCATCTCCGGCGGCGATCGGGTGCGCCTGAAGGCGATCCTGCGCGAGCTGGCCGGCGAGGGAACCGTCGAACGCAGCCGCGGCCGCCGGCTGGCACCGCCGTCCAGCCTGCCCGCGGTGGCGGTCATCCGCGTGACGCGCATTGACGCCGACGGCGACGCGTTGGCTGTCCCGGCCAACTGGGACGCCGAGGACGATCCCCCGGCGATCCGCCTCGCCACCGCCCCGCGCACGCCGGCCCTGGCGCCGGGCGACCGGGTGCTGGCCCGCCTCGACCGTCAGGCAGACGGCAGCTATGCCGCCCGGCCGATCCGCAAGCTCGACCGCCAGCAGCCGGCCCGCCTGGTCGGGGTGTTCCGCGCGAACCCCGGCGGCGGCGGCACCGTCCAGCCCTGCGACCGGCGCCAGCGCGACCCGGTCGCCGTGACGGAGATCCATCGCGGCGGGGCGGCGGACGGCGAGCTGGTGGTCCTGGAACTCGGCGGCCGAGCCGACCGCCTGGGGGCCGCGCCTGCCACGGTGATGGAGCGCCTGGGCCCGGCCAACGCGCCGGGCGCGATCAGCACCGTCGCCATCGCCGGGGCCGGGATCCCGACCGACTTCCCGCCGGCCGCGCTGGACCAGGCGGCCGCCGCCGGACCGGCGACGCCGGACGGACGGAGCGACCTGCGCGCGCTGCCGCTGGTCACCATCGACGGCGCGGACGCGCGGGACTTCGACGACGCCGTGTGGGCGGAGGCCGACCCCGATCCCGCCAATCCCGGCGGCTGGCATCTGATGGTGGCGATCGCCGACGTCGCCCACTACGTGCCGGCGGAAAGCCCGCTGGACCGCGAGGCCCGGCGCCGCGGTAATAGCTGCTACTTCCCCGACCGGGTCGTGCCGATGCTGCCGGAGGCGCTGTCGAACGGCCTCTGTTCGCTGCGCCCCGGCGAGGATCGCGCCTGCCTGGCGGCGGAACTCTGGATCGATGCCAAGGGCGCCTTGAGGCGCCAAAAGATCCATCGCGCGATCATGCGCTCCGCCGCCCGGCTGACCTATGAGCAGGTGCAGGCGGCCGCAGACGGCCGGCCCGACGACACGACCGAACCGCTGCAGGCGCCGGTCATCGACCCGCTCTACGGCGCCTTCCGCAGCCTATCGGCGGAGCGGGAGCGGCGCGGCACCCTCGACCTCGACCTGCCGGAACGCGTCTTCCGGCTGAACGACGACGGCACGGTGGCGGAGATCACGGTGCGCGCCCGCCTCGACAGCCATCGGCTGATCGAGGAGATGATGATCCTCGCCAATGTCGCCGCCGCCTCGGCGCTCTCGGACGCGCTGGCGCCCTGCCTCTACCGCGTGCATCCGGAGCCGGAGCGCACCCGGCTGGAAGCCTTGCGCGAGACCCTGGCCGCCATGGGCTTCGCGCTGGCCCGCGGGGCCGTCATCACGCCCCGGCTGTTCGGCGGCATCCTGGCCAAGGCCGCCGGCCGGCCGCAGGCGCCGCTGGTCAACGACCTGATCCTGCGCGCCCAGGCCCAGGCGATCTACAGCCCGGAGAATATCGGCCATTTCGGCCTGGCCCTGCCGCGCTATGCCCATTTCACCTCGCCGATCCGCCGCTATGCCGATCTCGCGGTTCACCGGGCGTTGATCGGGTTGTTGCGCCTGGGGGACGACGGCAGCGATGCGGGGCGCGGCGACGCAGTGGCCCTGTTGGAGGAGCTGGGGCAGCACCTGTCCTTCACCGAGCGCCGCGCCGCCGCGGCGGAGCGCGAGGCGATGGACCGCTATGCCGCCCACTACCTGGCGGGCCAAGTCGGCCGGACGGCGCAAGGCCGGATCAGCGGGGTGACGCGCTTCGGCTGCTTCGTCCGCCTCGCCGATAGCGCCGCCGACGGCCTGGTGCCGATCTCGACCCTGCCGGAGGACTACTACCGCCTGGATCCGGACGGCCAGGCGCTGGTCGGCGACCGCTGGGGCCGGGTCTTCCGGCTCGGCGCGCCGGTCAAGGTGCGCATCGTCGAGGCAGAGCCTCTGACCGGTTCGTCGGTGTTCGCGCTGCTCGACGTCGAGGACGGCGCCGATATCGACGGCATGCCGGAGAGCCGGCCGGCCGGCCGACCGCACGGCGGACCCGCGGGGCGTCAGCGACGACGCGACGCCGGGCGCGGCGGCAAACGCCGATAGCCGCCCATGCGAAATCATGGTAATCGGATCGGCTTGTCGCGGATCTCTCCGGGATCCGGGCCGGCCGGTGTTGGCATCGGCGCGCCCGGACGGCCGGACGAAAGGGTACCCATGCCGCACGACAAGACGTTGATCGCGGCCCTGACCGGTCTCCTGGCGCTGGCGGGCTGCGCCGCCGGGCCGGTCGCCGCACCGCCGCGCGGCGGTGACGGCCTCGACACGGCCGGCGCGACCGGCATTTCTCAGGCGGTGTTCGACGTCGGCTATGAGCGCATCGCCGACGTCTATGTCGAAGACGTCGATCTCGGCGCCCTGACCGCTGAGGGCCTGAGCGGCCTGACCGACATCGACGCGCGCATCGCCGCCCGGCTGGCCGGCGATACCTTGAGCGTGACCGCCGGCGATCAGGTCGTGGCCGATTTCGACACGCCGGCGCGCGACGACAGCGATGCCTGGGCGCATCTGACCGTGGAGGCGTTGACGGCGGTACGCGCCGCGTCGCCCGATATCGCCGCGGCCGACACCAACAGCCTCTATCAGGCAGTATTCCGCGGTATCGCCGACGACCTCGACGCCTATTCGCGCTATGTCGACCCCGACCAGGCGGCGCGGGACCGCGCGTTCCGCGACGGCTATGGCGGCATCGGCGTGCTGCTGGAGCTCGACCGCGACGGCACGCCGGTGATCCAGGACGTCTTCGCCGGCGGGCCGGCCGCCGCGGCGGGCCTTCGCGCCTTCGACCGGATCGTGACGGTGGACGGGCAGGATGCCGCCGACTGGTCGCTGGAAGCGCTTGGCGACGCGCTGCGCGGCCCGGTCGACACGACCGTGCGGGTCGCCGTGATCGGCCTGGACGGCGAACGGCGCGCCTACACGCTGTCTCGCGCCCGGGTCATCCCCAATGTCGTGGAGGTGCGCGACGAAGGCGATGTGGTGATCATCCGCGTGGCGCGCTTCAATGCCGGCACTCTGGAGTATGTGCGTGATGCGCTGGCGGCAGCGCTGGATCGGCCGGCCGGCGCGCTGGCCGGGCTGATCCTCGACCTGCGCGGCAATCCGGGCGGACTCTTGGATCAGTCGGTTGCCGTCGCGGATCTGTTCCTGACCACCGGCGAGATCATCCACACCCGCGGGCGCCACCCCGACAGCCGGCAACGCTTCATGGCCGATGGCGAGCAGACCGCGGCCGGCGTACCGATCGTCGCTCTTGTGGACGGGCGCTCCGCCTCGGGTGCGGAGGTGGTCGCCGCCGCGCTGCAGGACAGCCGGCGGGCGGTGGTGATCGGCTCCTCCTCCTTCGGCAAGGGCAGCGTGCAGACGGTGACCCGCCTACCCAACAACGGCGAGCTGTTCCTGACCTGGAGCCGGATCTACGCGCCGTCCGGCTACACCCTGCACGAGCAAGGCGTCTTCCCGTCGATCTGCACCAGCGCCGGCGACGAGACGGCAGAACAGATCCTGCAGCGGTTCCGCTCGGGCGAGCTGGGCACCCCGGCGTCGGTCGCCGGCCTCCGGGCCCGCGCCGCCGCCGATCCCGCCGCCCTGGAGCGGCTGCGCGAGGCCTGCCCCTGGCGGCCGCATGACGAAGAACTGGATGTCGCGGTCGCCTTGCAGGTCCTGCGCGACCCGGGCCTGTTCCAGCAGGCCATGGCCGCCCAGTCGACCCCGTCGCTGGCGGCACGGTAGCGGGAACTTAGGTCGGATCAGGATCTTCGCCCAAAGGGCATGAAATCACTGAAGGCGACCGGCCGGCATTCTCTTGTCTCCGTTTGTGTGATTATGCCATATCTGACATAGTATGGGCTGGACCGTCGAAACGCTGAATGCGGCCGTTGACGAAGAGCTAGCGGCTCTGCCGACCGATCAGCGCGCGAAACTCCTACGGATCGCCGAACTGATTGAGGCGAAGGGCTTGGAGCAGGTCCGCGAGCCCTATGTGAAGCACCTGGAAGGTCCGCTCTGGGAAATCCGCATGAGGGGCCGCGACGGGATTTCCCGCGCCCTCTACGTCACGGCGTCGGGCCGACGCGTCGTTGTCGTGCGCGTCTTCGTCAAGAAGACCCAGAAGGCTCCCCGGCGCGAAATCGCGTTGGCCCTGAGACGGGCAAAGGAGGTGATGTGACCAAGCTGGCGGCGCTGCGCGAGCGGTGGATGAAGGACCCGAATTTCCGGACCGAGTACGATGCGTTGGACGAGGAATTCGCCCTCGCCGCTGCGCTGATCGACGCGCGCGCGCAGGCCCATCTGACCCAGGCGCAGGTGGCCAGTCGGATGGAAACGACACAAGCCTACGTAGCCAAGATGGAAGGGCTGAAGGTCAATCCCTCCGTCGCCACGCTGCGCCGGTTCGCCGAGGCGACGGGGACAAGGCTCAAGATCACCTTCGAGCCAAGAGAGACATGATCGGCACACGGTTCGGCGCTGACCGGCGATCGATCAGCCCGCCGATCCATACGCGCAGACCACGGCCCCGTCGCCGCACCAGCCGGGAAGGCTTGCGCCGTGCGGGGGCATCGCGGTACGACATCGCCCAATCATCGGTGCGGGTCTACCGTGACCCGGCCCCACATTTGAGAAAGTGCGAGCCATGGCAAAGCCGGCGACCCTGAAGATCCGCATGAACAGCACCGCCGATACCGGCTTCTTCTACGTCACCAAGAAGAACCCGAAGACCAAGACGGAAAAGCTGACCATGCGCAAATACGACCCGATCGCGCGCAAGCACGTCGAGTTCAAGGAAGGCAAGATCAAGTAGCTGCCGGCTACGGCCCTACGAACCCGCGCCGCCTACGAACCCGCGCCGGCCATACCGTCCCGGCCCGGCCGGACCGGCGCCCGATCGTCCGCGACCACGCAGTTGCGGCCGGCCGCCTTGGCGGCGTAGAGCGCCCGGTCGGCCGCCAGGACCAGGTCCGTCGGCGGCGTCTCGGGATCCTCGGTCCAGGTCAGGCCCATCGACACCGTCACCAGCAGTTCCGCCGACCCGTCCTCCAGGGCGATGGGACGGGCAGCCAGTTGGCTGCGCAGCCGTTCGGCGACGAGGAGCGCGCCGGCCTGCCCCGCATCCGGCATGACGATCAGGAACTCCTCCCCGCCGTAGCGCGCGACCAGATCGAAGTTGCGAAGGTTGCGGCTGAGGCGCCCGGCCAGCTCCTTCAGCACCCGATCGCCCACGCCATGCCCGTGGGCATCGTTGATCTGCTTGAAGTTGTCGACATCGACCATGATCACCGACACCGGCTTTCGCGTCTCGGCGATGCGCGCCAGCATGCGGGAGAGATGGGCGGCCAGATAGTGGCGGTTGAACAGACCGGTCAGCGCATCCGTCAGCGCCATGGTCAGGCTCTGCTGATGCAGGGCGCGCAGATGGTCCTGGTAGCGCTTGCGGCGGATCTGGGTGGTCACGCGCGCCTGCAGCTCGTTGCGGTCGATCGGCCGGATCAGATAGTCGTTGGCGCCCAGTTCCAGCCCTTTGACGACCCGCGCCATCTCCAGGTCCCGCGCGATCAGCAGGATCGGCACCTGGCGCAGCGCGTCGTCGCTGCGGAGCTGCGAGCACAAGCGAAGCCCGTCCTCCTGGGCCAGTCCGACGCTGATCTGCACCAGATCCACGCCGGGCTGCTGCGCCAGCGTCAGGCCCTCGCCGATCGACGGGGTCGTGACGGCGTTCAGCCGCATCGCCTGCAGCGTCTCGCCAATGCGCCGGGCGGCCTCGGGGTCGTCCTCCACGGTGATCACGCCGGCGCCGAGGATCTCCTCCGACCGCTCCGTCCGCACATCGGCGACGATACCGAATTCCCGGTTCAGCCCTTCGCGCAGCCGCCATTCATCCATGGTGCGCTTCAGCCGCACCAGCGACCGTACCCGCGCCATCAGGGCCACGTCGTCGACCGGCTTGGTCAGGAACTCGTCCGCACCGCATTCCAGGGCGAGCACCTTGTCGGCCGCGTCGGACAATGCCGTGACCATCACCACCGGGATGTGCTGAGTCGCCGGATCGGCCTTCAACTGCCGGCACACTTCGTAGCCGTTCAACCCCGGCATCATGATGTCGAGCAGCAGGATGTCCGGCCGATCCGCCCGCGCCACGGCCAGCGCCGCATCGCCATCGGTGGCGGTCAGCACGTCGAAGTACTCAAGCTCAAGCTTGACCTTGAGCAGCTTCACATTGACCGGAACGTCATCCACCACCAGGATCCGCGCGGACATCGGCCCTTACCCGTTCGTGCGATGGGACGGAGATCGGCGCGCCAACCCTCAGTCCGACAAGCCGCTTGCCGGTGTCGATGGCGGCAGCCGCGACGTCTCTCGGCCCGGCAGGACCCGGTCCGGATGCAGCCCGTCGGCCGACGCCCTGATACGGATCACGAGATCCCGGACAGACGGATACGAGATCGGCCGCCGATTTGGAACATCGGCCAGACCGTTCGACGACGAATTCTCAAAGCAGCTTGGTGGGCGGTTGCCGCGGCGGCTCCTACAAACCGCAGCGGCCCGAAGGCGTTCAGAAGAACCTGATCAATTGCAGTATTTCTGGACCGTCGACAGAAACAGAGAGACGGAGATCGGCTTGGCGATATAGCCCTCGCAGCCGCCTTCCTTGATTTTTTCTTCGTCCCCTTTCATAGCGAAAGCGGTAATGGCGATCACCGGAATGTGCTTCAGCTCGTCATCTTCTTTAAGCCACTTGGTAACTTCAAGTCCCGAGACTTCCGGCAACTGAATATCCATCAAGATCAGATCTGGCCGATGCTCGCGGGCCAGCTTCAGGGCCTCCATACCATCTTTGGTTTGGAGAGTGTTATAACTGTTCGCCTCCAACAGATCGTTGAAGAGCTTCATGTTCAACTCGTTGTCCTCGACGATCAAAATCGTCTTGCTCATGGATCGCCTCTGGATTGCGGGGCGGCGGATGCATGTAGAATACGATACGGTTGCATCTTGAACAATGCGATTACCGGAACCTGCAAATGATCCAGCGGTGATGAATGCATCCGAAATCCGTCGCCGCCGGCCAATCACACCGGTTTGATCCGCAGGTCCGACCCACGAACCGCCCGGATACCAGGCTTTTCGCTGCGAACCATCTGGGCGGCCCGGCCTGATTCTTGTCGCGCGGCCTGGACCGAACAACGCCATCAGCCGAGACTGCCGTCCACTCGCGTTCGCATTATATGATTTCTGCGGATTCACCAAGCCCGAACGCAGGCCATGAAACCGTCTCCGCCGCCACCCGGCCCGGTTCCGCCGGCACCGACCCGGATCGACAGCGCCCCGGCAAGCCGCAGCCCGGCCCTTGGCGAGGTCGTCCAGGTGTGCCGAGACTGCGGCGACGAGGCGCTGGCGGCGAGCCTCGACCAGCGCTGCGCCGTCTGCCGCTCGCCGCGCCTGGTCCACCATCGCGAGTTGTCGCGGCTGACGGTCGCGCATCTCGACTGCGATGCGTTCTACGCCTCGGTGGAGAAACGCGACCGGCCGGCGCTAGCCGACCGCCCGGTGATCATCGGCGGCGGCCGGCGCGGGGTGGTCGCCGCGGCCTGCTATGTCGCGCGGCTCTACGGCGTCCGCTCGGCGATGCCGATGTTCAAGGCGCTCGACCGCTGCCCGGACGCCGTCGTGCTCAAGCCCGACATGCGCAAGTATACCGAGGTCGGCCGGGCCGTCCGCCAGATGATGCAGGCGGTCACACCGCGAATCGAACCGCTGTCGATCGACGAGGCGTTCCTGGACCTGTCCCCAGGCATCGACGACGCGCCCTTGGCCGGCCGGCCGGACGGTGACGGCAGCCCGGCGCGGGCGCTCGCGCTCCTGGCCCGACGCATCGAGGACGAGCTGGGCATCTCCGTGTCGATCGGCCTGGCGCCGAACAAGTTCCTGGCCAAGCTCGCCTCCGACCTCGACAAGCCGCGCGGCTTTTCGGTGATCGGCGCGGAGGAAGCGCAAGCCTTTCTCGCCGACAAGCCGGTCTCGCGTCTCTGGGGCGTCGGCGCGGCGCTGCAGACCCGCCTGCGCGGTGACGGATTGCGGCTGATCGGCGACATCACGCGCCGGTCGGAACGCGCGC
>JANQSN010000023.1 GCA_028284045.1 Alphaproteobacteria bacterium | reverse complement strand
AGCAGCTGACTCTTAATCAGCGGGTCCAAGGTTCGAGTCCTTGTGCGCCCACCACGCCCACCAGACGAACGCAATTTCCCAACCGCGTAAGACATGACATCTTGTCGGCGGCCGGCGAGACCACGCCGCTCTTACGCGATTGGGAGGATTGCTCATGGGACCTCGTCTCGTCCTTCTCGCCGCCGCGGCGGTCGCCCTGACCGCCTGCGCCGAACGCGGGACCGGCGAACGGCCGGTGGCCCCGCCGGTGGTCGACGCCTGCACCCTCGCCGATGGCGCGCTCGACGATGCCGCGTTCGTCATCGCGACGGTGCCGCTGGCCGGCACCCGGGTCGATAGCGGCTTCGCCGTCGCCGGCTGCTCGCGTACCTTCGAGAGCACGGTCGTCTGGCGCCTGATCGCCCGCGACGGCAGCCTGCTGAACAGCGGCTTCGCCATGGGCGGCGGTGTCGACGGACCGGGTCCCTTCGCCTTCACCGTGACCTATACCGCGGCGGAACGGCAGATCGGCCACCTGGAGGTCTTCGAGGAAGACGTCTCCGACGGCGAGGGCTTTCCGCCGGGGCGTACGGTGCTTCCCCTCGTTCTTCAGCCATAACCCGAACACTGTGTATGCGGGTGATCGAGGCCGATACAGCCCATCGGCGCTCCGTCCCGCATATCGTCATGTATCCGCACGACCTGTGACGGGTTGACGCAGATCATTGCGGGGCCATCCGCGCCGCTTTGAGAATGGGCGCGGTTGAACCGGGCGCGGTCTATTGCGCGTCGCAAGCGCTGTCGAAAACGCCCGGTTTGCCTACGGTTTTCTGGTGTGACCTCCCCCACGGTCCCGAGCCGGCCGGGATTTGTCGGCGACGATTTAAGCGGTTTCGACGGATGTCGGCGCATCGGGATCGAACCCGTGCCTCGTGTACCCAGGCACGCTTCCCCTTTGCGACTGTTTCGTCCGTACGATCGCGAGCGCTGGAGGAGGCGTACGATGCCCCAGGAAGTCGCCAGATCGTCGCCGGCCGACGACTTTGGACCTGTGCCTGGTCGGTCCCCGGACACGCCCGAAGGCACGCCATCCTATGAGGCGAGGACGGCCGCCGAAGCGGTGGTCACCCGGCTTCTGCTCCGCTATGGGCTGACGGCCCATGTCCGCAGCGATCTGTGCCGCAGCCGTATGGCCAAGGACCGGATCGACAGCCTCGTCGCCTTGGTGATCCGGCCCGACCCAGCGGCGGCGGCCGCAGCCGTCGATGCGCTGTGCGACGGCGGTACGTCCCTGGACGTCGTCTTGCACGATCTTCTGATCGGCGCCGCGCGACGGCTGGAGGAGATGTGGCGCGGCGATCTGTGCACGTCGATCGACCTGACCATCGGGCTCTGCAACCTGCGGCTTCTGGTCTCACGGCTGATGCCGCGGGTCGGCGAGCCGATCGAGGTGCGCCGGCGCGTCGGCCACGCCACCATCCTGTCGGTCCCGGGGGATCGGGCGAGCCTCGATCCCCTCGTACACCAAGTCTATCTGTCGGAGGCTGGGTGGCAGGTCGAGGGCATCGAAGGACTTGAGGAGTCCGCCATCGTCGGTTGGTTCGCCCGCACGTCCAGCGATCTCGCGCTGATCTCCGTGGTTCAGGCGGGCCAGGTGGATCGGCTGCCGCGGTTGATCGAGACGATCCTGTCGGCATCGCGCAATCCGGGGTTGCGGCTCCTGATCCTGGCCGGTGCCTATCAGGGGGCGATCCAGCCCCTCCTCGCGCTGGACGCCGACGGCATCGTCCGCGATCCGCTGGAGACCCTGTGGGAAGCGCAATGGTGCCGGCCCGCCGTTCACCGGGGGGATGCGGCCCAGACGCCCGTCGCTACGTCGCCGGACCGATCATCCGCCACGACGCCCCACTGACGGGCGTTCAAACGTTCAGGTTCGCCAACGCAAGGTGGTCTCGCGGACCGGGTTCTCGAAGGGACGCCCGGCCGCGCGGGACCGCTGCCGCTCCGCCTTGAGCTGGTAGTACCACCGCCCCTGGGTGTCCGCGTCGCGGATCAGCATCAGCGACGGGTTGAACCGCAAGCCGCGCTTTTGAATCGCTGCCATGCGCCGGTCCTGGTCGAGGAACTGGTGGGCGAAGACGCGCAAGACCGGCTTCAGCAGCGTCAGCCAAGGGATCGTCCACCAGATCGCGTGCACCACCCGCGCGCTGTCCGCGTCGATCGGCGAGATGGCTGTCAGGCCGCACACACGGTGGCGGCCGATGCGGATCTCCTCCAACCGCAGGCCCGGCAGGCGGAAGACGATCTCCGTCTCCGGCTGTCCGCCCAGGATGCCGTAGGCGACGGACTTGGTGCTGGGCGTGTGGCGCAACATGGTGAAGCCAAGCTCCGACGGTCCGAACCGCTTGGCCTTCTGCTTCAGGTTGCGTCCGCTGCGCCAGAACCAGGAGCGATGCACGTTCGGCGTATGCGCGGGGTCGAGCAGACCGATCACCGCGTGGTCGACAGGGCAGTCGAAGGTCATCTCCATCAGCAGGGAGGGACGCGCCGACGCCGCGAAGCCCGGAATGTCGGGCGGTTCGTGGTCCGGCGTGTCCTTGCCGAGATAGACCCAAATCAGCCCGTGCGCCTCCCGCACGGGCCAGGCCGGCGTGCGGATCCGCTCCACCGAGACGCCGTGATCGTCCAGCAGCGACGGAATATGCGTGCAGCGACCGTCGGTGCCGAAGCGCCAACCGTGATAGCAGCACTCGATCTCCCGCCCGTCGAAGACGCCGCAGCTCAACGGTGCGCCGCGGTGCGGACAGAGATCGCGGAGCGCGAAGGCGCTGCCGTCGCGATCGCGCCCCAGCAGGACCGGCTGTCCCGCCAGCATGAGCCCCTGCATGCGCTCACGCTTCAGCCGAGCACCCGGACCCAAGCAGTACCAGACATCTTCCAGAAAGGTCGGCGCCGCGGTCCCGCCGCCGCTCACTGCACTTGCCCTGAGGCCGTCATCCGCCATTCGTCCGCCTCAGTGCCGGTGCCATGTGTGGCGCTGCCCGTCTCAGGACCGCCGAAGCGGACCCGTTTGGGCGTGGATCGTCTCTTAGATGGTCTATTCGGGGCGGAGCGCCAACGCCGGCACCGGCGCGCCCGCATCCGCCGATCTCAACGCGGCGTCGCGGAACGCCCCGGCATCGACCCCGGTGCCGCGCGCGTCCGACCCAATGCCGCGGGTCCCGAGCGTGATGCCGATCACCACCGGGGGTCGGCCATCGACGAACCACAGTAGCGGCGAACCGCTCTCCCCGCGGACCGCGTCGCAGTTGTGCGACAAGGAGCCAGGGCCGTCCTCTCGCGCCAGCAACCGGCAGTCGAAATGGGCCGACAGGGCATGCGCACGATCCTGGCCATAGCCGGCTCGGACCAAGCGGCCGCTGCCGCCGATCGTGTAGGCCCCGGCCATCGCGACGGGCGGAATCGCCAGCCGCTGCTCCAGCACCAGGACCGCCCAACCCTCCTGCGGACGGTTGAACGGCGTCGACCCGGCGCTCGGGCTCGGCAGCAGCACGTCGCGTGCGGTGGAATGCGCGACGAAGCTGCCGCGGTCGTACCCGGCGACGAAATGCAGGTCGGCGGGATGGACCATCGCCCGGCGGCGCTGGTCGTAGAGGCAATGCGCCGCCGTCACCACCCGGTCGGGACCGACCAGGACGCCGGTGCAGAAACCGGCATCGACACCGCGATTGATCCGTCCGATCGCCGACCAGGGCCATTCCTGGCTGTCTACCGGCCGACGGTCGTCCTGGCCGATGACCCCGCGTGGTGCGGCGGGCACCGGGGTCTGGATCGCCGGTGTCGCGGGGCCGGCCGACGGTTCGGCGCTTACCAAGCGCAGGCGCGGCCTCGGCTCCTCCGCTGGTGGTGGCACCGGGTCGCCACCGCAGGCGGCCACCAGGGCGGCCACCAGGGCGGCCAGGGCGACCGCCAACACCGACCGAAGACCGCCAAAGCGAGCGCGTCCGACCGGTTTGTGCGCAAGGAAAGATGGGTGCGGCATGTCAGAAGCTCCGACCGTTCGAACCGGATGGCTTCGCGAAGGGCGCGACCGGCGCGCTGCTTGCCCCAAGCTTAGTTACCGACCAGCGCCTTGGCCTGGTCGACCCAGGCTTCGCGTTCGATCCGGCCCCGGAAATTCAAGGTTTCGTCGATCCGCGCGATGTCGGCCGCCGTCAGGTCGGCGATCTGCCGATAGGTGCGAATCCCCAGACCGTGCAGCTTGTCCTGCAGTTTCGGCCCAACACCCTTGATCTTCGTCAGATCGTCGGCCGCATCGCTACTGCCCGCCGCCACGGCGGCCGTCGGTCCGGGCGCCGGTTCAGGCGATGGCGGCGCGCCGGCGCCGGCAAGCGCCGCTTCGGCGCGGGCGCGCGCCTCCTCCGCCGCTTCGAGCCGGCGCCGGAGATCGGCGATCTCGCCATGCAGACGCCGCATCTCCTCGACGGATCCGGCAGCCGGGTCGGCCTTGCCGGTCGGCGGCGCGATGGACAGTCGCCGGCGGCCCTGGCCGGCACCGCCAAGCAGGACCCAGGTTCCCACGGCGCCCACCAGCAACCCGATGAGGAAGCCAAGCACACCCATCCTCGACCCTCCCGCCGTCCGCCGGCCCTCGGGGCCGCGCTGCGCCGGCACCCTTGCCGGATCGCCTGGAGACTAGTGCGCGCTGGGCTCTATTTGGTCAACCCAGCACGCTCTATCGTCTTGTTTTGTCGCGCTTTCCGAGTCGCCGTGCGGAGAGAGCCCGCAACGCCGCTCAACCGCTGGCTGCGTCGATCCGTTCGATGCGGCCGCCCTGCATCCGCGCAATTCGGCCCCCCAGGCGGCGCGGCACCGCCTCGTCGCCCGTGATGTAGATGACCGTCAGATCGCCGCGGCCATGCAGGGCGACCAAGTCTTCCAACAACGGGTCCGCCAGGCTCTGCGGCAGGGCCGCGATCGGCTCGTCGAGCAGCAGCACCGCCGGCCGAGTCGCCAGGACACCCGCGATGGCGACCCGCAACCGGTCAAGCGCGTCGAGCTCGATCAAGGCGCGGTCGGCCTCCCCCGCCAGCGCGAAGCGGCCGAGCAGGTCCTCCGCCAAGGCGCGGCGCTGGCGCCGGTCTTGCGAGTCCGCGTCTAGGTGAAAGACGACGTTCTCCCAGACCCGCATCAGCGGATAGACGGGCATGGAGTGCAAGACCAGCCCGGTCGGCCGATCGGCCGGCCCGACGCCGGCCATGTCCCGCCCGCCGATGCGGATATGGCCGCTCGTCGGCTCGTTCAGACCGGCGATCAGGCGCAAGATGGTCGTCTTGCCGCAGCCCCTCGGACCGATGAAGCTGATCGCCTCGCCCGCCTCGATGCGTACGCTGGCGTCGCGGAGCGCGACGGTCTCCCCGAACTGCATGGAGACCTGGTCCAGCTCCACCTGCAATGCCATCGCCTCGCCGTCCCCTCCCCGATCGCCGCGATCGGCCGTCGATGGGCGCGGCGAACGGGCAGTCGGTCGCCGGCCTTGATCAAGCCGTTAGAGGCCTAGACGATTCGCCTGCCGAGCGCGAGGCCGGCGGTGCTACAGCGCCAGGCGAACGCGCATCAGGCCGGGGTCCTCGTCGTCGGCGGAAGCGCGGAAGCCGAGAACCTGGCACAGTTTCAGCATCGACTTGTTCTCGCGCAGCACGTCGCCGACGACCTCGCGGACACCGTAGGACCGCGCGTGGTCGATGATCCGGCGCATCAGCACCGGCCCGAAGCCGAGGCCCGTCATGTCGCCCCGCACCAGAAGCGCGTATTCCGCACTCTGCCGGTCGGCGCTGCACGACAGGCTGACCAGGCCATAGAGCGGTGTCCGGCCGGGAATGCCGTGCTCGGTGACGATCAGCGCCAGCTCGCGGTCGTAGTCTAGCTGGGTGAAGCGCGCCGCCATCACATGGCTCAGCGCCTTGATCGGTGCGAAGAAGCGCAGGCGGATCTCCTCTTCGCTGAGCTGGGCGAAGGTGCGCTGGAGGGAGGGCTCGTCCTCCGGTACCACCGGCCGCAGCAGGAAGTCGCGCCCGTCGCCCGTGGGAATCGTCTCTTCCAACGCCTTGGGGTAGGGACGGATCGCCAGCCGGTCGGTCGACGAGCCGTCGTATGGCGTCACCGCCACCCGGACATCCAGCGCCAGGACGCCGTAGCTGTCGGCCAGCAGCGGGTTGATGTCCAACTCCGCGATTTCGCCGAAGTCGGCGACGAGTTGGGCCACCTTGATCAAGGTCAGCGCCACCCCGTCGACATCGACCGCCGGGCGCCCGTGGTCGCCGCGCAGCAGCCGCCAGACCCGGGTCCGCGCCATGATCTCCCGGGCGAGATGCATGTTCAGCGGCGGCAGGCCCAGCGCCTTGTCGGCGATCACCTCGACCGCCGTGCCGCCATGGCCGAACACCACCACCGGTCCGAAGCGGCGGTCGGTGACCGCCCCGACGATCAGCTCATACGCCTCCGGCCGGCGGATCATCGGTTGGACCATGAAGCCTTCGATCTTCGCCGTCGGGCGCACCCGCTCGATATGCGCGGCCATCGACCGTGCCGCCTCCAGCACGGCCGCGGGCCCGGCGAGGTCGAGGGCGATACCCTTCACCTCGGCCTTGTGGATGATGTCCGGCGAGACGATCTTCAGCGCCACGGCGACGCCAAGCTCCGCCGCCAGCCGTGCTGCGGCCTCCGGCGTCGGCGCCAACCGGGCCGACACGCCGGGGATGCCGTAGGCCGCCATCAGTTCCGCACCTTCCGTGGCGCTGAGCCAGCGCCGGCCGTCCGCCAACGCGCCGTCGATCGCCGCGCGGGCGCGGGGGAGGTCCGGCTCGAAGCTCTCCGGCACCGACGGCGGGGTCTCCATCAGCAGTGTCTGGCTGCGGCGATAGCCCAGGAGATGGGTGAATGCCCGTACGCCCTGCCCCGGGGTGGCATAGGTGGCGATGCCGGCCTCCACCAGAACTCGGCGCGACAGGTCCGCCGCCGCCTCGCCGACCCAGCTCGTCAAGATCACCGGTCGGCGGCGGCCCTTGGCGACTCGGGCGATCTCCTCCGCTGCCCGGCGCCGCGACGCCATCGCCGTCGGGCAGTTGATAACCAGGATCGCATCGACGTCCCGGTCGGCCGCCAGGGTCTCGAAGGCGCGAACATACTCATCGCCATCGGCGGCCGGCCCCAGATCGACCGGATTGCCGGTGGTGCGCGTGGGCGGCAGAACGTCGCCCAGGGCCGCCAGCGTTTCCGGCGCGAAGCGGGCCAGCCGCCCGCCGACATCGACCAGCGTGTCGGTGGTCAGTACCCCCATGCCACCGCTGTTGGTCAGGATCGCCAGCCGGTCGCCGGCCGGCAGGGCCGCCCGCGCCAGCGTGCCGGCGACATCGAAAAGCTCCTCCAGCGACCGGGCGCGCAGCATGCCCGCCCGCCGGAAAGCTGCGTCGAACACCTCGTCCGGCGCCGCCAAGGCGCCGGAATGCGAGACCAGCGCCTCGCGCCCCGCCTCGTGCCGGCCGGCCTTGACCACCAGCACCGGCTTGGTGCGCGCCGCCGCCCGCCCCGCCGACATGAAGGACCGGGCGTCGGTGATCGTCTCGATATAGAGGAAGATCGACGTGGCGGTGACGTCGTTGGCCAGGTAGTCGAGCAGGTCGCCGAAATGCACATCGGCCATGTCGCCGAGCGACAGGACGTGGGAGAACCCCGCACGCCGGTCGTCGGCCCAGCTCAAGACCGAGGTCACGATGGTGCCGGACTGCGCCACCAGCGCGATCCTGCCGGCCTGCGGCGCCACCGGGGAGACGCTGGCGTTGACGCCCAGGCCCGGCACCATCACGCCCAGGCTGTCGGGGCCGATCAGCCGCAGCCCATGCGGCCGGGCCGCCGCCACCAGATCGGCGGACAGTCGCGCGCCCAGGGCATTCGCCCGGTGGCCAGGGCCGCTGGACACGATGACGGCGGCCCCGGCCCCGGCCCGCCCGCAGTCGTCGACGATCCCGGTCAGGTGGTCCGCCGGCGCGTCGATCACCACCAGATCGGGCGGTGCCGGCAGGTCGCCCAGCGACGCCGCCCGCTCCATGCCCAGGGCGCCGGGACCGCCGATCGCCCGCAAGGGACCCTTGAAGCCCGACCCCATCAGGTTGCGGGCGACGATACGGCTGCGGGCCTCGTCGCCGCCGCCGATCAGCGCAATCGAGCGCGGTCGTAGCAAGCGATCGAGATGGCGGCTGCTCATGCAGGCTCCGATCTTCGCACGGGTGCCGGCGAACGCCGGACGCGTCCGGTCTTACACCACCCCGGCACACAAGCGCAGCCGTCCAGGCACCCCCTCCGCGGACCGCCGGCGCTTCGGCGATTGGCCCGCGACGGACCGGGCGCTATGGTCCGGCCGCCGTGAGACAAGCCAGCGGGCCGATGCCCCCAACCGATTCCGATGCCGAACGCGCCGCCGCCTGGGCCGCCGCGCGCCAAGACCTGGATGGCCTGCCGGGCGGTGGTCTCAACATCGCCCATGAGGCGCTGGACCGCCATGTCCGCGCCGGGGCCGGTGCGCGCATCGCGCTGCACTGCGTGGCCGCCGATGCGCCGCCGGAGACGCTGACCTATGGCGAGCTGACCACCCGGGCGGCGCGGTTCGCGGCCGTCCTGGACCGGCTGGGCGTGGGGCGGGGCGAGGTCGTCTGCTCGCTGCTCGGCCGCAGCCCGGCGCTGTTCACGGTCGCGCTCGGCACGGTGCGGGCGGGTGCGGTCTTCTGCCCGCTGTTCCAGGTGTTCGGGCCCGATCCCATCCGCACCCGCGTCAACCGCGCCGAGGCCAGCGTCGTCGTGACCACCCGCGCGCTCTACGAGCGCAAGCTGGCCGCGCTGCTGGCCGACACCCCGTCCGTCCGGTTCGTGCTGATTGCCGAGGATACGACCGACGCCGTTGCCGATGCCGGCGCGGTGCGCGTTCTGGCGCTCGACTGCGCGCTCGGGCAAGCATCGCCGGACCGCCCGGTGACGGCGACCCGGCCGGAAGATCCGGCCCTGCTGTTCTTCACCAGCGGCACCACGGGTGCGCCCAAGGGCGCGCTGCATGTGCACGAGGCGGCGGTCGGCCAGCACGCGACCGCCCGGGCCGTGCTGGGCCTCGCAGCCGGCGAGCGCTATTGGTGCACGGCCGATCCCGGCTGGGTCACCGGGACGGTCTACGGGATCTTCGCCCCGTTGCTCGCCGGCGCCACGATCATCGCCGACCGGGAGGAGTTCGACGCGCAGCGTTGGGCGACCCTGCTGGCGGCGGAGCGGATCGCCGTCTGGTACACCGCCCCCACCGCCCTGCGACTGCTGATGCGCGCGGAGGCGGGCGGCGGACTCACCTGGCCGGACGCGTTGGCGGACCTGCGGGTTGCCGCCAGCGTCGGGGAGCCGCTAGGCGCGGCCGGTGTCGCCTGGGGCCGCGACCGGTTGGGCGTGGCCATCCGGGAGACCTGGTGGCAGACCGAGACCGGCGCCATCATGATTCACCATCCCGGCGACGCCGCCGTGCCGGACGGCGCGATGGGTCGGCCGATCGGCGGTATCCAGGCGACCGTCCTGGCGGTGGGGGAGGACAACCGGCCCGTCGGCGGGGCGGCGGTCGGCGAAACGGGAATGCTGGCGCTCAAGCTGCCCTGGCCGTCCCTGTTTCGAACCTATATCGGCGACGAGGCGCGATACCGGGCCTGCTTTCACGACGGCTGGTATCTCACCGGCGATCTCGCCCGCTGCGACGAGGCCGGCGTCTTCTGGTTCATCGGCCGGGCCGACGACGCCATCAAGTCGGCGGGACATCTGATCGGCCCCTTCGAGGTGGAAAGCTGTCTCCTGGACCATCCGGCGGTTGGTGAAGTGTGCGTCGTCGGCCGGCCAGACCCCTTGATCGGACTGGCGGTTGAGGCTCATATCGTTGTGCAGGCCGGCTATCATGCCGATGGGGAACTTCGCCGCGCGCTTCTGGCGCTTGCGCGGCGGCGGCTGGGGCCGGCGGTGGCCCCGCGGCGGATCGTCTTCGCCAGCGCCCTGCCGAAGACCGGCTCCGGCAAGATCCTGCGCCGCGCCGTTGCGTCATCGATCCGTGAGAGGGCGGACGGGCCTGCGGGCCTGCCGCCTCGCTAGAGACTAGGGATATGACCGATACCGGCATGACCGGGTGTGGGGAACGCAACCCGCCGCAGGACGAGACGGCGATGCGGGCGCTGGTGCTCGACCGGCTAGGCGAGATCAGCCCCGATGCGGATCCCGAGCAGATCGATCCGGCCGTCAGCTTCCGCGATCAGATGGACTTCGACTCCGTCGACCTCTTGAACCTGATCCTGGGCCTGGAACGGGCTTTGGACGTCAAGGTGCCGGAGGCCGACTACCCCCGTTTGTCGAGCCTGGACGGCTGCACACGCTACCTCCTGGCGCTGATCCGGATGCCGGACGGCCCGACCCGCCGCAGCGCCTGACGGCCCCCTACTCCTCACCCAGAACGCGATAGCGTCCGTCGGGATCGGTGCGGCCGGCCGCGGCCTCGGCCAGCAGATCGACCAGCAGATCGGCAATCTCGACGGTCGTGTGCTGAGGGTCCCAGTAGTGGCGATCCTCGCGGGTGATCGCCGACCACAGCATGAAGTCGACGGTCAGCCCCTGCGGATGGCGCGCCACCGCGGCTGCGACCGCCGCCTTGCACGCGGCGAGCCGTTGCCCCGTGGGCCGCCAGGCGGGCGGTATATGGGCGGCGTGGTAGGGCGCGATCATCGCGATCAGTTCCGTCTCGGCCGGCAAGCGCTCGACCAGGCGGTCCAGATAGGTGATGGCCGGCAATGCGCGCTCGGCCACCGGGGATGGCGGATCGGCCGACGCGCGCCAGCCCTCCGGCGGGTCGGGCAGCGGCCGCGGCGTCGGCGAGCCGTATAGGTGACCCCTCGCCCGGTCGAGATCATACTCGCTCGCTTCGGGCAGGAAATTAGCATATCCGTCAATACCATATCGCGGTGGGATGAGACCCAACATCATCCCCGCTTGGTTGACGGCGATCTCCACAGCCCGGCCGCTGAAGAGGTTGGCATAGTCGTTGACCGGATCGTCGTCATAGAGCCAGGGCGGGAAAGGCCGATCGCTGAACAGCGAGAACTCGGACGGATCCAAACACCACTGCCCATCGATGCCGACGATCGCCGTCGCCGGTGCCGGTTCGCGGCGCAGGAACAGATCGGCGATCAGATAGGCCTCGTAGGCGGTCGCGGAGTTCATCGACAGATTGGCGAAGCGCCCGCCGAACCGCGCCGCCAGCCGCGGCGGCTTGAGCAGTCGGGTGGTCGACGTGCCGATCACCAGGCTGTCGAAGCGCCCGTCCCGCGCCACCATCGGATAGCTGAAGCGTTGGTTCTGGTCGGCCGGCACGCGCGGCAGATCGGGCGACCAGGCCAGGCTGCCCCAAGGATCGACGATCGCCAGGAACAGGTAGACGGCTCCGCCCGCAACGGCGATCCCGCCGATCAGCCAGCGCCAGAACGCGCGCCAGGCGGCGGCGGTGCGGTCTTGCTCAAGCGGCGGCCCCCGCCATGGTTCAGAACTGGAAATAGATGAACTCCTGCCCCGGTCCCCCGCCCGCCAGCAGCACCAGCGTCGCCAGGGCGATTCCGGTGGCCATTGCCAGCCCGCGCGACGGTGCCAGACGCTCCAGCGCCAGCCGGTGGCTCGCCGGCGCCCAGATCAGCGCCGATGCCAACCCGACTAGCCAAAGATCCTGCCAATCGACCGACGCCGCCGCACCGTCCACCGCGATCGGGCCGGCAAGCCCGCCGAGGACCAAGCCGGCCGCCGCGAAGCCTTCCGCCCGGAAGATGACGAGGGCGCCGGACACGACGGCCATGGTCAACAGCCAGCCCAGGACCGCCGGCGGCGCCCAGCCGATCCACCGCCGCCAGAAGAGCTGCAAGACAAGCGCCACGCCATGGATCGCCCCCCAGGCGACGAAGGTCCAGGCCGCGCCGTGCCACAGGCCGGTCAGAGTCCAGGTAACCGCCAGGGCCGCAAGCTGCCGCGCCAGGCCGCGCCGGCTGCCGCCAAGCGGAATGTAGACATAGTCGCGGAAGAACCGCGACAGGGTCATGTGCCACCGCCGCCAGAAATCGATGATCGATACGGCGCGGTAGGGATCGTCGAAGTTGAGCGGCAGCGTCAGCCCGAACATCAGCGCCAGACCGATCGCCATGTCGGTATAGGCGGAGAAATCATAGAAGATCTGCAGCGTGAAGCCGATGGTCGCCACCCAGGCGTCGCCGGCACCGATCGCCTCCCCCGCCGCGGCGCGCGCATAAACCGGATCGATCAGCCGGGCCAGCGGATCGGCGACCAGCATCTTCTTGGCCAGGCCGATGATGACCAGCAGGCCCCCGCGCGACAGCCGCTCCGCCAGGCCCGGCCGCCACGGATCCAGCGCGAACTGGCCGATCAGCTCGTTGTGGCGGACGATCGGCCCGGCGACGAGTTGGGGGAAGAAGGCGACGAAGGCCGCGTAGTCGAGCAGCCGGTAGGTCGGCGCCCGCCCGGCCCTGAGATCGGCGAGGTAGGCGATCTGCTGGAACGTGAAAAAGCTGATCCCCAGCGGCAGCACGATCGACCAGGGCTGATGCGTGCAGCCGACGGCCGCGCAGACACTCGACGCGGTGAAGTCGGCGTATTTGAACACGCCGAGGATCGCCAGATTGACACCGATCACGCCGGCGAAGGCCCAATGGCCCGGACGCGGGCCCGCCAGGCGCGCCGTCAGCCAGTTCAGCAGGATCGAACCGGCCAGCAGCGGCACCAGGCGGACGTCCCACGCGCCGTAAAAGACGAAGGACGCGGCGAGCAGCCAGCCCAGCCGAAGGTCGCGATGCCTGGCCGACAGGTAGTAGCCCGCCAACACCACCGGCAGGAAGGCGACCAGAAAGAGCTGACTGTTGAACAACATGGGGGTGAGCGGACGGTCGGGACGCCGGCTATCCGACGATCTCGGCCGTCTCCAACACGGCATGCAGCAGCACATCGGCGCCGGCGCGGGCCCAGTCCGGCCGGATGTCCTCGTCCTCGTTGTGCGACAGCCCATCGACGCACGGGCACATCACCATGGCCGTGGGCGCCACCCGGTTGATCCAGCAGGCATCATGGCCGGCGCCGGAGACGATGTCGCGATGGCTGTAGCCGAGGCGCTGGGCGGCCGCGCGCAGGCTGGCCACGCAGCCGGGATCGAAGGTGACGGGATCGAAGGCGCCGACCTCCGCGATCTCCAGGCCGAGGCCGAGCGCCTCGGCGATCGCCGCCGCCTCGCCGCGCACGCTGGCCTCCATCGCCGTCAGGACGGCGAGATCGGGGCTGCGCACATCGACCGTGAACACCGCGCGCCCCGGCACGATGTTGCGGCTGTTCGGGAAGACCACGGCATGGCCGACGCTGCCCACCGCGTGGGGGGCGTGGCGCCGCGCGATGGTGTCGACCACGGCGATCACCTGCGCCATGCCCAGCCCGGCATTGCGGCGCATATCCATAGGTGTGGAGCCGGTATGGCTCTCCTGGCCGGTCAGCGTGACCTCCAGCCAGCGCAGGCCCTGGCCATGGGTGACGATGCCGATGTCGATCTCTTCGCGCTCCAGGATCGGCCCCTGCTCGATATGCAGCTCGAAGCAGGCATGCGGGCGGCGCGGGGTCGCGGCATCCTCGCCGCGAAAGCCGATGCGCGCCAGCTCGTCGCCCAGGCGCAGGCCGTCGGCATCGGTCCGCTCATAGGCCCAGTCGAGCGTGTGCACGCCAGCGAACACGCCGGAGCCGACCATGGCCGGGGCGAAGCGGGTGCCTTCCTCGTTGGTCCAGTTGACCACCTCGATCGGCCGGCGGGTGCGGACATTGAGGTCGCGCAGCGTACGGATGATCTCCAGCGCCGCCAGCACGCCCAGCACGCCGTCAAACCGCCCCCCGGTGGGCTGGGTGTCGAGATGGGAGCCGACGAAGACCGGCGCCAGGTCCGGTTCCGTACCCTCCGCGCGCGCGAACATGTTGCCCATGGCGTCGACCCGCACGGTCATGCCGGCGGCTTCCGCCCAGTCCTGGAACAGCCGGCGGCCTTGGCGGTCGTCGTCGGTCAGCGTCTGGCGGTTGTTGCCGCCGCGCACGCCCGGCCCGATGCGGGCCATGGTCATCAGGCTGTCCCACAGCCTTTCGCCGTCGATGCGTAGATTGGCGCCCGGTGCCGGCATTCCTGGGGTCTCTCCTTGCTCGGGGTTTGGCGTTGGCTGGCGGAGGCGCTCAGGGCTCCGGGTCGTCGAAGAGAACGCCGGGGTTCATCAAGCCTTCCGGGTCGAGCGCCCGTTTCAGCGAGAGCATCAGCTCTAGGTCGCCCGCGGGCAAGTGGCGGGCGAGATCGGCGCGCTTCAGCCGGCCGATGCCGTGTTCGGCGCTGATGCTGCCGGCGAAGTCGGCGACCGTCTCGTAGACGATCCGGCTGATCGCCGGGCAACGGGCGAGAAATGCCGCGGGATCCGTGCCGGGCGGCTGACAGACATTGAAATGCAGATTGCCGTCGCCGACATGGCCGAAGACGACGACGCGGTCGCCCGGTTCCTCCTCGAGCACGCGCCGGGTCGCCTCGGCAATGAAGTCGCCGATCCGGCTGATCCGCACCGAGATGTCGTGCTTGACGCTGGCGCCCTGCAGGCGCTGCGATTCGGTGATCGACTCGCGCAGGAACCACAAGCGGCGCGCCTGATCCTCGCTCGCCGCCAACACGCCGTCCACCAGCGTGCCGTCCGCCATGGCGTCGGCGAGCAGCGAGTCCAAGGCCTCGCGCAGGCCGGCCGCCGGATCGCTGCTGGCGGCCTGGACCAACACGTACCAGGGATAGGCTTCGTCCAGCGGATCGCTGGTGCCCGCGATATGCGTCAGGACGAAGTCGATGCACGGCCGGTCGATCAGCTCGAACGCCACCAGGGTATCGCCGGTGCGGCGGCGGGCGGCGATGAAGAACCGCAAGACGGCGTCGATGTCGTCGAAGGCCAACAGCGCCGTTTCGGTTTGCGCCCAGCGCGGGAAGAGCTTCAGCACTGCCGCGGTGATCAGGCCCAGCGTGCCCTCCGACCCGATGAACAGGTGCTTCAGGTCGTAGCCGGTATTGTCCTTGCGTAACCCGCTCAGCCGCCGCCAGATCCGCCCATCGGCCAGCACGACCTCCAGCCCCAGGGCGAGGTCGCGGGCATTGCCATAGCGCAGCACGGCATTGCCGCCGGCATTGGTCGCCAGATTGCCGCCGATCTGGCAGCTTCCCTGAGAACCCAGGCTCAGCGGGAAGAGAAATCCGGCGGCGTCGGCGGCGTCCTGGATCTCCGACAGGATGGCGCCGGCCTCCACCGTCATGGTGTGCCCGGCGGCGTCGATCTCGCGGATGCGGTTCATCCGGGCGAGATTGACGATCACCTGGCGGCCGCTCTCGTCGGGGATCGCGCCGCCGGCCATGCCGGTATTGCCGCCCTGGGGCACGATGGCGGTGCCGGCCGCCCGACAGAGGCGCACCACCGCCGCCACCTGGTCGACATCGGCCGGGCGCACCAAGGCCAACGGGTGGCCTTGGTAGAGCCGTCGCCAGTCTACGCAATGCGGCGCCAACCGGTCGGGATCGGTGACCAGCCCGCGCGGGCCGACCACCGCGGCCAGCCGCTCAACCAGCCGGTCCGCGGCATCCTCGCCGGGTCGGTCGGCCGGTCCATCGGACAGCGTCGGTGGATCGCCCATGCGCGCCTTTCGTCCTGACACGGGGCGGCCGCCGCGCGGTCAGGCCGCGGCCGTGATCAGCATGATCTTGCCGATATGGGCGCTTTCTTCCATGCGCCGATGCGCCTCGGCCGCCTGCTCCAGCGGCAGGGTCGTGTGGATCAGCGGGCGTACCCGCCCGTCCTCGATCATCGGCCAGACGGTCTCGCTGAGCGCGGCGGCGATGGCGGCCTTGTCGGCGACGCTGCGCGGGCGGAGCGTCGAGCCGGTCAGCCAGGCCCGCTTGATCATCAACGGCGCCAAGTTGACCGTGACCTTCGGCCCTTCCAGGAAGGCGATCTGGATGATCCGCCCCTCCGGCGCCACCGCGGCGATGTCGCGCTGGACGTAGCCGCCACCGACCATGTCGAGAATGACGTCGGCGCCGCGGCCGTCGGTCAGGTTCTTGACCACGTTGACGAAGTCCTCGTCATGGTAGAGGACGACGCGGTCGGCGCCCAGTGCTCGGCAGGCCTCGGCCTTCTCGGCATTGCCGACGGTGGTCACGACCTGCGCGCCCAGCGCCTTGGCGAGCTGGATGGCGATGGTGCCGATGCCGGACGAGCCGCCATGCACCAGGAACGTGTCACCCGGTTGCAGGCCGCCACGGTCCACCACATTGGTCCAGACGGTGAACAGCGTCTCCGGCAGGGCCGCGCCCTCCAGCACCGACAGGCCGCGCGGCACCGGCAGCGCCAGCGGGTCGGCGGCGAGGCAGTACTCGGCGTAGCCACCGCACTGGACGAGGGCGCAGACGGTCTCGCCGGCCCGCGCCGGGTCGACACCGTCGCCCACGGCGACGATGGTTCCGCCGATCTCCAGTCCCGGCACATCCGTTGCCCCCGGCGGCGGCGGATAGCTGCCCTGGCGCTGCAGGACGTCGGGCCGGTTGACCCCGGCGGCGGCGACGCGGACCAGCACCTCGCCGGCACCCGGCGACGGCACGGCCATCCGGTCGGGCGTCAGCACCTCCGCCGCGCCTGGTTCGGCGATGCGGATATAGGTCATCTCGCTGGGTATGGCGGCGTCGGCCGGACTTATCATCGCGCCGGACCTGTCATCGCAGTTGTGGGCCGGATCAGGCGACGCGGTTCGGCGGTTCGCGGCCCGCCAGCACCGCGTCGAGATTGTCGAGCGCCATGAAGCCCATGGCATCGCGCGTCTCTGCGGTGGCGCTGCCGATATGGGGGAAGAGGATGGCGTTGTCCAAGGTCAGGTAGTCGGGGTGGAACCGCGGCTCCCCCTCGAAGACGTCGAGGCCGGCCGCCGCCAGCTTGCCGGAGCGCAGCGCCGCGATCAGCGCGGCGTCGTCGACGATCGGCCCACGCGCGCTGTTGACCACCACCGCGCCGTCCGGCAGCAGCGCGATCCGCCTTGCGTCGAGGAAATGCCGGGTCTGGGCGGTCAGCGGGCAATGCAGGCTGAGGAAGTCCGAAACCCCCAGCAGTTCTTCCGCCGTCTCGTGATAGACCGCGCCCTGCTCCACCGATTCCGGCAGCCGGCCGACATCGTGATAGTGGATCTGCATGTCGAAGCCGCGTGCGCGCTGGGCGACGGCGCGGCCGATCCGGCCCATGCCGTAGATGCCGAGGCGCTTGCCGGTCATCTGCACGCCGATCTGGCCGGTCGGCGCCCAGGCGGTCCACCCGCCGGTGCGCAAAAGCTTCTCCGCCGAATAGGCGCCCCGCGCCGCGGCCAGCAGCAACAGCATGGCGCAGTCGGCGGTGGCGTCGGTCAGCACGTCCGGCGTGTGGGTGACCACGATGCCGCGCGCCTTCGCCGCTGCAACGTCGATATGGTCATAGCCGACGGAAAAGGTCGCGATCGCCTTCACACTGGTCGGCAGGGCCGCGACAACCTCGGCCGACACCGCGTCGGTCGGGCAGCACAGCAGTGCGGCCGCCCCCGCCTCCGCACAGCGGCCCGGCAGGCTGGCCGGATCATAGAGCGTGTCGGCGGGGTTGAGGACCGGCCGGTAATCCCGCTCCAACCGGGCCTCGACCGCCGCCGGCAACCGTCTCGTCACCACCACGACCGGTGATGCCATCACACCTTCCTCCTTGGATCTGCCGGTGGACGGGGCCGGCGAGGCCGGCCCCTGCCCCGTCCTATTGAGCGAGGATCGCCAGCAGCAGGAGGGCGACGATGTTGGTGATCTTGATCATCGGGTTGACGGCCGGGCCGGCGGTGTCCTTGTAGGGATCGCCGACGGTGTCGCCGGTGACGGCGGCCTTATGGGCCTCGCTGCCCTTGCCGCCGTAATTGCCGTCCTCGATGTACTTCTTGGCGTTGTCCCAGGCACCGCCGCCCGCCGTCATGGAGATGGCGACGAACAGCCCGGTGACGATCACGCCCAGCAGCATCGCGCCGACCGCCGACAGGGCGGCGCCGGTGTCCCCGGCGATCCCCCACACCGCGAAGAAGACGACGATGGGCGACAGCACCGGCAGCATCGACGGGATGATCATCTCGCGGATCGCCGCCTTGGTCAGCATGTCGACGGCCCGGCCATAGTTCGGCTTGCTGGTGCCGGCCATGATGCCCTGGTCTTCGCGGAACTGGCGGCGCACCTCCTCCACCACCGAGCCGGCGGCGCGGCCGACCGCGGTCATGCCGAGCGCGCCGAACAGATAGGGCAGCAGCCCGCCCAGCAGCAGGCCGACCACGACATACGGGTTGGACAGCGAGAAATCGAGGTTGATGCCGGCGAAGAACGGATAGCTCTCCGGATTGGCACGGAAATAGTCGATATCCGCAGTGTAGGCGGCGAACAGCACCAGCGCGCCGAGGCCGGCGGAGCCGATGGCGTAGCCCTTGGTCACCGCCTTGGTGGTGTTGCCCACGGCGTCCAGCGCGTCGGTGATGGTGCGCACCTCCGGCTCCAGCTCCGCCATCTCCGCGATGCCGCCGGCATTGTCGGTAACCGGCCCATAGGCGTCGAGCGCCACCACCATGCCCGCCAGCGCCAGCATGGCGGTGACCGCGATGGCGATGCCGAACAGCCCGGCCAGTAGATACGTGCCGAGGATGGCGCCGCAGACGATCAGCGCCGGGATGGCGGTCGCCTCCATGGAAATCGCCAGGCCCTGGATCACATTGGTGCCGTGGCCGGTGGTGGAGGAATGCGCCACCGAGCGGACCGGGCGGTAGCCGGTGCCGGTGTAGTATTCCGTCACCCAGATCAGCAGGCCGGTGACCACCAGGCCGACAAGCGCGCAGAAGAAGAGGCTGCCGCCGGTGGCGGAGAAGCTCTGATCACCCATGGCGTAGGCGATTTCGCCATCGAAGCCGATGGTTACGAGCGTGACCACCAGGATGCCGACCACCGACAGGGCCGCCGCCGCCAGGAAGCCCTTGTAGAGCGCGCCCATGATGTTGCGGCTCTGGCCCAGCTTGACGAAATAGGTCCCGGCGATGGAGGCGAGGATGCAGACCGCGCCGATGCCCAGCGGATAGGCCATCAGCAGCGGCTGCAGCGCCGTGCCGTCGAAGAAGATCGACGCCAGCACCATGGTTGCGACCACCGTCACGGCATAGGTCTCGAACAGGTCGGCGGCCATGCCGGCGCAGTCGCCGACATTGTCGCCGACATTGTCGGCGATGACGGCGGGGTTGCGCGGGTCATCCTCCGGAATGCCGGCTTCGACCTTGCCCACCAGGTCGGCACCGACATCCGCACCCTTGGTGAAGATGCCGCCGCCCAGACGCGCGAAGATGGAGATCAGCGAGGCGCCGAAGCCCAGCGCCACCAATGGATCGATGATGCCGCGGCCGTCCGCGCCCATCGCCAGCAGCACGCCGTAATAGCCGGCGACCGACAGAAGCGCGAGGCCGGCCACCAGCATGCCGGTGACGGCGCCCGACTTGAAGGCGATGTCGAGCCCATGCTCCAGCCCTTTGCGGGCACCTTCCGCCGTGCGGACATTGGCGCGTACGGAGATCAGCATGCCGATATAGCCGGCTGCCCCCGACAGGATTGCGCCGATGGCGAAGCCGATGGCAACGGTGATGCCAAGCAGAAAGCCGACCAGAACGGCGATGGCGACGCCGACGATGGCGATGGTGCGGTATTGCCGGTTGAGGTAGGCGCTCGCCCCTTCCTGCACGGCACCGGCGATTTCCTGCATCCGGGCGTTGCCCGGACTCATCGCCAGGACTGTCTTCGACGTCCAGAATCCGTACAGCACGGCCGCCACCCCGGCGACCAGGGCAAAGACCAGCAACCCACCAGACATGCGCCATCTCCCCAAGATGGACCGGCCGGCGCCGCGCGCGTGCGGCGGCCGTCATCCGATCCGCTAATCAGTGCAAATTGTCGCGTCGGACCCACGCGCGGCGCGAACATGCCACGGCGGCGCGGCCGGAGGCAACCGCGACCGGGCCGGATGCGTCGTCCTCGTTTACGAAAAATCGGGGACGGCCGGGCGGCCGCCGCGGGCAGGTCAGCCGCGGCGCTGGCTGACCATCTGGACCAGGATGTCGTCGATCATCCCGTCGCCCAGCACCTCGGTGGAGGCTTCCAGGAGCTTCCGCTTGACCGCCGACAGGTCGATCATGCCGTTCTCCAGCATGACTTCCCCCTGCTCCAGCGATCCATAGAGCTCCAGCAGATAGGCGTCGTTCAGCCGCGGGGCCAGCTCGATCACCTCGTCTCCGACGCCGTTGTCGCGCACCTGCAGGGCGATCACCAGCGTGATCATCTGCTCCACGCCGCGCTCGCTGAGCAACGGCACCTGCATCGGGTTGAATTCGACATAGACCGGCGGGCCGGCGGGTTCTTCGGGAAGCTCCTCTTCGAGCGCCTCGCCCTCGGCATCCTCGCCCGCCAGCATGTCCTTCAGATAGAAGAACCAGGCAGCCGCCCCGCCCCCGCCGAGCAACAGCAACACGCCCACGATCACCAGGATCTTCTTCATCGTCCGTCACTGCCGCCGCGGCGCGCCCGGCCTCGATCGATCGGGCCCGGCCGCGATCCGATCCGGTTGGCACCGGCTTCAGTCTGGCGGCGCCGCGTGAACGGCGGGTAAACGGCAGGTAATTCGCGTCCTCAGACGTGTTGCCAGCCCGACAGGCCGGTGAGCAGCGTGCCGTCGGGCTCCGCCATGATCACCGCCGGACCCGCGCCGTCCGCGGGCCGGATCTCGCCGATCTCCGTCACGCCCACGCCGGACAGCCGGCCGACGGCGGTCGCGGCGGTCACCCGCTCCGGCGGCACGGTGAAGACAAGCTCGTAGTCGTCGCCGCCGCTGAACGCCCGGGCGCGCAACGCCGGGTCGCAGGCGATCGCCGCGCGCGCCGGGGCGGAGAGCGGCAGGCGGGCCGCCGCCAGCCGTGCCGCGACGCCGGACGCCGCGCAGATATGGCCGAGATCGCCGACCAACCCGTCCGACAGGTCCGCGCAGGCCGACGCGATGCCGGCCAGCCGCTGGCCCAGCTCGACCCGGGGCGTCGGCCGGTGGTAGCGCTGCGCCAGGGCGTCCGCCGCGGCGGCGTCGAGGCCGGCAATGCCGTCGCGGGCGGCCACCAGGCCCAGTGCCCCGTCGCCCAAGGTGCCGCTGACGCAGACCCGGTCGCCCGGCGCCGCCCCGCTGCGGGTCAGCAGGCGGGCCGGGGCGACGGTGCCGAAGGCGGTCACCGACAAGACCGCCGGCCCCGCCGTCGACACGCTGTCGCCGCCGAGAAGGGCGAGCCCATAAGTCCGCTGGTCGGCCTCCAGCCCCTGCGCCAGTGCGGCCATGTCGGCGTCGCTCCAGCCCGCCGGCAGCGCCAAGGTCAGCACATAGGCCAGCGGCACCGCCGCCATGGCCGCAAGATCGGAGAGATTGACCCTCAGCAGCTTCTGCGCCAGCCGGTCCGGCGGCTCGCCGGGCAGGTAGTGCACGCCTTCGACCATGGCGTCGGTGGTGACCACCAGCCGGCGGTCCGCCGCGATGTCCAGCCAGCCGGCATCGTCCGCCAGCCCCAAAGCCCCCGGCAGACCGTCGGCGAGCGGGCGCAGATAGGTATCGATGCGGGCAAACTCCCCCCGTTTCGGGGAATTGGACGCCTTTTCTTGCATATCGGTAGAGGTTTTCAGTCGCTCGGCAGACCGGCGGGCCCAGTGCCGGCCATCTCGTCGGCCCGCACGCGACGGGCGACCCGATCGAGCACCGCGTTGACCATGCCCGGTTCCGGTCCGTCGAAGAAGGCGTGCGCCAGATCGACATAGTCGCCGAGCACGACGCGCGCCGGTGCGGCCGGATGGGCGGCCAGCTCCCAGATGCCGGCCTCCATCAGGACCCGCAGAAGCGGTTCGATCCGGTCGATCGGCCGGTCCCCGTCGCGTGCGTCGGCGAACAGGCGGGCGATCTCCGCCTTGCGCGCCGAGACCCCGGCGACGACCTGGGCGAAGAGGTCGGGATCGGCCTCCACATAGTCGTCCCCGTCCAGGGTGCGGCCGAGGCGGTGGGCGCGGAACTCGCCGATCACCTGATTGACCGGTCCGGCATTGAGGGAGAGCTGATAGAGCGCCTGCACCGCCGCCAGCCGCGCCGCCGAGCGCCGGGCCGTCGGCGGTGGTCCACCGCGGCGCGGTGCGGTGGTCCCGTCCGGGTCGGCCCCGTCTGGATCGGTGGGTCGGTCGGCGGCAATCATGGACGGGGTCCCGGGCAACGGTGGCGGCAATCTCAGACCGGCGCGGGCCCGGCGAACCGGCGGCGAAGCGCGATCATCTCAAGGCAGGCGCGCGCCGCCTCCCCGCCCTTGTCCTTCTGGGCCGGATCGGCGCGGGTGTGCGCCTGCGCGCCGGTCTCGCAGGTCAGGATGCCATAGCCGATCGGCACGCCCTCGTCGACCGCCAGGTTCTGCAGGGCGCGTGCGCTCTCCCCGCAGACATAGTCGTAGTGGGTCGTCTCCCCGCGGATGACGCAGCCCAGCGCCACCGCCCCGTCGAAGCCCGCCCCCGCCCGCCAGGCCAGGGCGATCGCGGCCGGGATCTCGAAGGCGCCGGGCACGGCCACCCGCTCATAGGCGACGCCGGCCTCGTCGAGCGCCGCCGTGGCGCCGGCCGTCAGGGCATCGGCGATGCCTTCGTAGAAGCGGGCTTCCACGATCAGCACCCGCAATCGGTCGTCTTCGGTCATCGGTTGTCCTGCTGCAGATGGGCCAGGCCGCCGGCCGCGGCGAGTTGACGGGCGACATAGCGGGCCAGCATGTCGGCTTCCAGATTGACCGGATCGCCCGGGGCGAGCGCGCCCAAGGTGGTCGCGGTCCAGGTATGCGGGATGATCGTCACCTCGAAACCATCCGACCACAGGGCATTGACGGTCAGCGACACACCGTCGACGGCGATCGACCCCTTGACCGCGATCAGCGCCATCAGATCGGCCGGCGCGCGGAAGCGCAGCCGATGGCTGTCGGCCTCCGCCGACACGGTGTCGACTTGGCCAAGCCCGTCGACATGGCCGAAGACGAGATGGCCGCCCAGCTCGTCCCCGAGCGTCAGCGAGCGCTCCAGATTGACCCGGCTGCCGACAGCGAGACCGCCGAGCGTGGTCCGCGCCAGCGTCTCCGGCGAGGCGGCGACCCGGTGGCCGCCGTCCCAGGCGTCGGTCACGGTCAGGCACACGCCGCTATGGGCGACCGAGGCGCCCAGCGCCACCGTCTCCGCCGGCCATCCGGTGGCGATGTCGAGACGATGGCCGTCGCCCGCCTCGATGCGGTCGACTCTGCCGATGGCCGAAACGATGCCGGTGAACACCGCTGCACTCCCTGACTGGTTTAGGACCAATCGACAATCAGAACTTCCCTCCCCCATCGAGGGGCAGGGCTTCAACAGTCTGCCGGACTGAAACTAGTGGTTTAACTCCAACGCTTGGTACCCGAACCTCAGGCACTGCCAGGCGCGGAGCCGGCGTCAGCAATGCAGCGCTAAGCCGACATGGTCGCTGCGACGACGTTGGCCATCTCGTGACCCGAGTCGGGCAGTCGCGTCTACGCAGGCGGCGACCGGTTTGAGCCCAAAGCTGGCATGCGGCGCGATGCGCTCGATGGCTCGAACCGATCGAAAGCCGTCCCTTGCGCCCAAGGAGTGGCCGCCGGTCAAAAGGATCGCGGTGGCGTCCGGTTGCATGAGCCTTGCATTTCATGCCGCACTGCGCCATGTCGTTGCTGCCGTCCAGTTCGAGACGACTACGCGACTGCGCAGGTGGTTGAGGGACCCTAACGGCCCGACCCGTAGCGTCGCACCACATCCACGTCATCGCCAGTTGCGCCTGGTGCGGACAGAACTGCCGCAGGTCGCATGCGCCGACCTAGCACTGATTGCCCTTTGGCGGAAAGAACACTTTGACAATCGATACTTGGATGAGCCTCGGGCTCATCGATCCCTTGCGTGACGCGCTGAAGCGCGCCGGATTTCACCAACCATCGCCCATTCAGGCCAATTCCATAGGTCCGCAGATCGAGGGGCGGGATATTCTCGCACTCGCCGAGACTGGCAGCGGCAAGACCGCGGCTTTCGTGCTGCCGGTCCTTCAGGATCTAGCCGGCAATGGCGGCCGGGCCCGGGCCAAAACGGCACGCTGCCTGATCCTCGTTCCGACCCGTGAACTGGCTGTGCAGATCGAGGACGCCGCGCGCCGCCTTCGCGGCACGACCGGGGTCTCGACCCTTCTCGTCCTCGGCGGCATGTCGCGGCCGGGTCAGATCCGTGCGCTCGCGCGCGGCGTCGACATCCTGATCGCGACGCCGGGACGGCTGACCGACCTGATGCAGTCGGGTCATGTCAGGCTCGACGAGACACGGACGCTGATCCTCGACGAAGCTGACCGGATGCTGGACATGGGCTTTTCAAGACAAGTCCTGGCGATCGCCCGTTCCCTTCATCCGCGCCGGCGCACGGCACTCTTCTCCGCCACCATGCCGGAGAGCGTGTCGACGCTCGCAGCGGCGCTTCTAAACGATCCCGTGCGCGTGGAAGTCGCCCGCTCGGGCCAGACGGCGCCACGGATCGAGCAGTGCGTCGAGCTGATCGCGAAAAAGGACAAGCGCGAGCGGCTCGCCGAGATCCTGTCGCAGCCCGATTTGGATCGCTGCATTGTCTTCACGCGCACCAAGCGCGGGGCGGACCGGGTGACGGAGAACCTCGCCAAGGACGGGATTGCCGCCGGTGCGATACACGGCGACAAAAGCCAGAACGCGCGCCAGCGGGTGCTCACTGCGTTCCGTGGCGGCAAGCTTCGGGTGCTCGTTGCCTCCGACATCGCCGCCCGCGGGATCGACGTGCCGGGCATCAGCCATGTCATCCAGTACGAGATGCCCGATGAACCGGAGGCCTATGTCCACCGGATCGGCCGGACCGGCCGCAACGGCACTGACGGCATTGCTATTGCGCTCTGCTCCGAAGAGGAACGCGACAAGTTGCGTGCCGTGGAGCGGCTCACCAAGCTCTCGCTCGCGCCCGACGTCGAGCCGACGCCGCGCGCGCGCATGGCGGGCGGCGCCAAGCAGCCCGCAAACAAGTCGCGTGTCCCCGCTACCGGGGGCCCCTTGTCGGAGAATGCTTCGCGCGGGCTCCGGACAAGCCGCCGTTCCCGGCGCCGTTCCGCTGCATGACAGCCGACCATGGAGCCTCGGTCATGAGGCTGTGTGTCCATCAAACCGGGGGAACTCCAACTCCAACTCCAGCCATCCTCGCGGCTCTGGCCATGGCCCGTGCCGTCCAATGGGCCGCCTCGTGCGGGGCGACACCGACGGGAATCTGCTTCAGGACCCTTTCGTTTCGGTCAATCCACTAGGGTCTAAGCGACGTCGAGCGCCCCGCCGATACGGTCGAAGACGTCCAGGGCGTCGTCGCCCAGGGCCGCCCCGTCGACGCGCCGGAAACCGATCTGGCCGTCGGGGTGATCCAGGCCCAGCGCCGCGACCGCCGCCAGCGCGTCGCCGCCCAGCACGCCGGCCGACCGGAACCAATAGATCCGATCGATCAGGTCGCGCGACAAGAGCAGGGCCGACAGCCGCGCCCCGCCTTCCACCAGCACCCGCGTCAGGCCGCGCGCCGCCAGCGCCGCCGCCATCCGGGCGAGATCCATCTCGCCGGGACCCGTCTCGTCGATCTCCACCACCGCGACCCCGCAATCGGCCAGCGCGCGCACGCGCGCCCGATCGGCGCCGCTGAGCGTGACGATCCAAGTCGGCACGGTTGCCGCCGTGGCCACCAGCCGCGCCGTCAACGGCAGCCGCAGATGGCGGTCGACGACGATGCGCACCGGCGACCGGTCGGCCAGCCCCGGCAGCCGGCAGGTCAGAAGCGGGTCGTCGAGGATCGCCGTGCCGCCGCCGACCAGGATGGCGTCATAGGCGGCGCGCAGCGCGTGGCCGCGCGCGCGGGCTGCCGGCCCGGTGATCCAGCGGCTCTGTCGGTTCGCCGTGGCGATGCGGCCGTCCAGCGACGCCGCCACCTTCAGCGCGATCAGCGGCCGGCCGCGCCGGCGCGTCGCCAGAAAGCCGGCGTTGAGCCGCGCCGCCGCCGCCGCGCCGACCCCGGTGGTGACCGCGACCCCCGCCTCTTCCAGGCGCCGCAGCCCCCGGCCGTCGACCCGCTCGTCCGGATCGCCGATCGCGACGACGACGCGGGCGATGCCGGCGGCGATCAGCGCATCGGCGCAGGGCGGCGTCTGCCCGTGGTGGCTGCACGGCTCCAGCGTTACGTAAGCGGTGGCACCGGCGGCGGCCGGCCCGGCCTGGGCCAGGGCGACCGTCTCGGCATGGGGCCGCCCGCCGGCACCGGTCCAGCCCTGCCCGACCACGGCCCCCGCGCCACCCGGGCGGGGCCGAACGATCACGCAGCCGACCGCGGGGTTCGGGGCCGAGTGCCCGAGCGCACGAGCGCCCAGGCGCAACGCATGGTCCATCCAGCGGCGATCGGCGTCCGCCCCCTCGGCCACTGCCTCAATCGGCCGTCAACTGCAGCCGGCCGACGAATTCCGTGAAGGCATTCGGCTCGGCGAAATCGCGATAGACCGAGGCGTAGCGGACATAGGCGACCTTATCCAGCGCCTCCAGCGCCTTCATCGACATCTCGCCGATGGTGCGCGACTGGATCTCGCTCTCGCCGGAGCTTTCCAACTGCCGGACCATGGAGTTGACCATGCGCTCCACCCGGTCCGGATCCACCGGGCGCTTCCTGAGCGCGATGCTGAGCGAGCGCATCAGCTTCTCACGATCGAACGGTTCGCGTGAGCCGGTCGATTTGACCACCGTTAGCTCGCGGAGCTGGATGCGCTCGAAGGTGGTGAAGCGGGCACCGCAGGCTGGACAGGACCGCCGCCGACGGATGGCGGAGTTGTCCTCCGTCGGCCGGCTGTCCTTCACCTGGGTGTCGTCATGACCGCAGAACGGACACCGCATTCACGCCCCTCCTCCCGCCGAAGGGCCGCCCGGGGCGGCCCTCCCCGGTCCCTAACCGTAGATCGGAAAGCGCCGGCAAAGCGCCGCCACACGCTGGCGAACCGCCGTCTCGACCCGGGAATTGTCCTCCCGGTTCGCCGCCAAGCCGTCGAGCACCTCGACCATCATCGCCGCGACCTCGTCGAACTCCGTCGGGCCGAAGCCGCGGGTGGTCGCCGCCGGCGCGCCGACGCGAATGCCCGACGTCACCGTCGGCTTCTCCGGGTCGAAGGGCACGCCGTTCTTGTTGCAGGTGATGCCGGCGCGCTCCAGGCTGTCCTCGGCGATGTTGCCGGTCAGTCCCTTTGGCCGGAGATCGACCAGCGCCAGATGCGTATCCGTGCCGCCGGAAACGATGGCAAGCCCGCCTTCGGTCAAGCGGTCGGCCAGCCGGGCGGCGTTGTCGCGCACCCGGGCGGCATAGTCCTTGAACTCGTCGGTCAGCGCCTCGCCGAAGGCCACCGCCTTCGCGGCGATGACATGCATCAGCGGGCCGCCCTGCAGGCCGGGGAACACCGCGGAGTTGATCTTGCGGCCCAGATCGGCGTCGTTCGACAGGATGATGCCGCCGCGCGGACCGCGCAGCGTCTTGTGGGTCGTGGAGGTCACGACATGGGCGTGCGGCAGCGGGCTGGGATGGACGCCGCCGGCGACCAGCCCGGCGAAATGGGCCATGTCCACCAGGAAATAGGCGCCCACCGCATCGGCGATCGCGCGGAACCGCGCGAAGTCGATGAACCGGGGATAGGCCGAGCCCCCGGCGATGATCAGCCGCGGGCGATGCTCCCGCGCCAGGCGCTCCACCTCGTCGAAATCGATGCGCGCCGTCTCGCGGTCGACGCCATAGGCGACGGCGTTGAACCACTTGCCCGACAGGTTGGGCGGGGCGCCATGGGTGAGATGGCCGCCGGCGGCCAGCGACAGCCCCATCACCGTCTCGCCCGGCTTGACCAGCGCCAGCATCACCGCTTGGTTGGCCTGGGCGCCGGAATGCGGCTGGACATTTGCGAAGGCGCAGTCGAACAGCCGGGTGACGCGGTCGATCGCCAGCGACTCCGCCTCGTCGACATAGACGCAGCCGCCGTAGTAGCGGCGCCCCGGATAGCCCTCGGCGTATTTGTTGGTCAGCACCGAGCCCTGCGCCTCCAGGACGGCGCGGCTGACGATGTTCTCGCTGGCGATCAGCTCGATCTGATCCTGCTGGCGGCCAAGCTCCCGGGCGAGCGCCGCGGCAAGGTCGGGATCGCTTTCCGCGACCCCGGCGGCGAAGAAGGATTGTGGTGCAGCACCGGTGCTGGTGGTGGCGGCTGCGGCGCCGCCGGTGGCGGTTGGCGACAAGGGTCGGTTTCCTTCTACTGACCGGCCTTTCTGCCCTGAGCGCGAAAGGGCCGGCGGCAAGCGGCCGCGACGATGCCGTCGCCGTCCCGATGGCGGTGCCGGGGCGTCGCGGTAGATCCCGTTACGCTCCGATCAGGCCCCGGCGCGGTCCAGCTTGGCCACGCGACGGTCATGTCGTCCGCCGTCATAGTCGGTCGACAGAAACGCGTCCACACAATCGAGGGCGACGCCGGTGCCCACGACGCGGGCGCCGAGTGCCAGGATATTGGCGTCGTTGTGCTGTCTGGCCAGCTTGGCCGTCGTCACGTCGTGGCACAGGGCGGCGCGGATCCCCCGGTACCGGTTGGCGGCGATGGAGATGCCGATGCCGGTGCCGCAGATGACGATGCCCAGCGCGCCCGGCGATTCCGCGATTCGCCGCGCTGTCGCATCGCCGAAATCCGGGTAGTCGACGGACTGGTCGGTATCGGGCCCTAAATCCTCGACCGTGTGCCCCTGGTCGGCGAGCCACGCCGCGACCGCCCGCTTTAGCACGACACCGGCATGGTCGGACGCGATGACGATCCGCCGAGAAGTGGTCATGGATGGCTGCCCGCCCGCTGCATCGCTTCGAAGATCGAGGCCAACTCTCGCACGTTTAGACGCGCCAACGCCACCTCCCCTGCGTGTGTCGGCGGATCACGGCCGACCGTTCGGTCAACCCGTCGTAAGATTTTTGGACCACACAATTTATCGACATCTAGGCCTCTATAGCGGCGCCGACTTGCCAAACTCGCCGTCTCCACAACATGACCAGAGTAGTGGCAACAATTCACGTTGACAGGATGGCACGACTATGAGACTCGTCTCACCATGAGCCCGGTTTGGAGAGGATATCCAAATGAGCGCAAATGATGGATCGGTCACGGAGATCGATCGGACCGAGATGCTGCGGATGACGGCACAGATCGTGTCTTCGTACGTCAGTAAAAATCCGGTTACTGCCGACCAGCTCCCCGATCTGATCAACGCCGTTCACGAGACTTTGCGGAGTTCCGAAGCCCCGGCGCCGGAGCCCCAGGTGCAGCCGCAGAAACCGGCGGTGCCGATTCGCCGCTCGGTTCAGCCGGACTACATCGTCTGTCTGGAAGACGGCAAGAAGCTGAAGATGCTGAAGCGGCATCTCCGCACGACGTACAATATGACGCCGGACGAGTATCGGGCGAAATGGGGCCTGCCACCGGATTATCCCATGGTGGCGCCCAATTACGCCGAGCAAAGATCGGCTTTCGCCAAGAAGATCGGTCTGGGTCGCGGCGCGCGGGGTGCCAGCCGGCGCCGCAAGGGCTGAAGGGACGGCTGAGGCGGTGCCCGACGGTCGCGGTCAGCGCCGGGATTGCCCCAACTTCTCCAGACGGTAGTTCAGCTTGGCGACCGCGGTGCGGGTCAGGGCCTCCTGACCCGCCGATCGCGGCCCGGAAATGGCCACTTCCGTTCCGGTATCCGGATCCACCGCATTGACGCGGATGAACCGGCCCATATCGACGAACTCAAGCAGCACTTCGCCCCGGCCGGTCATGGCGCCCGTTTCGGCAACTGTGTTGTGTCAGGCAGCCGACGAAATCGACGCCATGGAGTGCTGGGCGCGCGACAGCCAGAACCGCTCCAGACGAAGCAAGCTGTCATTGAGCTGCTCCAACGCCTCTGGCGATACGTCGGAGCCGGACAGCGCCTCCACCTGACCGTCGAACATCGTGCGGACCTGCTCGCACAACGCCAAGCCCTTCGCCGACAGCCGAACCCGCATGGAGCGGCGGTCGTGCTGGGAACGCTCCTGCACCAGATAGTCATTCTCGACCATCTTCTTGACGTTGTAGGACACGTTCGATCCCAGGTAGTAACCGCGCTGCGTCAACTCGCCGACCGTCAACTCATCCCTGCCGATATTATAGAGAATCAGCGTTTGAACGTTGTTGATGTCGCGAATGCCCTGACGGTCCAGTTCCGCCTTCAGCAACTCCAGGAATTGCCGGTGCAGACGCTCAATCAGCACGATGCTGCGGAAATACGGATGCTGCACGGCTCAATCTCCCCACTAGCCGAGTTCCATCGGCGCCGTCGACCGGTTCTTTAGCTCTGGCGACCCGCGGCGCCGGAACGCCCGCGACTCAGGGGCAGCCAGGACTCTTCCCCAGCCAATAGCTGCGAGAATACGACCGACCTGTTAACGAAGAGTTCCGATCTCGCCCCCCGGACCGAGGATCAGGCGCCGGGGCGCAAGCCCGGTCCGGCCGGCGGTGCCAGCACCAGATCGGCAGCGCCGAGGGCCTGGAAGGCGGCCTCCACCGTCTGCGCGTGCACCGCTTCGATCTGCGCCGGCTGCCAGCGCGGGGACTTGTCCTTGTCGACGAGGACCGCGCGAATGCCCTCGTAGAAGTCGTGATGGGCCATGGCCCATTGGCTCATCCGATACTCCATGGTGACCACCTGGTCATAGGTCATGGTCTGGCCGAGCTGGAGCTGGCGCAGCGTCACCTTCAGCGAGGTCGGAGAGACGCTGGCGAAGGTATCAAGCGCCTCGCGCGCCCAGGGCGCGGGTTCCGCGGCCAGGGCCGCGGCGATCGCCTCGATGCTCGACCCGGCAAAGGTCCGGCCGATGACTTCCCGCTCGCGGGCCAGGAAGCCGTCGCCCGCCCCGCCCGGCGGCAACACGCGCGCCAGGACGGCATCGACCGTCGCATCCAGCGCGCGCCGATCATCTCCCGCCGGCCAATCGGCCTCGATCAGTGCGGCCAGCACCGCCTGCAGGCTGGCGGCCGGCCCGCGATGCGTCGCATAGCCGGCATAGAGGCAGTCGGCGGCATCGAGGCGCCGCCCGGTCAGCCCGATCAGCCGGCCGGTCAAGCCGGCGAAGCGCGGCAAGAACCAGCCCGCGCCGATATCCGGGAACAGCCCGATCCCGGTCTCCGGCATGGCGAACACCACGTCGTCGCCGACGACCCGATGCGAGCCGTGCATGGTCAGCCCGACCCCGCCGCCCATGACGATCCCGCCCACCAGCGACACGAAGGGTTTCGGGAACCAGTGGATCAGATGGTTGAGCGTGTACTCCTCGCGGAAGAAGGTCACGCTGGTGCCGTTCGGGTCGGCGCCGTGCGGATCGGCGAGGCCGGAATCGTAGACCGAGCGCACATCGCCGCCGGCGCAGAAGGCCCGCCCCCCTTCGCCGGTGATCACCACGCAGCGGACCGACGGATCGGCCGCCCACACCCGAAGCTGCGGATCGATCGCCCGGATCATGCCCAAGGAAAGGGCGTTGAGCGCCTTTGGCCGGTTGAGATGGATGCGTCCGACCGGACCCTCCACCGACAGCCGCACCTCCGGCGCCGGTGGGGTCGCGTCCGGATCGTCGTGGTCGGCGAAGGCGAGCACCACCTCCGTCTCAGCCGTGCCGCCGTGCACCGTCTCCAGCGCCGGCAGATGCGCCGCCAGCGCGTCGCACAGCGGCGCCGGCGCGCACAGCCGCCGCACCCGGCCGAGCCCGCGGTCCTTGAGTTCGGCCTCGATGCGGTCGACCAGGCGCAGCACGACGGACAGGTCGCGATCGACGATCGTCAGCACATAGTCGTGCACGCCGAGCGCCCGGCACCGGTCGGCGGTGCGGTGCAGGGTGTCGCCGAGATCGAGATGGGAACGGTCGAGGACGGTCATGGCGGATCGTATCGCGGTTGATGGGATGGGATCGGGGGGCTGCGATCGGGCGCGGGTTTGGCATGGGCATTGGGGCGAAGGCAAGGTGCAGCCGTCGCGCGACCGCCCGCATCGCTTGCGCCCTCGGGCCGGCGTCCCTATGGTGCGCGCCTTCCACACCTCTCCCGGCAGATGTCCACCCGGCCGATCCGCGGGCGCCGGGCCTCCGTCTGCCCTGCCCTTCAAGGGTCGATGCCTGCGATGATCCTCCCACACGCTTCCGCCGACAGCCACCATCGCCGCCGATACCGGGTGGTCCTGCCGCTGTTGTGCGCGGTGTTCGCCGGGACGGCGCCGGCAGCGGCCGATCAGGCGCGCTTCGACCGCTTCGCCGACTCGCCGGACCATCTGGGCCGGGCCGCCGCCGCGGCGCTTGCCGCCGACGCCGCGATGCCGCCGGCCTGCGGGGAGCGCACGGTGGGTGAGCGCACGGCCATCGAACCGCCGGTCGCCGCCCGGTTCGACACCGGCGCCGCCCAGCCCACCGCGGGCGCGTGGTGGGAGCGCTGGCAGGTGCGCCGCTGCGGACAGGCGCGCATGGTCAATCTGCACTTCGTCGCCGATGCCGCCGGCATCTCCGTCGATGTCGGGATCCCCGGCGAGACGCTGGCCCAGCCCGTCTTGCAGCACGGCGCGGTGGAGGTTCTGACGGCGTTCGCCGAAGGGACGGTAGCGGAGTGTCCGGAACTGGCGGTGGTCGACAGCCGCGTCGTCGATCCCCCCGCCGGCGGGGTCGTCGCCGCGCCGGACGCGGCCTGGACCGAACGCTGGACCCTGATGGGCTGTGGCGGCCGGGACGAGGTGACCATCCGCTTCCATCCCGACCAGGCCGCCAGCCTGTTCGAGATCGTCGGCGGCGGCTGAGCTTCGCCGCCGTCGCCGCCGGCGATCAGTCGGTCTGCTGCAGCCGGCCCGACAGGCTGGCGTTCAGCCGATCGACGACGCCCAGCGGGTCGCGCTCCAGCCGGCCGGGACCACCGCCGAACAACCGCTCCAGGAATCGGGCCGTCGCGCGGTCGTGCCACGGTGTCGTTGCGCCGGCCATGTGGAAGCCGACATGCCCGCCACGATGGGGCAGCACGGGCAGGAGGAAGCGGTTGGCCCGCCAGCCATAGGTCAGATACGGCTCCGCGGGGATCCACGGATCGTCCTGGGCATGGATGATCAGGGTGGGCACGCGAATGTCGTCGAGATAGGCGCGGGCGTGATTGATGCGGTAGTAGGTCGCCGCGTCGCCGAACCCGTTCAGCGGGGCGACCAGGACGTCGTCGAACTCCCACACCGTGCGGGCCCCTTGCCCGGCCCGGCGCGCCTGCGCTTCGCGGTCGTCCGGCTTACCGCCGAGCGGTGTGCCGGCGAACTCCGCCTTCATACGGCGCAGTAGCCAAACCTGGTAAAGCCGGTTTCGCAAGGCCATCATCCGGCGCGCGGTGGCGGCCAGATCGATCGGCGCGCTGACCGAGACGGCGCAGCGGATGTTGAGGTCGCGCGCCTCGCCGCCCAGCTCGCCCAACATCTTCAACATCATGTTGGCGCCCAGCGAGTAGCCGACCAGCGCGACACCGTTGTCGTCGGCCCCCTGGGTCTTCAGCGTTGCCAGCACCGCCGCCAGGTCCTCGCTGCGGCCGGCGTGGTAGTGGCCCCGGCAGCGCCCCGCCAGCGGGCCGGCGCCCCGCAGATTGAGGCGCAAAACCGGGAAACCGCGCCCGAGCAACACCCGCGCCGTGGACAGCAGGTAGCGGCTGTCCTGGCAGCCGGTCAGACCGTGGACCAGGACGACCAACGGCACCCGCGTCGCCGCCAGGGGGCGATGGAGCATGCCGGTCAGCCGATCGCCGGACCCGTCCGGCATGACGAAGGTCAGGCGCTCGCCGGGAAAACCGATCAGCGGGTCGGGCCGCCGGCCGAGCGAGGCGACCACCTGGTTGCGCACCGTCTGCAGGTCGGGGCCGAGCCACGGCCAACGCTCCTTCAGGTCAGGCTCGCTGACCCCGTAGGTGCCGCGGTCCGGGCGGCGGCGCGCCGGCCGCTTACGCATGTCCGCCCTCAGTCATCCAGAAAATCCCGGATCGCCGCGATCTCCTCGCCGCTCATCAGCATCGGGGCATGGCCGACGCCCGGCCGCTCGACGATCTGCGCACGCGGGCCGCGGCGAGTCATTTCTTCAGCGATATCATGCGTTAATAGGTCACTTTCCATACCTTGGATCAGCAACACCGGGCACGGCACGCGGTCCCACAGCGCCCAAAGATCGACATCCTCGAAGGGTCCGGCGGCGAGCGCGGTCCCGATCGCCGGATCATAGGCCAGTCCCAGCGATCCGTCGGACTTGGTCCGCTGACCGAAGGTGGCCAGGTGGCGCCAATCCTCGTCCGCCAGCGCGCCCACGGTGGCATAGCGGGCGCGCAACCCCGCCTCCAGCGCCGCGAGATCGGCGAAGGACGGATCCTCCCCGACATAGCCGGCGATGCGTTCCACCGCCGCGGCCGGCACGAAGGGGCCGACATCGTTCATCACCAGGCGCCGGATCGGCGATTTCGGCTGCGCCGCCAGCATCATGCCCAGGATGCCGCCCATCGAGGTGCCGACCCAGTCCAGCGAGGGCCGGTCGATCCGGGCAATCAGACCAGCCATGTCGGCGAGATACTGGGGGTATCCGTAGAGATCGGCGCGCGGCAGCCAGTCGCTGGACCCACGGCCCACCACGTCCGGGCAGATCACCCGCCGACCCCCGTCGGCCAAGGCGGCGGCCAGCCGGTCGAAATCGCGGCCGTTGCGCGTCAGCCCATGCACGCACGCGACCGCCGGTCCCTCCGGGTCGCCCCAATCGGTGAAGGCGATCTGATGAAAGCCCGCGGCGCCGAGGCCGAGATACGAATCTTCCCGCATCAACCCAATATAGGGATCCGGCCCGGCCAGGTCAGCAACCGCGTCGTCTTCCCCCTGCCCGCCCGCTTTGCCGCAGAATCGCCATGGGATCCGGTGCCTATCGACGGTCGGGGCGAAACATGCCATCAGTGCGCCGGCGCGCGCGGCAGCGTCGAGGTTCGGCCGCGCCGGACGATCCTTCTGGCAATGGGCGGGATTCTTGGGGGTTCGGGTGGCCATGAGATGGCTTTGGCGGGCGCTGGCGGTCGCCGGGCTGCTCGTGGTGGTGGCCGCGATCGGCGGCTGGCTGTGGTTGCGCCAGGGCCTGCCGAGCTTCGACGGGACCAGGACCGTCGCCGGGCTTCATGCGCCGGTGCAGGTGATGCGCGACGCGCACGCCATCCCGCACATCTTCGCCGCCACCGATGCCGACGCCTTCTTCACGCTGGGCTACCTGCATGCCGGCGACCGGCTCTTGCAGATGGAGATGCAGCGCCGGGTCGGCGCCGGGCGGGTGTCGGAGCTGATCGGCGCGGGCGGCGTGCGGCTCGACCGCTTCATGCGGACGCTGGGCCTCTATCGCCAGACGGCCGCCGGCTACGACGCGCTGCCGGTGGAGGTGCGCACCGTCATCGAGGCCTATGCGGCGGGCGTGAATGCCTGGCTGGAGGAAGGCCATGTGCTGCCGCCGGCGTTCGCCGCGCTCGGCCACCGGCCAGAGCCATGGACCCCCGCCGACAGCCTGATCTGGGCGCGGCTGATCGCCTTGCAACTCTCCGGCAATTTCCGCGGCGAGCTGTTGCGCGCCCGGATCGTCGAAGCGCTGGGCACCGAGGCCATCGCCGACCTGTTTCCGGAGATCGGCAGCCCGCCCACCACGCTGGGCGCCGTGCAGCCGCCGGGGCTGGCGCGCCACCTGGCGGCGGTGCTGCCGCCGCCGCTCGGCCCCGATCAGGCATCCAACGAATGGGTGGTCTCCGGCGAGCACACCGCCGACGGTCTGCCGATCCTGGCGAACGACCCGCATCTGGCGCTCAACACGCCGGTGCTGTGGTATCTCGCCCGGATCGAGACGCCCACCCTCAGCCTGGTCGGCGCGACCGTGCCCGGCGTGCCGATGATGGTGTTGGGGCACAACGGGTCGGTCGCTTGGGGCTTCACCACCACCGGGGCCGACGTCCAGGATCTGTTCATCGAGCGGATCGACCCCGACGACCCGACCCGCTACCTGACGCCCACCGGCAGCGAGCCCTTCGCCGTGCGCGAGGAGACGCTGGTGGTCAACCGCTCCGGCGACACCGAGACGCTGTTGATCCGCGAAACGCGCCACGGGCCGGTGCTGACCGGGATCGATCCAGAGTTCGAGGAGCGGATGGGCGACCTGGTGCCGGACGGGCATGTCCTGGCGCTGGCCTATACCGGATGGACCGAGGAGGACACGGCCGCCCGCGCTATTCACGGCCTGAACCGGGCGGAAACCGTGGCCGACGCGGTCGCCGCCTTGTCCGACTGGATCGTGCCCGTCCAGAACGTCGTGCTGGCCGACACCGGCGGCAATATCGGCTTCATGACCGTCGGGCGCATCCCGATCCGCCGCGGCCATGACGGCGCCTTGCCGGTGCCCGGCTGGACCGGCGACCACGACTGGATCGGCCGGATCGTCGGCGAGGAGATGCCGCTGGCGGTGAACCCGCCGGACGGCCGCCTGGTCAACGCCAACAACACGGTGGTCGGTGCGGACTACCCCCTCTTCCTCGGCCACGGCTACGAGGAGGCCTTCCGCGCCCGGCGCATCGAGGCCCTGCTCGCCCAGCGCCGCGACCATACGGTCGACATCATGGCCGACATCATGCTGGACACCGGCAGCTTGGCGGCGGCGACCCTGTGGCCGTACACGGTGCAGCAGGTGCGCGTCGACACGCCCCAGGCGGCGGACATTCTGGCGGCGCTGAGGCGGTGGGACTTCGCGATGGACCGCGAGCGTCCGGAACCGCTGCTCTACATGACCTGGATGATGGCGCTGACCGAGGCCGTGTTCGCCGACGAGCTGGGGCCGGCGCTGTTCGCCGACTATGGCCGCCTGCGCCCGAGCACGCTGATCCATGTGCTGAGCGAGGCGCCGGTGTGGTGCGACGACGTCGGCACCGATGATGTCACGGAGACCTGCGCGGAGATCCTGCGCGGCTCCCTCATGGACTCGCTGGCGGCGCTGATCGAGGCCTATGGCGAGGCGTTCGAGGACTGGGCCTGGGGCGATGCCCATGTCGCGCCGCTGGCCCACCGGGTCTATGGGCGCGTGCCGCTGATCGGCGGGCTGTTCGCCAACCCCATCGCCACCGATGGCGGCGAGTTCACCGTCAATCGCGGAGGCATGTCGCAGTCGGGCGGGCGCGAGGCGTTCCAGCACGTGCACGGCGCAGGATTGCGTGCGATCTACCCGTTGAGCGACTTGGCGGCGAGCCGGTTCATGATCGCCACCGGCCAGTCGGGCAACCCCCTGTCGGCGCACTACAGCGACCTGGTGGAGGCGTGGCGCGACGGCGACTGGATCACGTTGAGCGGCACGCCGGGCGACCTTGCCGACACCGACGCCCGCAGCATGACCTTGCGCCCGGTCCACTAGTCCGGACGCACGGTCCCACGAGAAAGCGCCCGGCCCGATCGGCCGACGGGGAGGACGATGACCACGAAGCATGCCGTGGCGCTGGCCGACATCCAGCGCGCCCGCGAGAGCCTGGCCGGGGCGGTGGTGCGCACGCCGCTGGTGCCGGCGCGCGCGCTGTCGGACCGCCTCGGCGTCGGCTTGTCGCTGAAGCTGGAGACGCTGCAGCGCACCGGCAGCTTCAAGGATCGGGGTGCCTGCAACCGCATCGCCGCGCTCGACGACGCGGCCCGCCAGCGCGGCGTCATCGCCGCATCGGCCGGCAACCACGCCCAGGGCGTGGCCTGCCATGCCGGCCGACTGGGCGCGCCCGCGACGATCGTCATGCCGGCCTTCACGCCCTTCACCAAGGTCGCCCGCACCGAGAGCTGGGGCGCGCATGTCGTGCTGACCGGCGACAACATCGCCGACTGCCAGGTCGAGGTGCGGCGCATCGCCGAGGCCCAGGGCCTGACCGAGATCCACGCCTATGACGACCCGCTGGTGATCGCCGGCCAAGGCACCATCGGCCTGGAGCTTCTGGAAGACGCCGATACGCTGGACGACCTGATCGTACCGATCGGCGGCGGCGGTCTGATCAGCGGCATCGCCGTGGCGGTGCGCGCCCTGGCGCCGCATATCCGCATCGTCGGGGTGGAGGCGGCGGGCTACGCCTCTATGCGCGACGCGCTGGCCGGCAACGAGGGCGACTACGGCGGGGCCACCATCGCGGAGGGTATCGCGGTGAAGCGCCCCGGTGCGCTGACCCGCGCCATCGTCGCCGACCTGGTGGACGACATCATCGTGGTCGACGAGCCGGCCCTGGAAGAGGCGGTCCAGCTCCTGCTGACCACCGGCAATGTGCTGGGCGAAGGGGCCGGCGCGGCCGGCCTGGCGGCGCTGCTGACCGCGCCCGGCCGCTTCGCGGGACGCCGCGTGGCGACGGTGATCTGCGGCGCCAATATCGACCCGCGGCTGTTGTCCTCCGTCCTCCTGCGCGGCCTGATGCGCGAGGGCCGGCTGGTCCGCCTGCATGTCGAGATCGAGGACCAGCCGGGTGTGCTGGGCCGCGTCGCCGCCCTGATCGGCGCCGCCGGCGGCAATATCGTGGAGGTCTACCACCACCGCCTGGTGTTCGGCATGCCGGCCAAGCGCACGGATCTGGAGATCGTCATCGAGACCCGCGACCGCGCCCATGTCGGCGCGATCGAAGAGCGTATCCGCGCGGCCGGCTTCGGCGTGCGGCGGATGTAGGCGCCCCGCCGGCGGCCAGGGGTAGACGTCGCACGCGCAAGCGGCTATCTACTGCGCGGTCGTGCGGGCCGTATGACGGTGGGATGACAGGCCAATGCCGGTCCCGCCACGCGATCGGATCGGAGCGATCCGATCCCAGGGCCAACGATCTCAGTTCCTCGGTAGCTCAGCGGTAGAGCGGGTGGCTGTTAACCACTAGGTCGCTGGTTCGAATCCGGCCCGGGGAGCCATTTTTCGACGATCCGGGCCAGCCGCGCCGAGCGCAGCGGTCCTGCTTGTCGCAATCGCGCGGTATTGCGACAAGCGACCGGTCTCGATCCCGCCGGAACCATCGCCCTCCTCTCTGCCGCCTCTCCGAGGCGTCATCAGAACTTCATTTGCCCGGCGCGCGCCGGCATGGGATTTCTCTTGCACCGAATACTGCAAGAGATGCCAGGCGCTGCAATGAATGATGCAGAGAACGGCGAAGCCCCGGGCGGACTGCTGGCGCGGATCACCGAGAACGCCGGGCGACTGACCGACTCCGACCGTCGCATCTGCGAGGCGGTGCTTCGCGACCCGGTCCAGGCCGCCTTCCGGTCGGCCGAGGCCATTGCCCGCAACGCCGACGTGCATCAGGCCAGCGTCGTCCGCTTCGCCCAGAAGCTGGGTTTCGCCGGCTTCACCTCGATGCGCGAGGCGCTGCGCGAGGAGGTGCGCGACCAGGCGGCGTCCGCCACGAGGCTGCGCCGACTGGTCGACGAGCCGAGCAGCGCCGACGGCGGTCTTCATGACTTCCTGTCGGAGCAGATCGCCGCGATCGCCGCCGTCGAGCACGCCGTGCCGGCAGCCGTTCTGCACCGCGCCGCCACAACCGTCGCCGAAGCCTCGCGGGTCTTCGTGTTCGCCAGCGGCCACGCGACCGCCCTTGCGGAGCTGGCGCTGCGGCGGTTGGCGCGGATCGGCCTGGCGACGGTCGATCTCCGGCTGTGCCGCCGTGATCTGATCGAGTGTCTGGCCGCCCTGGGCCCCGAAGACGTTGTGTTGGCCTTCGCTTTCCGGCGAGTGCCGACCGATCTACCCGCGGTCATGGCGGTGGCCGACGACCAGGGAACCCCCGTGGTGGGCATCACCGACCTCTTGGGCGCCACCGTCTGGCCGACCACCGATACGCTGCTGGCGGCGCCGCGTGGTCCGGCGGAGGAGTACCAGACCCTGTTGGTGCCGGCGGCGGTGGTGGAGGCGCTGGCGATCTGGGTGGCCAAGGCCGCCCCCGGCCGGGCGACAGCCGCGCTGGATCGGATCGGTGCCGTCGCCCGGCGGTTCGACCCGAAATCGACGGCCCGGTGAGCACGCCGGCGCCGGCCCGCGCGACGGGCGGCCCACCGGTTTCGAAGAGCTTCAGGACCCAGACGTCGAGAAAGGACCCGACAGCCATGATCACCAAACCGCTTCGCCTCGCTTCGGGACGCGCTTGGTCGCTGGCCCCGCTCTGCGCATTGCTGTTCGCCGCTCCGGCCGCCGCCGAAACTCCCGCCGACCTCGTCGCCGCCGCAGAGGCGGAAGGCCAAGTCGTCGTCTACAGCTTCACCAGCCGCGTCTTCCGCGTCGAAACGGCGTTCGAAGAAGCCTATCCCGGGATCGATCTCGTCCCGTTCGACATTTCATCCACAGAGCAGATCGCCCGCATCCAGGCCGAACTGGGGGCCGGCATCCAGAGTGCCGACGTCGCCTATCTGGCCGACGCGCCGGTCGTCTTCGAAGCCCTGGTCGAACCCGGCCATCTGCTGCCCTTCGTGCCGCCGGGTTTCGCCGAGCGCATCCCCGATGCCTTCGAGACCCCGCTGCTCGCCCACCGCCTCTCCACCAAGGTGCTGATGTACAATGAGGAGGCGCATCCCGACGGTCCGCCGGTGGACAATCTCTGGCAGCTCACCACCGAGGACTGGACAGGGCGCGTCATCATGGTCGATCCCAGCACGCGGGGCGACTATCTGGACCTGCTGACCGAGATCGTGCTGCAGAGCGACGCCATGGCGGCGGCCTACGAGGCGCAGTTCGGGGCACCGATCACGCTCGACGCCGACATCGCCAATGCCGGCGAGCAGTTCATCAAGGACCTGTTGGACAACGACGTGGTGTTCGTCGCCTCCACCGACGACGTCAATGTCGCCGTCGGTGCGGTCGGGCAAGAAAACCCGCCGATCGGCTTCACCAGCTACTCCGACCGCCGGGACAATGCGGAGGAAGGCTGGGCGCTGCAGGTCGCCAACGCGGTCGCACCCGCTCCGGGCATCATCTATCCGGCCTTTCTGGGTGTCCTGTCCAACGCGCCGCACCCGAACGCCGCGGAACTCCTGATCACCTTCCTGATGGGCGATGAGAGCGATACCGGCGGCCCCGCCCTGGCCCCGTTCTACGTCCCCGGGGACTACCTGACCCGGACCGACCTGGCGCCGCATCCCGACGCCATCCCGCTCGACGACTTCAACGCCTGGCGGATCGCGCCGCAGGCGACGGCGGCGCTGCGCCAGGACGTCGCCGATCTCGTGCTCTCGCTGCAATAGAGCATTTTCAAGCCGGGTGGACTCAACCGGCGACTCGGAAGATGCGCCAAAAGAAGATGATGGAGCGTGCTGGGTTGGCCAGGGCCAGCCCAGCACGCTCTAGGCGGCGGTCCCGCCCGGTGAGGCTGTTCAACGCAGTTCGGGGTGGCTTGTCCGCGGGCCACCCCGTCAGCGGGACGGCGGCGCTGACCGGCGGTGCCTTCGTGGTGATCGCCCTGCTGGTGCTGGTCCCGCTGGCCAATATCGCGGTCGAGCTGATCTCCGACGCCGGGCTTGAGGCCGTTTGGGACGTCTTCGCCGGTCGCATCGCGGAGAACATGCTGTGGCGGCCGCTGGCCAACACCTTCGCCATCGGCTTCGCCGTGGCGCTGGCTTGCGTCGCGCTGGGCGGGGTCTTGGCCTGGTTGGTGACCATGACCGACCTGCCGCTGCGGCGCTGGATCGGCGTGCTGGCCGCCCTGCCCTTCATGATCCCGACCTTCGCCGTCGCTCTGGCCTGGACGGTGGTGTTCGCCGATGACCGGCTGGGCGTGGACGCCGCCGGCATGCTGGTCCATCTGGGCGTGCCGGTGCCGGCCTGGCTGGCCTGGGGTGGCGTGCCGGTCGCCCTGGCGCTGATCGCGCATCTCTACGCCATCGCCTATCTGATGATCGCCTCTGCCCTGGTGACGGTCGGCCGCGACCTGACGGCGGCGGCGGAGATCGCCGGCGCCTCGCGCACGCGCATTCTGCGGGCGATCGTCTTCCCGGTGGTCACGCCTTCGCTGATCGCCGCCGGCGCGCTGTGCTTCGCGGAGGCGGTGTCCAGCTTCTCCGCTCCAGCCATCTTAGGCTTGCCGGTGCGCTTCCACACCTTGGCGACCCGCGCCTATGGCGCGATCGAAACCGGCAGTCCGGAACGCGGATATGTGCTGATCACGGTCATGGTCGTCACCGCCGCGCTGTTCCTCGCCCTGGCGGCGGTTCTGCAACGCCGTGGGCAAAGCTTCGCGACAATCGGCGCGCAGGGCGGTCGACGGGGCCGCATGGCGCTCGGCCGCTGGCGCTGGCCGCTGGCGGTCGCCGCCTTGTCGACCGTTGCGGCCACGACGATCCTGCCCACGCTTGTCCTGCTGCTGTCCAGCGTCTCCACAGCCAGCGGCAACCCCTTCGCGACGCTCACGACCCACTACTGGATCGGCGCCGCCGATCCGGCGGTGGCCCAGGGTCAAGCCGGGATCTTGAACAATCCGCAGCTCGTCCGCGCGACCCTGGTGACCCTTGGGGTCGGCCTCGCCACGGGCATCGCTGCCCTCGCCGCAGCCTTGGTCGTCGGGCTGGCGATCGGGCGACTGCGGGGCGGGTTCCTCGCCGGTACGTTGCAGCAACTCGCCTTCCTGCCGCTGCTGATCCCCGGGCTCGCGATCGGCGCGGCGTGCATCGGTTTCTATGGGGCGCCGATCGGCCCGCTGCCCTCGCTCTACGGTACGCCGGCGATCCTGGTGATCGCCGGGGTCGCGGCGACGCTGCCCTTCGCGGTGCAGAGCGTCGTCGCCGCCCGCGCCCAGATCGCGCCGACGCTGGAGGACAGCGCCCGCGTCACCGGGGCCTCGCCGCCGCGGATCCTGGCGGCGATCACCCTGCCGCTGGCGCTGCCCAAGCTGATCGCCGGCTTCGTGCTGGTGTTCGTCAAGATGGTGCGGGATCTGGACCTGGTGATCCTGCTCTATACGCCGCAGCTACCGCTGTTGACCGTGATCGCCTTCCGCTACGCCTCCGACGGATTCGCGCAGTTCGCCCATGCGGTGACGGTCGTCATCTTGCTGGTCTCCGTTCTTGCCCACTTGGCCGCGACCGGACTCGGGCGCGCCGCCCAGCCCTGGTTGAGGGACTGATGGAACCCGCCATCCGGCTGACCGGCCTGACCAAGCGTTACGGCGATCACGCCGCGCTCGACGGCATCGATCTGACCATCGAGCGCGGTGACTTCTGCGTTCTTCTCGGTCCCTCGGGCTGCGGCAAGTCCACGCTGTTGCGCCTGCTGGCGGGGCTGGAGCCGCCGACATCCGGCCGGATCGAGCTGAACGGCGCCCGCGTCGCCGATGTCGCCGCCGGCGTGGCCGTGCCGCCGGGGCCGCGGGATCTGGGCATGGTCTTCCAGGGCTATGCGCTGTGGCCGCACAAGACCGTGGCCGGCAACATCGGCTGGCCGCTGCAGGTCGCCGGGCTCGATGCCGCCGCGCGGCGCGCTCGGGTGTCGGCGGTCGCGGCGCTCCTGGAGGTCGATGCTTATCTCGACCGCTATCCGGGAACCCTGTCGGGCGGTCAGCAGCAACGGGTGGCGATCGCCCGATGCATCGCTCCGGAACCCGGACTGCTGCTGCTGGACGAGCCGCTGTCCAATCTCGACGCCCAGCTCCGGGTGGAGATGCGGGCCGAACTGCTGCGGGTCCACCGCGAGACCGGCGCCACCGTGGTCCATGTCACCCATGACCAGGTCGAGGCGCTGACCATGGCCAGCCGGATCGTGGTGATGAACCGCGGCCGTATCGAGCAATGCGATGCGCCGCAAGCGATCCTCGACGCGCCGAAGACCGCCTTCGTCGCCGGCTTCCTGGGCAATCCGCCGGCCAATCTGGTCACCGCTCACCCGGACCCGTTCTGGCACATCGCCGGCGTGGCGCTGCGGTCGCCGCCGGTCGCCGGGTGGGGCCAGCCGGTGCGGCTGATGGTGCGCCCGGAGCGCGTGGTTCTGCACCGCGAGGCGGGCCAACACCGTCTTCCCGGACGGTTCATTGAGGCTCTGCCGCTGGGCGGGCGTCGGCTGGTCAGCGTCGCCGGCCCGTTCGGCCGCATCAGCGCCATCGCGGCCGACTGGCCGGCCAGCCGATACGGCGACCCCGTCCATGTCGAGTTGCCGGCGGACCCCGATGCGGTGTTCGCCGCGGACGGCCAGCGCATCGCCTGAGTCCAGCGAGATCGGCCGGCCGTTCTCGGCGCGCCGACGAAACGGGTGCCCCGAAGGCCGCCCATCTTGTGGTGTACACCTCAGTTAGTGTGGTGTTCACCTTGCTAGCGTGGAGACCGATTGTCAGACGAGATTCCGCCGAGCAGATTCGCCCGTATTGAGGATACATCGTAGAGAGCGGGCGGCTCATGCCACAATTGACGGTTCGAAACGTGGATGACCGGATCGTTCTCGCGCTCAAGCAACGGGCAGCGGCGCATGGGCGTTCGGCGGAGGCCGAGCACCGAGAGATCCTCCGCGCGGCGTTGCTGGACGGCGAAGCCGAGTTTGCTGAGAAGGCGAGACATCTTCGCCTACGCCTCAGTTCCTGCGTAGACAGCAGCACACTCATCCGCGCCGACCGGGATCGCGGCCCGACTTGATGACGGGTCTTGTGATGCAAGACGGTAGAACGTCCTTCAGCGGGGTGTGAAGATCCTACCGGTGCCGCAAAGACCGACTCTGCGCGGCGCCGCAGCCAAACGAAATGGGCGACCCGAAGGCCGCCCATCTTGTGGTGTTCACCTTGTTAACGGAGAGACCGCGTTTCCTGAGAGACTTATTGGAGCATGATAGCCGTTTTTCCGCAACCTCGTTGCTGTGACCCTGTCATCTCGAGTAAGCTCTTGGGAGTACGTGCCAACCGCAACACCTAGAGCCGCTTCGCACTCAAAATTTGCGGACTTCACGCCCGCAGCTCTAGGTGCGAACGTGTTAGCATGCTAATGTGATGCGGTCAACAGGCCGACCGCTACAACTAGATGGATGAGGATCAACATGCGGCGACGGAAGAAACTGAATCGAGATCCCGACGAGCAAGTCGAATTGGATTTGATAACAGCACAGGATCTTATCAGTAAAGCGAGAAGCAGATTGCGTCAACGTGATCAACAATATCGAGATGCAATCGAATTTTCCCAAAACCAAGATAAGATGGTTGAAGATCGAATCGCAGAGTTATTTATTTTGAATGGGCGCAGAAGAAGAAATCGCTATCGACAACGCTGACAAACTTCTGAAGATGAATTTATGAAAAGCCGAAAAGTATATTTGGAGCTACTAGATGTCTTGGCGTTTAGGGTTAGATGTTGGATCGAATTCTCTGGGATGGGCGGCGGTTCGCTTGGATCAAGCCGGAGAGCCGGCCGGTCTTGATGACGCCGGGGTGCGGATCTTCTCCGACGGGCGCAACCCGAAGGACAAGCAGTCGCTGGCGGTCCAACGCCGCATCCCGCGCGGCATGCGGCGCAACCGAGACCGCAAACTTGACCGGCGAGACGCTTTTCTGGACGCGCTGGTCCGCTTCGGGTTGATGCCGTCGGACCCGGCGGCGCGAAAGGCGTTGGAGAACCCGACCGGACGCGGCCGCAACGGGGCGGACGAAATCCGCAAGACCTACGATCCGTGGCGCCTGCGCGCCCGCGGCCTGGCAGAGGCGCTGACGCCGCATCAGCTCGGCCGTGCCCTCTTCCACCTTCAGCAGCGCCGGGGCTTCAAGTCGAACCGCAAGCTCGACAAGGCCGACGCCGACAAAGGCAAGATCGCCGAGGCCACAAGACGCACGCTGGAGGACATGGAAGCCCGAGGCGCCGAGACGCTGGGCGAACTGTTCGGCCGGCGGCGACTGGATCACGATCCGCACGCCGCAACCCGCGCCCGACTGCATGGCGAAGGGACGAAGGCGTTCTACGAATTCTACCCGACCCGCGATCTGATCCTCGACGAGTTCGATAAGCTTTGGGCGGCCCAGCAGCCCCACCACCCGGCCCTGCTGACCGAACAAGCGAGAGAGACGCTGCGGGAGATCCTGGCCTTCCAGCGGCCGCTGAAGCCCCAGCCGGTCGGGCGCTGCACCCTTGATCCCGATGGCCAGGATCTGCGCGCCCCCTGGGCGCTGCCGTCGTCGCAGCGCCGGCGGATCTACGAGACCCTGAACAGCCTGCGCTACGGCCGCGCTGGGGAGACGCAACAGCCGCTGGCCCTTGATCAGCGCGAACGCCTTGCGACCAAAGCGCTGTCGCAGAAGGCACTGACCTTCGATGCCATGCGCAAGGCGCTCGGTTTCCACACCGACATTGCCTTCAACCTGGAGTCGGAAAAGCGCAAGCAGATCGAAGGCGACCACACCGCCGCCCTGCTCGCCGGCAAGGCCGCCTGGGGCAAGGACTGGCACAAGCTGCCGCTGACGGTGCAGGACGCGGTGGTGGAGATCCTCTTGGGTCTGGAGCCGTTGACCGACCGCACGCCCGACCATATCCGAGCATCCTTCACCCGGATCGTGGACGCCGTCGCCCAAGCTCTCGACCTCGACGAGCGGGAGGCCGAGCACTGGCTGACCATCGGCGATGCTGATGCACTGGCGGATTGGCTTGCGCGCCGGTTTTCGCTGTCGCCCGCGGCGGCGCACAAGATCGTGGATCTGCCGCTACCGGACGGCCACCAGGGGCTCGGCCGCATCGCCAATAGCGCCGTGCTGCGCGAACTCAGCAAAGGCGTCGTCAGCTACGACAAGGCGGTGGTCGCCGCCGGTTATCCCGACCATCGTGCCTTCGGCGGGCACGGCGTCATCCACGACCGCAAGCTGCCCTATTACGGCGAGGTCCTGGAACGCTCCGTCGCCTTCGGCACCGGCGATCCGGCCGATCCGGTCGAGAAGCGCATCGGCAAGCTTGCCAACCCGTCGGTCCATGTCTCGCTGAACCAGGTGCGCAAGACGGTCAACGCGCTGATCAAGCGCTTCGGCCCGCCGGCACAGATCGTTGTGGAGCTGGCCCGAGACCTGCCCCTGTCCGCGAAACGCAAGTCGGAGCTGGAGCGCGAGCAGAAGGGCCACCAGGACGATAACGAGCGGCGGCGCCGGATCCTCGCAAACCACGGCGTCGCCGATACCTACGTGAACCGCCTGAAGCTGCGCTTGTGGGACGAGCTGCCCATCGAGCGGCGATGCTGCGTCCTGACCGGCCGACCGATCGGCGCGAAACTCCTGCTGTCCGCCGAGATCGAGATCGACCACATCCTGCCCTTTGCACGCACGCTGGACGATGGGTTCAACAACAAGATCCTGGTCACCCGCCAGGCCAACCGGGACAAGGCGGGGCGCTCCCCCTACGAGGCGTTCGGCCACTCGCCGGCAGACTACGACTGGGCAGCGATCAAAGACCGCGCCACCGACCTGCCATCGCAGAAGAGCTGGCGCTTCGCGCCGGACGCCATGGACCGCTTCGACGAGGACAGCGGGTTCCTCGCCCGCCAGCTCAACGACACCAAGACCATTGCGCGGCTGACCCGCGCCTATCTGGGGTCCATCTACGGCGGCGGCGATGCGGCGGCGTCGCATGTCTGGGTAACCCCGGGCCGGCTGACGGCGGACCTGCGTGCCACCTGGGGGCTCAACAGCGTGCTGCCGGGCGGCAACCGGCCCGATGCCCCAGACGCCCCGGCGCGCAAGAACCGCGACGACCACCGCCACCACGTCATCGATGCCATCGTCGTCGCGCTGACCGACCGGCCGATGCTGAAGAAGGCGGCCGACCACGCCCGCGAGAAGGACTCCGAAACGTCGTCGGAACGACTGCTGGCCGGCCTCGCCCCGCCCTGGCCGACCTTGCGCGACGATGTGGAGACGGCGATCCGCCGCCTCACCGTCTCCCACAAGAAGGAACACGGCCTGGCCGGTGCTCTGCACGAGGACACGGCGTACGGCGTCGTCCAGGACCCGCGCTCCGGCGAGGCCCGGCTGGCCAGCCGCAAGCCGATCATCAGCCTCACCCCGAAGGAGGTAGCCAGCATTGGCGACGACCGCATCCGCAAGGAACTGCTGGCGGCGACCGAGGGAAAGTCGGGCAACGCTTTCAAGGCGGCTCTTCAGGCTTACGCCGAGACCAGCCGTCACCGGCGCGTTCGGGTCCACAAGGTGGAAGCGGACTACCGAACCATTCGTCACGGAGCGCAGGAACAGTACGTCAAGGCGTTGATTCCAGGAGAAAACTATTGCGTCGACATCTTCCAAACATCGGACGGCAAGTGGCACGGCGCGGGCGTCAGCCGGTTCGACGCCAACCAAGGGCCAGGCGCTTGGTCCGGGGCGTTCGTGCCCGCTTGGCGATCCGCACATCCCGATTCCCGGTTGATCATGCGGGTCCGCAAGAACGATCTATTGGCGCTTGAAGATACACATGGACAAAGACGTATCATGCGGGTCGTGAAACTGCAGCCGAGCAGTAATACTCTGGCACTGGCGGAGCATTTCGAAGGCGGCCAGCTTCAGGCGCGCCATGACGACGACGAGGACCTGTTCCGCTGGGATTTCGCCAATTTCGGGAAGCTGCGCGAACGCGCCGCCCGGCTCGTCCATGTCGACGAGGCCGGCCGCGTCTTCGATCCGGGGTTCGACGATGCTGGGACGGTTGGTGGAGGTGGCGAGTGACGGCGTCCACCTCTCAGTGGAGCGGGGATTTCTGAAGCTCAGCAAGGCTGGCGCCAAGCTCGGCGAGGTCCCCCTCGACGACATAGGGGCGGTGGTCGTGCACGGCCACGGCGCCACCTTCTCCGCCGCGCTGTGCGAGCGTCTGGCGGCGCGCAACGCGCCGCTGGTGGTGTGCGGACGCAATCACGCACCGACGGCGATGCTCTGGCCGGTCGACGGACATCACGAGCAGGGCCGCCGCATGCAGGCCCAGGCCGACGCCACCCTGCCGACGCGAAAGCGCCTGTGGCGGGACCTGGTGAGGGCCAAGATTCTCGCCCAGGCCGACGCGTTGGACTTGGTGGGCGCGCCGCATCCGGGCCTGCGCGCGCTGGCCCGCGGCATCCCGTCCGGCGATCCCGGCAATGTCGAAGCGCAGGCGGCGCGCCGCTACTGGCCCAACATGCTGGGGTCCGACTTCCGGCGCGACCGCGCGGCCGACGGAGCCAATGCCCTGCTGAACTACGGCTACACGGTGCTGCGGGCCGGGGCCGCCCGCGCCGTGCTGGCGAGCGGCCTGCACCCGTCGCTGTCGTTGAACCACCAGAGCCGGGGCGATGCCCTGCGCCTCGCCGACGACGTGATGGAGCCGTTCCGGCCTTGGGTCGATCTCGCGGTTCGCCGGCTGCTCGACACCGGCGATACGGCGGTGACGACGGCGGCCAAGCAGACCTTGGCGGAGACCATGACGCTCGACCTCGCCGGCCCGCGCGGTGCCAGCCCTTTGCAGGTCTGCCTGGACCGGTTGGCTGCCAGCCTGGCCCAGGTGTTCTTGAAGGAACGGCGGGCGCTGGAGTTTCCCGGCCCACCGCTGCCGCTGGACACGGCGCCCTGAGCCTCCCCGGACATGAGCCATCTCAGCGGATATCGGATCATGTGGGTGATGGTGATGTTCGACCTGCCGGTACTGACCAAGGCGCAACGCAAACGGGCAAACGATTTCCGGCTTTTCTTGAAAGATCAGGGTTTTCAGATGGCACAGCTGTCTGTTTACATGAAGCATGTCAGCGGCAAGGACGGTGTCAGCGCCGTCTGCGCGAAGGTCGAAGGCGCAATCCCGCCGGGAGGCATCGTCGATGTCCTGCAATTCACCGACAAGCAGTACGAGAACATCATCTGCTTCCGGAATCGGGAACGTCAGGAACCCCGCGAAAACCCGGGCCAACTCGCGCTGTTCTGAGCCAGAGCTTCCGGTTTCTGCCCGGCACGAAAAAGAAAAAGCCTCTGATATCAGAGGCTTGAGTGGATATCCAGGTTAGCCCCTCAGGAAACGCGGGCCAACCGCAACCCGGCGGAAGAAGGCGAGCCATGGCACCTGAGGTTAGCCCCTCAGGAAACGCGGGCCAACCGCAACGAATGATGGCGGCGGCGTCCGTGCCGATATAGGTTAGCCCCTCAGGAAACGCGGGCCAACCGCAACCCGATCATCGATCAGGAACAGCACCCAATCAGGTTAGCCCCTCAGGAAACGCGGGCCAACCGCAAC
>JANQSN010000002.1 GCA_028284045.1 Alphaproteobacteria bacterium | reverse complement strand
ATTCGCCGCCGCGCCGCTGTCGCCGTCGTTGAAGACGAAGGTGTCGGCACCGCCGCCGCCGGTCTGGGTGTCCGCACCGGCCCCGCCGGTCAGCACATTCGCCGACCCGTTGCCCACCAGCGTGTTGGCCAGCGCGTTGCCGGTGCCCGACACCGCTCCGACGTCGGTCAGCGTCAGCGCCTCCACGCCGTCGGGCAGCGTGTAGTCGACCGAAGCCTCCACCGTGTCCGTGCCGGCATTGCGGGGCGGGGCGGTCAGCGCCTCGATCGCGTCCGGCGTCTGCCCGCTGACATAGCCGGTGGTGAGCTGCGTGAACCCGTCCAGATAGGCGGCGTATTGGCGGCCACCCCCCAGGTAGAGAATATCCTTGTCGCCGTCGCCGTCGACATCCACCAGCCCCTGCGCCGGCCAGGTCGACCAGAACGACACGCTGTGGGTCGCGGCAATCGCCCCATCCACCAGCCGCCAAAGCTGGTTCGACGATCCGTTGGTCGCCAGAGCGTCGGTCTGGCCATCGCCGTCCAAGTCCGCCGTGCCCAGGATCGTCCAGCCCGACGGCGGAACGAAGGCCGACGCCGGCGCCTCCTCCACCACCTGATCGCCGGCATCATCGACGATATAGCGGTCGTCGCCGTCGCCACCCTCCATCAGGTCGGCACCGGTCCCGCCGTCCAGCACGTCGTTGCCGCCCAGACCGCGCAAGCTGTCGTTGCCGCCGAACCCCCGCAGCGTGTCGTCGCCTTGGGTTCCCACCACCAAGTCCGGGTCCGGCCCGGCATCGTCGTTGCCGATCGTGCCCGTGGCGGCGGCCGTCGCAATGCTGGCCGTGTTGGTCGGGTTGGTCAGCGTGACCGTGAAGGTTTCGTCCGGTTCGTAGGTCGTGTCGCCCGTCACCGTGACGGCGATCGTGGCCGTCGTCTGGCCGGTGGCGAAGCTTACGGTTCCGCCCGGCAACGACCCGCCGAAATCGGCCGCATCGGCGGGTGCCCCGCCACTCCCCGACACCAGGTAGTCGACATCGAAGGCGATGGCGGCCCCGCCGGACCGCACCACGGTGAAGGTCAGGACGCTGCCGGCGCCGCTGCCCTCCAGACCATCGGCATCGGCCGCCTGGATGGAGACGACGGGATCGTCGTCCTGGATGGTGCCGGTGGCCTGCAGGCTGCTGCTGCCGCCGGCCGCCACCACGCCGTCGAAACTGGTGAGGTTGAGGGTGAAGGTCTCCGGGTCCTCCGACACCGTATCGCCCAGCACGGAGACGGTGATGATGCCCGTCTGCCGGCCCGCGGCGATGGTCAAGGTGCCGCTGGCCGACTGGAAGTCGCTGCCGGCCAGCGCCGACCCGTTGGCCAGCGTCGCATAGTCGATGGTGACGTCCCGATCCGCCACCGCCGACAGCGAGACCACGAAGTCCAGCGCCACCGTCCCGGCGTCGCCTTCCACCACCGCGGCATCGGCGACGCTGGCGGTGGGCGCGGGCGGGGCGCCCATGGCGACGATCGCATCGCCCAACGCCTTGACGTCCACGCGCTTGAAGGACTGGCCGGTGTTGACGACGTTGTCGTTCTCATCGTCGCCGTCGACGATGGTCTTGCCGGTGGTCTTCAGAAGGTCGGCGAACTCCGTCACCGTCAGCTTGCGGCCCAGCTCCTGCTCAGCAAGCTGCTGGGCCAGCACGGCGACGCCGGCGATCTGCGGCGTGGCCTGGCTGGTGCCGTGCATCGTCACCGTGCCACCGTCGTAGTTGGCACCGGTGATGGGCGCGCCGGGCGCGAAGACGTCGGTCAGGTTGTCGTCGCGCTGGCTGAACGGGGTGATCTGATCCGCCACGGTGGAATAGGCCCGCGCACCGCTGCCGTAGTACCAGCCACCGCTGCTCCCGTCGTAGACGGCGCCGACCGATAGCGAGTTGGGGTCCGCCGCCGGATAGGACACCCCCATGACGCTGTTGAACTCGTAGAAACGGTTGCCGGAGGCAGAGACGACGATCACGTCCTGACTGGCGAGATCCGCCAACTCGTCGCCGAGCCCATAGAGCTGCCGCGCCGTATCGTAGTTCGCCGTATCCCCCAGCGACATGTTCACGCTGACGATGTTGTAGGCGGCCGCATTGACTGCCACCCACTGCAACGCGCTCTCAATGTAAGAAAAATAACCGGCGCCGGAATCCTTGAAGACCTTTAGAGAGATGATATCAACGTTCGGCGCAATCCCGGTGTAAGTGCCGTGTTCGGACGCAATAATACTTGTAACGTTGGAGCCATGGCCGTCGACATCGGTGGCATCGGCATCCCCGTCGGCGAAATCGTATTGATAGACGATGCGATCGGCGATGCCGTTGCTGTCGCCGTCGGGCCCGAAGAAGGAATGGTTCAGGTCGATTCCGCTATCCAGGACGACGGCGGTGTAGCCGGAGCCGTCGATCCCGGCGAAGGCGGGATCGGCGCGGAAGTCGTCGAGATTGACCAGCGGGCCGGAGCTGTTGGTCAGCGGAACCGCGCCGACATCCCCTTCATAGACCTCGCCGATCAGGTAGACGGGGGCATCGCCACCCGACGGCGACAGGGCTTGTGGGGTGCCCTCGGCCCGGCCGCTCGCGGCTGCGTCGTACCCTGTGGGCATCGCCACCGGTGCGGCGATCTTCGCTGCGGCGTCGAGGTCTCGCCCCTCAGCGCGCGAGTCCATCCAGGCATCGGCTGGCGCACCGGCCTGACCGTCGGAAGGCGCGCCGGCCGGGTGGTATCCCCAATCGTCGCGGCCGCCGGGGTCGGACGCCACCGGTTCCTCGACCCCGGTCGCGGGCAAGTCCACCAGTGCATCGGCACCGCTCGATTGCGATGCCGGCCCGGCCTGCGGTGCGATCGGCAAGAGCACCGGCAAGCCGGAGGCCGCACTGCCCTCGCCCGCCGTGCCGGTGGCGAGGACATCCGCGCTGCCATCCGTCAGGCCCGCAGAAAAATGCTCCGGGACCAGAACAGGATCCGCCACGGACCCCTCGCCGCGCACCGCCGGGAAATAAGGAAACGCCGCGACGTCTCTCGCCGATGTCATCGCCTATCCCGTCGCGGCCGACCCATAGTCCACCCGAAGGCTTGGGGGGTCCAAAACGGGGCAATTCTGCCAAAGGCCAGCTTAACCATAGCTTAACCATAGCTTAACCGGGCGTTCTTCGCCGCCCGCGAAGTTTAGCAGGCCTGACGGGCATTGTCCCCGGCAATTGCCCGGCCGAGGTGGCGGACTTGCGTCGTTTACGGTAATGCCGGCGACCAACGCACGCCACGCGCGGCGATTAGCCGCCGGCCATCGCCCGCTCTATCGCCTCGGCCAAGCCCGGCAGCGTCTTGGCGTTCTCCACCGCCGCCGAGGACAGCCGCACGCCGAACCGCTCCTCCATCGCCAGGACAAGCTGAATCTGGCGGAAGGAATCCCAACCCGGCGTGACACCCAACCCCGCCGAGGCGGGATCGGCGTCCGCCGGCAGGGCCAAATGCTCGGCGATAGCCTGGGCGACCGGCGACCCGCCCGCCGGCGCGGGCATCTCTACCGGCGGCTCCGTCATCGTCTGGTCTCGCGCCGACCGGGCAGCGGCCGCCACCCGCTGCGGCCCGGCGCCGGGATAGAGCAGGTGCACGCCCGATGCCGGTGGCGCGGCGGCGGACAGCCAGTCGGCGGCGGCCTCGGCCACGTCCTCCGGCTGCAAGAGGGCGGACCCGCCCGGCGGCAGCGCCTTGGAATAGGGTGTATCCACCCGGCCCGGGGCCAGGGTGCCGGCAGCGATGCCGAAATCGCCCCAGCGCCGGGCCATGCCCTCCAGGAACCCGCTGGCCGCCTGCTTGGCGGCCGTGTAGGGCTCCAGCCCCGCCGGGTGCTCCACCTGGGCCGACGAGCCGAGGAACAGGAACCGACCGTCCTGATGGATCAGGGCGCCGAGGCCGAGTCGTTCCCAGGCCATCTGAAGCGGTGGGAAGGCCACCGCGGCCTGATCGGCGAAGCCGGCATCAAACGGGGCCGCCGCCGCGTGGAACAGCCGCGGCGGTCCGTCCAGCCGGTCCAGCACCGCGCCGAACCGGTCCAGGCCCTCCGGCGTCGCCAGATCGGCCTCCACCACCGTGACCGTGATGCCCAGCCGCCGCGCCCGGTCCTCCAGCGCCGCCACACCGTCCCCCCGCGCGCGGGTCTGCACCAGCAGGGGATGCCCGCGTTCCGCAAGGCGCAACGCTGTGGTGCCGGCGATGGCGCCGGAGGCACCGGTGATCACCACGGCCGGCGCCGCCGGCGGGTCGGCCAGCGACCAGGGCCGTTGCGGCCAGCGGTGGTCATCGGCTGCACCCGCCGGTTCCGCCCGGCAGCGGACCTGCAGCCGGGCGTCGACGGCCACCGCTCCGTCCTGCAGGGCGAGCACGCGCAGTTCCAGCGCCCCCGCGGCCTCCGATGCACCCGTGACCTTGGCCGAATAGGTCACCGGCCGGTCGAACAGCACCGGGCGCAGCGCGGCGATGCGATGGCCCGTGTAGAGCGCCGCCCGCCCCGGCAGGGCCATGCCCACCAGGGCCGACAACGGGGCGGCGGCCAGGTGGAGCGGCACCACCGGGGCACCGAAGCCTGCCGCGGCGGCATAGTCGCCGTCGCCGTGCAGCGGATTGCGATCGCCCGACAGAGCGGCGAAACCCTCGAAGTCGGCCCGGGTGAAGGTCCGCCGATGCACCGCCAGCGCGCCCACCGGCGGCGGTTGCCAAGGCACCTCACTCATGCCCTCGCCCCCCGCGTTCAGCCATTGCGCCGCAAGATCAGCGACGGCTGGCGGCACAGCCGCGGAGGCTGCGCGGTATAGGCACCGGGATGCGCGTCCAGGAACTCGTTGGCGGCGATCCCCTCCCCCGGATAGTCGGGGTGGCCCCACTCATCCAGTACGAACACGGCCCCCGGCATCATCCGCGGGTGCAGCAGGTCCAAGATCGCCTTGGTCGAGGCATAGAGGTCGGTATCGCACAGCACGAAAGAGAAGCGGGCTTGCGGGTTGGCCTCCAGGAAGGCCGGCAGCGTCTCTTCGATCAGCCCGGGATGCAGCGCCACCGCCTCCGCCTCGTCATAGAGCCGCAGCAGCCGCGACAGGAGATCGGCCGACCCCTTGTAGGCGCCCGCCTGCCCCGCCGCGGCGCCATCCTGCCCGGCGAAGGCGGTCAACCCCTCGAAGCTGTCGAAGGCCTGGATGCGCTTGGGCGATTGCGGTGCGTACAGCGCCAGCAGCTTCGCCAACAGCAGGGTCGTCGCCCCCTTCCAGACGCCGAACTCCGCCAGGTCGCCCGGCACCGCCAGGCTGTCGCGGAATAGGTCGACGATCTCCAGCGTACGGGCCAAGTTCGCCTTGCCGACATAGGCCGGCCACTGATCGATCACCGACCAGAGGTCGGGCATGACGAGGTCTTCGGCCAGCGCCGCCCGCTCCGCCTTATAGGTCTGGTCGATGGTCGCGAATTTGCGGTCTTGCGCGGTCATGGGCGGGTCCGGATTGCGGCAGCGGGCTGGGTCCGCCCACCGCCGGTGACGCGGCCGGCCGGCGCCAGGGCCGGCGGGCGGATGTCGATATAGTCGGCGGGGCCAGGCACCGGGCGGTCAAGGGCAAACACCCAAGTGCCGTCCGGATCGGCGGTGAAGCCGCAGCGGGCGAAGATGTCGCGGCAGGGCGTGTTGCGCGGCGTCTCGACGATGCGGCCGACCACCCGCCGGGCGCCGTCGGCCTGGGCTTGGCGCACCGCCCACAACAGCGCCTCGGTCTCCACCCCGCGGCCCAGCACCCGGCAGGACAGGAGATAGCCGTCGACCACCGTCGTGCCGGCGTCGTGGATCAGCACCAGGACGCCCAGGATCTCATAAGCGTTGAACCGGTCCTCCACGCCGAGCGCATAGACCGCGCCCGGCCCCTCGGCGATGCGCTGCAGGTCCTGGCGCGTATGGCGGCGCGTCGTGGTGTTGAACTGGTTGGTCTTCTGCACGAGCTGCGCCACCCGCGCGCCGTTCAGCGCGTCCAGCGGCGCGATGGTCAGGCGGGGCCGCAGATCGCTGAGGAAGGCGCGGTCGTCGGCGGCTTCGGCGCGCGCCTCCTGCAGCCGGGCCCTCGACCGATAGCCGGCCACCCGGGCGCGGTCGGCCTCCGTCAGCGCCAGGCTGGCGATCAGCGGGCAGTCCTCCAGCGCCGCGACCCGCGCCGCCGGATCCTCCGGCAGGTCGAGGACATGCACGTCGGGCAGGTGCCGGCGCATCTGGGCGCGCTCCACCGGATTGTCGTCGAGGAACAGCACGCTGGTCGGCCCCAGCGCGAGATCGTCCAGCATGGCCTGCAGGTTGCGCCATTTCGCCGACCAGTCGATGCGGTGGGCGACGAAATCGGCCGAACGCAGCGCCATGCCGGGCAGGCTGTCCAAGGCCGCCAGCGCCGGGGCTTCGTCGTTCTTGCTCAAGATCGCCAGGGCGATGCCGCGGTCGCTGAGGCCTTTCAGGCATCGCTGGAAGGCGCGATAGGCATTGCCCGGGTGGTCGCCGCCCACGGCCAGCGCGTCGACCCCGTCCTCGCCCAGGATGCCGCCCCAGAGGGTGTTGTCCAGGTCGACCGCCACCAGCCGTGCGGTGCGGCCCAGCGCCGCGAGTGCATAGCCGGCCAGGCGCTCGGCCAGCGTCGCCGCATAGGGCTGCGAGAACGGGAACCGGCCCAGGAACCACAGCCGGTCGTCGCGCAGCGGCACCCCGGCGGCGGCCGCCACCGCGCTCGGCGACAGCACCGCCACATCCTCCAGGCCCGCTAGGCCCTCTGCCAGTCGATCGTTGAGCGCGGCGACCAACGCGGCCAGCGCCTCCGACGTGGGGCTGGCGAAGCCGCAGACCACGAACCAGCCGCGCGCAACGGCGCGGTGCGCGGCGATGGCCTTCGCGTAGCGGCCCACGGCGTCGCGCAACCGGTCTGCGTCTTCGGCGTAGAGGCGCGGTTCGCCGATCAGGTCCTCCGCCCGGTCGGCGAACACGGTGAGATCGGCATCGAACCGGCCGAGGTCGCTGTCCGGCCGCCCCAGCTCCGCCAGCAGCCGGCCGAAGGGCGGCGTGTGGGTCTCGATCCGCCGGTCGGGCAGGAAGAGGTCGAGCGCCGCCTCGACGGCTTCCGCCAGCGACGCCAGGGTGGCATGACCGCAGATCGCCAGACGCAGCGGCGGCTGTTGCGCCCGGGCGCCGGCATGACGGGCCCGGGCGGCGGTGCCGGGCGGATCGGCGGTCAGGCAGAACGGGTCCTCGTGCAACAGGGCCAGGCTGGCCTCGCGCAGCGCTGCGACGTCGACCGTCAGGATCTCGCCGCCCCACAGCCCGACGCGGCCGATGGCGCCGTCCCGGTCCAACCGCGCTTCCACCCGGGCGAAGTCGTTCTCCGCGGCGATGTCCCGGTCGCGGACATACATATCGACGCCGACCGGGTGCACCCCTTCCCCGAAATCCGCCTGCCCGTCGAAGTGCTTCATGTGGCGGTAGGGCACACGCGCCCGCATCTCGTAGCGGTGAAATTGGGTGCAGGCGCGCAGGCCGCAGCCCACCAGCAGGATGCGGGCGTCGGCCTGGTCGAACCGGTCGAGGATCGAGCCGTCGCCGAACAGGTCGGTGTTCTGGCCGGGCACCAGCGCCGCCTGTATGGGGCCGGCCAGGACGTAGGAGTAGACGGGGTTCTCCGTCCGCCGGAACGCCAGCATGGCGCGCGCCGCCTCGCCGAGCGCGCCGGTCTCCCCCGGTTGGGTCCAGGCGTACCGACCGTCGCGCAGGAAGCCGAAGGTGAAGCTGGGCAGGGCCAGGGTGTGGCCGTCGTCGAGCAGGCCGCGCAACGCCCCCGCCAGGTCGCCGGGCGTCGGCACGCCGGGCGGCCGGAGCGCCGGCAGGGAGGCATAGATCACCAGCGGCCGGTCCGGCGGCCCCGCCGCGCGGGCCAGCGCCGCGCGCAGACTGCCTGTGGCGTCGGCCATCGACCCGAGCGGTGTCAGCGGCCCGCCGCACCGCCATCGGCGGTGCGGTAGCCGGCGTCACGCTCCGTCACCAGGCCGTGCGCCGCCAAGGTTTGCACCATGGCGTGCAAGTCTTGGTGCGGGACATCCAAGAGGTCCGCGATCGCCAACAGGTCGCGGTTGCCGTCGGCGTAGGAGATCAGGTCCATCATGGTCTTCACCGCGTCGCCGCTGCCCTTGATGCTGACCGTGGGATAGAGGCCGCGCCGGCCAAGCTGGGGTTCGCCCAGCACGCTCACCGCCGGCACCGTATTGGTCTCGATCACCTGCAGTGCGGCGACCAGGGCTGCATATCCCCCCGCCAGCCCGGCCGGCGTGACGAACTGCAAGTCGTCCAGGGAGGTGTGGTACTCGGGGTAGTCCTTGTACTTGCTGCGCATGATGCTGGCGACCGGCAGATCGATGCCGGGCGCACAATACTGACGCTCGTCGCTGCCGCGGTCCAACCAGGTATAGCGGCGATAGTCCGGGTCGATATGGTGCAGGACATGGCGCGCCACCCGGTCGGCCAGGCTGTCACCGGCGCGCGAGGGCAGGAAGGAGTAGGTCCGCTCGTCGCCGATGCAGGTGACGTTGAAGCCGGCGACGACGTGGCGCCGCAGGTGGTCCAGGTGCCGGCTGAGATAGACCAGGGACCCGATCGTCTCGGGGATGAAGACGATGCGGTAGGTGAACCGCCGGGCCGGCAGCGCCGCGATCCAGCGGGCGACCGCCGCCGTCACCAGCGGCCCCGACAACTCGTTGTTGGCCATGGACGGATGGCAGATGTAGGTGGACAGCAGCACCTCGCGCGGGTCGCTGCCGGGCAGCACCAGCTCGCCATAGTTCAGCATGCCGGGCGCCAGGGTCGCGTCCACGACGGCGCGGTACCGCCCCTCCCCCAGCGCCTGGCGCTGGCGATGGGTCAGGCAGAATCCCCAATGCCGGCGGTAATAGCTGGTGACGTAGGGGACGGCGTCCGGCTGATCGGGCAGGGAATAGAGGTGCCGGTCCAGCGCCTCGCGGTCCAGCCAGCAATCCACCGGTTCGGAGTAACCCACCAGGTGCAGGGTGTGGGCCCGGAAGTCCACCACCCGGCGACCGTTGGCATCGGCGATATAGGCATCGCGGACGGTCCATTCGTCGGGCACCGTCCAGTCGAAGGCCGGCGTGCCGCTGGGCACGGCATGGGTCGCCAGCCCCGGCATCAGCCGGGTGAGATAGGCCAGCGTGTCCCGCACCCCCGGCCCGGTGATCGAGCGGCAGACCGGGAACAGGTCGCGTGCCCAACCGTGGATGTCTTCACCGATCTGTTGAACGGACATGGCCACTTCGGCGGCTTGGCGGACGTGCGGGCGGCTTCGCCGAGGATCTTCTAGAGCAAGAAATCGGTCTGTGTCAGCGTGTGCACGCCGTCGAGCTGGATGACGATGTCGGCGACGGCGTCGCCATCCTGGTCGCCATAGACCCGCGTCCAGGTATTCGCAACATGCTCGTAGCGCAGCTCGCCCGCCGTGCCGCTGAAGGCGGCCTCGCCGATCCAGTCGAACGCCTGGTTGCCGGTGACCGACGGGCCGGCGATCTTGGCATCCAGCTCGACCAGATCGATCCGGTCGGTCTCCGCCTGGCTGAAGTCACGAATCTGGGCCAGGACCGAACCGTCGCCCAGCGCGATATTGGCGTCCCGGAACTCGAACCGGTCGGCACCCCCGTTGCCGAACATGTCGGGCGTGCCGTCCGTGCCGACATAGGCGATCAGCCTGTCGTCGCCGGCGCCGCCATGCAGCTCGTCGCTGCCGTCGTCGCTCTCCAGGCGGTCATTGCCGTTGCCGCCGTAGATGACGTCGTCGCCGCCATCGCCCCAGAGCGTGTCATCGCCGTCGGCGCCGAACAGGCTGTCGTTGCCGCTGCCGCCGGTCAGCCAGTTGCTGCCGCCGTCGCCTTCGATCCAGTCGTCGTTGCGCGAGCCGTTGACGTTCTCGATGCCGGTGAACGTCTCCTTCAGGCCGCCGAACTGGTAGTGGGTCTGGCCGGAGGCCAGATAGACCTCCAGCCCGCCCACCCGCGGCGCAAAGCCGGTGTAGCTGAGCGTGTCCTGGCCCGCGCCGCCATCGATCGTGTTCGTGCCGGCGCCGGGCTTCAGCGTGTCGTACCCGTCGCCGCCGCTCAGCGTGTCGTCGCCGGTGCCGCCGTCGAGGACGTCGTTGCCGGCATAGCCGACCAGCCAGTCGTCGCCGCCGAGACCCACCAGCGTGTTCCCGGCCGGATCGTCGTCGCCGAACAGCCTGTCGGCATGCTCACTGCCCCGGACATTCTCGATGGACGTCAAGCTGTCGCCCTGGGCGTCGTTGAAGAAGGCCTTGCCGATCTTCAGGAACACCCAGACGGCACCGCCGGACGACGCGTAGTCGGCCCAATCGCTGCCCTCGCCACCGGACAGAACATCGCCACCGGCGCCGCCGTTCAACACGTCGTCGCCGAAACCGCCGACCAGGGTGTCGTTGCCGGCGAGGCCGCTCAGCCAGTTCTCACCGCCATCGCCGATGATCACATCGGCAAAGGCGCTGCCGATGACGTTCTCGATGGAGATCAGGACGTCGCCCGCCGCATCGCCCTGGGTGCCAACGCCGGTGAGCAACGACACCCAGATCGGCCCACTCGACCCGGTGTAGTCGGCCGTGTCCGTATGGCTGCCGCCGTTCAGGGTATCCGCGCCCCCCCCGCCGGCCAGCGTGTCGAAGCCGACCCCGCCCAACAGCACGTCCTGGCCATCGCCGCCGTCGAGCACATCCTGACCGCTGCCGCCCACCAGGGTGTCGTCGCCCTGCTGGCCCAGGATCGTGTCGCCCCCGGTGCCGCCGGCCAGGAAGTCGTCGCCGTAGTAGCCGAACAGACCGTCATCGCCGGCACCGCCGTAGATGTTGTCGTTGCCGAAGCCGCCGAACAGCAGGTCGAACCCGCCATAGCCGAAGATGACATCATCCTCGCTCCCGCCGATGATCGTCTCACCGCCGTTGGTGCCCGGAAGATAGGCCATGGCAAGGGTCCCTCACGCCCGGTTTCGGCGCCTGGCGCCATTGCCATGACCTTGCGCCGTTCGTCGGGCGCCGGCTGTGACGGGTGGCACAGCCGGCCGGCAGACGACGGTCGCGCGCGCCCGCTCTGCGTCGATGCCGGACCACGCCATGGCCCGGCGGATCTCTCAAGGATCCTTCGGGGTCGCCGGGGGGCGGGCGATACGCCCCTGTGACTTGGCCCTGATCTTTCGCGCGCGGGCGCGCACGGACGCCGATCCGTCCTTCTCAGCACGAGCGAGAGCCGTTTCGGCGAGGGGCGCGAGGTCAGGTGCGTGTCTTGCGGCGTCTTGGAGCGCACTTGCCGACCAAGCGCGCAGAAAGGGTCGCTCATGGTCGAGAAACTGAGCCGCCCATTCGGCGAATCGCCGCGCCTGATCGGGCGCAAATGCCAGGAACTCGGCCATCTGACAGAGATGAAGCGCCGCCTGCCAGGTCGGTACGTCATCCAGCCGGGCAACGATTTCTGCGACCTCCGGCGGTCCCGGAACGATGCCGTTCTCTGCACCGTTCTTTATCAGCCAGGTCGCGCCATCCGACACGGCGCCGTCCTGCGACCCGATGAGCGCAGCAAGCCTGCCCGGGAAACCGACGCGTCCACCGAAACGCTCTCGAATCTCCAAGAGAACTGACGTGTCTTTGCCATCGAATTTCCGCAGATCTTCGAGCAATTCAGACACATCGCGCCCCTTATACGTTCCAACCCTCACAACAGCACCTGGAGAACTACGGATTACTATTAAATGACCTCAGACGATCGTCTCGGATGAAATCAGCCGTCAGCGGGCTCGCTCAATCGGTGACCAACGGCGTTCACACCCCTACCCCAGGGTCGCAGAGCGTGAGGGCCCGCCGTCCAACCCGAAACCGCATGATCAGGGGCACCCTCGCGCTGCCGCGCGTCAACTCGGTTGGACCAGAGACAGGATGTTGCTGCTCGGGTCGATTACATGTGCAAGGCGTCCACCCCAGGGTTGGGTCTCGGGTGGCCCTTCAAAACGCACGCCCTTTGCCGTGAGGTCACGATAGACCGCGTCAAGATCATCGACCTTGAGCGACGCACCGACGAATCTCCCGACCAGGGCTTCCGCCTCATCATCGTCTTCGCCGACGGGCTCGACGATCAAAAGCGCACCCACGTCGAAACCCAGCGACTCGTCACCTTCCCAAATGACGGGCAACCCGATGTCATCGGCATAGAACCGCTTCGCCGCTGCGAGATCGCCGACGAATACGCGAACTGCGTACAACTTCATGGGGTTGATCCGTTCAAACCGAGCACATCGACCAAGCATCGCAGAAGGTCGCGCAATCGGCGGCGAGTGGCGGACCGCGCACGACGACATGCGAACCATTCGTTCGCTATAGCACTATGGCAGCAAAAACCGACAATGCGAGCATTGTTCAATTCTGTGAATTCGATCTGCACTTGGGCTGCGTTGAGTGTCGAAAACCTGTTGAGGCAGCAACGATCCTGGGGGCCGGGATGGCCGCCAGGATCCCATATTGCAGACTGTTAGAATTGCAGTCGCGCGATTTGGTTGCCGGCATTGACAACCCACACATCGAGAGCCGTGCCCCCGATCCATTCAGCCATACCACCAACAGTTTGCCAGTTCGAGCCGGTCCAGCGCCAAACAGTGTCGCCACCCGTTCCATCGGGAGCGTTGCCGATTGCCCAGCCCTCACTAACGTCACTGGCGGTGACACCTGGCACATGTTCCCAAACGGTGCCGGTCCAGCGATAGACGTTGCCGTGTACATTGGCGACCCACGGCTGCAGGTACGTACCGCCGATAGCAACCGCCGAACCTGCTATGGCCGTCCAGGTCGAGCCGTCCCAGCGCTGAATACCGTTGCCTTGGTTGATGATCCAGCCTTCGCCGACGTCTTTGGCGCTGGCACCAGACGCCAACACCCAATCTGACCCATCCCAGCGATAGACACTGCCGTTGGAATCGGCGACCCACGGCTGCAAGTATGTACCGCCGATCCGGTTCGCCCCTTCTGGCGTGACCGTCGCACCTGGCATGTTCTCCCAGCCCACGCCGTTCCAGCGCTGAATGACGTTCTGACTCGGGTCACTGGGATCTGGGGTGATTATCCAGCCCTCGCCAACATCTTTGGCGGTACCGGGTACATGAACCCAGTCCGCCGCCCCAGCCGTGCCGACCATTAGACACGCGACAAAGACAAAAGCGGTCGCAAGTGTTTGAACACACGTCTTATACATTTTCTTCTTTGCCCCCGGTTGCCGTACAGTCGCAAGAGATCTCCGGACATCGACGTTCGGCTGACCACCTTACCGCGATGATCGCAGAGGCGTACTCTCTCTTGGAGAGCCGATCCAGACCAATTCGCCCTTAAGGCTGAAATTCGAGAGATACCGGAGGGGATCAAGACGGGAATCTACCGTTGAATAAGTTATTAAATAATCAGCCGAGCGCTCATATATCTCGTCTATCGCGTAGTGGGCTATCACACAATCGGCGGCGAAGGGCGGGCGCCGAACGTCAGCCCCTTGTCGATCGCTGCGGCAAGTTGATCAGCGCCACCCCTGCAACGGCGATGACCAGTCCGAGCGCGATCGGGACCGTGAAGGTCTCGCCCAGAACGACCATGCCGAGGATGACGCCGACCCCGGCGCGCAGATAACTTTGGCTTGCCACCCCCATGGACCCCAGCGTTCTGACCAGCCGGAAGTAGATCAGCAGCGCCAGACCGGTGCAGAGGATCGACAGGACAAGGGTCGCCGCAACGGCGGCAAGGCCGGGTGACAACGTCCAGGGTCGCTCCAGGACCCACGCAGCGGGCACGAGAACCGCCGATGCCCAGATCATCGTCCCGGCGGCCGTCGTCACGGCGCTGAGATGGCCGAAGCGTTTCCCGTAGATGGCGGCACCGGCATAAAGCGCGGCCCCGACCAGGCAGGCGACCTGGCCGGCGACTTGCTCTCCCAGACCACCGAGAACGTCCACGCCGACGACTAACACGACGCCGATCACACCAGTCGCCGCTCCCAGCAATTTGCGCCCGCTAAGATCTTCGTGCCGGGTGACAAATGCGATCATCAGAATGACGAATATCGGCGAGGTCGAATTGAGCACGCTGGCAAGACCGGCGCCCACGAACTGTTGCCCCCAGGCCAGAACCGTCCAGGCCCCTATGCTGTTGAAGAACGCCTGAACCAGCAGCATGCGCCAGGTACGACGGTCCCGCGGCAAACGCTCGCCCCGCAGCCTCATCACGAGGGTCAAGAAAATCGCCGCACCAAGAACCCGTAGCGCGATTAGCGTCACCGGCGGGATCTCGGCGACAGCGACTTTGATGAACAGGTAGGAAGACCCCCAGAGCAGCGCCAGCAAGCCAAGGAGACCCAGTTCGGAAAGCAGGTTCGCGGTGCGCATCGGGGGCCCATTCAAGCCGGGTGCATCGCACTCTAGGCCATTGATCAACGCGAATGCTTCGGTTACGGTCGAACTATGAAAGAAGGCCCCGACATTGCCCATATCGCCGCGCTGATCGGTGAGCCGGCGCGGGCCAACATGCTGACCGCGTTGATGAGCGGGAAAGCCTTGACGGTGAGCGAGCTGGCCAAGGAAGCGGACGTTACGATTCAGACGGCAAGCTCACATCTGTCCAAGCTCGACCAGAGCGGGTTGCTGCATCCCCGCAAGCAGGGGCGGCACAAATACTTCGCGCTTGCCAATGACGAGGTCGCTCATGTTCTGGAGGGGTTGATGGGCCTCGCCGCCCGGGCCGGTCATCTGCGAAGACGCACGGGCCCGAAGGACACCGAACTCCGCCAGGCGCGCATCTGTTACAACCATCTGGCCGGTGATATGGGCACGCGGATGTTCGACAGCTTGATCGCACGAGGGCAATTGCGCCTAGACGGCGAGGCGTTGGCCTTAACCGCGGCGGGCGCGGCGTTCGTGACGGATTTCGGCATCGACCTCGACACGCTCCGCAAAGGACGGTCGGCGCTTTGCCGAGAGTGTCTCGACTGGAGCGAGCGCCGGTCGCATCTCGCAGGCAGTCTGGGCCGTGCCTTCCTAAGCCGGTTTGAGGCGTTGTCCTGGGCGAAACGGGATCAGAAGACCCGCGTCATTTCGTTCTCTCGGACTGGAACGAAGGAATTCGAACGGCTATTTGGCGCGGGCTGACTTCTTCTGAAGCTCTCGGGAGAAGCCGGTCGTACCGCCGATTCTGGGCGGCTTGCGTGTCCGCGATGCCTGCTTGGTTGGGTCGCGGCTGCGACCCAGCCGTCATCATCGTCATCAAGGGGACGCTGCAGGGGCAATCCCCGTTCAGGTCAGGCCCAACACCGGTTGACAGTCGGTCGCCGGGCTCTGAGAGTTCGACCCGTCGGTTCTTGGGCGCGGAGAGCGTCCGGGATGAGAAAGGGAACACGGTGCGGCGTACCCATCAGGGGCCAAGACCGTGGCTGCCCCCGCAACTGTGAGCGGCGAGACCCACCGCGACGAACCACTGGCCCCGACGGGGCTGGGAAGGGGCGGTGGGGCGCAGACCCGCAAGCCAGGAAACCTGCCGGCATTTCGAATGACCGTATTCCGGGCGGGGTGCACCGGAAGGAGGACACGATGCCGGTTCCGGTAGATCCGATCCATAGCGGGGCGCGTGCGCCCGGCCAGGCGGTTCGTGTCAGCCCTCGCCCTGCTGCGGCGGGGAGATGGCGGTGGATACGGACCAAACCTGGTCTCAGATAGCGGGAACGACGCGGTACGGCGCAACGGGCGCTTCACCCGGAACGGCTTCAGGGCAAACCGGCCTGACCAGAGGCGCGACGGGGATCGTCCTGTCCGTTTGCACCCGCTGCCGTGACGGGCGTGAGGCCGTTCACGCCGACAGGCGCGGCGGGGCCAGGTTCGCCGATCGGCTGATCGAGGCGATCGGCGAACGCCGCGGAACGCTGCCCGCCTTCCACCTGCGCGGCGTCGCCTGCATGAGCCAGTGTAAGCGGCCCTGTGTGGTCGCCCTGACCGGACCTCACCGATACACCTTCGTGTTCGGCGACCTTGACCCCGCGGACCATGCCGCCGCGGTGCTGGATCTGCTGCCGCTCTACACGGCGGATCCGCAGGGCCGCATGCCACGGCCCAGCCGCCCCGCCCCCCTTCAGGCCGGCATCCTCGGCCGGATTCCGCCGCCCGATGCCGTCGGCGACCCAGTCCATCCTCTGATCACCATCGACCCAACCGCGGCTTGAGGAGGCCCCATCTTATGTCCGTCCCGTTCGTTCCTTTGCGGCTTGGCGTCGGCGCGGCTGCGCTTCTGACCGTTGCCATGGTCGGTGGGCCTGCCGTCGGGCAGCAGCCGGCGACCGTCACCGTGGGCAAGACGTTTCTGGCCTCCAGCCTGGATCCCGCGGACGGCAGCGCCGGTTGGGCGTTGACCAGCCACGGTGTCGGCCAAGGGCTGTTCAGCGTCGACCGGGATGGACGCGTCGTGCCGGTACTGGCCGAAACTGTGGAACCGGACGGCGACGGCTGGATCGTGCGCCTGCGGTCCGACCGCCGGTTTTCCGACGGATCGCCCGTGACGGCGGCCGTGGTCGCCCAGTCCCTCGGCCGCACCAGCGAGACCAATCCGGCGGCACGCGCAACCGGCGGGGCGCTTGCCTTCACCGTAATCGACGATCACCGCCTGCGCATCGACCCGGAGCGGCCGGTGCCGGTGATGGCGTCCCTGCTGGCGGAATGGCCGATGGTGGTCTACCGCCAGACCGATGACGGCCCGGTGTTCACCGGCCCCTTCCAGGTGGCGTCCTTCGACAGCGGCAGCGAGCTGGTCCTGTCGCCCAACCCCTACTACGACGAGGACGTCGATCGACGGCCGGATGTGCGGCTGATCCGGTTCTCCGATGCGCAAAGCCTGGCACTGGCGCTGGAGGCAGGCGAGCTGGACCTAGCCTTCAACCTGCCGGTCGAAGCGCTGGCGCGCCTGGAGGACGACGAAGCGCTGACGGTCCGATCGTTCCCGGTCGCCTACCAATACATGATGTGGCTGAACACGCGACGAACCGTCCTGTCCGATCCCGCCGTCCGACAGGCGATCGACTTGGCCATCGATCGCGAGATGCTGACCGCCGCGATCAACGGCGGCGAGGTGGCGACCGGCGCATTCGCCAGCTCTTTCCCATTTGCTGGCGACGCGCCACGTCCGTTCGACCAAGCGACAGCGGGAAATCTGCTGGAAGAAGCCGGGTGGGTGGACACGGACGGTGACGGCATCCGGGACCAGGATGGCGAGGACCTGACGCTGGACCTCCACGCCTATCCCCAGCGGCCGGACTTGGTCAGTTTCCTGCCCGTCGTCGAAGCACAGCTTCAGGCCGTTGGCATCGGCGTCTCGACCTTCGTCACCGAGGCGGTCAGCGAACTGGCCCAGTCGCACGATTTCGACTTGCTCCTATGGGCCCAGCATACGGCCCCGGCCGGTGATCCGGCGTTCTTCTTGAACGCCTTCCTGCGCACCGGCAGCGGCAACAACCATGCCGGCTATGCCAGCCCGGACTATGACGCCGTGCTGGATGCGATGGCGGAAACAGCCGCACCGCAGGATCGAACCACGTTGGCCAGGCAGGCGCAGGACAGGCTGTTCGCCGACGTGCCGGTGTCCTTCCTCGTGACCCCGTCCTGGCACTACGGAACCAGCGACCGCTTGGCCGGCTACGAGGTCTGGGGATCGGACTACTACATCCTGCGCGACGACCTGTTCGTGGCTGCGGACTAGCCCGTGCTGGACGGCGAACGCCGGTCTGGGGCCGTCGGCTGGCTGTTCCGGGTGGTCATCCTGCTAGCCGTGGTCAGCGTGGCCGCGTTCGCCGTGCTGCACGCGGTTCCCGGCGATCCGGTCATCATCGCCCTGTCGGTCCAGAACCTGCCGGTGACGCCGGAGACCGTCGCCGCTCTTCGGGCCGAATGGGGACTGGATCGGCCCCTGGCCGCGCAATACCTGCACTGGCTGGCCGGGTTTCTGTCAGGCGACTGGGGCGTGTCCTTCCGCACAACCCGTCCGATTCTGGAGGAGTTCGGCCGCCGGGTGCCGGTATCGATGGCGCTGGGCTTCGGCGGTCTGGCTCTGGCCCTCGTCGTCGCGGTGCCTCTGGGGTTCGCCGCCGCGGTTCGGCCGGGCGGCCTGGCAGACCGCGTCGCCCGTGCGGTCACCGTGTTGACCCAGGCGGTTCCGGCCTTCTGGTTGGGTCTCGTGGCCATCTGGCTGTTCGCCGTCGAGCTGGGGGTCTTGCAGGCGTTCACGGGTCCACTGAGCGAACGTCTCGTGCTGCCGATCCTGATCGTGGCGCTCTATTCCCTGGGGTCGCTGACACGGGTCTATCGCGCGGAACTGCTGGCCGCGGTGGAGACGCCGATGTACCGCACCGCGCGGGCCAAGGGACTCTCGCGGCCGGCGGCGATTTGGCGCCACTGCCATCGCCGCGGCCTATTTGGACTGTTGGCGGCGCTGACACCGGAATTCGGCTGGGTGATCGGCGGCACGGCGGTGACCGAAGTAGTGTTCGGCCTGCCGGGCATCAGCCAGTTCCTGGTCGAGAGCATCGGCGCCCGCGACTACTTCGTGCTTCAGGCCTACATCGTCGTCATTGCGGTGTGGATGCTGGCGGTGTTCACCGCGGCCGATCTGTTGGGTCGGGTCCTGGACCCCAGGGTAAGCCGGTGAGCGGCCGCAGCGGGGGTCTGGTTGCGCTGGGGCTGCTGCTGGCCGGATTCGCTCTGGCATCCGCATGGCAGCCGCACGATCCGTTCGCCATCGACCTGGCAAGCCGCCACGCCCCAATGTCGCTGGACCACCCGATGGGAACGGACCATCTGGGGCGCGATCTGCTGTCGCGAATCATGCTGGGGGCCGGCAACACGGCGATGGTCATTCTCATCGTCGCCACCCTCAGCTTCGGGCTGGGCTCACTCGTAGGGGTGACGGCCGGGCTGGCCGGCGGCGTGTTCGGCACTGTGCTGATCCGGTCGGCCGAGTTCGTCATCGCGGTGCCGACCCTCATCCTGGCTCTGACCATCACGACGCTGTTCGGGTTGAGCGCGGTGACGGCGGGCTTGGCGCTGGGTCTGGCCACATGGGGGCCGTACGCCCTGTTGGCCCATGCCTTGACGCTGCGCACCCTCGGACAGCCGCATGTTCTGGCCGCGCGGTCGCTGGGCGTCGGCAGGACCGGCGTCGCGGCGCGGCACGTGGTGCCGGCAACGGCCGACACGCTGCTGACCTACCTCGCCAGCGACGCCGGCCGCACCGTCGTGAGCTATGCCTCGCTGGCCTTCCTCGGGCTGGGGGCCGAGACCTCACAACCGGACTGGGGGGCCATGCTGTTCGAGTATCGCGGCTACGTGTTCGACGCCCCGATGCTGCTGATCTGGCCCGGCCTGGCGATCACGCTCACCGCCCTGGCCCTCAACCTAGCCCTGGAACCGCGCGCCGGTTCCTCCCGGTTTCTGGCATCGAAGGAAGCTTGACCATGTCGTTCATCGTTTTTTCCCGGCGTTGTCTGCTGGCCGTGGCGGGTGCGTTGGCTCTGCTTCCCACACTCGCGGTCGCCCAAGACGGGGACACGATGCCCATCCGGGTCGTCTCCTATTTCGCGGCGTCGACCCTCGACCCTCATCCTGGAGGGTCCGGATGGTTCCTGCAGTCGCACGGTGTCGCCGAGACGCTGTTTTGGGTCGACGACGATCTGACGATTCAGCCGAAGCTCGCCACCGGGGCCGAACCAGACGGTGACGCCTGGGTCGTCAGCCTGCGCCCCGACATCCGGTTTTCGGACGGCTCACCCATGGATGCGGAGGCCGTTGCAACGGCGCTCAGCAGCCTCAACGCGCTATCGCCGCGCGCCACTGGGTCCACCGGCGCCATTACCGCGACGGCGATCGACCCGCTGCGGGTTCGGATCGAGACGGAGCGGCCGGTGCCCGTGATGTCTGCCGTCCTGGCCGAATTCCCCCTGATCATGTTCAAGCCGGTGGACGATACCTGGATCTACACAGGTCCCTACGTCGTCGCCGAGTTCGAGCCGTCGTCCCGCCTGTCACTGGAGCCCAATCCGCATTACTGGGGACAGGTGCCGGCCGCACCCGTGGATCTGCGCCGGTTGCAGGACCCGCAATCCCGGGTCCTCGCGATCCAGGCCGGAGAAGCGGACTTCTCCTTCAACTTGCCGCCGTCCAGCCTGGAGCGGCTGGCGGCCGATGGTCTGATCGCTCGCTCCGTGGTGACCACCAAGACCGAAATGCTGTTCATGAACCTGACGCGCCCGCCGCTCGATGATCAGCGGGTTCGTCAGGCGATTGCCCTCGGGATTGACAGGGAGATGCTGGTCGACGCTGTCGGCGGCGGTTTGCCGGCGACCAGCCTGTTCCATCCCGATTTCGATTTCGCGCCGAACGAACCGCTGCCGTATGACCCGATCCGCGCGGCGGCTTTGCTCGACGAGGCCGGCTGGGCGCTGGGCGATGACGGCCTGCGCCGACGCGACGGGGAGGTGATGTCGCTGCTCGTGCGGCATACGACCCGCCAGCCCGACGCCATCACCATGGCGCCGGTGCTCCAGGCGCAACTCCAGGCGCTGGGCGTGCAGGTCGAGGTGCGTGGCTATGAGTCGACGCAACCGGTTCTGGATGCCGGCGAATTCGATCTGATCTACTTCAACTCCAACACGGTGCCCTCCGGCGATGGTGCCTTCATCCTGGACCAATGGCTGCGGGCGGACGGGCCACGCAACCATTTCGGATACGACTCCGCAGAATTCGAAGACCTGATGGATCGCTTGGGCGAGACCCGCGAGCCAGCAGCGCGAAACGCCCTGCTGCTGGACATCAGCGCCCTGCTGGAGGAAGAGGTGCCGGTCACGCCGCTGTTCGCGGTGGAGTTCCATATGGCGCTGACACCGCAGCTCGCCGACTACGCCGCGCACCCGTCCGACTACTTCATCGTCCGGCCTGATATGGGGCTGGTCGACTGACCGGATGCGGAGCGGGCGGGACGAAGTTCGAACTCGGAGCCCTGCGCTCAAGTAGCGCGACGCGCGATAGCGCAAATCAAGATTCTGGCGGTGCACGCAGGCGCGAGCGAACCCGTCTCGGGTGCGATTCCCTGTTGGCTAGGGAAGATACAAGGAAATCCGCCGCGCTTGGCTGGTCTACGCCAGTCGACAACAGTTAGCGCCCTGGATTCATTGAGTTTCTCAAGCGAATTCCCTGGTTTCTGGAACAGGGAAGATCTCCGGCGGAACAGGGAAACAGCATCCGAGACCAAGGAAATGGCGTGAGCGCTTTGTCGACCGTAGCCGGCCGGCGTGGCGCCCCAGGAGGAGGCCATGTTCAGTTGTGCCAACATCCATCGGCTCAGAGTCCAGCCGGGGCCATAGCCTGACGACCTCCATCCGGCTGGCGTCCAGGATCAGCGTCCGGCTGCGGTCGCGCCAAAGGCTCCAGTCGACGTCCAGCGCGAGGTTCTGCCAGCGTGCGAGCGCCGCCAGCCGGCTGACCAGATGAAACGGCAATTCCGAAAGATCGCCCCTGACCTGGCCGCCGGTCTTCAGCAGCAGGGGCGTGCGGAAATACAGGAGCGACCGGGATCCCAGCGGCGCAAGCGCCACGCCGTCCCGGCGGGTCCAGAGGATTTGCCGGACCGGCACGGTTACCCGCGTGCGGTGGTCGGGGGACGGCGCGATGCCGGCCGCAGCGGCCCGCCGCAAGGCCTCCAGCGGCGAGAAGCAGGCGGCGTCCAGGATCCGGTTGTTGAGCAGGTAGACCGACAGCGCCTCCGCGACGGGCGCACGGAACTCCTCGTCCAGGTCGAGGTTCGACAGGACCGGCGAGATCGGCCCGCCCTGGGGCAGGCCGAGGCCGTCCGGCGCCGCGGACGCCAGCCAGAGCCCACCAGGTCCAGCAGGCGCCGGTCGGCAAGGTACCGGGCGAGCCGTGCCATCAGCATCTCGTGCGGCACCCGCTCGAAATAGCTATCGATGTCGCCGTCGACGACCCAGTCGAAGCCCTGGCGCCGCAGCAGCGACACCCGCCCCACGGCCTGGCGGACGGAGCGGCCGCGGCGGTAGCCGAAGCTGGACTCCTCGAATTCCGGCTCCAGCACGTCTTGAAGGACGCCGGCCACGGCGGCCTAGGCGACCCGGTCGACCACGCAGGGCATAGTCAGCGGCCGCAGCCCGCCCGATTTCTTCGAGATCATCGCCGGCCGAACCGGGCCGGGCCGGTAGGAGCCGAGGATCGAAACTGTTTCGAGGTCGTTCGCAGGGCATCGAAGATGAGCTGCGCAGTCCTCAGGTCACGTCGAGGATTGAGATTTCGGGGTGTTGAGAGACCGCCACTGCGATTACCGTGCGCCGATCACCTCGGCGATTACGCTGTCGGTGGGCTGGCGTGGAGGATCGGCCAGTGGTGAAGCCGAGTGCCCGGCGACTGCAGATACTTGAGCGTTTCCTCTGGCGCGCGGATCACGGCGACGACGTCATGGTGCTGAGCGAGTTCGACGGTCTTGTCGCGGGGGTCGCCGTCTCGCCGGCGTTGATCCTGCCCAGCGAGTGGCTCCCCCTGATCTGGGGCGAGGACGGCCCCGTCTTCGACAGCGGGCGGCAGGCGAACGAGATCCTCGGCCTGATCCAGGGTCACTACAACGCGGTTCTCCGCACGCTCCGGGTGCCCGGGCGATATGCGGCGATCTTCGATGAGGACCGCGACGGTTCGGTCCTGTGGTACGCATGGGCCAGCGGCTTCGCCCAGGCGATGGCGCTCAGACCCGCGGACTGGGACATCCTCGTCCTCAGCGAAGACGAAACGGTGCGCTACGCGGCCACCCTGTTCGGACGGCTCGGCGAACTCGCCGACCGCCCCGGCGGCGCCGCGGACGACCACGAAGAGGCGCTCGACGCGGCCGCTGCGGACCTCATCCCCGGTTGCGTGGAGATCCTCCACGCCGCACGGATCGCCAGCCACGGCGCGACAGGGCAAGCCCCGGCAAGCGCCAAGCCCATCGGCCGCAACGCCCCCTGCCCCTGCGGATCCGGCAAGAAGTTCAAGACATGCTGCCTGCAATGACCGCCGGGCCCGTCATGTCGGACGCCGATCGGCGACCGGACGGCCAGCAGGCCGGCTGCCCGGTCGAAGAGGGAGTCGTTGGCCACACCCGGTGGAAAGCACATCTAATTGATATGAATATCTTAATCTGTATCCCACTCTCTGACGGCGCTGCGATGCCTATCGTCCTGGTTGAGCGATCCTCAAATCAAGACAGTCCCCGAATGGCGCTGGGAATCGGTGATGGCATCCTGGCTTGCCAGGCAGCGGGGTGGTGCTGTCTGCCCTGAGCTTTGGGGGGTCGTCTTGAGGGGCGCACAGCCGCGCGCGGTTTCTTCGCCGCCGATACGGACGGCGCTTGGATCCCGTGCGGAACTTGTCGGCGCCGTGCCCAACGGCCGCCCTCTGACCCGCCCAACGGCCGGCGCTTCCAGATCGGCGGGTCTGCCGTCGGTTCCGGAAGATGGACCTCTTCTTCCTCGACACCGACGAAGACGTACTGCCGCCACTTCACGCATCGCCGCAGATCAAGCGGCCGTCCCGGAGCGGCGAAATCCGGGCTCACAACATCGTTCTCCGCCTTCGCGCCGGTGAGAAGCCGGCAGGCTTCCCATCCCTCAAGGCCGTCGACGCGGACGTGATACTGAAACAGGCCTGGGATCATCGGGATTGCTCTACCCTCTCCAACAAAGGGACCGGCATGCTCGACTGCGGGTGAAGCAGCATTTCCCGCCGGGCTCGCTACTCTTTTTCGATTTCAATCGTCGCGAATTCCCGTAATTCGCTTAAGGTGGCGGCTCTTCGCGCACGGCCGTTCGACCGATGATCGGCAGCCGCGCCGGCCCGCGATCCGGCCGCTCGCTCCCGCCGGCGCGGGGAACGCCGGGTCGACATGGCGGCGGCACAGCGACGGTCCAGCTCGTCCCCGCGGGCACGGGGAACGCCGGGGTTGGGCGGCGGGGCGGTGGCAACAACGCGGCTCATCCCCGCGGGCGCGGGGAACGCTGATCGAAGGTGCAGCGGACGAGCGCGTAGGGCGGCTCATCCCCGCGGGCGCGGGGAACGCCGGGCGGGCAGGGTCGCCACCGTCTCGACGATCGGCTCATCCCCGCGGGCACAGGGAACGCGCGCTCACGCTGAACGCCAAGACCGAGCATCTCGACTCATCCCCGCGGGCGGATTCCTCTGCGAAAGGGGCTTTGAGGAGCGGCGCAATGATGATTCCCTTTGCTTGAGGTCAAGCACTGGGGGTCGGGATGTCGCGGCAGGTGAGCT
>JANQSN010000043.1 GCA_028284045.1 Alphaproteobacteria bacterium | reverse complement strand
CGCTCCGCGGCCGCCGCCGCCGACTGGGCCCGGCTGCGCGCGCCATAGGCGCCCTCCACCGCGGCGCGGGCGTCGCGTGCCGCCGCGCGGGCCGCGGTGACCGCCTCCGCGGCGGCCGATGCCTCTTGCGTGGCGGCGGTCAGCCGCGGCGCGGCCTCGGTCAGGGTCGCCTCCAGCCCCGACAGCCGGTTGCGCTGCTGCAGCCGCAAGGCCGCGGGCGACGGCGCGTCGGCCCGTGTCACCAGACCGTCCCAGGTCCACGCACCGCCGTCGCGGGTCACCAGCACCTGCCCTGGGACTAAGGCCGGCTGGGCCGCCGCCGCCGCCTGGGCGTCGTCCGCGACGCCGACCCGAACCAGGCGGCGGTCGAGCGCCGCGGGACCCTCCACCACGTCGCGCAAGGGCTGGGTGCCCGGCGGCGCGGCACCGCCGTCGTCCGCCGGCAGGGCCCGCCAGTGCAGCGGAGCGGCGGCGTCCTCCACGGCGGCGGACAGGGTCTCGCCGAACGCGGCGGCGACCGCCGCCTCATAGCCCGCTGCCACCGTCAGCGCGTCGCCGACCGGCGGGGCCTCGCCGCCGCCGGCATCGGCCAGCAGGGCGCGCAAGCCCTCCACCTCCGCGGTCAGGCGGGCAACCTCCGCCTCGATCGCCTGGGCCTGGGCGCGGGCGGCCGTGACGGCTTCGCCCGCCTGCTCCGCCGCCGCTTCGGCCTCGCCGCGCGCCGTCTCCGCCTGGCCGAGCGCCGCGACGGCCACCGCCAGCTCGTCGGCGGCGCGGGTGCGCGCGGCCTCCGCGTCGGCGACGGCCTTTGCGAGCGTCGTCTGCTCGCCGGCCATGGACACCAGGCGGGCGTCGATCTCGGCGCGCCGGCGGGCCAGCTCGGCCAGGCGGTCGTCCAGCGCCTTGGTCTCCGCCAGCGCCGTCGCCCGCGCCTGGGTCGCCGTCGCCAGGGCTTCCTCCGCGCCGTCCAGGTCTGTGCGGCACGCCGCCTCCGCGCCCCGCGCCGCCTCCATCGCCGCCCCGTCGGCGGCGATCTCGCGGCTGAGGGTCTCCTCCTCCGCCGCCAGACGGGTCAGGGCGGCGGCGGCGTCGGCCGCCAGCGCCTGCTCGCGCGCCAGATCGTCGCCGAGCTGGTCGAGGCGGCGGCGCAGCTCCTCCTGCTCCTGGGCGACGCGGTCCTTCTCGCCGGACAGCCGCTCCCGCTCCAGCACCAAGCGCTGCAGGGCGGCAGCGGCGGCCGCATCGGCGTTGCGCAGCGGGGCCACGGCGGCGGCGGCCTCGGCCTGGCGGGTGCCGGCGATCACCGCCTCGCGCGCCGCCGCCTCGCCGGCCGCCGCCGCCTCGCCGGCGCGGGCGCGCGCCTCCACCAGCGCCGCGGAGGCCGCCTGCCAGCGGATCGCCAGCAGGGTCGCGTCGCCGCGGCGGATCTCCGCCGACAGGTCGCGGTAGCGCGCCGCCTGGGCCGCCTGGACCTGCAAACCCTCGATCTGGCTGCGCATGGCGGCGATGATGTCGTCGAGGCGGGTCAGGTTGTCGCCGGCCGCCGACAGCCGCAGTTCCGCCTCGTGGCGGCGGCCGTGCAGGCCGATGATGCCGGCGGCTTCCTCCAGCAGCACCCGGCGCTCCGACGGGCGGGCGGCAATCAGGGTGCCGACCTGCCCCTGGCTGACCAGCGCCGCCGAGCCCGGGCCGGAGCCGGTGTCCTGGAACAGCAGTTGAACGTCGCGCGCCCGGGCGACCCGGCCGTTGATGCGGTATTGCGAGCCGCTGCCGCGCTCGATCCGGCGGCTGACCTCGATCTCGTCCAGCGTGTCGTAGGCGCCGGGGGCGGAGCGGTCGCGGTTGTCGAGGACCAGGCGGACTTCCGCGAAGTTGCGGGCCGGCCGCTCCGACGAGCCCGCGAAGATGACGTCGTCCATCTCCGCGCCGCGCATCCGCCGGGCGGAGCTTTCGCCCATCACCCAGCGCAGCGCCTCCACCAGGTTCGACTTGCCGCAACCGTTCGGCCCGACGATGCCGGTCAGGCCGGGGGCGACCACCAGCTCCGTCGGCTCGACGAAGGACTTGAACCCGGCGAGGCGGAGCCTGGAGAACTGCAAGTTCGGTGGCGGACGCGTTAGGGGCGCTGGATGGCCGGCCGATCAGCCGGCTTCTTCGGCCGACAGCCGCTCGATGATCTCCTCGAAGGTCTCGATCGGCCGGTTTCCGGTCAGCGTCTCGCCGTTGATGATGAAGGTCGGGGTGCCGGAGACGTCGTAGTCGGCCTCCGCCTGAATGCGGACCTGGGCCACCGCCTCGGCCAAGGGGCGATCGGCCATGCAGGCCTCCAACGCCGCCTCCTCCGCGCCGGCGAAGACGCCGATGGCCAGGAACCGGCCGATCGGGTCGCTGCCCGGCGCCATCCATTCCTCTTGGCTGCGGAACAGCTCCGTCACGGTCGCATGATAGGCGTCTTCGGGCACGCAATGGGTCAGCATGCTGGCCGCCAACGCCAGCTCGTTCAGCGGGAAGTCGCGGAACAGGAAGAAGACCTGGCCGGTATCGACGTAGCGTTCCTTCAGTTCCGGCCAGGTCTCGTTGTGGAAGGCGCCGCAATGGCCGCAGCTAAACGACGCGTATTCGATGATCGTCACCGGGGCGTCGGGGTCGCCGAGCGGCCGATCGAACGGCGTGACCTCGACGGCCGGCGCCTGGGCCACCAGATCCTCCGCCGAGGCCGTGCCGGCGCCGAGCGCGAGCGCGAGCGCCGCGGCGACCGCCACCGTGGCGAAAACCCATGGGGCCTTCGCTGAGGTCGTTTCGCGATCCTGCAGTGTCGACATGGGCGCGTGGTCTCCTCGAAGCTCTCGGCCCCGCCGGGCGGCCGAGGCCGCGAACCCGGGGGCGCCAGGGTTGGTGGTTTACGCCGGCCGCACCGGTCGCGGCAAGCGCTGGGCCGTGCCGGCCCCCCTCATCGACGAGGTCCACGGGCGAGGACGGCGGCGGCCAGCGCGCGCAGCCGGGCCGCCGTTTCCGGCGCGGCGTGGCCGGCGGCGGCCCCGAGGGCACGGTCGACCGCAGCGGCGTCCGGCACCGCCGAGGCCGCCGCCCAGCCGGCCGTGCGATCGCGCGCGGTCTGCCGGGCCGCCCGGTGGCCTTGCGCCAGGGTGATGCGGTCGACCAGCCGCTCGCCGAAATGGGTCTCGATCCGCTGGATCAGCCGGCCGCTCTCGTGCTGCAGGGCCAGCGCCTCGGCCGGTGCCGCCGCCAGGGTCAGGGTCGCCCCCGCCCCGCGGCGCCGCGCGGAGAGGCGAATCGGTACGGCCCGCGCGGCCAGGTCCGGCCCGACGATCAGCGGCCAGTCGGCCACCAGCCGGGCCAGGCCGGCCGACCGCGATCCGACCGCCCGGCGGGTCACGCGGGTGACCAGATGGGACAGGGATTTCGCCTGCGCCACCGTTCACTCCCATCAACACGCCTCGTCGGTCGGCCCCGCCACCGATCAGAGGCACGCGTCGTGGCGCCAATGTGGCAGAACGGGTCCGCGCCGTCGCCTGTCGCCACGGCCGCCCCACCCGGACACCCTGTGGATGCCCCATCCCATCGCCCGCGCGCTGCTCGACTGGTACGACCGCCACGCCCGGCGGCTGCCCTGGCGTGCACTGCCGGGCACGACCGCGGATGCCTACGATGTTTGGCTCAGCGAGATCATGCTGCAGCAGACGACGGTGGCCACGGTGACCGGCTATTGGGACCGGTTCCGGGCGCGCTGGCCGACGGTGGCGGCGCTGGCGGCCGCCCCGCTGGACGACGTGCTCGGCGAATGGGCCGGCCTCGGCTACTACGCGCGCGCCCGCAATCTGCACAAATGCGCGGGCGTCGTGGCCGGGACGCTGGGCGGGCGCTTTCCCGACACGGTGGCCGGGCTGAAGGCGCTGCCCGGGATCGGCGACTATACCGCCGCGGCGATCGCGGCGATCGCCTTCGACCGGCCAGAGCCGGTGCTGGACGGCAATGTGGAGCGGGTGATCGCCCGGCTGTTCGCAGTGGAAACGCCGCTGCCCGCGGCCAAACCGGCGCTGCGCGCGCTGCTGGCAGACCTGGTGCCGAAGCGCCGGCCCGGCGACTTCGCCCAGGCGATGATGGATCTCGGCGCCACGGTGTGCACACCCACCCGGCCGCGCTGCCTGGCCTGCCCGCTGGCCGAGGCTTGCGCCGGGCGCGCCGGCGGCGCCCCGGCGCGCCTGCCCCTCAAGGCACCGAAGCCGGAACGGCCGGTGCGCCGCGCTGTCGCCTTCTGGCTGGTCGACGGCCAGGGCCGTGCGCTGTTGCGCCGCCGTCCGGAGCGGGGGCTGCTCGGGGGCATGTGGGAGGTGCCGTCCAGCCCGTGGCAGGCGGCAGCGATGCCCGCGCTCGCCGCCGCCGCGGCGTCGGCGCCGCTGGCCGCCCCCTGGCGGGCGCTGCCGGGCGTCGTGCGGCACACCTTCACCCACTTCCATCTGGAGCTTACCGTGGCGGCCGGCCGGATCGCCGACGCCCCGGCCCCGCCCGCGTGCCGCTGGGTGGCGCTGCCGGACTTCGCCACCGTCGCCTTGCCGACGGTGATGCGCAAGGTGATCGACCACGCCGTCCGTTAGGGCCGAAGCTCGGTGATCCTGAGGATCGCCAACGGAGCCTCCGCGGTCGCGGCATCGGCGCCGGAGACACCGACGAAGACGGCGTAGCGGCCCGCGGCGGGGTCGGCGAACTCCACCAGCGGCAGCCGCCCCAGGGCGTCGTCGCTGCAGTGCCAGCCCCCGTCCGGATCCTGCACGACCAGGCTGGTGTCGCTGGCGCTGTCGACCGTCAGGTAGAGCGGAAAGCCACCGGCGGCGTAATCCAGCACGACCTGCGGCGCGGCGCCGATCCGCCCGGCGCAGCCCGCCGCGACGGCGGGCGCCGGCAGGGGGCCGCCGGCCGGCAGCGGCACCGACATCGGATCGGGCGAGAAGCCGGCCGACAGCGACAGCCGGCGCGCCGTCGCATCGGCGTCGGGGTCCTGCGCCGCGACGGCCGCCGCTCCGAAGAGCATGGCGACCGCCAGGGAAGCGGCCAGGCTGCGCCTCACGACCCGCCGGCGGGCGGGCCGCCCTTGGGCGGCGTGTCGGGGATCATCCGCAAGTAGCGCGGGCCCGCGGTGTTGGACGGGTCCACCGCATTGCCGATGCGCGCCAAGGCCGCCATGCCCTTCTGCACCGCCGGGCGGTCGTTCACCGCCTCGAACCAGCGCTTCAGATTGGCGAACTGCTCCAGCTCGTGGCCGGTGCTGTCGATGGAGCGCACCCAGGGATAGGTGGCGATATCGGCGATGGAGTAGAAGTCGCCGGCCAAGTAGGGGGACCCGCCCAGGCGCTCGTCCAGAAGACGGTAGAGCCATCCCGCCTCGTCGGTGAAGCGGTCGATGGCGTAGTCCGACTTCTCCTCGGCGAAGTGGCGGAAATGGTGCGCCTGGCCGAAGATCGGACCGACCCCGCTGGTCTGGAACATCAGCCATTTCAGCGTGTCGTAGCGCGCGGGATGGGTCTGCGGCCAGAACTGGCCCGTCTTCTCCGCCAGGTAGATCAGGATCGCGCCGGCGGAGAAGATGGCGTAAGGGCCGCCTTCCGGCCCGGCGGGATCGTGGATGGCGGTGATCTGGCTGCGCGGGCTGGTCGCCTCGAAGCGGGGATGCAGCCCGGCCTCCGCCCCCTCGTCGGCGGCGTGCACGGCGTAGGGCAGCGCCGTTTCCTCCAGCATGATGGCGACCTTCTGCCCGGCCGGCGTCGCCCATGCGAACAGCTCGATCGCCGCCCCGTCCCCGGCCGCCGCCTCAGCCGTCATCGCGTCCTCCGCTTCGTTTCGCTACCGTTCCGACGCCCGCAGGCCGGCCTCACGCCGCCACCGCACCGGGGCGCGGCCGCAGAAGCTGGAAGAAGGCCGGCCAGGCCAGCAAATAGGCGGCCACGGCCACCAGCACCACGGCATCCAGCCCGAACTGCACCGCCACCAGCGGCACCAGAACGGATCCGACCACCGAGAAGGACCCGTTGATGCCCCATGCCCACAAGAAGAAATGCTCCTTGCCGAGCCGCGACAGCATGGCCATTCCCGTCGCAAAGGGAAAGCCCATCAGGAAGGCCGGCGGGAACAACAAGGCCAGGCACAGCACGATCCGCACCGGATAGGCCATCACGCCGATCGCCGCCAAGATCGGGTCGAGGATCAGCATATAGACCACCAGAAGACCGGCGATCGCCGCGAACAGCCGGGGCATCAGCCGCCGGCAGCCGTCGAGATACCGCCCGGAGACCAGCGCGCCGAAGCCGGAGAACACCAGCATGCCGGTGATCAGCACCGAGGCGGAGATCACCGGGTTCGACAGCGCCTGCATGAAGCGGCTGATCAGCCCGACCTCCACGACGATGTAGCCGAGGCCGAGGCCGGCGAAGTAGAGCAGGATGCCGAGCTTGCCGGGCTGCGGACCGAAGATCGACCGCCAGGCAAAGCCCACCGGCAGGGCCAGCAGCACCAGGCCGAAGACGACGCTCTGCGCCAGCGTCGCCCACAGCAGCAGATATCCCCATTCGTCGGACACCGACTCCAGGATGCCGACGAAGGCCGGGATGTCGGCGGTCTTCACATAGCCGGCGAAGTAGGGCCTGTCGTTGGTCAGTGCCTGGATGGCGAACACATAGTCCTGGCCGAGCGCATCGGTCCTGCCCGCCATCATCTCTGCCAAGGCCAGACGGTAGATATTGGTGGCCGACAGATCGGCCGGTGGCGGCGCATCCGGGTCGAACAGCGCGGGATCGGCGCCGGCCCCGGCGATCGGCACCGCCAGGGCGGCGGCGGGATCGAAATAGGCATCCCGCAGCCCCTGCCAGACCGGCTCGCCGGGCCCGGTGTCGAAGGTGCGGCCCGGCGCGTGCAGCACGTCGAAGGCCAGCCGGCGCGACTGGTCCTCCAACAGCACGATGTCGTCCCCGCTGAAGCCATCGCGCTTGTAGAGGACGGTGACCGTGGAGAGATAGGTGTGGTTGATGAAGAAGTGCCGGCCGATCGCCGTGGGATTGGCGGAGCCGCCATCGTCCGCCGCCACCTCCCCCGCCGCGGCGATCATCGTGGCGAACAGGCGCAGGACGGACTTCGGCGGATCCTCCTTGTTCCACAGGGTCACCGACAGGATCCCGTCGGGCGCCAGGGCGCGCATATAGGCGGCCATCGCCTCTGCCGTGTAGGCATAGTTCTCGTGGATGGAGAAGCCGCCCGGCTGGCTCAGACCAGTGCCGTCGGCCAGGCTGAAATCCACGATGTCGAAGCGGCCTTCCGCCTGCGGTGCGTAGAGCCGGCCGTCGACCGGCACCAGGGCGACCCGCGGATCGTCGAGGATATGGCCCGCGGCCTCGGCGACGGCCGTATCGCCGCCGATCGCCCGGCGAACCATGGCGTTGCCCTCCGCCACCGTGACCTGCGACGCCCCGGCGGCCAGGGCGACGCGCGTGGAGATGCCGCCGCCGAACTGGACGACGAAGACGTCCGGCGTCTCCGTCAGCGCGTAGGCCTGGTGCATCGGCAGGAAGCGGAAATAGCCGGTCTGGGCCGGGTCGATCGCCTTCATCACCCCGATCGGCCCGTCGCTGTCGATGAACATGCCAAAGAAGGCGTTCTGCGGCATCTCCGCGAGGTTCAAGGCCGCCATGTCCGACAGGCCCGGCGCGAAGTGGAAGTAGGAGCTTTCGTAGACTTCCAACAGGCCGAGCGGCCCATGGTCCCGCCAGACCTGCTGGCTGTCGGGGAAGTTGCGGGCGTAGCTGACGCCCTTGAAGGGCGAGACGGCGATCTGCTCGAAGCCGGCAACCAGGGTCACCGCGGCGACCGCAGCCACCGTCACGCCGCCGCGCAACGCGGGAACGCCGGCATGGATCGTCCACACCGCCGCGCCGGCGAACCACAGCCCCAGGGGCACCAGCAAGAGCGCGTCTGGCGGCACCAGATACATCGCGACGATCAGCGCCAGCCCGCCGAGGCCGGAGCCGGTCATGTTGGCGAAATAGACCCGCCCGAATTGCCGCTGCCCCTTCAGGAAGATCAGCCCGATGAACAGCGCCCCCGGCACGAAGGGCAGGAAGTAGAGAACGAAATTGGCGAACAACCGCGCCTGCTCCGCCGGGTCGGCGACCATCAGGATCGGGTTGAACGGCACCGTTTGGGCGACCGTGTTGGCCAGCGCCATCAGCGGCCCGAAGGCGATCAGGCAGCCGGCCAGAATCGCGTCGCCATGGGTGTCGAACCAGCGCTTGGCGATCACCATCACCGCGCTGACGACGCCGAAGCCGAACATGGCGATGGAGATGACCAGCGACCCGAAATGCGCCCAGTTGGCGATCGAGAAGCCGCGCATCACGGCGATCTGATAGGCGATCACCGCGCCGGAGACGAGCGCGACACTGGCCAGGAAGGGCGCGCCGACGGCACCCGGCAGGCGGGCGGAGGTCATGGGCGAGACCGGGCTAGTCGCTCCAGGTCCCGCCGTCGGTGTTGGTGAACGGCACGAAGCTGACCTTCAGCCGGCCGGCATAGACGTCTTCGCGCGTGATCGTCACCGACCCGTCGGCCAGCGTCTGCTTGGTCACTTTCAACAGGGTCTGCGCACCCGGCGGGCCGACCGGAATCACCATCACGCCGCCTTCGCTGAGCTGCTGCAGCAGCGATGGCGGAATGTGATCGATCGCCGCGGTGACGATGATCTTGTCGAAGGGGCCGTGCTCCTCCCAACCGAAATAGCCGTCGGCCGCCTTGGTGGCGATGTTGGCGTATTCGGGAAAACGGTCGCCGGCCAGCGCGCGATAGGTCTCCGCCGTCCGCTCGGCCAGCGGCTCGATGATCTCGATGGAATAGACCCGGTCGGTCAGATAGGCGAGGAAGGCCGCCTGGTAGCCCGACCCGGTGCCGATCTCCAGGACCGACTGGCCGCGCTGGAGGTCCAGGACGGAGGTCATGCGCCCGACGATATGCGGGCCGGAGATGGTGACGCCCCAGCCGATGTCCAGGAAAGCGTGCTCGTAGGCCCGCGCGCTGTTCTGCGCCAGCGCGAAGATCTCCCGCGGGGTCAACAGGAAGGCTTCGATCTCCTTCGCCCGCCACAGGTCGCGGTTGGCGATCAGCGCCTGACAGCGGTCCCAGCGCCGCCCGGCCTGGGTCGGATCATCGCCGCGCGCGGCCGTGATGTGATCGATGAACGCCTGGCGCCCATCGGTCGGCGGCCGGGCGATCCGAGAGATGTCGAATCGGTCTTGCGCCGCTGCCGGGCGGCCGGCGATACCGCCCAGTCCGGCAAGCGCGAGCACGCCGGCGCCCCCCTGGATCATGCTGCGGCGAGGGATCAACCTAGCCATGCGGAGGCCCTCCGAGCGGCGATCGCCAACCGGTTCGCGGTACGGTAATAGGCCGTGTTCACGGATTGTAGGTGACGGTCGCGTTCAGCATGTCGGCGCCCTGGCTAATCGCCTCCTCGCTGATCAGCGCGGCCAGCGGCACCGGCATCTCAGGCTCGATGGTGACGACCAGCGGCCCCTCGGGCGCTTGGGCGTCGGCGACAAGGGCGGCGAGCGAGTCCAGCGCCGCGTCGGTGGCGGGACCGCGCTCCTCACCGGCCATCGTCCTGAAGCCCTCGATCCGGGCCAGCGCCTCCTCGATCAACTCCTCTTCCGAGCGGCCTTCCTCCGCCGCCGCGGCGGCCAACGAGCGTCCCATGAGCCCGGCGTCGTCATAGGAGATGCGCGCCGAGGCGATCGCCGCACCGATCAGGATCATCGGATCGTCGACCACCTGCGGTGCCACGTTGGCGAGCGACAGCTCGATCGACAGCGTGCCCAGGTCGACCAGCTCGACCACCGCCGTGGAGAGATCGAAGACCCCCGACTCGGCGTCCAGCGCGAAGTCGACATCGATGTTGGCGACCAGTTCCTCAATGCCCATCTCCGCCAGCTCGGGCTGCGGCAGGGCCTCGACGGGGAGGACGAGTCCCTCCACCGTGGCCGTCAGGTAGAGCGGCGGCCGCTCCTCGTTGATCGCGCCGAGGTCGACCTGATCGATGCGCAGCGATTCGATGGTCACGGTGCCGAAATCGGGCGGGGTCACGGTGACGTCGATCAGCTCCAGCCCCTCGTCGCCCAGCGCGTTGACCTCGCCGACCGCCAGCGCGCCCGGCGGTGCGCCGGCCGCCACCGCCTCATAGGCTTCCAGGAGCGTGGCGAAACTCTCCTGTGCCGCCGCGGGTCCGGCGGATGCGAGGCCGAGACCGGTGGCTCCGGCGGTGGCTGCCAGCAAGGCGGCCGGGATGCGGCGAGACATCATCAAGGGTCCTCCAGGGTCGGGGGGCGTTCAGGTGGCCTTGATCGGGCAGAGCTACGGATGGGGCGCCGGTCGCGCCGTCGATCGACGATCCCGCGCGCTCCGGGGGCCTCGTCGGACGCGCGGACCGTACGCGAGCCGGTCGGCAATGTCGAGAAGTGGCGAAACCAAATCCGTCGCCAATGTATCCTGAGCGCCCCGTCAACTACCCAGGGTTGACTACCAAAGGTTGATGGCGGCGATGCCACGGCTTCGGCGAGTGATTCAGATCAATGCCTGGATTGCGTCGTGGCCTAAGCTTTTTTAGTTTCGGGGATGAAGCAGGTGGTCCAGCCAGGCTGCCTGATCCGCCCTGGGTTCCGCCGTCCGGTCATCGCGGCCACGGGGGCTTTCGCCGGCGCTTCGGTCGCGCGATCCGCCCGGCCGGCTGATGATCGGGGCTTGCGGTGTCCTACCCCTCTTCCGCTGCCCCGCACCCTCATTCCGCCTCAAGAACGGTCCAGGCCTCATGCCAGACGCACTTCCCCGGCTCGACCAGATGGGCCTCGATGCCATCGTGCTCGACCTGGACGGGGTAATCACCGACACGGCCAGCGTCCACGCGACCGCCTGGAAGGCGCTGTTCGACGGGTATTTGCAGTCGGAGGCGGCGCGCACGGGCGAGCCTTTCGTGCCGTTCGATCTCGACCGCGACTACATCGCCTACGTCGACGGCAAACCGCGCTATGACGGCGTCCAGTCGTTTCTGGAGAGTCGCGGCATCCATCTCGACCGCGGCGGCTCCGACGATCCGCCTGATGCACCCACGGTGTGCGGCCTCGGCAACCGCAAGAACCTTTTGTTCACCGAGGTGATCCACACCGACGGACCGACCGTGTTCGACGGATCGGTCCGGCTGATCGAGCATCTGCGCGGGCTGGGCCTGAAGACGGCGGTTGTCTCCTCGTCGAAGAACTGCCAATTGGTGCTGGAGGCCGCAGGCTTGCTCCACCTGTTCGACACGATGGTCGACGGCAACTATGCCGAAGCCAACGGCCTGCCGGGCAAGCCCAATCCCGACACGTTCGTGCGCGGCTGCGAGCTGATCGGCGTGACGCCGCAGAACACGGCCGCGTTCGAGGATGCCATCGTCGGCGTGGAGGCCTGCCGGGCCGGCAACTTCAAGCTGGTGGTCGGCGTCGACCGCGGCGTTGGCCGACAGGCGCTGATCGACGGCGGTGCCGACGTGGTGGTCGGCGACTTGGGAGAATTCGACCTTGGCTGACGATTCCCAATCCTCCGGTGCCGCACCGGTGAACCGCCTGGTCGGTGAGATTCCGCACGCGCTGTCCGGCTTCGAGGCCTACGCCGCGGCGCTCGGCGACCGCACCCCGGCGCTGTTCCTGGACTATGACGGCACGCTGACCCCGATCGTTGAGCGGCCGGAATGGGCCGTGATGGCCGAGGGATCGCGTCAGATCGTCAGCACCCTGGCCGCCGCCCGGCCCGTCGCCGTGGTCAGCGGTCGCGACCGGCCCGACGTGGAAGGGCTGGTCGGCATCGAGGGACTGATCTACGCTGGCAGCCACGGCTTCGACATCCGCGCGCCCGGCCGCGGCGAGATCGACAACGAGGTCGGCGGCGACTTCACGCCCGTGCTGGACCGGGTGGAGGCGCATCTGCACCAGGTGCTGGACCCCATCGAGGGGGCCCTGGTCGAGCGCAAGAAGTTCTCCATCGCGGCGCATTACCGCCTCGTCAGCGACGCCGACTATCCGCGGTTCCGCGAGGGCCTCGACCAGGTCGAAGCCGCCGCGCCGGAACTGAAGGAAAAGACCGGCAAGAAGGTCTTCGAGCTGCAGCCGAAGATCGACTGGGACAAGGGCAAGTGCGTCCTCTACCTCTGCAAGGCGCTGGGGTTCGACGGCGACAACTACGTCGCGATGTTCTTCGGTGACGACGTCACCGATGAGGATGCCTTCCGCGCCCTGCAGGGGCGCGGCGTCTCGGTGATCTGCGCCGATCCGGCGGCCGACCCGGCGCGCCGGACCTATGCTGACTTCCGCGTCGACACGGTCGACGAGGTGATCGAACTGCTCCGGCGGATGACCCCCTGACGCCGGGCACCCCATAAGACCGGGGCGCGGGTCATCCGCGCCCTGCCCATCGCGTATCGTGGAGGGACCCGATGTCGGCCTGGAGCCTCGTCTACGACTCCTACGAGCCCGAGGAACAGGGCCTCCGCGAGGCGCTGCTCGCCCTCGGCAACGGCTATCTGTGCAGCCGCGGCGCCTTTCCGTGGGCCGGACCCGACGACGTCAACTACCCCGGCACCTATCTCGCCGGCGGCTACAACCGCCTGATCACCGAGATCGCCGGGCGGCCGATCGTCAACGAAGACCTGGTCAACATGCCGAATCCGGCGGGCCTGTCGGTGCGCTTCGCCGACGGGCCATGGCTGTCGCTGGACGACGTGGAGATCCTGCGATTCCGCCAGGCGCTGGACTTCCGCCGCGGCGTGGTAACGATCGAGGTGGATATCCGCGACGGGGGCGGCCGGGAGACGGCGCTCGGCGTCGAGAAATTCGTCGACATGGCCGACCCGCACCATATCGGCGTCAGCCTGACGGTGGAGCCGCGCGGCTGGCAGGGCCGCGTGGAAGTCCGCGCCGATCTCGACGGCCGGGTGACCAATTGGGGCGTCAAGCGCTACCGCGAGCTGGCCAGCCGCCACCTCGCCACCCTGTCGCGCGGCGAGGTGGAGACCGAGGACGGCGAGACGCTGATCACGCTGACGGCGGAGACCAACCAGGCGCGCCTGCGCATCGGCACGGCGGCGCGCACCCGCGTGTTCGCCGGCACCACCCGGGTCGATGCCGACAGCCGGGTGGAGACGGACGACGACTACATCGCCCAGATTCTCGGCTTCGACGTGACGCCGGGGACGCCGGTGCGCGTGGAGAAGCTGGCGTCGTTCTTCACCGCCCGCGACATCGCCATCTCCGAGCCGGAGACGGCGGCGCGCGAGGCGGTGGCCGACGCCCCGGATCTCGCCCGCCTGATGACCGAGCATGAAGGCGCCTGGGCGCGGCTGTGGCAGCGTTGCGACCTGGAGGTGGAAGGCGACGAGCGGGTGCAGATGATCTTGCGCCTGCACATGCTGCATCTCCTGCAGACGCTATCCGACCACACCGGCAACATGGATGTCGGCGTGCCGGCGCGCGGCTGGCACGGCGAGGCCTATCGCGGCCACGTCTTCTGGGACGAGCTGTTCATCCTGCCCTATCTGATGCACCGCATGCCGCAGATCGCCCGCGGCACGTTGCGCTACCGGCACAACCGCCTGGCCCATGCCCGCCGCGCGGCGCGCGCCAGCGGCGTCCGCGGCGCCATGTTCCCCTGGCAGAGCGGCAGCGACGGCCGCGAGGAAAGCCAGGTGATGCACCTCAACCCGCGCTCCGGCCGCTGGATCCCCGACAACACCTTCATCCAGCGCCATGTCAGCCTGGCCATCGCCTACAACTGCTGGAAGCAGTACGAGATGACCGGCGACCGTGGCTTCCTGGAGCATCGCGGCGCGGAGGTGATCTTCGAGGTCGCCCGTTTCTTTGCCTCGCTCGCCCATTTCAACGCCGAGGAGGACCGCTACGAGATCCACGGCGTGATGGGACCGGACGAGTTCCACGAAGCCTATCCCGACGCCGGCGAGGACAATCACGGCCTCAACAACAACGCCTACACCAATGTCATGGTAGCCTGGCTGATGAACACCACCACGGAGGTGATGGCCCGGCTCGACACCGTCCACCGCAACGAGCTGAAACTGAAGCTCGACCTCGGCGACGAGGAGTTGGCGCGCTGGGAGGAGATGAGCCGAAAGTTGAAGGTGCCGTTCCACGACGGCACGATCATCAGCCAGTTCGAGGGCTATGAGAAGCTGAAGACCCTCGACCTCAAGGCGATGGCCGATAAATACGGCAACATCCAGCGCCTCGACCGGATCCTGGAAGCGGAAGGCGACAGCGCCAACAACTACCAGATCTCCAAGCAGGCCGACGTGCTGATGCTGTTCTACCTATTCTCGCGGCCGCGGCTGGCGAAGCTGTTCGAGCAGCTTGGCTATACGCTGAGCGAGCAGGTGTGGAACGACAATCTCGACTACTACCGCCGGCGCACGACGAACGGGTCGACGCTGAGCTTCCTGGTGCATGCCTGGGTGCTGGCACGGACCCGGCCGAAGGAGGCTTGGGACTACTTCCTGCACGCGCTGAACAGCGACATCACCGATATCCAGGGCGGGACCACCAAGGAAGGCATCCATCTCGGCCTGATGGCCGGGACCATCGACCTGGTGCAGCGCTGCCTGACCGGCTTCGACATCCAGGACGGCGTCGTGCATTTCGACCCGCTGGTGCCGGAGACGTTGAGCGCGATCCGCACCCGCGTGCGCTATCACAACCATTGGCTGGATGTGGAGGTGCGCGGCGACGCGCTGACCGTTCGAGCGGCGGAGACCTGGCCGCAGCCGGCGCCGATCGCGGTGCGCGGGCATCGCCACGACCTGCCGGCCGGTCAGACCCTGCGGGTGGCGCTGGCGGACCCGGCGACGGCGCTGCCGGCCTGACGTCGTCGCGGCAGCCGGCCGCGCCGTCAGTCGTTGAGCCGGTCGCCGTCGAGACGGTCGCCGTCGAGACGGTCGATGTGCTCGCCGAAGATCAGCACGTTGCGGTCGGGGTCGTGCACCTCGAACTCGCGCATGTCCCAGGGCTGATCTTGAAGATCGACGGCAATCGGCGCCCCGGCGGCGACAACAGCCTGGTGATAGGCCTGGATACCGTCCACGAAGATGTAGGCGGCCGCCTTGTGCGGCCGGTCGCTGGCGCTCAAATGCAGCTCCGCGTCGCCCCGGCGCAGGATGACGTAGCGGACGGGCGCACCCGCGCCATCGGCCCATTCGAAGGCCACGTCGAACATCAACCGGTCGGCGTAGAACCGCGTCGATACAAGGACATCGGTGACCGGGAAGATCGGCGCCACGACGCAGAAGGCGCCTTCGCGCTCACCAGCCATCGCGCTGTCCTCCTCTCGTCGTTGCCGGATCGCCTGTACCCTACCTGGCCTGCCGGTCCATCCGCCGTCAATCGCTGCCGATGGTGGCCGATGCCGGCACAGCGCCGGCGGGGAACGCCTCCGGCGCCTCGGCCGTGTGCCGGTCGGACAGGCTCGCCGCAACCACCAGACACGCGGCCAGGGTCAGCGCCACCGCCCCCAGCACCGCCGCCACGCAAACATACAGTCGATCGCCGAACATTCAGCCCTCTGCATTCCCGGTCGGTCGCGCGCCCCGCGCCCAAGATCATTGATCGCGATCATGACCGGGATCGCCGGCCGCCGCTGTGAAGCCGTTCACGCCTTCATGCCCTTGGGGTCCGGGTCCCGGGGAACGAAGACGACGTCGAGATCGAGTTGCCGGCCGAGACGCCGGGACCAATGGCCGGCCGACAGCAATGCCGGCTCGAAGCCCAGCCCCGCCATCGCGGCGATCGTCTCGGCCAGTCGCGGCTGACCCTGGTAGAGCGGCGTCACGGCCGCCTCGCACTGCACGACGGCGACGTCGGCCAGGCGGTCCCCCGCGCCGGCCAGCACCGCCGCCTCCGAGCCCTGGGTGTCCAGCTTCAGCATCACCCGATCGCCGTCGCCCACCAGGTCCGGCCACAGCCGATCGAGCCGGCGCACCGGCACCGACACCGGCGCGGGCGCCCCCAGGCGCTGAAAGGCGGCATCCATGGCCTCAGCCGGCGCCAGCAGGCTGTTCATGTCCGACCGGTCGAAGCTGAACAGCTCGGCCGTCCCCTCCTCCTCGCCCAGCGCGATGGGAGGCTGCACCGTCCAGCCGGCCCTCCGGCGGGCCCGCGCAACCAGTCGGCCGTGAGTCTCCGGATGCGGCTCGACACTCACCACCCGACCGGCGAAGCCGGCGGCGAACAGCGCGGTGGCGAACTGTCCTTCGTTGGCCCCGATGTCCAGCACCAGGCCGACCCCTTGCTCGGTCAGCAGCCCGACCAGCCGGTGGAAGAACGGTCGCTCCGGCGCCGCGGTGGAGCGGCGACGCCGCCTGAGGACGTCGAGCATAGGCATGACAGGATCGCTTGTCCGGGCGGGGTGGATGGGAAAGCGGGCGGTCGGCGACCCTCACGCCGGCAGATCGACCCGGAACGCGGTCCCGGTCGGGCCCGTTTCCAAGAGCGCGATGGACCCGCCGTGGCGGACGACGACCTCGCGGGCGATCGCCAGGCCCAACCCCGTGCCGCCGCTGCGCACCGAACCGGCGAAGGGCTGGAACAGATGGCGGCTGGCCCGCTCCGGCAGACCGGGGCCGTCGTCGCGCATCTCGATCTCGATTCGGCCATCGCCGGCCGCCCGGGCGCCGATGGTGACCCGCCGGGCACCGGCCTCGAAGGCGTTGCGGCCGAGATTGCTGAACACGCGGCGCAGCTCCTTGGCATCGGCGGAGACCTCCAGGCCGTCGGGAACGGCATTGTCCCAGACCGCCCCCTCCGCCATCACCGGCGCCACGTCCCGCACGCCAAGCTCCACCAGCGCGCGCAGGTTGACCGGGCTGCGCGACAGCGGTGCGGCCCCTTCGCGGCTGTAGTCCAGGGTGCGGCTGCACAGCGCCGCGGCCCGGTCGATGGCATCCAGCACCATCGGCACGACACGCCGGACCTGGGGGTCCTCGCTGGCGGCCAGCCGCTCCGACAAGAGCGAGGCGCTGGTCAGGATATTGCGCAGGTCGTGGTTGATCTTGGTCATCGCCGTGCCCAGCGTGGCGAGCCGCTCGCGCTGGCCCAGCGTGGCGCGGATGGTGTCTTGCATGAACACCAGCTCCCGCTCCGCCACGCCGACCTCGTCGCGCCGGCGGGTCGTCGCCAGGGGCTGGCTGTCGGCCGGGTTCTCGCGGAACGCCATCATCCGCCCGGTGATGCGCAGGACCGGGCGCACCATCATCCAGTGCAGCGCCATGTAGACCAGGCTGGCGGTGATCAGCGAGATGATGATCGACAGCGCCAGGATGCGCAGCGAGAAGGCCAGCATCTCCTCGCACAGCGGCCCTTCGTCGATGATCATCATGACCCGGGTCGCGGGGTCGCGGGGCGAGGTCCCGTCGACGCGGATCACCCGCTCCGCCCCGTTCATCAGGGTATCGAAGGCATCCAGGATCAGGTCGAAAACGCCGCCCTGATCGAGGAAGACGATGTGGTCGGGCTCCGGCGGCATCACGCGGCCCAGCAGATAGGTCCGCTGCTCCCCGGCGTAGGAGGATGTCCGCACGTCGACGACATAGGCGGCGAGGTCGTCGAGCAGCTCGTCCTCCAGCTCCTCCGTCACCATGCCTTCCGAAGCGGCGACGACGGCCAGCGCGGCGAGATGCCCCTCGCCCAGCTTGTCCTCCAGCCAATTCAGGCGATACCGCGCGATCGATGGTGTATAGATCAAGATCTCGGCGACCATCACGAAGAAGATGGTCAAGAGCAGTAGGCGCGCAGACAGGCTGTGCTGGAAGCGGGCCGGCCGCGGCCGCTGATCGGCCCCGCCGGTAGTCCCGGCCTCACCCCGGGTCTCGAAGATGGTCGGAGGCTGGCTCATGGCTTCCCGGTGTTCGCCCGGCGGCGCGGTCCCTTGTCGACCCCATCGGGCCGCGCCTGGAGGGTGCCGGTCGGGCCGACGAAAACGCGAGGCCCATGGTAGTCGACGGGAATTGAGGTGACCATGACGTACGCAACGGCACCGGGCGCAACGGCACCGGGCGCAACGGCACCGGGCGCAACGGCACCGGGCGCGACCGCAACCGCCCCACCCCCCGTCGGCACGGCCCCGTCCGCCGGCGGACGGCTGGCGCTGGCCATCGTGGCGGCGGTCCTGATCCTGGTGACGGCCGCCTTCCCGATCTACGTGATCCTGTTCACCTTGAGCGAAGGCCGCGCCCCCTTGCTGGGCGAGCCGATCGACCGGCCGGCGGTGTCGGCCCCGGCGCGCCCCTCGACGCCACGGTCGCCGGCACCGACCACGCCGGAAGCCGCGGAAGTCGAGTCGCCCGCGCCCCCCGCCGAGGCGCCGGCACCGACCGCCGAGCCGGCCGACCAACCGACTGACGAGCCGGCAGAGGAGCGAGCTGAAGGACCGGGCGACGGCAGCGGCGAACCGGCGCGCCATCCCAACGCCGTGGTCGACGGACTGCTCGACTTCCTGGGCGGGTAGGCCGGCGCCCGCGGGCCTAGGTCCAATCGACATTCAGAACTTCCCTCCCCCTCGATGGGGGAGGGTTAGGGTGGGGGTGATGTCGCCGCATGAGATCAGCGCCTGCGAAGTGCCCATCTCGCACCGCAACGTCCGTGCCCATCCAACGGCGCCGTCGAAAGGTGCTTCTTGATCCGGCTTCACCACCGACAAGCATCACCCCCACCCAACCCTCCCCCATCGAGGGGGAGGGCTTCAACCGGCGGCGGCGATGAATGTCGATTGAACCCGGCGCATTTCCGAGCCGGGTGGATTCGCCCGGCGACTTGGAAAATGCGTCAAAGCAATAGGCTCTACCGCCCCGCCGCCAGCGCGGCGCCGAAGCCGATGAACAGGCCCCCCAGGGTTCGGCGCACCATGCGGGCCCCGCGGTTCGACGCCAGCCACGGCCGCACCCGCCCGGCGATCAGCCCGACGCCGATATGCACCAGGAAGCACAAGACGCTGTAGGTCACGGCCAGTACGGCCGCCTGGGCCAACAGCGGACGCGCGGGGTCGAGGAAGGGCGGCAGCAATGCCGCGATCAACACCAGCGCCTTGGGATTAGTCAGCGCCACCAGCAGTGCCTGGCGGAACAGGTGCGCCGGCACCGGCTGCCCGCCACCCGCACCGGCCGCCCCGCCGTCCGGCACGAACCCGCGCCGGTCGCGCAGCACCTTGATGCCCAGCCAAATCAGATAGCCGGCCCCGATCACCTTCAAGGCGGCGAAGCCGATGGTCGAGGCGGCGAGCAGCGCGGACAGCCCCAGCGCCACCGCCAAGGACACCAGCACCAGGCCCGTGGAATTCGCCGCCGCCGACCAGACGACGGCCCGCGGCCCGTAGCGCAGCGCATTGGTCAGCGTCAGCAGCAGCGCCGGCCCCGGACTGACCGCCGGCCCCAACGCAACGAGGACGAAGATCGCCCAGGTTTCCAAGGTCATCGCCACCCACAACTCCGGCCCGGACGCCGCCTCAACCGGCGGCCACGGCGATGTCGGCCGCGACCGCTAACGGATCGGCGAGGATGGCCGCGGCCGTCGGATCGCCCGGCCGGGCCGCGTCGCCGTTGACGAACAGGCCCCCGGCCGCCCGCGCCGCGGCGAACCCGGTGCGTCCGCTCAAGCCCCAGAAATAGCATCCCTGCGGCCCGATCGCCTTGGTGAAACGCGGGATGAACCGCTTCGGGTCGCCGACCTTTCGCCCGGACAGGTCGCAGCCGACCGCCAGCGGCCGCGCCGCCTTCAAGGGCGGCATCACCACCCCGCCGTCGGCCCCGTCGCAACTCACCAGCACGTCCCGGCACAGTCCCTGCAGCCACCGGACGGCCTCGGCGACGGTGCGGTCGTCGACCGTGTCCGGCACGTCCATCAGCTCCAGATAGAGATGGCGCGCGCGCGCCGGATCGGGGAAGTATTTCAGCACATCCTCCAGGATCGCCCGCGCCGGCATGGCCGTCGCGGCGAACGGGATCGGCACGATCAGCTCCATGGCGCAGCGCGCCTCGATGTTCCGCTCGATCTGGCCGAGCGCGCAGAACAGCACGGCGAAGGCGCGGTTGAGCCGGCTCCACAGGCGCGCCCGCGGAGGCAGGAAAGCCGCCTCCACCGCGCCGGCGCCGCCGTCCTCCGCCGCCATGACGGGCACCACCCGATAGGTATCGATGCGGCCATGATGGGCGTTCCACACCGGCCGGAAGCCCAGCGACAGCCCTTCCGGCACATCGTCGCGCGGATCGACCGGCGGGATTGCCAGGGCCTGCGGCCGCTTCAGGTCCGGCGGCGGCCAGGCGAGCGAGACCCAGCGCGGCTCGCTCGCCGCGCGCCCGGACATCAGATAGGCGCTGACCGCCGCGGCGCTGTCGGCGGTCGCTTCGTCCAGCGCCTCCTCCGCCGCGATGCCCAGGGCGCCGGCGGTCGCGACCAGTTCGCCCTCCGCGCTCAGCACGTTAGGGGTGGCCCGATCGATAGCGGCGTCCATCGCCGCCAGGTCGAGCGTCCCGTCGCCCCGCAGCACGCGGTCGCGGGAGACCTCGCCCACGCGGATCGCCGCATCGGCGAACCGCTCGCCGATCAGGATCTTCATGAAGTCGATGGCGATCAGCCGGCAAAGCTGATCCGCCTCCGGCTTGGGCAGGGAGACGAAGGACAGCACGAAGGTGTCGTCGTCCTGCATGCCGGCGGCCCCCTTGCGCCCGAGATGGCGGCGCACCACGCTTTCGGCGATGAGCTGGACCTTCTTGGCGAACTGGTTCCATTCCTCGCCCAGCGCCTGCTTGAAGCTGCGCAGCGAGATGATATGCAGGGTCTCGCCGAGGCTGCCCGGCTCCGTCCGGATGATCTCCTCCAGCGTCAGGAACGAGAAGTCGACGGTGTCGATCGCCCATCCGGCGCGACTGCCCTTGCGCCCCTCAGCGTCCGCGTCCTGCCCCTGGAAGAGACGGCGCAGCCCGGAGATGGAAGCATCTAAACTCAATTTCATTTAAATTTCTCCGATTTCTCGAAGAAGAGATCAAATATAGAGTAACAGAATCAAGACAAGGTCGCAACGGGATGGCATCCAGGATGATCCTCTTGTTCACCGATTTCGGCTGGAACGGCCCCTATGTCGGGCAGATGAAGGCGGCGATTGCCGAGATCGCGCCGGGCGTCCCGGTGATCGATCTGATGCACGATGCGCCGGCCTTCCGGCCCGACCTTGCCGCCCATCTGCTGGCGGCCCTGGTGGCGCGCGCGCCGGCCGGAGCGATCATCGTCGCCGTGGTCGATCCGGGCGTCGGCACGGCGCGGCCGGCCGTCATCGTCGAGGTCGATGGGCGGCGGCTGGTCGGGCCGGACAACGGGCTGTTCGCCGTGGCGGCGGCCCAGGCCGGCGCCGTGGGCGTCGAGCGCATCACCTGGCGGCCGGCGGCGCTGTCGGCCAGCTTCCACGGACGCGACCTGTTCGCGCCGGTGGCGGCCCATCTCGCCGCCGGCACGCCGCGCGCGACGGCGCCCGCCGGGCTGACCGCGGCCGATCCCGCGCCGCGCGACCGGGTCGTCTACATCGACGGATTCGGCAATGCGATGACCGGGATCCCGGCCGACGCGCTGGCGCCGGAGGCACGGATCGGCACCGGCGGCGATACCGCCACCATCGGGCCGGCTCGCACCTTCGGCGCGGTCCCCGCCGGCACGCCGTTCTGGTATCGCAACAGCCTGGACCTGGTGGAGATCGCGGTGAATCGCGGCGACGCCGCCCGCGATCTCGCCCTCACGCTGAATGCGCAGGTCTGGATTGCATAAAATGATGGGCGAAGGTCCCGTTCGGATTCGCAAGCAACCGTGGAGAGTGTTAGGCTTCTAAGCAAACAAGGGCCGGCAAAAAGAAACGGCCACCACTTGCTCCTTGGGGAAGGACACGACCCATGACTCTCCAGACCAGCCATGGCCTGACCATACGCGACGAGACGCTGGCCGGCCTCGCCGCCTATTGGGAAGCCAAGCGCGGGCCGCGCGCCATGCCGCGCCGCGACGAAATCGTGCCGGAAGAGATCCGCGAGTACCTGGCGGACACGTTCCTGGTCGATGTCTGTGACGACGCCCCGCGCTTCCGCTTCGCCCTGTGCGGCCCCGGCGTGGCGACGCTGTTCGCCATGGACCTTGCCGGCAGCGCGCTGGAGGACATCGACCTCGCCTACGAGGCGCCGGAGATCGTGCACGACTATACGCTGGCGGCGGACCGCCGGCAGCCGATCTGCTCGCGCCATCGTTTCGTCAACCGCGCCGGCCGCCAGCTCGACTACGAGCGGGTACTCATGCCGCTGCAGGACGCCAACGGCCATGTCCGCTGGCTGCTCGGCGGCCTCGTGGGCACGGCCATCCAGTTGCGCCGCGCGGCCGCCTGATACCGGCCGACGCGCGACGGCGTCACCCGGCCAGGCTGCCGGGTGACGCCGTTCGGGCACGGCAGGTTCGATCAGCGGTGACGGGAACCGCGTAGACCGTAGCGGCACGCGGGCGGGGTTGGTTTGCCCAACCCCGCCCGCGTGCGTGCTATTTCGGTGCCAGAACCATCACCATCTGACGGCCTTCCATGCGCGGCATCTGCTCGACCTTCGCCAGCTCGGCGAACTGGTCGCGCACCCGAACCAGCAGGTTCATGCCCAGGTCCTGATGCGCCAACTCGCGCCCGCGGAACCGCATGGTCACCTTGACTTTATCGCCGTCCTGCAGAAATCGCTGCGTATTGCGCATCTTCACGTCATAGTCGTGATCATCGATATTGGGTCGCAGCTTGATTTCCTTGACCTCGATGATCTTCTGACGTTTGCGCGCCTCGTTTTTCTTCTTTTGGCTCTCGTATTTGAATTTTCCGTAGTCGAGTATCTTGCAGACCGGGGGGTCGGCATTCGGTGAAATCTCGACGAGATCGAGGCCGACATCATCGGCGCGGGCCACGGCTTCGTGAACCGGTACGACGCCGATCATCTCCCCGTTCTGGTCCACGAGACGGACCATCGGAGAGTCGATGTCCTCATTCACCCGCGGCCCTTCCTTGGCCGGCGGGCTGGCATGCGGTGGTCTGGCTATGGATCTCCTCCTCTTCGCTGTTCAGCCGTTGATGCGTGATGGGATGACGATAAGGCGGGTGGCCGTGCGGTGCCGGCCATCGCCGCCCCACCCGCCACCTTGGCAGCCTGCTTGACCAGAGCGGCGCGGCTACGGGCTTAAGCTCTAGCGCCCGACCGGCGGCAGCCGGATCGGCACCGTCAAGCCGCGTCGGTCCACCGCCGCACCAGCGGCGACTGCGCCTCTTCCACGAGTTTAGGAATCGCATCGTCGAGAGCAAGGATTTCCTGGTCCTTGCCGCCGAGCCGCCGCAGCGCCACCGTAGCGTCCGCCGCTTCGCGCCGGCCGGCGACCAGCATCACCGGCACCTTGGCCAGGCTGTGCTCGCGCACCTTGTAGGTGATCTTCTCGTTGCGCAGATCGGCCTCGGCCCTAATACCGGCGGCGCGCAGCCGCCCGACGACGCGGCGCGCATAGTCGTCGGCGTCGTTGGTCACCGTCGCCACCACCGCTTGCGTCGGCGCCAGCCACAAGGGCAGCTTGCCGGCATAGTGCTCGATCAGGATGCCGCAGAACCGCTCGATCGAGCCGAACAGCGCCCGGTGCAGCATCACCGGCGTGTGGCGCTGGTTGTCCTCGCCGATATAGTAGGTGCCGAAGCGCTCCGGCAGGTTCATGTCGACCTGCAGCGTGCCGCATTGCCAGTCGCGCCCGATCGCGTCGCGCAGCACGAACTCCAGCTTCGGGCCGTAGAAGGCGCCTTCCCCCGGGTTCAGGCTGTAGGGCTGGCCCATATGGTCCAGCGCGCCCTTCAGCGCCGCCTCCAGCCGATCCCACACCGCATCGGAGCCGATGCGCTTCTCCGGCCGGTCGGAGAACTTGATGCGCACGTCCTCGAAGCCGAAGTCGCGGTAGATGTCGAGGATCAACTCGATCACCGTGCGGCATTCGTCCTCGACCTGCTCGACCGTGCAGAAGATATGCGCGTCGTCCTGGGTGAACTCGCGCACCCGCATCAGCCCGTGCAGCGCGCCGGAGGCTTCGTAGCGGTTGACCCGGCCGAACTCCGCGATGCGCTGGGGCAGGTCGCGGTAGCTGGTGATGCCCTGGCGGAACACCTGAATGCCGCCGGGGCAGTTCATCGGCTTCAGCGCGAAGACGCGGCCGTCTTCCGTCTCGGTCGTGTACATGTTCTCGCGGAAGGTCGACCAGTGGCCCGACGTCTCCCACAGCGAGCGGTCCATCACGCCGGGCGTGCTGATCTCTGTATAGCCGGCGTCCTCCTGGCGGGCGCGCATGTAGTCGACCAACTGCCGGAACAGCACCCAGCCCTTGTGGTGCCAGAAGATGGCGCCCGGCGCCTCCTCCTGGAAATGGTAGAGGTCCATCTCGCGGCCGAGGCGGCGGTGGTCGCGCTTCTCCGCCTCCTCCAGCATCCTCTGATGGGCGTCCAGCTCCTTCTGATCGCGCCAGGCCGTGCCGTAGATCCGCTGCAGCATGGCGTTGGCGCTGTCGCCGCGCCAATAGGCGCCGGCCAGCTTCATCAGCTTGAACGCCTGGCCGACATGCGCCGTCGTCGGCATATGCGGCCCGCGGCAGAGATCGTGCCATTCGCCCTGGTAGTAGATCGAGATCTCCTCCCCCTCGGGCAGGTCGCGGATGATCTCCGCCTTGTAGGTCTCGCCGAGCCCCTCGAAATGGGCGATCGCCGCGTCGCGGTCCCACACCTCCCGGCGGAAGGCAGCACCCTGGGCGACGATCTCGCGCATCTTCGCCTCGATCGCCACCAAGTCGTCGGGCGTGAACGGCTCGGCCCGCGCGAAGTCGTAGTAGAAGCCGTGCTCGATCGCCGGACCGATGGTCACCTGCGTGCCGGGATAGAGCGCCTGCACCGCCTCCGCCATGACATGGGCGGCGTCGTGGCGGATCAGCGCCAGCGCGGCGTCGGAGGTGCGGGTGACGATCGACACCGCCGCATCGGCGGCGATCTCATGGGCGAGGTCGCGCACCGCGCCATCGACCTCGACGGCGATCGCCGCCTTGGCGAGGCCCGGCCCGATCGCCTCGGCAATCTGGCGGCCGGTCACCGGCCCGGCGAAGCCCCGCCGGCTGCCATCGGGCAGCGCGATCGTCACGCCTGCTTGACTATCTACCGCGTCGGCGGCCGCATCGTCGGCCATGGCCCAACCCCATGTCCTTAACCCGTTGGACGCCGGCTTGACGGCCGGTGTCTGGAATCGCCGGCGCGAGAGTAGGCAAACGCCATTAACTGTCAATGAAACGCGGCCTGGCAGCCGGTATGCGCCGCCGGCCCGATTGCCCGCACCCTGTCGACCACCTTCAGATGGGGCGCGACCCCCGGCTTGTCGACCGGCGGAAATCGGGACCCGGCCTCGACAGCGTTGCGCCCGTGTGGTGTAGTTCGCGGCCGACTCTGGGCAAATCCGCCGCCGGCCCCGGCCCCGCCCGATCATCCCCGACCCATCCATGTCCCTGACCCCGATGTCCGCCTCTCCCGACCGCATCACGGTGACGCCGCTGTCGGCGGACGACCGGCCGGAATGGGCCCGGCTGTTCGCCGGCTATGCCCGGTTCTACGCGGTCGCGCAGACGCCGGCGTCGGTGGCGACGACCTGGGACTGGCTGATGGACCCCGGCCATGTCGTGGAAGGCGTGCTGGCGCGCGGCGGCGACGGCACCGCGGTCGGGTTGGCGCATTATCGGGAGATGCCGAACCCGCTGCGCGGCACGATCGTCGGCTTCCTGGACGATCTGTTCGTCGATCCGCAAGCGCGTGGCAACGGGGCGGCGGCGGCCCTGATCGGCCATGTCGCGGGCCAGGCGCAATCGCGCGGCTGGTCCAAGCTGCGCTGGATCACCGCCGACGACAACTACCGCGCCCGCGCCTTCTACGACAAGGTGGCGGGCAAGACCCACTGGACCGTCTACGAGTTGATCGCCTGATGAACAGTATGCCCCGAGAGACCGACTGGTTGTTCGCGCTGGAGACCGCCAGAGCCAATCTGCCCCATAAGCCCGGACGCCCGTTCACCGAGGTGCTGCGCCACGGCTCCATGCGCGCCGGGCTCTACGTACCGCGCCTGACGGACGATCAGGCCCCGCATGACCAGGACGAGATCTACGTCGTCATGCACGGCTTCGGCACCTTCATCCGGGGGGAGGAGCGCAGCGCCTTCGAACCCGGCGACATGCTGTTCGTGCCGGCCGGCGTCTCCCACCGCTTCGTCGACTTCACAGACGACCTGGTGGTGTGGGTGGTGTTCTGGGGCCCCAAGGGGGGCGAGGCGGCCGGCTGACACCAGCCGATCCGGGGCGGCCAACCCAAGGCCTGATGGCCACCCCGCCTCGCGCCAAGATTGCAGGCGCGGGCGACGATAATTCCGTGATAGGATCATGAAGGGAGCGGACGGGCAGCAGATTTGCGCCCGAGTTGCTGGACTTTGCCTCTTTCTCCCAGTCGGGAGCGTGCGTACCCATCCATACGTCGGAGGCCGGCATGTTCTTCAACAGCCGATCGATGTTTCTCTTCTTCGGATACATCGGGATCTTCGTGTTGGCGGCGGCGTTCATCGTCGCCGACAAGCGGAACTCGCGCGCGGAACCGGGCCGCGATGTGACGTTCCTCGACCAGGGATGGTCGCAGGAACTGCGGGAGGCGTATTACTTCACGCCCCAGGGCTCGCGCATGATGCCCTATGACTGGTTCATGGCGCTGGAGCGGGCGGATGGCGAAGGCCTGTTCGCCGAGACCGCGCATCTGCAACGCTACGGCTTCATTCCGGCCGACGCGCCGACACCGCTCAATCCCGACGGCCTGCCCATCGGCTTCGCCATCGATCCGGACGACGGATCCGTCGGGCTGACCTGCGCTGCCTGCCACACCGCCGAGGTCACGGTGGACGGCACCGTGGTCCGCATCGACGGCGGCGCCGCCGCCCTCGACTTCGACTTGTTCTACGCCGACCTCGCCGCCGCCGTCGCCCGCACCCGCTACGACCCCGACCGGTTCGCGGCCTTCGCCGGGCGGATCCTCGACCCGCCGAGCGAAGAGGCAGTCGCGGCGCTGGCCGACGCCTTCGCCGCGTTCGAGGCGCGGCTTGCCGGCGACGCGGCGATCCGCCGGCCGGTGGTGCGCTCCGGCTTCGGCCGGGTCGACGCGCTGACGGAGATCGTCAATGCCCTGGCGGTCTCCGGCCAGGGCGACCCGCGCAACCTGCGCAGCGTCGGCGCGCCGACCAGCTATCCGTCGCTGTGGCTGTCCTCGGACCTGGAGTTCGTTCAGTGGTTCCCCGTGGCGGCGAGCCCGATCGGCCGCAATGTCGGCGAGGTGCTGGGCGTCTTCGGCGAGACCACGCTGACCGGCCCGCCGGAGGACTGGTTCACCGCCAGCGTGCGCCTGCACGATCTGCATGCGCTGGAGAGCTGGGTGGCCGACCTCGCGCCGCCGGTCTGGGACGAGGCGGTGATGGGGCCGATCGACCGCGACCTCGCCGCGGCGGGGGAAGCGCTCTACGACGCCCATTGCGCGGCCTGCCATAACAACGCCCGGCCGCCCTATCGGATGACCGATCCGGCGGTGAACGCCCGGGAAATGACCTTCATCGAGATCGGCCGGACCGACTATCGCGCGGTCGGGACCGATCCGCGGTACATGGAAGCGCTGCTGTTCCGCACCGTGCGCACCAACGCCGCGACGGCGTTGGCCAATGAAGGCGCTGCCCTCGTCCCGGCACCGCGGTATTTCCTGAACACCGTCGGCGCGGTGGTGAAGCGCGCCATGGCCGATCTCGACCTCAGCCCGGAAGAGCAGGTGGCGATGCACGGCTACCGCTTCTCGCCGCCGGCCGAGCCGGGCGGCGTGCCGGAACTCTACCGGCCGCAGGAAGGCGCCTATCTCAAGGCCGGACCGCTGGCCGGCATCTGGGCGACCGGCCCCTATCTGCACAACGGCTCGGTGGCGACGATCTACGAGTTGCTGTCGCCGGAGGCGGAGCGCCGCGCCGTCTTCTGGACCGGCGGGCAGGAGCTGGACCGCGAGCGGCTGGGCTTCGTCAGCCTGGACGCCCCGGGCCGCTTCCGCTTCGACACCAGCGTCTCCGGCAACCGCAATATCGGCCATCTCTATCCGCGCGACGGCCTCTCCCACGACGAGCGCCTGGCGATCATCGAGTTCCTGAAGACGATCTGACGGGGAACGCCGATGAGCTACCTTGCGGAACTCGACGCCACCCCGGCGGCCGAGCGATGGCGGCGGGTGCGGGACTGGATGGCGTCGTCCCCGCTGGCCCTCTACCCGGAACTGCGCCAATACCGCCCGGTTCTGGAACTGCCGGAGGTCACGCTGGTGACCCGGTTCCACGACTGCGTGGAGGTGCTGCGCCGCCACGACGCGTTCGGTGTCGACCTCTATGCGCCGAAGCAGGGCGATTATTGGATGGCCCAGGACGACACCCCCGCCCATTGGCGGGAGAAGTCGATCATGCGCGCCATCCTCGACCGCGAGGACATTCCCAAGATCCGGGACTATGTCGCGGCCAAGGCCGGCGCGCTGCTCGACCAGGCGGGCGGCTCGATCGATGCGGTCGGGGGGCTCGGCCGGGCGGTGCCGATCGCGCTCGTCCAGGACTGGTTCGGTTTCGCCGACAGCGACCCGGCCCAGCTCGTAGAATGGTCCTACTGGAACCAGATGGATGCGTTCCACAACCAGCCCTTCGACGCGATCCTACGCCCCGATCCGGCGGCGATCGTCGCCCATCGCGAGCGGGTTAACGAAGCGATGCGCGACTACATCGTCGCGCTCGTGCGGCGCCGGGTCGGCGAGCTGCAGGCCGGCGCATCGGACCTCCCCGACGACCCGGTGGTCCGCCTGGTCAAGCTATCCTTCGGCGGCGCCCTGCGGTTCGACGTCGCCCGCGTCGTCTTGAATGTCGGCGGGCTGCTGATCGGCGCGGTCGAAACGACGTCGCACGCGATGGTCAACGCACTCGCCGGGCTGCTGGATCGGCCGGACGTGCTGGCCCGCGCGCGAAACGCGGCGGAGGGCGGCGAGCCTGCCGAGGTCGACGGTTTCGCCTTCGAGGCGCTCCGCTTCCGGCCGGCCTTCCCGTACTTCTTCCGGACCTGCCACCGGCCGATGACGCTGGCCGGCGGCACCGATCACGCAACCACGGTTCAGCCCGGCACCACGGTGCTCGCCGTCACCCACGCCGCGATGCACGACGCCGGAGTGATCGCCGACCCCGACCGGTTCGATCCGGGCCGGGCGCCGTCGGACATGTTCCATTTCGGCCTGGGCTTGCACGAGTGCCTGGGACGCCCGATCGCATCGGTCATGATTCCTGAGATCGTGCGTCAGTGCCTGCGTCGCCCCGGTCTCAGGGCCGCCGGCCCGGTCGACTATGACGGCGGCCCGGTGCCGGAGCGCTTTCCCATCGCCTGGCAGACATAGAGCCGGCCGGCCGCCAAACGCCATCGCGCCAACACCGTCGACATCAATGGGTCCCTCCCCCTTGATGGGGGAGGGTCCGGGTGGGGGTGATGGCGCCGGTCGAAGCCGGTTTCGCCGCGGGCACGCCTGCGACCCGTCACCCCTGTCGCCGGTCCGGATCCCTGAGAAGACCACCCCCTGAGCAACCGGAGACATGGGTAACAGTCTAGCCCGATCACATGGGTGACAGGTTTCTCGTTTCGTTCAGGCCGCGTTGGGCCGGGGCGGCCACCCCGGCCCAACGCGGATCAATCCTTCTCTCCCCCTCATCGTGCCGAGCACCACCGGTCCATACTTGACCAGCCAGATGTCCTCGCCGACCGGGAACAATCCGACCGGCTCGCGGGCCAGAGCCTCGCTGATGAACAGCTCCGCACCCTGCCATTTGATCGTCCCGGCTTGGCGCACTCGGCGCACCACGGCTTCGGCTGGATAGTCCGGCGGCAAGGAAACGGCGGAAATCCGGCATGGGGCGGTCGTCCTTGGGCTGGTGCGACTTGCCTGTCAGAAGGCGGACCCGGCGATCCGGATCCCGCTATTGATGCGGCACCGCGCGCCCGGTTACGAGTGAGCGTGAACGAACCCCGGCGATACGCCTCGGCCGGGCCGAGCATCCACAACAGCAGTCGTGCCCGCCCCACCCCCGGCGCCCTTCGGGCCGGATTCCCCGGGGCATCGCTGAAGGACCTGCCATGCGCGGTGTCGCGCCCACCCCCCTGCCGTCTCGGCCGGCTGCCGCGGGACTTGTCTATGGTGCGGCCTTCCTGCAGGGGCTGGCGGTCGTCAGCTTCCCGGGCCTCAGTGCCGTCCTGACGGGCGATCTCGGGATATCCGATGCCGCCTATGGCGCGCTGTTCCTGCCGCAGATCGCCTTGGCCGTGCTGGGCGCGCTGGCCGGCGGGCTGCTGGCCCGGCGCTTCGGGCTCAAGCGGCTGCTGGTCGGGGCGATGCTGGCCAACGTCGCGTCGCAGCTTTGCCTCGCGGGCAGCGCGCTGGCCGGCCCGGCGGCGGTGCTGCCGGTGCTGATGCTGGGTGGCGCGGCGCTGGGCCTCGCCTTCGGCCTGCTCGGCGCGCCCCTCAACACCTATCCACGCCTGCTGTTCCCGGCGCGCGCCGATGCCGCGCTGGTCACGGCCCACACCCTCTTCGGCGCCGGCTTCGCCGTCGGGCCGTTCGTCGCGGGCCTGGCCAGCGGCGCCGGCCTATGGCCGGCCTATCCGCTGACCGTCGTGGCGCTCGCGCTCTGCACGGTGTTTTCGGCCGGCCTCATCCGGCTGCCGGTCGAGGCGCCGCCCGACCCGGAAACCGACGCCCCGGCGAGCGCCCCACCGCTGCGCAATCCAGCCTTCTGGACCCTGGTGGCCATCGTAATCCTCTATGCCGTCGCCGAAGGCACGTTCAGCAACTGGGCCGTCGTCTTCCTGTCCCAGGAGAAGCAGGTCGATTCCGCCATCGCGCCCTGGGGCCTGTCGGCCTTCTGGGCGGCGCTGGTGACCGGGCGGCTGGTGGTCGCCACCCTCCTGGTCCGGTTCCGGGCGACGCCGATCTGGCTCGCCCTGCCGGTCTTGATGATGGTTGCGTTCAACGTCGTGCCGGCGACCCAGGGAACGGCGGCCGGTATCGCCGCCTTCGCCTTCGCCGGGCTCGCCTGCTCCGCCTTCTTTCCGCTGACCGTGGCGGAGGCGACGCGGCGGTTCCCCGGCGCCGTCCCCTTCGTCTCGGCGATGATGATGGCGGCCCTGATGATCGGCGCCGGGTCCGGCACGTTCTTGGTCGGCCTGCTGCGCGAGGCGATCGCGCTCGGCGATCTCTTCCGCCTGTCGGCGCTCTACCCGGCTGTCGTTCTGGTACTGGCGCTGGGGCTGATCTGGCGCGCCGGCCGCCGCCGAGACGGCGATGCCCGACACTAGTCTAGAGGCCGCGCAGGGCTGGCCCGGCCGCGTCGTCGCCGGGGTGGACGAGGTCGGCCGCGGGCCGCTGGCCGGCCCCGTGGTCGCCGCCGCCGTCGTGCTGCCGGGCGATCTCGACCCCGCCCTGGCCGCCCGGATCGACGACAGCAAGGCGCTGTCGGCAGCCAAGCGCATGGCCCTGGCACCGCTGTTGCAAGACGCTGTGACCTCCGCGCTGGGCGAGGCCAGCCCGGCGGAGATCGACCGGCTGAACATCCTCGCCGCCGCGCATCTGGCGATGCACCGGGCGGTGGCGGCGCTGGCCTGCGCGCCAGCCGCCCTGCTTATCGACGGCAACCGGTTGCCGGCCGACCTGCCCTGCCCGGCAACCGCGGTGGTGCGTGGCGATGCTCGAAGCCTGTCGATCGCCGCCGCCTCGATCCTCGCCAAGGTGCACCGCGACCGGCTGATGGCTGATCTGGCCGAACGGCACCCCGGCTATGGCTGGGAGCGCAACGCCGGCTATCCCACGGCGGCGCATCGCGCGGCGATCGCCCGGCTCGGCCTCACCCCGCACCACCGCCGCAGCTTCGCGCCTTGCCGGGCGGTACAGGATTGACGTCGGCTGCCGGCTGACTCATGGTCCGCCAGTCATGACGAAGACGACTCCTCCAATGGATGGCGAACGGATCCTGATCGGCGACTGTCTGCATCATCTGCAGGACTTGGCGCCGGGCTCCGTGGACCTGATCTTTGCCGACCCACCCTATAACCTTCAGTTGGGTGGGGAGCTGTACCGGCCCAACAACACCCGCGTCGACGGGGTGGAGGCGGCGTGGGACCGCTTCGACGGTTTCGCCGACTACGACGCCTTCACCCGCGCCTGGCTGGGCGAATGCCGCCGCGTCCTGAAGAAGGACGGCAGCCTTTGGGTCATCGGCAGCTACCACAACATCTTCCGGGTCGGCGCGGTCCTGCAGGATCTCGGCTTCTGGGTGATGAACGACGTGGTCTGGCGCAAGACCAACCCGATGCCGAACTTTCGCGGCACCCGCTTCACCAACGCCCATGAGACGCTGATCTGGGCGGCCCGGTCGCCGGACGGACGGCCGTTCTTCAACTACGACGCCATGAAGCGGCTGAACGACGATCTGCAGATGCGCAGCGATTGGCTGTTGCCGATCTGTTCGGGACCGGAACGGTTGCGCACCGACGACGGCAAGACCAAGGCGCACCCGACGCAGAAGCCGGAAGCCCTGCTCTACCGCGTCGTGCTGTCGACCAGCCGGCCGGGGGACTTGGTACTCGACCCGTTCCTCGGCACCGGCACGACGGGCGTGGTGGCGCGCCGCCTCGGCCGCCGCTTCGTCGGCATCGAGCAGGACCCCGCCCATGCCGAGCGCGCCCGCGCCCGCATCGCCGCCACCCCCTTCGACGCCGATCCGGAGGTGCTGGCGATCACCCCGAAGCGCCAGGAACCGCGCATCCCCTTCGGCCAGCTCGTCGAAAGCGGGATGATCCGGCCGGGCGAGACGCTGGCCGACCCCTCGCGGCGCTTCGCCGTTCGCGTCCGCGCCGACGGCACGGTGATCGGCGAGAATCACACCGGCCGCGTGGTCGGCTCGATCCACAAGGTGGGGGCGCTGCTGCAGGGTGCGCCAAGCTGCAACGGCTGGATCTTCTGGCATGTCCGCCAGGCCAACGGCCACTGGGTGCCGATCGACGTCTACCGCCAGAAGGTGCGGGCCGAGCTGGCGTGAGCCCGCCCGCATCGGACACCGCCGACCGGCCGGCGCATGGCGGCGACGTCGCCGGCGCGGCGGCGCGGACCGGCCGCCCGGCCTCGGCCTGGCTGGACCTGTCGACCGGCATCAACCCCTGGCCCTACCCGGTCCCGCCGCTGGCGGCGGAGACCTGGACCCGGCTGCCCCAGCGCGACGCCGAAGCCCGGCTGACCGCCGCGGCGCGCACCGCCTACGGCGCCGGCAAGGCGGCGGCTATCGTCGCCGCGCCCGGCACCCAGGCGATCCTGCAATGGCTGCCGCGGCTGATCGCGCCGGTCGCCGTCGGCGTCGTCGAGCCGACCTATGGCGAGCACGGCGCGCAATGGCGCGCCGCGGGCCACGCCGTCGCCGACCTGGCGGACCTGGCGGCGGCGGACGCCTTCGCGGCGGGCGAGGGTCCGCGGGTCGTGGCGCTGGGCCAACCCAACAACCCCGATGGCCGGCACTGGCCGCCCGCCGGGCTGATCGGCCTGGCCGACCGCCTCGCCGCCGCCGGGGGCTGGCTGGTCGCCGACGAGGCCTTTGCCGAGGCGATGCCGGGAACCAGCATCGCCGCCGCCGCCGGCCGGCCCGGCCTGATCGTCCTGAAGTCCTTCGGCAAGATCTTCGGCCTGGCGGGCCTGCGCCTCGGCTTCGCGCTGGCGCCAACAGCGCTGTGCGACGCGCTCAGCCGGGCGCTCGGCGCCTGGGCCGTTTCGGGGCCGGCCCTGGCGGTGGGCGCGGCGGCGCTTGAGGACCGCGACTGGCTGGCGGCGACGCGGCCGCGGCTCGATGACGCAGCCCGCCGCCTCGACGGCGTGCTGACGCGCGCCGGCTGCCGGCCGCTGGGCGGCACGCCGCTGCTCCGCCTGGTGGAGACGCCGGGCGCGGCGGGCGATCTCGCCGACCGGCTGGCCGGCCACGCCATCCTGGTCCGGCGCTTCGACGCCCATCCGCGCTGGCTGCGCTTCGGCCTGCCCGGGGCTGAGGGGGACTGGCGGCGCCTGACCGCCGCGCTCGGCGTCGCATCGGCCGCGGGCGCCGATTGACGAGCCGGCGGCGCTGTTCCTACTGTCGCCGGCCCTGAGTCCTCGCAAATCCCGACCCGATCGCCCGTGACCGACTGCCTGCCGACCGCCCCCCTTACGCTGATCCTCGGCGGCGCCCGGTCGGGCAAGAGCCGGCTGGCGGAACGGCTGGTCACCGAGACCGGGCTCGACCCCGTCTACCTCGCCACCGCGACCGCCGGCGACGACGAGATGGCCCAGCGCATCGCCCGCCACCGGGCCGACCGCCGCGACGTCGGCTGGACGACGGTGGAGGAGCCGTTGGCGCTGGCCGACACGCTAGGCGCCATCGCCGGCCCCGACCGCGCCGTTCTGGTCGACTGCTTGACGCTGTGGCTGTCCAACCTGATGGGCGCCGACCAAGACCCGGTGGCGGCGCGCGAGCACCTGACCGCGGTACTCTCGACGCTGGACGGGCCGGTCGTCCTGGTCTCCAACGAGGTCGGCCAGGGCATCGTGCCCGACAACCCGCTCGCCCGCCGGTTCCGCGACGAGGCCGGCCGGCTACACCAGGCGGTCGCGGAGACCGCCGACCAAGTGATCCTGGCCGCTGCGGGCCTGGCCCTCCGGCTGAAGCCCGCCGCCGCCGACCCCCTGCCTCTCGCCACCGGAGCCCGATCATGACCCAGGCCCTCGCCAAGATCCCGGCCACCGTCATTACCGGCTTTCTCGGTGCCGGCAAGACGACGCTGATCCGCCATCTCCTGGCCAATGCCCGCGGCCACCGCCTGGCCCTGGTGATCAACGAGTTCGGCGATATGGGCGTCGACCGCGAGCTGGTGCGCGGCTGCGGCGTGGAGACTTGCGCCGACGAGGACATCGTCGAGCTGACCAATGGCTGCATCTGCTGCACCGTTGCCGACGACTTCCTGCCGACCATGCTGGCGCTGGTGGAGCGCACGCCGCGGCCCGATCATATCGTCATCGAAACCAGCGGCCTCGCGCTGCCCAAGCCGCTGATCAAGGCGTTCGACTGGCCGGAGGTGCGCACCCGGCTGACCGTCGACGGCGTGGTGACGGTGGTCGACGCCCCGGCGGCGGCCGCCGGCCTGTTCGCGCAAGACCCGGCCGCCGTCGCCGCGGCGCGCGAGGCCGACCCGACCATCGAGCATGACGACCCGCTGGAGGAGCTGTTCCACGACCAGCTTCAGGCCGCCGATCTCGTGCTCCTGAACAAGACCGACCAGATCGACGGGTCGGGCCGCGGGGCGGCGCGCGACGCCATGGCGCCATTCTTGCGCGCCGGCGTGGAGGTGGTGGAGACCGACCATGGCCGCATCGACCCGGCGGTCCTGCTCGGCCTCGGCGCGGCGGCGGAGGATGATCTGGCCGCCCGCCGCTCCGTTCACGACGACGCCGGCGAGCATGACCACGACGACTTCGCCAGCGTGCATGTCGATCTGCCAGCGGTCGCCGATGCCGCGGCGCTGAGGGCGCGGATCGATCGGGTGCTGGCACTGGACGGCGTGTTGCGGGCCAAGGGCTTCGCCGCGGTCGACGGCCGGCCGATGCGCCTGGCCATCCAGGCGGTGGGCCGGCGCATCGACACCTATTTCGACCGGCCTTGGGTGGACGGCGAGCCGCGCACCGGCGGCCTGGTGGTGATCGGGCTGAAGCATATGGACATGGCGGCCATCGCCGCGGCGTTCGACCAGCCGGTATCGGCCGCCGTCGCCTGATGCATCTGCTGGCGGCCCAGCCGGGCGAGATCACCGACGGGTCGGAGGCGGTCGACCTCGCCCAGGACCCCGGCGACATCGTCATCCTGTCGGCCGCCGACAGCGAGCTTGGCGCGCTGGCCGCCGCCCAGGCCCGCGCGGGCACAGCGGCGCCCAGCCTGCGGCTCGCCAACCTGATGCAGCTCGGCCACCATCTGTCGGTGGACCTGTATCTTGAGCGGGTGGCGGCCCACGCCCGGCTGGTCGTCGTCCGCCTGCTGGGCGGCGTCGGCTACTGGTCCTATGGGGTGGAGCAGCTCGCCGCCGCGGCGCGGGCCGGCGGGCCGGCCCTGGCGCTGCTGCCCGGCGACGACAAGCCGGACCCGGCGCTCACCCGCGCCTCGACCCTGCCGGCACCGGTGCTGGCGCGCCTGCTCGGCTACTTCGTGCATGGCGGACCGGACAATTTCGATCATCTGCTCACCTATGCCGCGCATGTGATCGACGGTTCGGCGGACGCACCCGCCGCCCCCGTGCCGCTGATGCGCGCCGGGCTCTACTGGCCCGGCCGGGCGGCACCCGACCTTGCGGCCGTTCAGGCGCACTGGCAGCCCGACGCCCCTGTGGCGGCCTTGGTCTTCTACCGGGCCCTGCTGCAAGGCGGCCTGCTGGCACCGGTCGACGCGCTGATCGGCGCGCTTCGCGACGCCGGGCTGAACCCGCTGCCGCTGCATGTCGCCAGCCTGAAGGACGCCCAGGCGGCGGAGGTGGTGGCCAGCCTGTTCGCCCGCGCACCGCCGGATGTGGTGGTGAACGCCACCGGGTTCGCCGTCTCCCAGCCCGGCCGGCCCTTCGCGCCCACCGTGCTGGACGCCCCCGGCCGGCCGGTGCTGCAAGCCGTCTTCGCGCAAGGCCAAGAGGCGGCGTGGCGCGACGGCGCCAGCGGGCTCGGCCCCCGCGATATCGCCATGTCGGTCGCTTTGCCGGAGGTCGACGGCCGGGTGCTGACCCGTGCCGTCAGCTTCAAGGCCGAAGCGCGCTACGACCCGGCAACCCAGGTGTCGGTGGCGATGCACCGGCCGGTCGCCGACCGCGTCGCCTTCACCGCGCAACTCGCCGCCGCCTGGACGCGGCTGGCCCGCACGCCGACCGGGCAGCGGCGGGTCGCCCTCTTGCTGGCCAACTATCCCAACCGCGACGGCCGCCTGGCCAACGGCGTCGGGCTCGATACCCCGGCCAGCGCCGCGGGCATTCTCGCGGCGCTGTCGGGCGCCGGCTACGAAACGGGCGCCGCGCCGACCGACGGCCGCGCCCTGATCGACCTGTTGCGCGCCGGCCCGACCAACGCACAGCGCGGAACGCGCCGCGGCGGGGAGCGGCTGTCGCTGGCCGACTATGGCACCTTCTTCGACACGCTGCCGGCCACCCTGCGCCAGGCGGTGACCGCGCAATGGGGCGACCCGGCCGCCGACCCGTTCGTGGAGGGCGACGGGTTCCGCCTGCCGCTGCACCGCTTCGGCCATGTCGCCGTCGCGATCCAGCCGGCCCGCGGCTACAACATCGACCCCAAGGCGACCTATCACAGCCCCGACCTGGTGCCGCCCCACGGCTACCTCGCCGTCTATGCCTGGCTGCGGGGGCACTTCGACGCCCATGCCGTTGTGCATGTCGGCAAGCACGGCAATCTGGAATGGCTGCCCGGCAAGGCACTGGCGCTCAGCGAGGCGTGCTGTCCGGAGGCGGCGCTCGGCCCCCTGCCGCATCTCTACCCCTTCATCGTCAACGATCCCGGCGAGGGCACCCAGGCCAAGCGCCGGACCCAGGCCGTCATCGTCGACCACTTGACCCCGCCGCTGACCCGGGCGGAGAGCTACGGCCCGCTGAAGGACCTGGAAGCCCTGGTCGACGAGTACTACGACGCCGCCGGGCTGGACCCGCGCCGGCTCGACCTGCTGGCCCGGCAGATCACCGAGCTTGCGCAGCGCTCCGGCCTAGCCGCCGATCTCGGCCTCGCCGCCGACGAGCCGACCGAGGCGGTGCTGACCCGCCTCGACGCCTATCTGTGCGATTTGAAGGAGCTGCAGATCCGCGACGGGCTGCATGTCTTCGGCACCGCCCCGGCAGGCGACCAGCGCACCGATACCCTGGTGGCGCTGGCGCGCGTGCCGCGCGGCCGGGGCGAGGGTGGCGACGCCTCGCTGTTGCGCGCGCTGGCCGGCGATCTCGGCCTCGGCTTCGATCCGCTGGACGCCGATCTGGCGGCGCCTTGGACCGGGCCGCGGCCGGGCGTGCTGGCGGACCTGCCGGATCTCGCCGGGCAACGCTGGCGCATCGCCGGCGACACCGTGGAGCGGCTGGAGGTGCTGGCCCGCGCCCTGGCGGCCGGCGCGCACGCCATCGATCCGGCCTGGAAACGAACCGCGGCCGTGCTCGGCGGGATCGCCGAGACCCTGGCCCCGGCGCTGGACGCCTGCGGGCCGGCGGAGATGGCGGCCCTGCTGGCTGGGCTGGACGGCCGGTTCCTGGCGCCCGGCCCATCGGGCGCGCCCAGCCGCGGCCGGCCGGACGTGCTGCCGACGGGGCGCAACTTCTACTCCGTCGACACCCGCACGGTGCCGACGCCGGCGGCCTGGCAGCTCGGCTGGCAGTCCGCCTGCCTGCTGATCGACCGCCACCGCCAGGAGCATGGCGACTGGCCGCGCGCCGTCGCGCTGTCGGCCTGGGGCACCTCCAACATGCGCACCGGCGGCGACGATCTGGCGCAAGCGCTGGCGCTGTTGGGGGTGGAGCCGGACTGGGAGGCCGCCTCGCGCCGCGTTACCGGCTTTCGCATCTTGCCCTTGAGCGTGCTCGACCGGCCGCGGGTCGACGTGACCTTGCGCATCTCCGGCTTCTTCCGCGATGCCTTCCCCGCCCAGATCGACCTGATCGACAGCGCCGTGCGGGCCGTGGCCGCGCTCGACGAGCCGGCGGCGCTGAACCCGGTCGCTGCGCGCGTCGCCGCGGAGGCCGCCGCGCTGGCGGCGCAAGGGCTGTCGCCGGAGACGGCGCAGCGCCGCGCCGCCACCCGCATCTTCGGCGCCAAGCCCGGGGCCTACGGCGCCGGCCTGCAAGCCCTGATGGACGAAGGCGGCTGGCAGGACCGCGGCGATCTCGCCGAAGCCGTGGTCGCCTGGGGCGGCTTCGCTTATGGCGACGGGGCGGAGGGCCGCGGCGAGGCCGACGGGTTCCGCCGCCGCCTGGCCGGCATCGACGCTGTCGTGCACAACCAGGACAACCGCGAGCACGACCTGCTGGACAGCGACGACTACTACCAGTTCGAAGGCGGTCTGACCGCGGCGGCGCATCACCTGTCGGGCCGCCGCCCGGCGGTCTGGCACAACGACCATTCCCGGCCCGAGCGGCCCATCATCCGCTCCCTGGAAGAGGAGATCGCCCGCACCGTGCGCGGCCGGGCGGTCAATCCCAAATGGATCGCCGGGGTGATGCGCCACGGCTACAAGGGCGCCTTCGAGATGGCGGCGACCGTGGACTATCTGTTCGCCTTCGCCGCCACGACGGGCGCCGTCGGCGACCAGCATTTCGATGCCGTGTTCGACGCCTATATCGGGGACGCGCAGGTCCGCGCCTTCCTGTTGGACGTCAACCCGGCCGCGGCGGCGGAGATTGCCGACAAGCTGCGCGACGCGCTGGACCGCGGCCTGTGGCGCCCGCACGCCAACACCGCCTACGATACGCTTGTCCAACTGGCCAAGGAGGGCCGCACAGCATGATGGCCGGGGACCCACAACCCCTCGAACCCGATCCCGCGGCGGAGGCCGAGGCCGACCGCCGCCACGCGGAGAAGATGGTCAAGAAGAAGGCGGCGCGCGACAAGATCGTCGCCACCAAGACCATCGAAAAGGGCCTGTTGATCGTCCACACCGGCAAGGGCAAGGGGAAGTCGACCGCCGCCTTCGGCCTCGTCTGCCGGGCCATCGGCAACGGGATGAAGGTCGGCGTCGTCCAGTTCGTGAAGGGCAAGTGGCAGACCGGCGAACGCGTCGTGCTCGACCGCTTCGCCGACCAGGTCAGCCTGTTCACCATGGGCGAAGGTTTCACCTGGGAAACCCAGGACCGCCGCCGCGACATCGCCGCCGCCCAGGCCGCCTGGGAGAAGGCCAAGGCGCTGATCGCCGATCCCAGCTACGGCATGGTGCTGCTGGACGAGTTGAACATCGTCCTGCGCTACGACTACCTGCCGCTGGACGAGGTCTTAGCGGTGCTGACCGCCCGGCCGGCAATGACCCATGTCGTGGTCACCGGCCGCAACGCCGCCGACGCGCTGGTGGAGGTCGCCGACCTGGTCACCGACATGACCATGGTCAAGCACCCCTTCCGCGCCGGCGTAAAGGCGCAAGCCGGCATCGAGTTCTAGACGGCGCACGCCATCCCATGACCGCCGCGGTGATGATCCAGGGCACCGGCTCCGACGTCGGCAAGTCGGTGCTGGTGGCGGGGCTGGCGCGCGCCTTCACCCGGCGCGGGCTCGTCGTGCGGCCGTTCAAGCCGCAGAACATGTCGAACAACGCCGCGGTCACACCCGACGGCGGAGAGATCGGCCGCGCCCAGGCCCTGCAGGCACGCGCCTGCGGCGTGGCCCCGTCGGTCGACATGAACCCGGTGCTGCTGAAGCCGGAAAGCGATCTCGGCGCGCAGGTCGTCGTCCAGGGCCGCCGCGTCGCCACCTTGAAGGCACGCGACTACCAAGCGTGGAAGCCGCGCCTGCTGCCCGCCGTCCTGGAGAGTTTTTCGCGCCTCGGCGACGCAGCCGACCTGGTCCTCGTGGAGGGTGCCGGCAGCCCAGCCGAGGTCAATCTACGGGCCGGCGACATCGCCAATATGGGCTTCGCGGACGCCGCAGACGTGCCCGTCGTGCTGGCCGGCGATATCGACCGCGGCGGGGTGATCGCCCAGCTCGTCGGCACCCACGCGGTCGTTACCGAGGCGGAACGGCAGCGCATCCGAGCCTTCCTGATCAACAAGTTCCGCGGCGACGTGCGACTGTTCGACGACGGGCTGACGATCATCGAGGAGCGCACCGGCTGGCCCTCGCTGGGCGTCGTGCCGTGGTTCGGCGAAGCGCACAAGCTGCCGGCGGAAGATGCCGTGGCGCTGTCCACCCGCACCAATGCGGGGATCCACGACGACCTCGTCGTCGCCATGCCGATGCTGTCGCGCATCGCCAATTTCGACGATCTCGACCCGCTGAAGCTGGAGCCCGGCGTGCGCGCCGTCGCCGTGCCGCCGGGCGAGCCGCTGCCGGCCGAGGCGCGGGTGGTCATCCTTCCGGGATCGAAATCGACCATCGGCGACCTGGCCTTCCTGCGCCGCCAGGGCTGGGACATCGATCTGGCCGCCCATATCCGGCGCGGCGGCTGGGTGGTCGGCCTGTGCGCCGGCTTCCAGATGCTGGGCCGCCGGCTGGACGACCCCGACGGGCTGGAAGGCCCGGCCGGCGCCGTCGACGGTTTGGGTTTCCTGGATGTCGAAACCGTGCTGACGCCCGACAAGGCACTGATCGCGGTCTCCGGCCGCGACCGACTGACCGGTGAGGCCGTCCACGGCTATGAGATGCATATGGGCCGCACCACCGGCCCCGGCCTAGACCGGCCGATGCTGACCCTCGACGGCGACGGCGGACCGCGCCCCGACGGCGCGGTGTCGGGCCGCGTGCTCGGCTGCTACGTGCACGGGCTGTTCGCCGATGACGGCTTCCGCCGCGCCTTCCTGGCCGCGGTCGGCCGGCCGCCGACCGGCGATCTCGCCTATGAGGCGACGGTGGAGCGTACGCTGGATGCGCTGGCCGACCATCTGGCGGCCCATCTCGACCTCGACCGGTTGCTGGCGATCGCCCGCCAACCCGTCACAGCGTAGCGGCGAGCGCCGCGAGGGCGGCGAGCCCGATCAGTACCCAAGCGCCCGCGGCGAGCCGAAGCGCGCGACGGATATCCGACGCCATCGCCGCCTGTCGGCCGTCCCGGTTCATCCAGGCATCCGCCACGACGTCGCCGCCATAGGCCCGTGGTCCGGCGAGCGCCAGGCCCAGCGCGCCGGCCATCGCCGCCTCCGGCCAGCCGGCATTGGGCGAGCGGTGATGCGGCGCGTCGGCCCAGGCCGCGGCCAGCGCGGCGCGCGGCGATGCGCCGGGGAGGACCACCGCAGCGAGCGCGAACAGGGGCGCCGTCAGGCGTGCCGGGATCAGATTGACCAGGTCGTCGAGGCGCGCCGCCGCCCAGCCGAAGGCGCGGTGCCGTTCGCTCCGGTGCCCGATCATGCTGTCGGCGGTGTTGATCGCCTTATAGGCCAACAGGCCCGGCAGGCCGGCCAGGGCGTACCAGAAGACCGGCGCGGCCAGCCCGTCGGAGAAATTCTCCGCCAGGCTCTCGATCGCCGCGCGGGCGACGCCGGCTTCGTCCAGGCTGTCGGGATCACGCCCGACGATCCGCGCCACCGCCCGCCGCCCGCCGTCGAGCCCCGCCCGGTCCAAACCGTCGGCGACGGCGCCGACATGGCAGACCAAGCTGCGCCCGGCCAGCAGCGTCGCCGCGATGGCCGCTTCCACGGCCCAGCCGAACGGGATCCGGCCCGTCAGCGCCGCCAGTCCCCAGCCGAGGCCGATTGCGCCGCTCACCAGGACCGCAACCGCACCGACTCCGGCCACCCGGCGGCGCCGGCCCGATCCGCGGTTCAACCTGTCATCAACGAAACCGATTGCCCGACCGATCGCCACCACCGGGTGCGGCACCCGCCGCCACAGCCAGTCCGGATCGCCGATCAGCGCATCGAGCAGCAGGGCCAGGCAAAGGGCCGCCAATGGCACCCAAGCCGCGTCGGCAAGGATCAAGCCCATCAGGATCGTCGATCGGCGCGCCGCCCGGCCGGTTCACGAACACCGCCCCCAAACCGTCATCTCCGCGAAAGCGGAGATCTTCAACCGTCTGGCACGGAGAGATTCCCGCTTTCGCGGGAATGACGTTGGAGGCGAGGTCGAACGGTTCTCTTGTCGCCCGGCGCGCCCGTACGGGTCGGCTTACTTGAAGCCGAAGCCCTCGAAGCGCTTCTTAAACTTGCCGACTTGGCCGCCGCGGTCGATGACGCGCTGCACGCCGGTCCAGGCCGGGTGCGACTTCGGGTCGATCTCCAGGCGCAGCGTGGCGCCGGGCTCGCCATAGCACGACCGGGTCTTGAACTCCGTACCATCGGTCATGACGACCGTGATCTCGTGATAGTCGGGGTGAATGCCCTCTTTCATGACCCGCTCTTTCCCGAATGCCCGTCGCGGCGATGGGGCCCCGGCGTCGCCGCCCGGCCGTCGCACTGAACGCTTCTGTCAACAGAGAGCGGGGTGATAGCTCAATTGCCGTCCAACCGCAAGCCGGCCGCGCCGAGGGCGCTTGCAAAGCCGAGGCCGTTGGCTATGATGCCGGCCTTTCCGGCGGGCCGGTTCCACGGCACCCCGATGACGTCGGAAAGCGCGCGGGCGTAGCTCAGGGGTAGAGCGCAACCTTGCCAAGGTTGAAGTCGTGGGTTCGAATCCCATCGCCCGCTCCAAGATTTCAATCAGTTGGCGGACGATGATAGCGGTTCGGTCGCGGAATGTGACCGAATCTACCCTGAACACATCGCGAACCTGCTGGCCGGTGCGGCACGATTCCGACACAGGCCGCGGGCTTGCCGAAGGCGGCCGCGAACCGTTGCATCCTCAAGTGCCAAGCAGGCCCTCGGACGCCGGCGCGATCGGCCTCCGACGGTCGCGGTGGACCGGCAAGCGATCATGTCGTCTCCTCGACGGCCGGTTCATCCTTCACGCCGGCACCACGGGTGTCGTCGAGTTCGACCATGCGGCGCGCCGCGTTCGTCGCCGCGTCATCCAGGGGATACAGGACGAGATCGACGCCGGCCTTCTCGATCTGTCGGCCCTGCTCGGGCGCGCGGGCGATGAACGCTGTGCGGCCGTGGTAGCCGTGGGCGCGGATCGCCGCGAGCAGCCCGTGTCCCGGGTCGGTGTGGCTCAGCCGCAACGTGCCGAAGGGAACGGCGAGCACGAGCCAGCGGGCCGTGCCCAGCGGCAGTTGGTCCCAGAAGGCGTGTTCGTTGACGTCGCCATAGCGGACCCGATAGCCGAGCTGGCGCGACTCGCGCACCACGGTCGGATCGAGATCGACGCCGAGCACCGTGTAGCCTTCGTCCTGTAGCTGCTCAAGCAGACGCAGGCCGACCCGGCCCAGCCCGAAGACGATGACGTCGACCGCGAGCGGGCCATCCTCCTCGTTCTCGGGCTCGCGCCGATGGCCAAAGTCGAAGATGCCGAGCGCCGGTTTCATCCGGGCGTAGAGCCCGTGCGAGTAGGTGATCATGTAGACCGAGACGGCGATGGTCACGAGGCCGACCAGGGTGACGAGCCCCACCGCGGCCTCGTCGACATGCCCGAGCGCCAGCCCCATGGCCATGAAGATCAGGGAGAATTCCGAGATCTGCGCGACCGTGAGCCCGCAGAGAAAGCCCGTGCGCACCCGGTAGCCCATGGTCGCCATGATGATGAGGACGATCAGCGGATTGCCGATCAGCACGAAGAGGGAGAAGGCGACGGCCCGGCCGGCATCCTGACCCAGCGTCGACAAATTGAGCGTCGTGCCGATGTAGAGGAAAAAGAAGAGCAGCAGAAAGTCGCGCAAGGCCGAAAGGCGCGCCGAGATCATGTCGCGATAGGTGGTCGAGCCCAGCGACACCCCGGCGGCGAGACCCCCGAGTTCCTTGCCGATGCCGATGAGATCGCCGACCGCCGCCGCCGTTGCGGCCCAGCCGATGGCGAAGATCACCAACAGCTCCGGCGAGCGGGCGAAGCGCGCGGTCAGCGGTTCCGCCACCCAACGCACGAAGGCGAAGAGCCCCACCACCAGCCCCATAAGGCCAAGCGCTATGACGACGAGATCGCCGCCCTTGCCGGCGGCGCCGACGCCCAGCGTCGACAACGCCACCATGGCAACCACGACGACAATGTCCTGAACGATCAGGAAACCCAGCGCGATGCGGCCGTGCAGCGTCTCCAGCTCGCGCTTGTCGCTCAGCAGCTTCACGATGATGATTGTCGACGAGAAGGTCAGCGCGACGGCGATGTAGAGGCTGGTCAGCGGATCGATCCCGAGGGCCAGCCCCAAGAGGAAGCCGATGCCGGCGGTGAAGACGACCTGACCCAGGCCCGTCGCCAACGCTACCGGGCCAAGTTGGCGCACCAGTCGCCAGTCGAGCGTAAGACCGACCAGGAACAGGAGCAGCGCCACGCCGAGTTCGGCGAGAAACGTGATATGCGCGACCGTCGCCGGCGTGCTGTCGAAGAGCGCCGCGGCGGCGATGCCGACGACGATGAAGCTGACGACCACCGGCTGGCGCAACGCCGTCCCGAGCAGGCCCACCGTGGCGGCGACGAGGAGCAGGAAGGCGATTTCGTGGAAGACGTAGTCGTGCATCGTGGCGTCCCGGTTGTATCCTACGTTAGCAACCTGGCGCGCCCAGATCATTGATCCGCGTGATCCGACGGTCGGCGATCCGTTCGAGTGTCAAACGGCAGTCAATCGGGGCCCCGGATCGGCGTGCAAAACGGCCCCCTTTGTTGGCTGGGTGAGACGGGTCTGACGCGCCGGCGTTGCCCAGCCGGCGCAAGGCGGGTCAGGCCCGTCGTTGGTGTCCGGCCCCCGATTAGACGGCCGCGCGCCTGAGCGCCCAGATCGTTGGCACGATCGGGCCGTCCATCAGCGCCACCTCCTCGAATTGGCGCGCGACATAGGCGTCGAGGTCGGCTGCCAGCTCGGGGTGCGTCGTCTTCAACGCTTCGGCGCGTTTGGGAACCATCTTCAATGTCAGCGCGTTGAAGGCCGCCAGGCCGGGGCCGCGCTCGCGCCGCGCGACGATGGTCTCGCCGAAGCGGGTGAGCCCGGCCTCCATCGTCGCCTTGTCGGGGTAGTCCGCGTAGGCCTCGGTTGGCGGCGCGCCGTCTTCGATATAGCCATCGCCGATCACGATCAGCCCGCCCGGCTTGGCAACGGCGCGGAGCTTGCCGACCGTCTCGGCCGCATTGCCGAGGACTGGCCCGACGGCGATCATCAGGACGGCGTCGTAGCGCGCATCCTCCGCCAGGGCGCCGCGCAGATCGCCTGCGACGAACTGGCAGCGGCCCGAGAGCCCGGCCGACGCCGATACCCGCACGGCTTCCGCAAGAAAGCCGGCATGGCCGTCGAAACCGGTCACCTGGGCGCCGAACTCCTGCGCGAGCCGTATCAACAGTCCGCCGCGTCCGCACCCCAGATCGAGGACGCAACCGCCCGTCGGCAAGCCGGTCTCGCGCAGCAGGTCGACGACATCGTCGTCGTCACCGCTCAACGACGGCAGATCCTGGAGCAGGTAGGGCAGATGCGCCAACAGCGCCTCCTCCGTCTCCATGGCGAAGGCGATCTCCGCGTCCAGTGCCCTTGTCATGGTCTGGCGTCCTCAAGATTCCTTCGAAAACGGGGCGGTGGACTCGCATCTTCGCTGCACCACCCGCTCGCCCCCAGCCCTGGAGTCAGGCGATCTCCCGCCCGGCAAGCCGGTCGCGCAACCCCATGAAGCGGGTCACCTGGTCGGGATAGAGCCGGTAGTGCTCGTCGCGGCCGACGAAGACCTTGAACATGATCCCGCCCTCCGCGTTGAAGAAATAGATGGCATGCGACTCGGTGCGCATGAAGGTGCGGCTGACGAACTGGATCTCGGTGCAGCGCTCGTCGCGGATATGGCCGCCGATCGGGCTGTCGCCGATCAGGTTGAAATAGCCCTGGGCGACCTTCCCCTTGGGCACCTCGCCATAGCATTCGAGGATCAGATCGGGCGTGTGGACCAGGAAGGTGACCGCCCCCCAATCCGCGACATCGTTCATGATCTCGCGGAACAGACGGCCCGGCAGGCTGAAGCCCGCGGCTTCCGGCAGGCAGCCCGCAACCTCCCGGGGCGTCAGGCCATGCTCGGCGGCGATCTCCTCGATCACCCCATCGGTGGACGCGGCAAAGCGGGCAGCGACCGCGGCCAGCGCGGCGGCGCGGTCGGGGGCCGGAGAAGACATGTCGCCCATGGCGTCGGGTCTCGTTTCGTGACGGTGCCGTAAGGCCGGCATGATAGACCGTCGCCGTGGCGAAGGAACCGCCCGGCCTATGATCGCCGCGCCGCCTCTGCCTCTGCCTCTGCCTCTGGCTCTGGCTCTTGCGTCTCCACGACCTCCAGCGGCTCAGGTCGGACCGGTCCGACATGCAGGCGGTCGAGGCCGGAATAGAGGTCGCCTTCCTCCTGCTGGTGAAGCCGCTCCAGATCGCGGGCGCGCACGCCGGCGACGGTGTGGGCCGCCTCTTCCGCGGTCTCGCCCAGCGCCTCCAGCACCTGGCCGCCCATCGCCAGGGCTGATTCCACCGTCTCGCGGATCTCCCAATCCACGCCGATCTGCCTCAGCTCGATGGCGTGGCGGCGGTCATAGGTGCGGGCCATCACCTGGGCGCGCGGGAACTCCGCCTTGACCAGCGCCACGATTTCCGTGGCGGTCGGCGCATCGTCGATGCACACGGCGACCAGGCGCGCCTCGCCGGCCCCCGCCGCACGCAACACGTCGCGGCGCGACCCGTCGCCGAAATAGACGCGGAAGCCGAAGCGCTCCGCCTCGCGGACCCGGTTGGCGTCGCTGTCCAGGATGGTGACGCGGACCCCGCGCGCAAACAGCGGCTGGCAGGCGATCTGCCCGAACCGGCCGAAGCCGATCACCAGCGCGCTGCCGCCGGCCCCGTCATAGGTCTCGTCCATCGTCTCGCCGATCGGACGGCGGACCAGCATCGGCTCCAGCCGGGCAACCAGGGGCGCCAGCGCCATCGACAGCGTCACGACGGCGATCAGGACCGACGACAGCGCGGGGTCGAGCAGCCCGGCCGCCAAGGCCGCGGTGAAGATGACGAAGCCGAACTCGCCATGCTGCGACAGCCCCAGGCCCAGCCGCACGGCGGTGTCGCGGCCGGTGCCGGCGGCGGCGGCGAGACCGAAGATCACGCCGCCCTTCAGGGTCATCGCCACCAGCGTCGCCACCAGGATCACCACCCAGCTCTCCGCCACCACCTGGCCGTCCAGCGACAGGCCGACGGCGACGAAGAACAGGCCCAGGAAGAGCCCCCGGAAGGGTTCGATGTTTGCCTCCACCTCGTGGCGGTAGGTCGACTCCGCCAGCATCACCCCGGCCAGGAAGGCTCCCATGGCGTAGGACATGCCAACGACGTTCATCAGCATGGCAGCGGCGATCACGATGCCCAGCGCGCTGGCGGTCATCAGCTCCGGCATGCCGGTAGCCGCCAACAGGCGGAACATCGGGTCCAGCAGGTAGCGCCCGGCCAGCACCAGGATCGCGATGGCCACCACCGCGGCGGCGATCCCGCCCAGGCTCTCCATCAGATCGACGGTTTCCGTGGTTGGCGCCAGGAACGCCACCATCAGCAGCAAGGGGACGATCGCGAGATCCTGGAACAACAGGATGGCGAACGCCTTGCGGCCATGGTGGCTGGCCCGTTGCCCATGCTCGTCGAGCGTACGCATGACCAGCGCCGTCGACGACAGCGCAAGGCCGAAGCCGATCACCACCGCCGCCGCGACCGGCAGGCCGACGACCACCGCCGGCACCGCCAGCGCCGCCCCGCAGGCCAGCATCTGCGCCAGTCCCAGGCCGAAGATGTCGTTGCGCATCGCCCACAGCGACGACGGCTTCAGTTCCAGCCCGATGACGAACATGAACAGGACGACGCCGAACTCGGCGAAGTGCAGCAGTTCCTCCGGATGTTCGGCGAAGCTGCCGGCGAAGACGAGCTGGATGGCGAAACCCGCGGCCAGATAGCCGAGGATCGTGCCGAGCCCGAGCCGGCGGAAGATCGGCGCGAACAGGCAAGCCGCCGCGATCAGCGCCAACGCCGTCCAGAAAAGTCGTTCGGTCGGGTTCGGATCGAAATCGAACATACGCCGCCACCCGCAACCGCCGGCAGGACAAAACGGTCCTGTCACACGCGAAGCTTAGCGTGCTTACGGCGCCCCTCGATAGGGTTGGTGTGGAATCGCGACGATCCGCGCCGGGCCTAACCGACCCGGCGCGGCCGGAATCGGGCTCAGCCGCGCTTGAGCACTTGCCCCAGCGCGTCGGTCAGCCGGCGCCCGTCCTCGACCGTGACGTCGAGATGGGTGACGACCCGGATGCGCCGCTCGCTGAACGCGCCGATCTGAATGCCGTGCTCGTCCTGCAGCCGGCGGGCGATCTCCGGCGCGGGCAAGCCGTCGGCCGCTACGTCGAAGAAGACGATATTGGTGTCGGGCGGCACGACCTGGGCGATGCCGTCGATCGCCGCCAATCGGTCGGCGATCTCCGCCGCCAGCGCGTGATCCTCCGCCAGCCGGTCGATGTGGTGGTCGAGGGCGTACAGACACGCGGCGGCGAGAATCCCGGATTGGCGCAGCGCGCCGCCCCAACCCTGCTTGCGCGCCCAGGCTTCCTCGATGAACCCGCGGCCGCCGGCCAGCACCGCCCCGACCGGGCAGCCGAGCCCCTTGGAGAAGTCGACCCAGACGCTGTCGAACCCGGCGGCCAGGCGCCCGACCGGCAGGCCCGTGGCGACGGCGGCATTGAACAGCCGGGCGCCGTCCATATGGGTCGCCAGCCCCGCCTGCTGCGCCGCGGCGGCGACGGCGTCGAGCTGGTCGACCGGCCAGACCGCGCCGCCGGCGAGGTTGGCCGTCTGCTCCACCGCCACCAGCCGCGTCTTCGGCGCGTAGCGCGAGGCCGGCCAGACCGCCTGGCGCATCTGATCGGCGGTGAACCGGCCCCGCGTGCCGGCCACGGCCTTCATCACCACGCCGCTCAACGCCGCCGGGGCGCCGGCCTCGAAGTTCACCAGATGGCAGCTCTCTTCGCAGATCACCGCGTCGCCCGGCCGGCACAGCACATTGACCGCGATCTCGTTGCACATCGTGCCCGACGGCAGGAACACCGCAGCATCCTTGCCCAACAGGTCGGCCACCCGCTCGACCAGCCGGTTGGTCGTCGGGTCTTCGAACTTCTGCTCGTCGCCGACCTCCGCGGCGGCGATGGCCGCGCGCATGGCCGCGGTGGGGCGCGTCTTGGTGTCGCTGAAGAAGTCGATCATGGGAACCGCCGGTCAGCGGAGGAGGGATTCCGGCTGGCAATAGGCGATGGCTGCCCTGCTGGCAAGCCGTCCTCACACCCGATCGGGAGGCCGTTTCGCAGCCGGTTCGAGTTCTTGCGATTGGGTTGCATTCTCAGAATTCGCTGGTAGGATGCCCGGCGCCTGCACCTGCGAATGACTCGCACTTGCACAACTCTCGCGGCCCTGCGCGCCGTCCCCCCGCCACACAAGTGAGCTTGTCCGATGACCGCAACCCGATCTGCTGCCCGCCTCTCCGGTGCGGGCATCGCCGCCGCCGCCCTGTCCTTCACCGCCTTCGCCGCCGGGGCGCAGGAGATCAATGTCTATTCCTCGCGCCACTACGACACCGACCAGGCGCTCTACGACACCTTCACCGAGCAGACGGGCATCGCCATCAATCTGATCGAAGGCAGCGGCGACGAGTTGATCGAGCGGCTGGTCGCCGAGGGCGCCAACAGCCCCGCCGACGTGCTGATCACCGTCGACGCCGGGCGCCTCTGGCGGGCCGACAATGCCGGCCTGTTCCAGCCGGTCGACAGCGATGTCCTGGAAGAGCGGGTGCCGGAGTACCTGCGCCATCCCGACGGCCACTGGTTCGGCCTGTCCAAGCGCGCCCGCGTCATCGTCTACAACGTCGCCGACGGCACGCCGGAGGGTCTGGACACCTACGAGGATCTCGCCGATCCGGCCTATGAGGGCCTGGTGTGCACCCGCTCGTCCAGCAACATCTACAGCCAGTCGCTGCTGGGCTCGATCATCTCCGCGCATGGCGAAGAGGCGGCCGAAGAGTGGACGGCCGGTCTGGTCGCCAACCTCGCCCGTCCGCCGGAGGGCAACGACACCGCCCAGATCGAGGCCGTCGCCGCCGGCGAATGCCCGGTCGCGATCGTCAACACCTACTATGTCGGCCGTCTCCTGGCGTCGGACGATCCGGAGCGCGTGGCGATCGGCGAGCAGATCGGCATCGTCTTCCCCAACCAGGACGATCGGGGCACGCATGTGAACATCTCCGGCGCGGGCGTGCTGGCCAACGCGCCGAACGCCGAGGGTGCGGTGGCGTTCCTGGAGTATCTCGCCTCCGACAGCGCGCAGACGCTGTTCGCGGAAGGCAACAACGAGTACCCGGTCGTGGAGTCGGTGGCGGTCTCCGGTCCGATCGCCGGCTTCGGCGACTTCGTCGAGGACAGCCTGGGCCTTGATGTGATCGGCGAGATCGGCGCGAACAACCCGACTGCCGTGCAGATCGCCGACCGCGCCGGCTGGGAGTAACCGGCTCGGGTCTAGGCTGGTCCGGCCACCAGCGGCTGGTCCCGGGGCTCTCCCGCCCCGGGCCGGTCGTCGGCGGCGTCTCGGGACACCGCCCCGGGCCGGTCGCCGGTGTAGTAGTCGGGCCAGAACCGGCGCACCACCTCGCTGTCGCTGGCATAGACGTGACAGGTGTTGAGGACCTTCGGCCGGGCCCGCGCGGCCCGGCCGTCGCCGGTCGGCAGCTCACCGGTCTCGCGTGCCAGGACGGGGTAGACGGTCTGGAAGGCCGTGGTGGCCAGCGGCCACAGCAGCTCCACCAGATGGGTGCAGCCCTGGATGCCGCCCAGCCGGGTCTTCACCTGCCCGCGGAAGCCGGGGCCGATGGTCAGCCCGACCAGCTTCTTGAAGGCCGGCGTGATGGCCGGGCACATCTCGTAGGGCACCTTGTCCGACGCGGCCTCCGCATCGCGGATCACCAGCTTGTCGTCGACGGTCAGGCGCAGCGCCATGCCGTGCAGCGGGTCGCCCGGCACCACGGTGCCGCGATGGGCGTTGAGGAAGGCATAGCTCTTGACGTCCGTCAGCGTGCCTTCGATGTCCCACAGGCCATCCTCGCGCCGGTAGCCGGTGCATTCGATCGCCCGATTGTGAATCATCGTGCGCCCGGTGGGCGGTGACAGCGGCATGACGGATTCCCTCGACCTCCGGTAGCGGACGGCGGTGCCGACCGCCGGCGATCATGTTGCACTGCAAGATACGGGTCAAGCCGACGGCTGTGCGCTATAAGCGGGCATGGCCGACACGCCCCGCCCCGCACGCGTCCCGGATGCGCCGCCGATTACCGCCGCGCTGACGCCCAGGGCCGCCGCCCTGGTGCTGACGGCGACCATCCTCGGCTCGACCATGGCGTTCGTCGACGGCACCATCGTCAACGTCGCCCTGCCGGCGTTGCGCGACCAGTTCGACGCCGACGTCGCCGGCCTGCAATGGATCATCGACGGCTATCTGTTGCCGTTGGTGGCCCTGTTGCTGGTCGCTGGGCGGCTCGGCGACGTCTATGGGCGACGCGCGGTGTTCGCAGCCGGCGTCGTCCTGTTCGCCGCCGCGTCGGCCGCCTGCGGCGCCGCCACCTCGTTGGAGATGCTGTTGGCCGCCCGCGCCGTCAAGGGCGTGGGCTCCGCGCTGCTGGTGCCCGGGTCGCTGGCGATCCTGACCGATTGCTTCGCCGGTGAGGCGCGCGGCCGCGCCATCGGCACCTGGTCGGCGGCGTCGGCCCTGTCGGTGGCGCTGGCGCCGCTGGCCGGCGGCTGGCTGATCGAGCACGCAAGCTGGCGCTGGATCTTCTACATCAACCTGCCGCTGGCGGCGGCGACCTTGGTCGCCACCTTCGCCGCCGTCCCCCGGCTGGCCGGCAACGGGGACGGTGCGGCCGGACGCCGGCATGCCCGGCTGGACTGGACCGGCGCGGTGCTGATCAGCCTGGCGCTGTTTGCGCTCGTGCTGGCGCTGGTGGAAGGCGGCCGGCTCGGCTTCGGCCATCCGATGGTCATCGGCGCAGGCATCGGCGGCCTCGCGCTCGCCGTCGCCTTCGTGGCGTTCGAGACGCGGATCGCCAATCCCATGTTGCCGATGATGCTGTTCGCCGACCGCGCCTTCGCCGGGGCCAACGCCTTGACGCTCGCCGTCTATTTCGGCCTCGGCGCCGTCTTCTTCTTCCTGCCGCTGCATCTCATCACCGATGCGGGGTACAGCGCGCTGGAGGCCGGCTCGGCCATGCTGCCGTTCATCCTGGCGATCGGCCTGGGCTCGCGCTTCGCCGGGGGCCTGGCGCCGCGCTGGGGCGCGCGCCGGCTGCTGACCGCCGGCCCGCTGATCGCCGCCGCCGGGGTGGCGATGCTGGCGGTCGCGGAGATCGACGGCGGCTATTGGCGGTCCCTGTTCCCCGGCGTGCTGGTGCTGGGCATCGGCATGATGCTGGTGGTGGCACCGCTGACCACGACGGTGATGGCCTGCGTGCCGTCGACGGAGATCGGCATCGCGTCGGGCATCAACAATGCCGCCGCGCGTCTGGCCGTGCTGCTGGCAGTGGCGATGCTGGGCGCGCTGGCCACCTGGACCTTCCAGGCGGCCTTGCCCCAACCGCTGGCCGCGGAGCTGGGCGACGCCGTCCAGAAGCTGGGGGCCGCCCTGCCCGACGGTGCCGATGCGGCTACCGCCGCCGCGGTTCGCGACGCGGCGGCGACGGCCTTTACGGTGGTGATGGCGGTGTCCGCCACCGTGATGGCGACCGGGGCCGTGATCGCCGCGACGACGCTGCGACGGTAGCCGGCGCGCGCCCGTCGATCAGCCGGCTTGATCAGCCGGCACGGACCTGTTCGATGAACCCGCCCACGGCCGTCGACAAGCCCTCCGCCTGCTCCGACAACTGCCGCGCGGCGTCGAGCACGTCGCCGGCCCCCTGACCGGTCTCGGCGGCCGCCTGGGTGACGCCGGTAATGGCGTCGGAGACCTGGTGCGTGCCGCCGGAGGCTTCCTGCGCGTTGCGCCCGATTTCATGGGTGGCCGCGTTCTGCTCTTCGATCGCGGCGGCGACGGTGGCGGCGATCTCCTTCATCGCAGCGATCGTCTCGTTGATCAGGCGAATGCTGTCGACGGAGGCGCCGGTCTGCGCCTGCACCGATCCGATCTGTTCGGCGATCTCCTCCGTCGCCCGCGCGGTCTGGCTGGCCAGGTTCTTCACCTCCGAGGCGACGACGGCGAAGCCCTTGCCCGCATCGCCGGCACGCGCCGCCTCGATGGTCGCGTTGAGCGCCAGAAGATTGGTCTGCTCGGCGATCGATGTGATCAAACCGATGACCTGACCGATGCTGTCGGCGCGCTCCGCCAGGCTCTGCATCTGATCGGTGGCGGACTGCGCGGCATCCGCGGCCTTGGCCGCCATGCCGGCCTGACGCTGCACCTGCTCGCTGATCTCGCCGATCGACGCCCCGAGTTCCGTGGCGGCCGACGCCACGGTCTCGACATTCGCCGTCGCCTGGCCCGACGCTGCGGCCACGGTCGTCGCCTGGTTCGACGTCTCCTCGGCAATCGCCGACATCGACTGCGCGGTCGACTGCATCTCCGTCGCCGAGCTGGTCACCGCCTGGACGACATGGCCGATGCGGGCCTCGAAGTCGTCGGCCAGCCGGCGCATGGCGGCTGCCTTCTCCGCTTCGGCCTTCTTCTCGGCGATCTCCTGCTCTTTGCGCAGCCGCTCCACGGCCAGCGCGTTCTCCTTGAACACCTGGACGGCAGCGGCCATTTCGCCGACCTCGTCCCGGCGCTCGCGGGCCGGCACCTCGACGCCGGTATTGCCCTTGGCCAGCTCGGCCATGGCCTGGGTCATCCGGATCACCGGGCGGGAGATGCCGCGGCCGATGACGAAGGCGGCGACCGCCCCGACCAGCAGCGCGAAGCCGGAGACGCCGAGCGCCGTCATCACCGCATCCCGCATCGCCGCGACGGCGCGCGGACCCAGCTCGTCCTGCTCGCCCTTCACCGCCAGCTTGAAATCCTCCACGACGGTCGCCACCGCCGGACCGAGGCGATCGAGCCCGTCGGTGATCAGGGCGTTCCGCTCCAAGATGGTCCGATGGACCTCGTCGAAGGAGGCGCGGTAGTCCGCGACCATGTCCTGCACGTCGCTGGCAAGGCGTTGCCGGCCGAGGTCCTGAAGGCTCCCCAGCAGGGTGGCGGCCGCCGCCTCCAGACCGTCGAACTCGCTCAGCACCCGCTCGTGGGACGCCTCATCATTGTCGACCAGGAAGCGCATGACGTAGAGCCGCCCCAGCAGCAGATGGCGCAAGACCCGACCGGCGTAGACAGCCGCCTGGGCATCGTCGTCGCGAAAGGCGCTCTCCATGATCTCGGTCAGCGACCGTTCGATCTGTGGGCCGAGTTGGTTCAGCTGCCCGTGGACGATCTCCGTGCGCCGGTCCTGAAGCGTCCTGACCTGGGTGAAGATCGCCTCGTAGTCGCCGACGTTGCCGTCGACCTCCTCCAGAAGAGCCCGCTGATCGCGGTCGCTGACGATCGTCAGCGCCTCACCGATCAACGCCCGCGTAAGATCGGCATAGTGCCGTACCTCTTCGGCTTTCTCGGGCGTGCCACGAATGATGAAGTCCTTCACGCTCATCCGTGTCATCAGCATGTTCGCTTGCACGCGACCGACCGCGTTCGCCGACCGCGCCAACTCGCGATAGGTCGTGAAATTCTCGCGTGCGCCCGTCAACGAGAAATAGGAGACGCTGCTTGCTATGACCAGCAATGCCAAAACAGCACCGAATCCAACCCAAATTCTTGCCCCAATCCGGAGTCGAGAGAGCGCCAGCATCATCTTATCCTCACGATATGATTGAGATGACGCCGAGTCGGCAGCATCTCGCTGAGCAAATCATCAGTCGGAGATTCTTAAGATCCAACTAAAATTTTCACATTCTAAATCAATCCAATTGCCATTTACTGCGTAAATTACAAAATTTCGATACCAAATTGTATTGCAATTTAACTCTTTGACTCTATGCTGACAATAATTTCTCACTTTTGATTCGAGCCTAATTCTATAATATTAAAACCTATGGAATGTATACGTTTTCTTGGAAACTGCATTCAAAACAAATATTTTGAATGAACATGTTGACTCTTGAAGTCACCGGGTCCGATGGGTGTCGATGAAGCCCGACCGCGCCGGCGAGCCGGCTCGGCGCAGGGTTGGCGACGATCCGACCTGCATCGTCCGACGCCGGTGAATAGCTTGGGGGAATGTTGCCGGAAGGCACCGATGCGGCGGCCGCCCCGTGCGGGCGACCAGTGCCGCGGTCGCCGCGACGACGCTGGCAGTCGGCGTAGGACGGACGTCGACCCGGCGGGTCGACGTCCCGCGGGTCGACGACCCGCGGGCTCGATCAGCCGGTGCGCACCTGCTCGATGAAACCGCCGACGGCCTTCGACAGCCCCTCCGCCTGTTGGGAGAGCTGGCTTGCCGCGCCGAGGACCTCCGCCGCACCTTGGCCGGTCTCGCCGGCCGCTTGGGTCACGCCGCCGATCGCACCGGTGACGCGGTTCGTCCCGCCGGATGCCTCCTGCGCGTTGCGGCCGATCTCCTGGGTGGCGGCATTCTGCGCCTCGATGGCCGAGGCCACGGTCGCGGCGATCTCCTTCATCGCGACGATGGTCTCGTTTATCAGCCGGATGCTGTCGACGGACGATCCGGTCTGCGCCTGCACCGAGCCGATCTGGGCGGCGATCTCTTCGGTGGCACGGGCGGTCTGGTTGGCGAGGCTCTTCACCTCCGAGGCGACCACCGCGAAGCCCTTGCCGGCATCGCCGGCCCGCGCCGCCTCGATGGTGGCGTTCAGCGCGAGCAGATTGGTCTGCTCGGCGATGGAGGTGATCAGGCCCACCACCTCCCCGATGCTGTCGGCGCGATCGGCGAGGTTCTCGATCTGCTGGTTGGCGGAGGATGCCGCCTCCGCCGCCTTGGCCGCCATGTCGGACTGGCGCTGGACCTGGTCGCGGATCTCGCCGATAGAGGCGCCGAGCTGCGTGGCGGCCGATGCGACCGACTCGACATTGGTGGTGGCCTGCTCCGATGCCGCCGCCACCGTCGTCGCCTGATCGGAGGTGTGCTCCGCCACCGCGGACATGGACTGGGCGGTCGCCTGCAGCTCCGTCGCCGAGGCGGAGACGGCCTGGACGACATGGCCGATACGCGCCTCGAAGTCGTCGGCCAACCGGTGCATCGCCGCGGCCTTGTCGCGGTTCGCCCGGTCCACGGCGGCCTGCTGCTCCTCGTGCATGCGCTCCACCGCCAGCGCGTTCTCCTTGAACACCTGGACGGCGCCCGCCATCTCGCCGACCTCGTCGCGCCGGCCGCGGGCGGGCACCTCGATGGACGTGTTGCCCTTGGCCAGCTCGCCCATGGCGCGCGTCATCCGCATCACGGGCCGCGAGATCCCCCGGCTGATCGCAAGCGCGCCGGCGATACCGACCAGCAGCGCGACGCCGGAGACGGCGAGCGCGGTCGTCACCGCCTCGTCCAGCGCGGCGACGGCCCGCGGGCCGAGTTCGTCCTGGCGCGCCTTCACGTCCAGCTTGAACTCTTCCACGATGGCGGCCACGTGCGGGCCGATACGGTCGAGTTCCTCGGTAATCAATGTGTTGCGGGCAACGATCAGGGAGCGGATCTCTTCGAAGGTGGTCTCATATTGACCGACCAGGTCGACGATCTCCGTTGCCAGTTGCCGGCGCTGCACATTCTGAAGGGCGGAGACCAAGCTGGCCGCCGCGCTGTCGAGTTCGGCGAATTCGGCGTTCACCCGATCGTACGACGCCTCGTCGTTGTACTGCAGGAAGTACATGACATGAATGCGCCCCAGCAGCAGGTGGCGCAGTACGCGGCTGGCATACCGGGCAGCGAGCCCGTCATCTGCGTTGAATGAACGCTCCATCAGCTCGGTGAGCTTCTCTTCGACCTGCGGGCCGAGGACGTTCAGGCGATCGAAGACCAGTTCGTTCCTTTGTTCTTGCAGATGAACGACTTCCTCGAACCGACCCGTGTAGTCGACGATGTCGTCGTCGATCTGACGCAACAGCTCCTGCCCATGCGGATCGCTGATCACGGCCAAGGCCTCGGCGATCAGGTGCTGCGTGCGCTCCTCGTAATGGCGGACCTCTTCGGCCTCCTCCGGCGTGCCGCGGATGATGAAGTCCTTGGCGTTCATCCGGGTCATCAGCATGTTCGCCTGCACCCGCGCCACGGCGTTCGCCGAGCGGGCTAACTCCCGATAGGTGGTGAAGTTGTCCCGGGCGCCGTGCAGCGAGACGTAGGAGACGGCGCTTGCGACGATCAGCAGCGCCAGCACCGCACCGAAGCCGAGGCCGATCCGGGCACCTATGCGAAGGCGCGTGAACATCGACATGCGTATCTCCTCACGACCAACGTCTGCCCGCGCGGCAGCCGGCGCCGCGGCAGTAGAGCGATAATGTGTTACCAGCCGTTAACGCTCTCCTAAGATGAGTTGCACACTGAATTACCGAGAGATCCGCTAATTATTTGAGAGCCCCACCTGCACCCAATCTCTTTATTAGAGACCAACATCACAGGACCATGGAAATCGATCCATTTCCGAATCGCGCCAATTTAGAGTCGCCGTAAGATTTGGTTAATGAGTCGTCGGCACACTCAATCGCTTCGAGATCCGAGATCAACCAAACAGGCACTCTCTCGCCGACAACGAACGCCCTGCAACCCGACACTTTCGCAATCCGAACACCTTTCAGATCAGGAGCAATTGCCGATGCTGTACCACCGCCCCGCATCCGCCATTGCCGATACCGCCAGCCCGGCGCCCGAACCGGGGATCGATCACGGCACCATGGTCGCCCATCTCGAAGCGCTCTGCCTGCGCCAGCCGCTGGCGGTGGAAGAGGGCGACCGCACCGTCGCCCGCACCCTGCTCGACCTGGGCGAGCAGATCGATCGCACCGCCCATGACGGCCTGGGACGCATCGTCCTGCTCAGCCGGCAGCCCAGCGAGACCATGGCCGCCCTCTACTTCGCCGACGGCGAAGAGATCGCCCAGACGACCCAGGCCCTAGCGGCCCCTGACGCCCTCGGCGCAGCCGCTGAGGCGGTCGCCCGCGACGGCCTGGCGCGGGTCGGCGGCGCGGTCGCCACGATGGACCACATTGCCGCGGCGATGGCGACGACGACCGATGCGGTCGGCCGCGTGTCCGGCACCTTCAACGACATCACCCAGGTGCTGGAAGCGATCGGCACCATCGCCGAGCAAACCAACCTGCTGGCGCTGGACGCGACCGTGGAGGCCAGCCGGGCCGGCGCGGCCGGCACGGGCTTCGCCGAACTGGCCGGCGAGGTTCGGACGATCGCCGAGCAGTCCGCCATCGCCACCGAGGCGATCCGCTCCCAGCTCACCCGGGCCGGCGACGCCGTCCAGGCGATGCATGCCGCGATCGAGCAGACCGGGCATGCCCTCTCCCAGGGACGCGCCGGCATGACAGGCGTCGGCGAAGCCATCCGCCAAATCGCCGCGGGCATCGCCGCCGCCACCCCCCGTCTCGGCGGCGCCCCCACCGCCGCCGCCACCGAGCGGACGGCGCTCCCGGACCAAGCCACGCGCTCGACCGACATCGGAACCCAGCGGGAAAACAAGGTACTCGGACAAGATCTCTCCGACGCGGTCCTGGAGATCGCCCAGCGGGACCATCTTCACTGGAAGGAGCGGCTGGCCCGCGAGGAGACGATGGGCGAGGCGACACGGGTCGAGCGCCACTCGTCCCGGCTCGGCCACTTGTCCGGCACCGCTGAGGAGGATGCCCGCCGCCTCCCCGCCTCCGCGCGGCTCGACGAACCGCACCGCCAGGTCCATCCGCACAGCCGGGCGTTGACGCGGCGGTTCCACAGCGGCGACCGGCAAAGCACCATCGAGGCCTATCGGCGCATGGCCGACCAGTCGCGCAAAGTGGTGGAGGCGCTGGAGGCGCTGAAGCGGCGGTGACCCGAGCGACCGGCGCGCGCCGGCCGCCGCTTCCGACGATGCTTCGCACACCCGATCACCCAAAGGTATGCTGAACTACCGGGAGAATCTCTTTTATCTATTTTATCACCTCGGAACTACGTTATTCATTAGAAATGACCGTGTTTTCTCTACTTTTGTCAATTTCAGAGTGCCGTAAGATTTGGTTAACCAATTGTCGGCACCATCGAATTCTTCAAGATCCGGGATCAGCCATACGGCCGCTCTCTCTCTGGTACGGAAAGCCGATACGGCCTGCCATATACGGGACCTGAACACCTTCAGACCAGGAACAAATGCCGATGCTGTTCCATCGCTCCGCATCCGCCGTCGCCGAGTCCTCCGACCCAACGCCGGATCCCTGGACCGATCACGCCCAGTTGGTCGCCCATCTCGACGCGCTGTGCCAAGGCCGACCGCTGCAGATCGAGGATGGGGATCACCCCGTCGCCCGCAGCCTGATCGCGCTGGGCGAGCAGATCCGCCGCACCGCGAGCGACGACCTGGCGCGCATCGTCCAGCTCGGCATGCAGGCCAGCGAGACCATGGCGGCGACCTGCTTCGTCGCCGGCGACAGCGACGATGTCGCCCATACCACCCAGACCATCGCGGCCGCCGTCGACGAGCTGACGGCCTCGATCAACGAGATCAGCGCCGCCGCCGCCGACGCCGCTGCCGACGGCGACACCGCGCAGGCGGTCGCCCGAGACGGCCTGGCGACAGTGGACGGCGCGGTCGCCACGATGGACGACATCGCTCGGGCAATGGAGGCGACGACCGAGGCGGTCGGCCGGGTCTCCAGCACCTTCGACGACATCACCCAGGTCCTGGAGGTGATCGGCGCGATCGCGCAGCAGACCAACCTGTTGGCGCTGAACGCGACGATCGAGGCGGCGCGCGCCGGCGAAGCCGGTAAGGGCTTCGCCGTGGTTGCCAGCGAGGTCAAGACGCTGGCCAAGCAGTCCGCCGAGGCCACCGAGGCGATCCGCACCCAGCTTTCCCGCGCGGGCGACGCCGTCCAGGCGATGCATGGCGCCATCGAGCAGACCGGGGACGCCGTCTCGCGCGGGCGCGACGGCATGACCGGCGTCGGCGATGCGATCCGCCAGGTGGCCGAGGGCGTCACCGCGGTGACCAGCCGCCTCGGCGATACCGCCGCCGCCGTCACCGAACAGACGGCCGCCACGGAAGAGGTCGCGCGGTCCATCGCCGTCATTCTCGACAAGGCGAAGGCCGGGTCGGACAACGCCCGCATCGCCGTCGACGCGGTCGGCCGTTCGGAGGTCATCTTGAACCAGCAGGCAGACCTGCTGCTCAGCCAGGACCTGCCCAACGCGGTCCTGGAGATCGCCAAGTGGGACCATATCCGCTGGAAGGAGCGGCTGGCCCGCATGTTGGCCGGCGAGGAAAGCTTGAGCGAGTCCGAGCTGGCCGACCACCATCAGTGCCGGCTTGGCCGCTGGTACGACAAAGCGCCGGAAGAGATCCGCCGTCACCGCGCCTTCCCGCAGCTCGAAGAGCCGCACGCCCAAGTCCACGCGCACGGCAAGGAGGTGGCACGGCTGTTCCACAAGGGCGACCGGCAAGGGGCGATCGAGGCCTACCGGCGCATGGCCGACCAGTCGCGCAAGGTTGTCGACCTACTAGAGGCGCTGAAACGGCGCTAAGGCCCCTTTTTCTCGCCGCGGGACCGGCCCGCTCCCCAGCGCTTCATTCCCCAAGCCAGTCGTGGCGGAGCGCGTCCAGCCCGCCGCCAGGGATGGCGGCGCGGATCTCGCGCATCAGCCGGGTCATGGTCGCGATGTTGTGCTGGCTGACCAGGCTCGCCCCGGTCAGCTCGCCCGCCTTGAACAGGTGGTGCAGATAGCCGGTGCTGACGGTCCGGCAGGTGGCGCAGTCGCAGGTCTCGTCGATCGGCCGGTCATCGGTGCGGAAACGCGCGTTGCGCAGGTTGATGCGCTCGCCGGGCACCCCCTTCTTCAACGCCCAGCCGTGGCGCGCCACCCGCGTCGGCGACACGCAGTCGAAGCTGTCGATGCCGAGCGCCACGCCGGCCAGGATGTCGGCGATGCCGCCGATGCCCAGCAGATGCACCGGGCGCGCAGGGTGCCAATGGTCGGCGCACATCGCCACCACGGCGCGCATCTCTTCCTTGTCGCCGCCCAGCGTACCGCCAACCGCCGTGCCGAAGAACGGCCGGTCGGCGGTGTACTCGGTGCTGACGCGGCGCAGGTCGGGCCAGGTGCCGCCCTGAACGACGCCATAGACCGCCTGGCGCCCGTCATCGGTGCGGGCGAACTCGGCCAGCGAGCGGTCGCCCCAACGCGCGCTCATCTCCATCGACCGGGCGGTATAGTCGCGCTCGGCATGGAACGGGGTGCATTCGTCGAGCTGCACGACGAGGTCCGCCCCCAGCGCCCGCTGGATCTGCATGGCGCCTTCCGGGGTCAGGAACAGTTCCCGCCCGTCCTTGTACGACCGGAAGCGCGCGCCTTCCTCGTCGATGCGCACCAGGGTCTCCGCCCGGGCTTGGTTGCGCCGGCCCTTGATCTCGTCGGCGACCGAGCCATGGCCCATGGAGAAGATCTGAAAGCCGCCGCTGTCGGTCAGCATCGGCCCGTCCCAGCCGGTCATCCGGTGCAGACCGCCCAGCGCCGCGACGACCTCCGCGCCCGGCTGGATCATCAGGTGATAGGTGTTGGCCAAGACGATGTCGGCGCCGGCGGCGCGGACCTGTCCCATGGTCAGGCCCTTCACCGTCGCCTTGGTGCCGCAGAAGATGAAGGCGGGCGTATCGATAGTGCCATGCGGCGTCGTCAACCGGCCGGTGCGCGCCCGGCTCGCCGCGTCCCGCCCGGTCACCGCGAACGCGAAGCCGGCCGGGTCCCGGCCGGCGCCGTCGCCGCTCATGCCGCGGCCGGCACCGGCGGACGGCCCCAATGGCGCGCCAGATAGATGAACGGGGTGTCGAGCACGGCGACCGCCAGCCTGAGGACATAAGTGCCCAGGATGTAGGTCACCACCAGCGTCTGCCAGTCCAGCGGCTCCGGCGCGAACACCACCCAAGCCAGCACCGAGAAGACGATGGTGTCGATCAGCGCGGAGACGGCCGTCGACAGCGTGTTGCGCAGCCACAGCCGGCGCCCGCCGGTCAACCGGCGGATCGCGTCATAGAGCCAGATATCGTGGAACTGGCTGACCATATAGGCCGCCATGCCGGCCACCAGAAAGGCCGGCGCCGGCATGAACAGCGTCGCCATCGCCGGGTGGACGTCCAGCGCCCAGGCCAACCCCTCGCCGGCCGCCGCTTCGTCCAGCGGGCTGAAGCCCAGCGTCAGCACCATCAGGACGGTCCACAGGAGGTAGGCGGCGAAGCCCAGCAGCACGCCGCGTCGCGCCGCCGCCGGACCCTCCATCTCCGCCAACAGGTCGGTCGCCAGGAACAGCGATGCGAACAGCACCGTTCCCAGCGCCACCGGATCTGGGAACACCGAGAACGCCACCGGCTTCATCACCTGGACATTCGCCCCGATGATGGCAACCGCGATCCAGACATACAGCCCCGCCGCGCCGAACAGGCGATGCAGGCAGACCACCGACCCGAAGCAGACGGCCAGCAGCAGCAGCCACACCATCTCCGGCGGGCCGGCGTTCAGCGCCGAAACCAGGGCACCTGGCGAGAGATCGATCATGGTGTCCCACCGCTCACGGCCCACCGGCGACGCCTGGCCGCCAGGCGACCCGTCGACCGGACCTCAAGAACCGGGGATCGGGAAGAAAGGGGTGACCTCTCGGCCACCCACCGGTCAGCCGGCGGCGGCTTCGTTGCGCGCGGCGATCGCCCGCGCGACCTCCTTCTTCAGCGCCCGCAGCTCCGGCGTCAGCTCCGCATTGCGCGCCTTCAGCAAGAAGCCGTCGAGGCCGCCGCGCTTGTCCACGGTGCGGATCGCCTGGGTCGACACGCGCAGGCGCACCGTGCGGCCCAGCGCGTCCGACATCAGCGAGGCCACCTGAAGATTGGGCAGATAGCGCCGCCTGGTCTTGATGTTGGAGTGGCTGACCTTATTGCCGGTCATCACCGTCTTGCCGGTCAGGGCGCAGCGCCGTGACATGGGTGTCTCGTCCTTCCTCGATCCGGCGCATCCCCGGCCGGCGGGTTGCCGCGGCGCGACCGCGGGTGCCACGCCATGCCGAATCGGAATGGTCGCGCGGGATCGCCATGCTCGAAAGCCGGTCGTGTAGCCGACCCCTCCGGCGACGTCAACAGCCAAGGCCCGCCTTGGCCGTTGTGCGATCCGCCGGGGTGCCCCGCAGCGCGCGCTTGGCGCCCCGGCCGGCCGGCGACACCATAGCCCCGCGCGCCCTCGCCGCCACACCCGCGCCGGAGACATCGCATGCCCCCGCTCCGCCCCCGCCCCTGGTTGGTTTGCGCCGTCCTGCTGCTCGCCGCGATCGGCGCCGGACCGGCCGCCGCCCAGCATTTCGGGCAGATCCGCGAACCGATCGCCGGACCGCCGCAGTCGATCGGCCAAACCAATGCCGGCTGCCTGGTCGGCGGCGAGGCGCTGCCCTGGGACGGCGCCGGCTATCAGGCGGTGAAGCTGAACCGGCACCGCTATTTCGGCCATCCGGTGCTGGTCGACTACATCGAGTCGCTGGGCGCCCGGGCGGAGGCGTCGGGTCTTGGCCTGATCATGGTCTCCGATCTCGGCCAGGCGGCGGGCGGCCCGATGCGCGGATCGAGCCACCGCAGCCACCAAAGCGGCCTGGATGCCGATATCTGGCTGCGGCTCGGCGTGCCGCGCCTGCCGATCGGGGGCCGCGACGGCGTTTCGTCGACGCTGGTCGTCGACCGGGCGAACTGGGTGGTCAACGCCAACTGGACGCCCCAGCACGCCGAGCTTCTGCGCCTGGCCGCCAGCGACCCGCGGGTGGCGCGCATCTTCGTCCATCCGGCCATCAAGCGGGCGCTGTGCGATGGTGCGGGTGCGGACCGCGGCTGGCTGAACCGGATCCGGCCGTGGACGGGCCATGACAGCCATTTCCATGTCCGCCTGCACTGCCCGGCCGACAGCCCGGACTGCGTGCCGCAGGACCCGCAGCCGCCGGGCGACGGCTGCGGGGCGGAGCTGGACTCATGGTTCCCCGATCCCAACCGCGTCGACCCGCCCTGGCCGGCCTACCAGCCGCCGCCGATGCCGGCGCAATGCCAGGCCCTCTTGGACGCGGCGTTCTGAGCGGCACGGCCCCCGATCCGTTCGCGCCCGCCGACCGGGCGGCCCGGCTGGCGCTGGCGCGCGGCTACCCCTATCCGGCGCCGGACGGGTCCTACACCTGGGCCGATGGCCGGGTCGCGGCTTTCGATCCGCGGCCTCGGGCCGGACGGACGGCGGTCCTGGCCGTCGGCTCCAACCGGTCGCCCCAGCAGCTCGCGCGCAAGTATGTCGGCTGGCCTTCCGGGACGGTGATCCCGGCAGAGGCGGTCACGGTGGTGGATGGCGACATCGTCTATTCCGCCCATCTGACCCGCTACGGGTCCCTGCCGGCGCTGCTGGCCCAGGCCGCGGGGGTCACCGTCGCCACCCTGGTGCTGTGGCTGGACGACGCCCAGCTCGCCCGGATGCATGAGACGGAGGGCGCGGCGAACTATGCCTTCGCCGCCCTGCCGGCGGGCCGGGTGCGCGACGGCGCCGGCCGGCCGCTCGACGCGGTCCACGCCTATCTCGGCCGGCGCGGCGCCTTCGCGCCCGACGGGCAGCCGATCGCGCTGGCCGCCGTGCCCGCGGCGGGCCGGATCTGGCCGGCGCTCGACCAGGCGGCGGCGCTGGAACGGGCCCGCCGCCACGCCGCACCCGACCTGACCCTCGACGACTTCATCGACGCCGCCGCGACCCACCCGGACCACCGCCGCCGCTTCACCGACGCCTTGGCACGCGCCGCCCTGCCCGCCGCCCCGTAGAAGCCCTTCCCCTTGATGGGGGAGGGACTTCTCACCGCCCTGAGAGCCCGCGGCCCTACTGGGTGAGGGCGCCGAGCGCGCCCAGGTCGAGCAGCAGTGTCTCGCCATGGGCGTCGTCGACGCCGTCATTGTCGGTGATCACCAGCACCCGACCGTCGGCGGTCAGCGCCAGACCTTCCGGCTTGTCGGAGATCCAGCCGGCGCTGGCCCGCATCGGCGCCAGCAGATCGGCGACCACGCGCGGCTCCACCACCGGCATGTCCTCGCCGAAACCGGCCGGCTCGACACCCGCCAGCGAGATATGGGTGACCACCTTGTGGGTGCTGTAGACGCCCTGCTGGTTGTCGCGCTCGATGATCAGGAAGTCGTCGCCGCCGATCGCCGTGATCTCCGACAGACCGACCCAGCCGCCGCGCGGCGAGCTGGGGGGCTGGATCGGATAGCGGATGAAGGACCACGCCTCGTCGGCCGGATCGTAGACGGCCAGCTTGACGTGGTTCTCCGGGTCGTCGCCCCAGGACCGCTGGACCGCGACGATCGCGCGGCCGTCCCATTCCGCCACGCCCTCGAAGCCGAAGCGGACGGACACTTCCTCCACCTCGGTCGGCAGCATGATCTCCGCCTCGACCGTGCCGTCGGCGGCGACCTGCAGCAGCAGGTTGTGCCGTTCGCGGTCGAGCCGGCCTTCCGACACCGCCCAGAACCCGCCGTCCGCCCGGCCGGCCACGCCTTCCAGGTCGTAGCCCATCAGCGCGCCGTCCAGCGTCAGGTCGACATAGTCGACGATGCGCGCCGGGGACGCGCTGACATCCAGAGTGTAGATCCGCGAGGCGGCATAGAAGCTGTCGTTCACCGCGTAGACGGTCGCCGGATCGTCCGGATCGCCATAGAGCCCGGACATCGCCCCCCAGCCGATCGGCGCGCCGGTCGCCGGATCGGTTTCCGACACCACCAGCGGGTAGACCGGCGCGTCGGCCGTGCGGGTGTAGAGGCTGAGCGTCGCGCGGATGCCGTCTTCCTCGGAATCCTCCTCCGTCGCGACGACGAACAGGTCGCGATCCGGCAGCGCCAGCAGCCCCTCCGGCGCCACCGCGGTGGGCAGGAAGTCGACCAGGGCCGGCGCATCCCCGCCATCGGCGAAGACGGCGACGAAGTTGCCCCGCTCGGAATTCACGAAGATCAGCGTGTCGTCGCCATAGACGCCGACGTCGACGCCTTCCGGCTCCACGCCCTTGTTCTCCGCGCGGCCTTCCGGGTAGTGCCCGTTGGCCATACCGAGATGCTCCATCAGCTCCGCACTGTCGTAGAGCACGCCGCCGTCCGGCGAGAAGATGGTGAAGCCGCGCGACCCGCCCTCGTAGTCGCCCTCGTTCGCCGTGACCAGGCGCGTGGTGCCCAGCCAGCTCACCGCATCCGGCTCGCGCGGCACGCCGCTCAGGCTGCCGGTGCCGGCGATGATGTCGTCCTCCAGCGTGTCGATCGCGGAAAGGTCGACGGCGCCAGCGGAGAAATGGCTGGCGACCGACGCCGAGGCCAAGTCGACGATGACGATGTGGTTGTTCTCCTGCAGCGTCACGACGGCATGGTTGTCGGCGTTGATGTCGACGAATTCCGGCTCCGGATCCTCCGGCGCCACCTCGGCAAGCCCGGTCAGATCGACGGTCGCCGGCGCGTCGCAATTGCTGGGACTGCCGTCCTCGCCGAGCGTGAAGATGACCAGGCCGCCGGCCGGAAGCTGGGGAATGACGCCGTCGTTCAGGTCCTCGTCGCGCTCGTTCTCCAGCACCACGGCGAGGAGCGTGCCGTCGGGGCTGACCGCGGCGCTGTCGGGCTGTCCGCCGAGGTCGCAGGTCGCCGCGACCGAGAGGTCGGCGATATCGATCACCGCCAGATGACCCGACGGCTCGACGAAGCTCTCCGCCGTGCTGACGGCCGCATAAGCAAGGCCGTGCGCCACGGTGACCGACGTCGGCTCGCCGTCGAGGTCGACGCCGCCGGCCCCGGCCGGCGCCGCCGGATCGCTGATGTCGACGAAGCCGATGCGCTCAAGGCCGCCATCGGTGTAGGCCAGCATCAGGCCGTCGGCGGTCGCCGCCACGATCTCCGCGACCGTCTCCGCCGCCGGATCGGTGCCGTCCGGCGCGTTCTGGAAGATCGGGTAGGTGGCGACGCGCTCGAAATGGGTCTGGGCGAGCGCGGCGGCGGACGGCAGGCTGGCGGCCAGGACGGTCGAGGCGAGCAGAAGGGCGCGACGGCGCTGAGTGGTCATCGGTCGGGATCTCCGTCGGCTGAAGGGGGCGGCGCCAGGACGGGGGCGCGAAGAGAGACCGATGGTCGAAGCGGACATCCCGGGTCGACGAACGGCCTTGCGCGCCCTTGTTAGCGAAGCCGTCTCGGATCGTCTCGTTAAGGTCTCGTTAAGGTTTTGTTGAGGTTTTGGGCGCCGGCCGGCGGCAGCGCTTTGCGCTCACCCCGTCAGGCGCAGGATCCGGGTCACCCGCTCGTCGCGGTCCTCCAGCTCGCGCGTCGTCGGCACGGCGTAGCGGGCCAGCTCGACCAAGGACGCGTCGGCCGGCAGATAGGCGCGGCCGGGATCGGCCAGCAGCACCGTGCCGCCCGCCGCGGCGAAGCCGGCCAGCCACGGCATGATCCGCGCCGCCATCGGCCGCTCGTAGCAGACGTCGCCGGCGAGCACGAGATCGACCGGACCGAGATCCATACCCACGCGATCGGCCGCGGAGATGTCGAGCGCTACGCCGTTCAGCGCGGCGTTGCGGCGCTGGGCGGCGGCGGCCCAGGCATCGATGTCATTGGCCTCCGCCGCCGCCGCGCCGGCCTTCAAGGCCGCGATCGCGGCCAGGCCCGACCCGGCGGCGAAGTCGAGCACGCGGCGGCCGGCGACCCGGGCCGGATCGTCGAGCAGGAAGCGGGCAAGCGCCTGGCTGCCCGGCCAGGCGAAGGCCCAGTAGGGCGGCGGCAGGCCGGCGCGCGCGAGCGCGGCCTCCGTCGCCTCCCACAACGGTGTGATCTCGGTCGCCAGGTGCAACCGGATCTCCGGCACCAGCGCGGGCGCGGCGACCGCGGTATGGGCGGCGATGAAGGCGTCCCGGTCCAAACGTGCGTCTCCGGTTGGTGCGACGACGGCGGGGATCGCCGGGCGCATGGTTTGAGCCTTACGCTTCCGCCCGCGCCGCGTCCGCCGCGCTGGGGAGATGATGATGGATTGGGACCGGCTGTCGGAACAGGTCGATGCCTATTGCGAGCGCACCGACTTCACCTTCTGGGCGGAGCCGGTGAATGCCGTCACCAACCTCGCCTTCCTGATCGCCGCCGCCCTCGTGCTGCGCTGGGCGGAGCGGCGCGGTCGGCTGGGCGACCCGGCGGTGTGGGGGCTGATCGGCCTGGTGACGGCGATCGGCATCGGCTCCTTCCTCTTCCACACGCTGGCGACCCGCTGGGCGGGGCTGGCCGACAGCCTGCCGATTCTGCTGTTCATCCTGGCCTATCTGTTCGTGGCGCTCAGCCGCTTCTTCGGCCTGGCGCGTTGGCAGGCGGGCTTGGCCACGATCGGCTTCCTACCGGCGGCGGCGGGCATCGGCTGGATCGTGTCGATCCTGCCCTGGAACCCGTTGGGCAGCTCTGCGGGCTATCTGCCGGCCTTCCTGGCGCTTGCCGCCTGCGGTGTCGGGCTCGCGCTGCTCGGCCGGCCGGTGGCACGCTGGCTGCTCGCCGCTACGGGCCTGTTCGCTCTGTCGCTGACCTTCCGCACCCTCGACCTGCCGCTGTGCGAGACCTTCCCGCTCGGCACGCATTTCCTGTGGCATATGCTGAACGGCGCGCTGCTCGGCCTGTTGGTCGCCGCGGTGGTGCGCCATGGTGCGCGCCCTGGGGCCGAGGGTGGCGTCGAGAGCGGCTTGGTCGCCCCTTCACGATAGGGCATTCTCTGCGCGCGGCCCCGGCCGACCCGTGCTTTCGCGAAGGAGCTTCCGATGCCCGACCCCGGTACCTTCTGCTGGAACGAGCTGGTTACGCCCGACCCTGACGCCTCGGCCGCCTTCTTCGCCGCGCTGCTCGGCTGGCGGCGCGACGACCAGGAGATGCCCACCGGCCCCTACACCCTGTTCTGGCAGGGCGAGACCATGGCCGCCGGCATGATGGACCTGAAGCAGATGCCCGAAGGCGTGCCGCCGCACTGGATGAGCTATATCGCCGTGGCCGACGTCGACGCGCTGGCCGCGCGGGTCGCAGAGCTTGGCGGCCAGGTCCACATGCCGCCGACCGACATCCCCAATGTCGGGCGCTTCTGCGTCATCGCCGATCCCGGCGGCGCCGTCATCTCGCTGATCACCACGTCGGAGGGCGGCGATGCCCCAGCATAGACCAGCGTTTCGACCGATGTTTACAGTATAAGTCCAAGCGACGCGCCGAAACGCCAAAAAATATCGGTAAATGTGTCGGCGCGTTTTCTTGTGACTGCCGTCACTGCCGCATCTTTACTGTCGTGACACTCTCTTCCGCGATGTTGACCCCAAGCATCCGGAGGGATGACCGATGCGTATTCGCGGAACCTCGCGTAGCGAAACGCTGCGCGGCACCAACCTGAACGACTACATCTACGGCTATGGCGGCAATGACTGGCTGTACGGCTATGACGGCATCGACGTCATCTGGGCCGGCACCGGCAACGACCGCGCCTATGGCGGCCGCGGCGACGATGCGCTGTTCGGCGAGGACGGCGACGATCTGCTGTTCGGCGAGTCGGGCAACGACTGGATCATGGGGGGTAACGGCAACGACTACCTCTCCGGCGGGACCGGGAACGACTGGCTCTACGGCGGCACCGGCAACGACACGGTGAACGGCGGCGACGGCAACGACCAGATCCGCGGCGACGACGGTGCGGACCTGCTCTACGGCATGGCCGGCAACGACCAGATCCGCGGCGGCAACGGCAACGACTCGATCAACGGCGGCACCGGCGCCGACACGCTGGACGGCGGCAGCGGCAACGATCGGCTCTACGGCCAGGACGGCAACGACTTCCTGGAGGGCGGCACCGGCAACGACCGCCTCTATGGCGGGGCGGGCAACGACCAGCTCTTCGGCGAGGACGGCGTCGACCGCCTCTACGGCAATGACGGCGACGACCGGCTCTATGGCCAGGACGGCAACGACTACCTGTATGGTCATAACGGCGTCGACCGCCTGTTCGGCGGCAACGGCAACGACACCGCCAATGGCGGCCAGGGCAACGACTGGGTCTATGGCAACGACGGCAACGACTGGCTCTACGGCGATGTCGGAAACGACCGCCTCTATGGCGGCAATGACGACGACCGGATCTATGCCGGCAACGGCAACGACACGGCCAGCGGCGACAACGGCAACGACTACGTCTCCGGCGGCGCCGGCAACGACTGGGTCTACGGCGGCAACGGCAACGACACGCTGACCGGCAACAGCGGCACCGACCGGCTCTACGGCGGCAACGGCAACGACCGGCTGCATGTCGGGCCGACCGACACCGCCCATGGCGGCAGCGGGGCGGACACCTTCATCTTCGAGGGCGTGCCGGCCTCGGCCGGCGACCGGTCGGTGATCCGCGACTTCGACCCGACCGAGGGCGATCTGTTCGATCTGTCGGGGCTGGTGGGCAGCGCCGCCGACGTCCAGCTCATCGCCGACGGCACCGACACCCGGCTGCTGGTCGACACCGGCGGCGGCTTCGTCGAACTGGCCTTGCTGGAGGACATCCAGCCCGGCGAGATCAACACAAGCACCGACTTCCTCTATTGAGCGCGGGTGGGCAGGGGGCGGTCCGGCGGGCCGCCCCTCAGCCCAGGAGTTGGGCCACGACGAAACCGGCCAAGACGGCCCAGGCGAACCAGCGCTGCTCCTTGAAGCGGGCAAGGCAATCGGCCGGATCGTCGGGCCGCCAGGCGGCGAGCCGCACCAGCAGGAACGCCGCGCCGAGGCCGACCAGCGGCAAGAAGATGACCGACAGCCCGGCCATCAGCCCCGCCGCAACGATCCCGGCGACGGCGGCCGAATAGAACGCCAAGACCATCGGCTTGCTTTTCGGGCCGAACTTCAGCGCCGTGGACTTCACGCCGATGCGGGCGTCGTCCTCCTTGTCCTGGTGCGCATAGATGGTGTCGTAGGCGATGGTCCAGGCGGCGGCCGACAGATAGAGGATCACCGCCGGCCAGCCCAGCGACCCGGTCACCGCGGTCCAGCCGACCAGCGCCCCCCAATTGAAGGTGATGCCCAGGAAGGCCTGCGGCCACCAAGTCACCCGCTTCATCAGCGGATAGGGGAAGACCAGCGCGAGCGACGCCACGCCGAGCCAGATGGTCGCCCAATTGAACTGCACCAGCACGGCCAGGCCGACCAGAAGCTGCGCGGCCAGGAACACCAGCGCCTGGCGCACGCTGATCGCGCCGGACGCGATCGGCCGGGTGCGGGTGCGGGCAACCCGGCCGTCGATGTCCCGGTCGATGATGTCGTTGATGGTGCAGCCGGCCCCGCGCATCACGATGGACCCGACAAGGAACAGGACGGCGTACCACGCGTCGACCCAGGCGAACCCGTCCGGCCGCGGCGCCAGCGCCAGGCCCCACCAGCACGGAAAGACCAAGAGCCACCAGCCGATCGGCCGCTCCAGCCGCATCAGCCGCAGATAGGGCCGCGCGCCGGCCGGCGCATACCGGTCGATCCAGTTATCGGGCGGGATATCGGTGCGGTCGCCGCGCCGGGCGCGGGCGGTCGTATCGCTGGGGGTCATCGCTGCTCAAGCCGCCGGGAACGGCGCCGACCATAGCGACCCGGCGAGGCGCCGTCATGTCCCACGGGCGGAAGGCGCGCGGCGGCCGTCAGTCGAAGCCATCCCGGAAGAAATCGTCGAAGCTGCGCGGCTGCACCCGGTCGGCGATCACCGTCAGGATGTCCCTCACCGCGTCGGCGAATTGGCCGATTTTGAGATAGGTCGCTGCATCCTTCACCGACAGGTGCTTTGGGCCGAAGTGTCGAACCGCCGCGTCCAGCTTCTCGAACTCGGCGGTCCAATGCGCTGCGTAGGCCATGCGATCCGGGATGGTCTTGATCCGCGCATCCGACAGCGCAAAGACCCGAATGCGCGCGACGAAGTCATCCTCCCGCTGGCCGGCATGGCGCCAGACCTCCGACAGCTCGAACATACAGTTGGGCGATTTCAGGTATTTGTCGCTGAGGAAGACGAACACCCGCTCCCCCTGTCCAAGGCGTTCCATGAACCGGCCGATGCTGTCGCGGAAGCCGAGATCGTCCTTGTCGCGATGAACCCGAATGCCGTTGCGGGCCTCGCTCTCGCTGCAGAACCGGTCCACCTCGTCCTCGCGCCGTCGGCCCTCTGGGGACTTGTCATCTTTCCAAGCATAGGAGACGTAGTAGTCGGGCCGGTCGGTGGGATCGGACCGGAACTCCAGCGCGGGCATGTCCGGCGCTTCGTCAAGCCGTCGACGAACGGGCTCGTCGTCCAGCTTGTAGTCAAGGCCGAACCGCGCCGCCTCCTCCACAACGATGTCGACCAGCGCGCGCAGCAGGTCAGGCGCCCGGCCACCTTGCGTCGCCAAGGTGATGCGGCCGCACCAGTCGCCGTCCATCGCCTGTTCGACCAGCGCCCGACTGCCGGTCCTCGCCTCATAGACACACAGCCCGGCGAGCCAGTAGAGGCCGGACAGGCCTGCGCGACCACCGATGCGGCAGATCACGCCACGCATCAGGGTCTGGGGCAGCAGATCGAAGCGGAGGGTCGCGCGCTCGATCGGCGCGGCCCGGTCCCAGCGGGCGGCGATCTCGGTGTCCGGCCGCTTGTCCGGCAGCAGGTCGGGAGCGACATACTCTGAATCCGCCGCCCCAGAGTCGCGGATCGAGAAGCAGATGCCGCAGGTCTGCATCATGCTGAGGAACAGTCGCTGTTCCTTGACCGTGTAGGCGTTCGGCGCACGCTCCCAAAGCAAGGCGGCCAGCAGGAACCGGGTGAAGCGGCCGCCCTGATCGCGCAGCACGGGGGTACAGGACTGCCGGTGGAAGACGGCGTAGATCGCCTGCAACACCCAGTTCTGATCGATGATGATCTGGTCGCCGAACAGGCCCGGCTGGTGGAACACGGCGCCGGCATTGTGCAGGAAGCGCAGAAATTGGTCGGCGTCGGAGATGCCGCCGGTGGTCTCGCACAGCGTGCGAAAATCGTCCTGGCTGAGGGTCTTGGGCACCGCCGCCGCGGCGTCGCCGCTTAGCTGCGCGCGCCAGCCGTCGATGTTCCGCAGGATGGCGGCGCGGCCGGATCCGATTAGCGGTTGGTCCAGTTGCACAAACGCCTCCGCAATCGCCTCGTCCAGCGCCGCCCGGCCGCGGTTCTCCTGCGCGCTGTACTGGAGCACCTTGCGGAAGGTGAAGCGCTCCAGGCTTTCCCAGACGGCCGGCGGCAACACGCGCTCCACCGCCGGTGTGTCGCACTGCGCCTGAACAACGATGACCGGCGCATCGGCACCGCCCAGGCGCCGAACGTAGTCCAGCCAATAGGTCAGCGGGTAGTTGCGGAACTCCAGCCCCTCATGCTCATGGGTCTGCGCCGCCTCCATCGCCTCGCTCCACACCACGAGGAAGACGGAACGGCTGCGCAGGAAAAGCGCATGGGTGCTGTGGTAGAGGTCCTGACCGCCGAAATCCCAGAGATTGAGGCGCCCGTCACCCCCGCCCGGCACCGGCGCGTCAGAGACCAGGATGCCATGGGTCGACGTGATCCTAGGGTCGTAGTCTTCGTGTCGAAGCCGCCGGGCAATCTGCGTCTTGCCGACCCGCCCATTGCCGAGAATGAACAGCTTGGCCTGCCGCGCCGGCTCCGGCTGGTCGCCGAGGTCACTCAGATGGGCGCGCAATGAGGCGAGGCAATTCTTCACCGGCGTTTGCGACAGCACCTCCGCCGGGATGTCCGGGATCATCGTTTCCCAGAGACGCAGATTACGAAGAGACGCTTTCCACCACATCGAGATCGGCGCGCGATCGAGCCGGCAACGAGAAAACTCTGCTCGCTGTAGTGCAGGGAGTGCGTCCAACGGCAACAGATCGCAGACCGATGTGAAGGCGCACCCCAAGGACTCCAGGGCCGTCAGGCCTGACAACGGCGAAAGATCACTGACCAGTGAACCGGAGCAGTGCAAAGACTCCAGCGCTGTCAGGCCCGATAACGGCGACAGATCGCTGACTGACGTGCCGGAGCAGTCCAACAACTGCAGCGCGGTCAGGCCAGACAGCGGCGACAGATCGCTGACCGACGTGCCGGAGCAGTCCAACGACTGCAGCGCGGTCAGGCTAGACAGCGGCGACAGACCGCTGACCGACGTGCCGGAGCAGTCCAACGACTGCAGCGCGGTCAGGCCAGACAGCGGCGACAGATCGCTGACCTCCGTGCCGAAGCAGTGCAACGACTGCAGCGCGGTCAGGCCAGACAGCGGCGACAGATCGCTGACCGACGTGCCGGAGCAGGTCAACGACTGCAGCGCGGTCAGGCCAGACAGCGGCGACAGATCGCTGACCGACGTGCCGGAGCAGGTCAACGACCGCAGCGCGGTCAGGCCAGACAGCGGCGACAGATCGCTGACCTGCGTGCGGGAGCAGTCCAACGACTGCAGCGCGGTCAGGCCAGACAGCGGCGACAGATCGCTGACCGACGTAAAGGAGCAGTCCAACGACTGCAGCTTGGTCAGGGCCCGGATGCCACCCGGGATCGTCTCCAGACCAACGATCGCCAGATCGAGCGCTTCGCCCTGGCGCCACGCGGCAATGCGGCGTTCGGCTTCCGCGTACGCGTCTTCCGCCGCCTCCATGCCAGATCCCCAACCCAATCCTGCACCGGTGTCCCCGTTGCACAATCCTAGGGTGGAGGTGCCGCGCCTGTCGATCCCGGGCGCGGGCGGACGGATAGGGCTCGGCGCGCTACTCCTTCACCGCCCCTGTCAGGCTGGCGACGTAGTGGTCGACGAAGAAGGAATAGAGGATGGCGACGGGCAGAGAGCCGAGAAGCGCGCCGGCCATCAGGGAGCCCCAGGCGTAGATGTCGCCGCGCACCAGTTCGGTGATGATGGCGACAGGGACCGTCTTGTTCTCGGAGCTATCGATGAAGGTCAGGGCGTAGATGAACTCGTTCCACGACAGCGTGAAGGCGAAGATGCCCGCCGAGATCAGGCCGGGCACCGCGAGCGGCAGGGTGATCTTGGTCAGGATCTGCCAGCGCGAGGCGCCGTCGATCAGCGCGCATTCCTCCAGCTCGAACGGGATCGAGCGGAAATAGCCCATCAGCAGCCAGGTGCAGAACGGGATCAGGAAGGTCGGATAGGTCAGGATCAGCGCCAGCGGGGTATCGCGGATGCCGTAGGCCTGCACCATCACCGACAAGGGAATGAACAGGATCGACGGCGGCACCAGATAGGCCAGGAAGATGCCCATGCCGACATAGCGCGAACCGGTGTAGCGCAACCGCTCGATGGCATAGGCCGCCAAGACCGCGCAGAACAGCGACAGGAAGGTCGAGGCCACGGTGACCAGCATGGTGTTCCACAGCCACGCCGGATACGAGGTCTCGAACAACAGATAGCGGATGTGCTGCAAGGTCGGCTCGACCACCCAGAACGGGCTGAAGTTCTCGTAGTCGAGCAGCTCGGCTTCCGACTTCAGGGCCGTGATGGTCATCCAGTAGAACGGGAAGAGCAGCACGAACAGGAAGACGCACAGCGGCACATAGACCGTCACCACCTTGCGCGGCAGCGACTCCAGATAGCCCATGCCGCCTTCGTCTTCGGCATTGGCCTTGCGGCCGCGCCCGGTCGGGGCGCCGCTGGTGGTGTCAGTCATCGCGCGAGCCCTGCTGCCATTTGCGCCGCTGCAAACCGAAATAGCTGAACAGAATGGCGGTGATCAGGAAGGGAATCATCGCCGTGGCGATCGCCGCCCCCTCGCCGAGCTGGGAGCCCGGGATCGCCCGCTGGAAGCTCAGCGTCGCCATCAGATGCGTGGCGTTCAGCGGCCCGCCACGGGTCAGCACGTAGATGAGCTGGAAGTCGGTGAAGGTGAACAGCACCGAGAACGTCATCACCACCGCGATGATCGGCGTCAGCATCGGGAAGGTGATGTAGCGGAAGCGCTGCCAGGAGCTGGCGCCGTCCAGCGTCGCCGCCTCGTGCAGCGATTGCGGGATGGTCTGCAGACCGGCCAGCAGCGTAATCGCCACGAACGGGATGCCGCGCCAGATATTGGCGGCGATCACCGAGGCGCGCGCATTGTCCGGATTGCCGAGGAAGTCGATGTACTGGTCGATCAGCCCCATCTCCTCCAGCGCCCAGGAGATGATCGAGAACTGGCTGTCGTAGATCCACCAGAAGGCGATGGCCGACAGCACCGTCGGCACGATCCAGGGCAGCAGCACGATGGCCCGGATGAACGCCTTGAACGGCAGATGGTGGTTGAGCAGCAGCGCCAGCCACAGGCCCAGCGCGAACTTCACGATGCTCGCGACCACCGTGTAGAGCAGGGTGTTGTAGACGGAAAGCCAGAACACGTCGTCGCGGTAGAGCCAGACGAAGTTCTCCCAGCCGATGAAGCTGCCGCCGCCGCCGATGCGCGCATCGGTCATGCTGAGCCAGATGCCGAGACCCAGGGGATAGGTCAGGAACAGCAGCAGCAGCACCGCCGCCGGCAGCATGAAGAAGATGCCCAACAGGTCGCGGTTGTTGTTGAGGCGCGACATCAGGCTGACATGGGTCGCCCGGGCGGGCCCCAGCTTGGGCGCGTCGGCTACCATGTCGTCGGTTCACTTATCATCGGCGCATTCTCGTCGAACGGGCGTGGCCGTTCGTACTCTCGGCACGTTCGCGTCATGCCCGCATCCTCATCGCGTGCGGGCATGACGCAACCATGCAAACAAAGCAGTGCAGAAACGCCGCGACGACCGGGGCGACGGTTGCCCGCCGCCCCGGCGTCATCGGCTCATCCCAGGACCGTCAGACGCGGTAGTAGCGCTGGGCCCGGCGCTCCGCATCCGCCGCGGCATCCTCCGGCGACTTGGCACCCGAGGCGGCCTCGGCCACCATGTTGACGACGATGTAGTCGGCCATCGCCGCGGCGGACGAGTAGCCCAGATTGCCCTGATAGCCGTTGTAGAGCATGCGGCGCACGCAATCGCGGTAGGGCGTGTTGCGGCTGTCCGCGGTCCAGATCGGGTTCTCGTCGTAGGCCGCCAGCGGATGGGTCACATACCCTTCCGACGCCGCCTGCCACGGCTCGTACTGCTCCCGCTCCATGATGAAGCGCAGGAACTCCTTACAGGCGTTGGGGTAGTTCGTGTAGTTGAACACCATCGCCTGGGTGAACAGGTGCAGCTCCGACGGCTGACCGACGGGACCGATCGGCATGTTGGCATGCTCGATGTCGTCGGCGATCTCGCGGATCGCCGGATCCTCGTGGTTCTTCGCCGCGTAGAAGACCGAAATGCCGTTGGCCGTCAGGCCGATTTCGTCGGCCAGGAAGGCGCGGTTGTTGTTGGCGTCGAGCCAGGACACCGTGCCCGGGATGAAGGTCTCGTAGAGCTGGCGGGCATAGGTCAGCGCGGCGATGGTCTCCGGGCTGTTGATGATGACGTTGTTGTTCTCGTCGACCATGCTGCCGCCATGGCTCCACAGCAGCCAGTGCGTCCAGGTGTTGCCGTCACCGACCGCATTGCCCAGCGCGAAGCCCGGCGGGTGGCCGATGCCGTTGAGTGCCCGGCACGCCTCCAGGAAGCCTTCGGTGTCGCCGGGGATGCCGTCGGAGAAGCCGGCCTCTTCCATCCAGCTCCGGCGGTAGACCAGGCAGTTGCCGGCCGCCCCCCAGGGCATGCCGATCCAGCGGCCGTCGCGCTGGCCGTAGCGCAGGGCGGCGTCGAACCAGCCACCGTACTTGCCGCCGAGATAGTCACAGAGGTCGGTCAGGTCGACCAGCTTGTCGGGATACTGATGCGGGTCGTCGTACCAGCCGAAGATGATGTCCGGACCGCTGCCGACATTGGCGGCCACCGCCGCCTTCGGGCGCACGTCCTCCCAGCTCTCGTTGTCGACGCGCACGGCGACGCCGGTGGCATCGGTGAACTTCTGCACATTCTCCAGGAACAGGTCCTCGTCGCCCTGGACGAAGCGGCTCCAGCGCAGGATGCGCAGCTCCGCGCCGTCTTCCGGCGTGAAGCTCATGTCCTGGGCGTAAGCCGGACGCAGCAGGCCCTGCGAGGCCAGCGCACCGGCGGCGGCGAGGCCGGCGCTCCCCTTCAACACTCTACGACGCGTGAAACGTGACATGATCCTGATCTCCTCCCATTGTTTCGGGTTCTTTCGCCGCGGGTTCAGTACCCCGCCGGCGGGTTACCGGCCGGCAGCCGCCCTCACAGATGAGCGCCGGTCTGCCGATCGAACAGGTGAACGCGCTCCACCTTGGGCTTCAGCCGGATCGGCTGGCCCGGCTGCAGCGGGTGGCGCTCGTTGAACATGGCGCACACCTCCAGTCCGGCGATCTTGCCGAAGACATAGGTGTCAGCACCGGTCGGCTCGACCACGTCGACCACGGCGTCGATCCCGCCGTCGGCGACGGCCACCGGCACCTTGGCCAGCGCCGCGGAGGCACCGGCCGGGTCCGCCATGGCGTCGGTCGTCTCCAGGTCCAGCACCAGATCCGACGGCCGGACGCCGTAGTCGACCGGCCGGCCATCCTCGCCCGGATGATCGGGCGACAGCGGCAGGCGGGTGCCGTCATCGGCGATCACGGCGGCGCCGGTGCCGTTGCGGGCGATCCGGCCGGGCAAGAAGTTCATCGCCGGCGAGCCGATGAAGCCGCCGACGAAGCGGTTGACCGGGTGGTCGTAAAGCTCCAGCGGCGTGCCCGCCTGCTCGACATAGCCGTCGCGCATGACGACGATCTTGTCGGCCATGGTCATCGCCTCGACCTGGTCGTGGGTCACGTAGATCGAGGTGCTGTGCAGGCGCTGGTGCAGCAGCTTGATCTCGGTGCGCATCTGCACGCGCAGCTTGGCGTCGAGGTTCGACAGCGGCTCGTCGAACAGGAAGACCTGCGGGTTGCGCACGATCGCCCGGCCCATCGCCACGCGCTGGCGCTGGCCGCCGGAGAGCTGGCGCGGGAACCGCTCCAGATAGTCCGACAGGCCGAGGATGCCCGCCGCCTCGCGCACCCGGCGGTCGATCTCGCCCGCATCGGCCTTCGCCAGCGTCATGCTGAAGGCCATGTTCTTGTAGACGGTCATATGCGGGTAGAGCGCGTAGTTCTGGAACACCATGGCGATATCCCGCTCTTTCGGCGGCACCATGTTGACCACGCGGTCGCCGATGGCGATATCGCCGCCGGTGATCTTCTCCAACCCGGCGATCATGCGCAGCAGGGTGGACTTGCCGCAGCCCGAGGGACCGACCAGCACCACGAACTCGTGGTCCTCGATCTCGACGCTGACGCCGTGGATGATCTCGACGCTGCCGAACGCCTTGTAGACGTTGCGGATGGAAACGGAGGCCATCGGCCTGCTTATCCCCCCTTCTTTACTTGTAATTATTCTTACTTATTGCGCGCCAGATTGCATTTCGCTGCGAAGATTCCACTCAGACAGCGTATCCCGCAAGGATCTGACGGGCGGCACCCTAGCGCGTCGATCCCGCCTGTGAAAGGGTTTTCATGAGCATCCGACACATTGCCGAGGGGTCCGGCCGGAGGGCGCGCCCCGGTGCCCCGATCGGGCGATCGGCCCGCCTTTGCGCCGCGCTTCCCGTTAGGGCGATCCATGGGCGACCAGCCAGGGGCGAAGCAGATCGCGGCGGCGGAGGCGAGCCTGCTCGGCACCGCGGAAACCCCGCTCGCCATCCTATTGGCGTGGTGGCTGTTGGCGGCGCTGCCGCCGGCGGCGAGCCTGGCCGGCGGCGCCATCGTCCTGACCGCCGTCCTGGCCCACGCCGCCCGCGACTTGGCGAAGGAACGGCGGCGGGCGGTCGGCTACCAGGCTGCCGAAGAACACCCTCCCAGCGTCGTCCTCGCGCAAGCGGGGACCTCCAACCGATTGACACGAAAAGATTCCCGCCTGCGCGGGAATGACGTTCAAGGGTAGATTTGGTGTTCTTCAGCAGCAGCTAGACCGCCGTCGACGACAGCCACGCCTGGTTGACGCAGTTGCGCAAGGTCCCATCGCAGAGATACAGCCGCGTCGTCTCCGCCGACAGACGCCGGGCGTCGGCCTCGCTGTCCGGGCAGTTCCACGCCGCATGCGGGGTCAGCAGCAGCCGGCCCGACAGCGCCGGGTCGTCGGCGAGGAAGGCGGCGACCAGCGGGTCGGCGGGGTCGGCCGGCTCCACCGGCAGGACGTCGAGCCCGGCGGCGGCGATCCGGCCCTCGCGCAAAGCCGCCAACAGCGCGGCCGTGTCGACCACCGCACCGCGGGCCGTGTTGACCAGCACCGCCTCCGGCCGCATCGCCGCCAACGCATCCGCCCCGATCAGCCCGCGCGTCTCCTCCGTCAACGGGGTGTGCAGGCTGACCACATGGCTGGTTTCGAGCAGCTCGGCCAGCGACCCCACCCGGCCGAGGCCGAGCGCGATCTCTTGGCCCGCCGGCAGATAGGGGTCGTAGAACACGACCTCCATGCCCAGCGCCTTGGCGCGCAGCGCCGTCGCCGTGCCGATGCGCCCGCAGCCGACGATGCCGATGCGCCGGCCGCGCAGGCGCATCAGGAAGGGCGCCGCCCAGGGCCGGAAGTTTGCCACCGGATCGGCGCGCATCAGCGGCTGGAAGGCAGCGATGCCGCGGGCGAAGGCCAGCATCAGCGCAATCGCGTGGTCGGCGACCTCGCTGGTCCCATAGTCCGGCGTGTTGCACACCGGGATGCCGGCCGCCCCGGCCGCCGCCACGTCGATATGGTCGAAGCCGACGCCCGCCCGCACGATCGCCCGGCAGCGCTCCAGCCGGGCGATCACGCCCGCGTCGATCACCACCTCGTGGTAGACGATCAGCGCGTCGGCCCGCTCCAACAGCCCGGCCGGCAGGGCTGCCGCATCGCGCTGGCGATGGATGGCGAAGTCCAGGGCCCGGCCGCCGGTCGCCCGCTCGATCTCGCCGTCGTCGTGGTATTGGGCGTCCGGCGTGACCACCAGGAACCGCTCAGTCATCAGCGACGGTGCGCTGGTGCTGCTCGCCCAAGCCCGCGACGCCGAGGCGCATCTCCTGCCCCGGCCGCAGGAAGCGCTGGGGGTTGAAGCCCATGCCGACGCCGGGCGGCGTGCCGGTGGAGATGACGTCGCCGCTTCTCAGCGACATGAAGCGGCTGAGATAGCTGATCAGGAAGGCCACGCCGTAGACCATGGTGCGGGTCGAGCCGTCCTGCACCCGCTCCCCGTCGACCTCCAGCCACAGCGACAGGTCCTGGGGGTCGGCGACCTCGTCCGCGGTCACCAGATAAGGGCCGATCGGGCCGAAGGTGTCCGCGCTCTTGCCCTTGGTCCACTGGCCCTTGTGCTCGATCTGGAAGGCCCGCTCCGACACGTCGTTGACCACGCAATAGCCGGCGACGTGGCTCAGCGCATCGGCCTCGGCGATGTATTTGCCGGGCTTGCCGATGATGACGCCCAGCTCGACCTCCCAATCGGTCTTCTCCGACCCGCGCGGGATGATCACGTCGTCGTTCGGCCCGCAGACCGCACTGGTCGCCTTCATGAACAGGATCGGCTCCGGCGGCACCTTGGACCCGGTCTCCGCCGCATGGTCGGAATAGTTCAGCCCGATGCACATGAACTTGCCGATACCGCCGACGCACGGGCCGAAGCGGGGCGTGCCCTCGATCGCCGGCAGGCCGGCGGAGTCGAGCGCGCGGATCCGCGCCAGGCCGTCGGGCGTCAGATGCGCCCCGGCGATGTCGTCGACGACGCCGGACAGGTCGCGCAGCGTGCCCGCGTCATCCATCAGCGCCGGCGTCTCCGCGCCGGTCGCGCCCACTCGGCAGAGCTTCATGGTCCGCTCGTCTCCTTCAGCGATCAGGGGAAGGCCGCGCCCGGGGGGCGGTGAGCCCGTCAATAGGTGGCGCGCCCGCCCGACAGGTCGAACACCGCGCCGGTGGTGAAGCTGTTGTCCGCGCTGGCCAGCCAGGCGACCATGGCCGCCGCCTCCTCCACCTTCAAGAAGCGGCCGCGCGGAATGCGCGCCAGCATGTAGTCGATATGCTGCTGGCTGATCTGGTCGAAGATCGCCGTCTTGGCCGCCGCCGGGGTGATGCAGTTCACCGCGATGTCATGGCCGGCGAGTTCCTTGCCCAACGACTTGGTCAGCGCGATCACGCCGGCCTTGGCGGCGCTGTAGGCCGAGGCGTTGGGATTGCCCTCCTTGCCGGCGATCGAGGCGACAGTGACGATGCGGCCGTAGCCGCGCTCGATCATGCCCGGCGCGACGGCGCGGCAGCAGTGATAGACGCCGAACAGATCGACGGCGACGACCTGGTGCCAGGCGGCGACGTCGTAGTCCCAGGTCGGCACGGTCGGCCCGGCGATGCCGGCGTTGGCCACCAGAATGTCGATGGGGCCGAGGGTCGCTTCGGTCTCGCCGACCGCCCGCTCCACCGCCGCAGCATCGGTGACGTCGACGGCGACGCCGGCCACCCGCGGGGCGTCGGGCGCGTCGGTTGAAAGCGCTTTCACCGTGCGCTGCAAGAGCGGCTCGTCACGATCCCAGATCGCCACCGCGGCCCCGCCGGCGCGCAGCCGCTCCACCACCGCAAGGCCGATGCCCTGCGCCCCGCCGGTCACTACGGCACGGCGGCCGGCCAGATCGATCGCGTTCATGTTCTTGGTTGGCTCCCCCCGGGTCGCACCGGCCGGATGGCGGCGCGCCTGTCTTTCGTGCTTTCGTTGGCGCGACCCTAGCCCCGCGCGGCGCGGCGTGGCAAATGGGGAGTGACCGATGCCGAGCCGGTTCCTACCCCCAACCTGTCTCAAGGCCCTCCATGCCCGACCATCTGTTGATCGTCTGCCCGCTCTTGCCCGCGCTGATGGAAGAGCTTGAACGCGATTACATCTGCCATCGTCTTTGGGAGGCCGAAGACCCTACCGCCCTGCTGGCCCGGATCGCCCCCGACATCCGCGCCATCGCCACCACCGGCAGCGTCGGCGCCAACGCCGCGCTGATGGACGCGCTGCCGAAGCTGGAGATCATCGCCAATTTCGGGGTCGGCGTGGACAAGGTCGATCTCGACCATGCCGGCGCCAAGGGCATCGCCGTCACCAATACGCCCGACGTGCTGACCGACGACGTCGCCGATCTGGCGATGGCGCTGATCACCTGCGTCGCCCGCGGCATCGTCGCGGCCGACCGCTATGTCCGCGCCGGCCGCTGGCCGCAGGAAGGCGAACGGCCGCTGACGCGCGCGGTCGGCGCCGCCACCATCGGCATCGTCGGCATGGGCCGGATCGGCAAGGCGGTCGCCCGGCGCGCCGAAGCCGCCGGCGCGCGCATCGCCTATACCAGCCGGACGACCAAGCCCGACCTGCCCTACCCGTTCGTGGCGGACCTGATCGAGCTGGCGCGCGCTAGCGACTATCTCGTGCTGTGCGCGCCGGGCGGCGAGGAAACCCACCATCTCGTCGATGCGCCGGTGATCGACGCACTGGGCCCGGAGGGCGCGCTGATCAATATCGGGCGCGGCAGCCTGGTGGACGAGGCGGCGCTGACCGCGGCTTTGATCGACGGCCGCCTGGCCGGCGCCGGCCTCGACGTGTTCGAGAAGGAGCCGGCGCTGACCCCCGGCCTCACCGACCTGGAGAGCGTCGTGTTGCTGCCGCATATCGGCAGCGCCACCCAGGAGACCCGCCGCGCCATGGGCGACCTGGTGGCCGCCAACCTGGCCGCCCATTTCGCCGGCCGAGCCCTGCCGACACCGGTGGTGTGAGGCGTATGCGGCAACCCTCAGGCGCGCTCTCGCCTTTCCATTGGAGCCCTCCCCCTCGATGGGGGAGGGTTGGGTGGGGGTGATCCTTGGTCGGTGGAGAGACCGGATCAGACAGCATCTTTTGGCGGCGCCATCCGATGGGCACGGAGGTTGCGGCGCGAGATGGACGC
>JANQSN010000026.1 GCA_028284045.1 Alphaproteobacteria bacterium | reverse complement strand
ACGACATCCTCGCCACCATCAAGCGCTTCTGCCTGCAAACCCTCCAAGCCGCTCAAAACCAAACCCAAATCATCAAAACTTCTGAATCGGGACACTAGTGCCGTGCGGCGACATCACCCCCACCCTAACCCTCCCCCATTGAGGGGGAGGGAATCTTGATTGTCGATTGAACCTAGCGGTTGCGGGCTGAACGGAGTCAGCCCGCAACCGCTCCAACATCTTGTTCTAACGCATTTTCCGAGTCGCCGGGTGAGTCCACCCGGCTTGAAGATGCCCTAACACCTCTCCTGTCCGGAGGGACCGGGCGGCGATGCGTCGATGACGGCGCAACGTGCCGAAGGTCCGCGCCGACCGACGATTGCGGATCGATGGCCGGCCAATTCTCGCGGTTTATGGGTTTTTAAACGGCTTCTCCCGCAGCTTTGTGGGCGTACGCGGTCTGGCGCGCCGCCTGTGGGAGTTCGATGATGTTACGCAATCTCTCGATTCGCGTCCGCCTGGCCTTGATCGTGATCATCGGAGCGCTCGGGCTCGGCGTGGTCGCCATGGCCGAGCTGGTGACGTTGCGCGACTCCATGATGCGCGAACGACAAGAGGGAATTCGCAATCTCGTCTCGGCGAGCATCAGCACGATTGCCGGGCTGGATGCCGCCGCATCCGCGGCCGGACTGGATCCGGCGGCGGCGCAGGCCTTGGCCCGCGAGACGCTGCGCGCCACGCGCTATGGGCAGACGCAGTCCGACTACTTCTTCGTCTTCGACCGCGACCTCAACATGGTGATGCATCCCTTCGCGCCGACGCTGGAGGGAACGTCACTGGCCAGCTTCGCCGATCCCAACGGGGTGCTGCTGTTCCGGGACATGTTGACGGCGGCCGAGGCCGGCGGCGGGTACGTGCCCTATCAGTGGGCACGCGGCGACAGCGATGTGCTGCTGCCCAAGATCTCCTACGCCGCGCTCTACGAACCCTGGGGCTGGGCCGTCGGCTCCGGCGTCTATGTCGACGATGTCGACACGGCCTTTTGGCGCAAGGTCGAGCGGGCCGGCTTGCTGGTCGCCGTCGTGCTGCTGCTGACGGGCGGCGTGGCGGTGCTGGTTTCCTCGTCGATCGCGCGGCCCATCGTCCGGATCGCCAGGGTCATGGATGTGATGGCCGGCGGTCGAACCGATGTCCAAGTGCCGTTCGCCGCGCAGCGCGATGAGATCGGCGGCATGGCCCGCGCGGTCGAGGTGTTCCGGGTCGGGATCGAAGAGAAGGCCGCCGTGGAGGCGTCCCGCCAAGCCGCGGAGCGCCAGGCGGAAGCCGATCGCCGATCGGCGATGGAGAGCTTCGCCGGCGAGTTCGAGTCCAGCGTCGGCAATGTCGTGGGGCATGTCTCCGCCGCGGCGACCGACATGCAGACGACGGCCGAGGCGATGTCGGGTCTGGCCAACGAGACCCAGGCCCAGGCGACGGCGCTGGAGGCGGCGGCCCAGGCGGCCTCGACAAATGTCGGGTCGGTCGCGGCGGCCTCGGAACAGTTGACCGGATCGATCGCGGAGATCGGACGGCAGATGGCCGCGCAGAGCGAGGCGGCGGCGGCGGCGGCCGGTGCGGCGGAAGAGAGCGATCGGCGCGTCAAGGGGTTGTCGGCGAAGGTGCAGGACATCGGCGGCGTGGTCGGGCTGATCACCGAGATCGCCGACCAGACCAATCTGCTGGCGCTGAACGCGACCATCGAGGCGGCCCGCGCCGGCGAGGCCGGGCGCGGCTTCGCCGTCGTCGCCGCGGAGGTCAAGGCGCTCGCGTCCCAGACCGCCTCCGCCACCAGCCGGATTGCGGCGCAGATCCAGGGCGTCCAGGAGGAAACCGAGGGTAGCGTCGGCGCCATGACCGAGATCGCCCAGTGCATCACCCATGTGCGCGAGATCGCCACCTCCGTCGCCGCTGCCGTGGAGCAGCAGGATGCCGCGGCCGGCGAGATCGGGCGCAGCGCGCAGGGTGCGGCCGGCAGCACGCAATCGGTCGCCGACGCCGTCTCCGGTCTGACGGATGTGTCGCGCCGCACCGGCGAGACCGCGGAGACGGTGCTGGGCGCCGCGGGACAGCTCACCAGCGACGCCGGCGACCTGTCCCAGGAAGTCGCCGATTTCGTGAAGCGCGTCCGCAGCGGCTGAGCCGGAGCCCGCCCGACGGGACGCGCTCCCACCGACCGCGACGGTCTTCGCGGTCTCCGCCCCGGGGCCGTTAGGCGGCCCAACCATTGCCGTCCTGCCGTAGATTGGCGCATGATCTATCCCGCCGGATCGGCCAAGAAGTGACCACATCAGGGCGGTACACATGAGTTATCAGGGTTCGTGGGGGAGGCTGTGTCTCCTCCTGGGCGGCGCCGCCATCGCGCTGGCCGGTCTGACCGGCGGCACGGCGGCGCAGGGGATCGGGCTGGCGACGGATGTCGACCGCACCGGCTATCGGTCGGAGGCCGGAGCGACGACGCGCACGGAGATCGAGGAGGAGGACACCGTCTTCCTGCTCGACCGCATCTCCACCGACGGTGTCGGCCGGTTGCGCCTGGAGCTCGACGATTCGAGCGTGCTGGTGGTCGGTCCGGACAGCCGGCTGACGCTCGACGAGTTCGTCTATGACGGGGGCGGCGGCTCCTTCGTCGGCAATCTCAGCGTCGGCGGGTTCCGGTTCCTGAGCGGCGACATGCCGTCGTCGAGCTATCGCATCGAGACGCCGACGGCGGTGGTCGGCCTGCGCGGCACCGACGTGATCGTCATCTATGATCAGCGCGAGCGGATGACGCTGGTCATCGTGCTGGCGGGGCAAGTGTGGGTGCTGCCGCTCGGCCTCGACGAGCAGACCCTGGTGGAAGCCGGACAGGTCGCCCAGGTGCTGGCCGGGTTCCCGCCGATCATCGAAGCCGCCGGCCCGACGCCACGCTGGTCGGTGATCACGACGACCGATCCGCTTGAGGGACTGCCTGCCGACCTGCAGGGCGGAAGCGGCGGCACCGCATCACCCGCCAGCCCGGCACCGGCATCGCAACCCTCGACCGACACCGATACAGGCTACGATCCCCCCGACTGAGGGTGGTGTCGAGACCGGGCCTGTCGCCCGGTTTTCGAGGTTTCGCGCACCCCGGTGTAGGCGAACTATCGTCGATGCCGTCAATGCCTAGCGGGCGCTGGCTGGGGGACCTGGATTCGAACCAGGGCTCTCGGAGTCAGAGTCCGATGTCCTACCGCTAGACGATCCCCCAAGCGCGAGCGGGCCAATTAGCACAGTGGCCGGGGGATGTTAACCCCCGGCTAATCCGCCGGGCGCCCTGGGGCCTGTGGTTCCTCGGGCGGCGGGTGCGCGTCGTGACGGGTGGGCAGCCAGACCGTCACGCGGGTGCCGACCTCGACCTCGCTCGTCAGCGTGAAGGTGCCGCCCAGCGCCTCGGTCGCCTTGCGGGCGATCGGCAGGCCCAGGCCCGTGCCCTCATAGCGCCGGGCGAGCGAGGTGTCGATCTGACCGAACGGCGCCATCGCGCGTTCCAGGTCCGCCTCCGCGATGCCGATGCCGGTGTCCACCACCTCGATCGTCAGGCTGCCGGGCTGCGCCGACGACGCCGTCACCGTCACCGCGCCGCCCGCGGGCGTGAACTTGATCGCGTTGGAGGCGATGTTGACGATGATCTGGGTGAGCAACTGGCTGTCCGCCCGGATGGTCGGCAGGCCGGGGGCGACCTCGCTGCGCAGCGTGACGCCGGCCGTCCTTGCCTGGGGTTCCAGCATCTTCAAGTCGGCGCGCAGACAGGCGGCCACGTCACAGTCTTCGACCTGCGCACCCAAGGCGCCGCTCTCGATCTTGGTCAGATCGAGGATCATGTTGATGGTCGTCAGCAGGCGCCGGCCGCTCTCGTTGATCGCCTGGCCGTAGTCGCGATAGCGCTGGCCGATCGGCCCGATCATGGCGTCCATGATCATGGTGGAGAAGCCGTTGATCGCGTTCAGCGGCGTGCGCAGCTCGTGGCTGATCATGCCGAGGAAGGCGCTCTTCGCGCTGTCGGCGGCGCGGGCCTCCTCCGCGGCGATCAGGGCGGTGCGGCGGGCATCGTCCAGCATGCTGGCAAAGCGGACCAGGTCGGCCGCCTGCTCTTCGATGCGTGTTGCCGACCGGATGAGCTGGAATTCCCGATCCTTCAGTAGCGAGATGTCCGTGTAGAGGCTGACCGTCCCGCCCTCCGACGTCCGTTTGTGGGACGCCAGCACCCATCGATCGTCACCGATCGGCATCTCATGCGCGCCGCTTTGCCGATAGACCTGCAGGCTCGCTTCGGCGAGATCGCGCGACGCTTGGCCGGCCTCGCCGTCCTGGGCGTTGCGGGCCACGCCGGCCATCGCGTCCTCGAAGGTGCAGCCCAGCGCGACCGCCCCGCCCACCGCCGTCAGGATGGACTGGCAGCGGTCGTTGTAGGCGCACAGGCGACCGTCCCGGTCCCAAAGGGCGAAGCCGTCCTGCAACCCGTCGATCGCGTCGGTCAGCCGGCGCTCGGCCTGGCGTCTCGCGGTCACGTCGCGGACCACCAGGATGAACATCCGATTGCCGCCCTCGATCAATCGGGTCACCGCCAGATCGGCGTCGAAGGTCGTGCCGTCGGGCCGCCGCCCGGTGGTCTCGATCGGCAGCCGGCCTTCCGCCAGGGTTGCCAGGCGCGCGCCGTCGGTCGAGGGGTCGGTGGCGGCCTGGGCCAGGTCCGGCAGCAGGCGACGCACCGGCTGGTCCGCCAGCGCCGTATCGGTCGCTGCGAAGACGCTCGCAGCGGCCCGATTGGCGGTCTGCACCATCCCCGTCTCGTCCGTGGTCAACAGGCCGTCGAAGCTGTTCTCGGCGATGTGCGACATCAGCAAGTCGTAGCGCCGAACGGCGTCCGTGCTCTCGGCGGCCACGCGCTCCTGGCGCCGATACCGCAGGGCGAGAAGCGCCACACCCGAGGCAAGGCCGGCGGTGCCCGGCAGGGTCGCGTCGATCAGCACCTGATGCTGGGCGAAGGCGAAGACGCTGACGGCGACCGCGGCGCCCATCGCGGCGACCGGTATCGCCAGGCGTCCGATGCCGGGGACGATGTGGAACAGGAGGGCGACCGCGACCGCGAGACCGGCAGCCAGGGCCGCTTCGATGACCCGGGAGTCCGGGGGCACCACGAGATGGGTGCCCGAGGCGAGCGAATGGACCGCGGCGGCCGCCACCTCGATCCCGGCGACCGTCCCGCCCAGCGGTGTGGTGTGCTTGTCCCCCACACCGGTCGCCGTCGACCCGACCAGGACGATGCGCCCCGCAAGCGCGGTATCGAGCGCCGTGTCGATCGCCGGGCCGTCGAGGATCGACGCGGCCGAGACGACCGGGATCGTGTCGGCCGCCGGAAAGCGGATCGTGATCGCGCCGTCGCGCCCGGTTCGCATCGGCCGGCCGAGCGGGCCGATGGATCGAATGGCGGTGTCGTCGCCGGACACCAGCAGGGTTCGGCCGGCGTCGTGCACCCGCAGCACCTCCAGCGCGAAATGCGGGATCAACTGGCCATCGATGGAGATGGTCAGCGGCAGGCTGCGCGCGATGCCGTCGGCGTGGGGCGACACGCTCAGCACGCCGATACCGGCCGTCGCTTGCTCAAGCGCACCGATATTGCGCACCAGCGCGCGGCTTGCCGGCAGATGGGCCAGCGGGTCGACCCCGGCGGCGGCGATCGCGGTGATCAGCGGCGGCCTCGGTCCCTGGACCTGCCGTTGGACGTCGGCCATACCCAGCACCGAGGGTCCGCCGGCCAGAGCCTCGGCGAACGCCCGGTCCGTGGGGGCACCGCGCCCGACATCGCCGGGCGGCCAAGGCGGCGGTGCCGACCCGGCAGCCCGGGCGCTGCGGTCCGCTTCGGCGAAGACGATATCGAAGCCCACGACCGACGCACCCGCGTCGTGGATGCGCGTCGTCAGATCGGCCAAGACATCGCGCGGCCACGGCCATTGGCCGACCTGCTCGAGGCTTCGGTCGTCGATGGCGACCACCACCACCGGTGACAGGGTCGCCGGCGGCGGCAGGCTGCGCTGCAGCAGGTCGAAGCCGGTGAGCCGTGCTTGGGAGAAGACCCCCGTGCCGGTCTGGGACAGCACGATCACCAGGAGGGCTAGGACGAGCGACAGCAGCAGGGATCGGCGCAACCCATCGGTGCGTCGCCGCGGCCCGACGGCGTTCTTGACCTCGGCCGTGTCTCGAAGATTTCCGAACGTCATGGACAATCGTTCAGCGGTCCGCGTCGACGTCCGGTCGGCACGGTCGGGTCGATCCGCGCCGCGACCGGCAGATCGATCCTCCGTGCAGGGGATGCGACGGGGTACGGCGCCCGCCAAGTGTCTCGCAATGGTCCATGAGCGCCAGCAAAGTGACCGTTGTGAGGCCGGCGCCTGGCGGGCGGCGAGCCGGCGCGCCCGATCCCCGTCATCGGACGATCACCTCGACACGCCGGTTCAGCGGCTCGTCCACCTCGTCGCCCAGATCCACCAGCGGCAGGCTTTCGCCGAACGAGACGGCCTCGACGCGCGCCGGCGGGATGCCGGCATCGAGCAGCCGTTGGCGAACCGCCTCGGCGCGCACGGCGGCCAACCGCTCGTTGAGCGGGGCGGGGCCGACGGTGTCGCTGTGGCCGATGACCGAGACATTCGGCACCGTTCGGCGGCGGATCTCCGCTTCGACCTCCGCCAGCAGCGACGCGGACTCCGCCGTCAGGTCGGGGCCACCGACCTCGAAATAGAGCAGGAACCGGGCCGGCGCTTCCGGTGCCGCGGCGATAGCGTCGCCGAACAGCACGTCGCGCGTCTGATCGTCCATCACGACGGGCGCGACCGGTTCGGCCCCGGGGCCGGTCACCAGCGTCGCCTGGTCGGGTTGGTCGAGGGACACCGACCCCGTGTCCGCCGTGACGGTAATCGCACCGACGGTTCCGTCCTCGTCCGGCAGAAGCAGCAGGACGTCGCCCTGGGACCGCTCCGCCAGCAGCCGCAGCGCCAGCCGGAACTGATTTCGGCAGGAGGCGATGTCGTCGGGTTGGCGATCTTCCTCCGCCTCCTGCACCCAGCAATCGAAGAAGATCTGCGCGCCCGCCGCCTCCTCGGCGGCGAACAGCCGACCGCCCCGGTCGAGCAGGCTGATCAGTTCCGACCGGCTGTCGGCCACCAGCGCCTGTTGCTCGGGGGGCAGTTGGCGCGCGTCCACCGCCTCCGGCAGGACCATGTCGCCGGCCGACACCCGGCGCGCCCGATCGAGGAAGACGTCCGCGTCCTGCCAGTCGCCCTCCGCCGCCTCCGCGGCGGCGAGATCGAGATAGCCCCGCGTCAGGGCGCCTTGGAAGGTCGTCGGATCGGCGGCCTGCCGGCGCACCGGCTCCGGTTCGTAGGTGATGCCGCAGGCGGCGACGCCGAGGGACAGCGCCGCCACCAGGGCGCCGCCGCCTAGCCGATGCCGGGCTGTGCGCCGCGATCGCCGTCCGGACGTGCCGTCGGATTGCCGGGTGCGCATGGCTAGTCGTCCGAGATGGCGGCCGCGAAGCGCGTGCCGCGGATGCCGATGAAGCCGGCCGGCGTGTCCAGCCGCACCGCGTCGGGCCGGATGCGGCCGATATCGCCGGAGGTGTAGAGGAAGCTCCCGCGCAGGAGGCGCCCGACGAAGCTGAAGTCCTGGTCGCGGGGCTGAAAGCTGTACTCCAACAAGACGAACCGGGTGTTCGGGCCGAAGGACAGGACCGTGTTGTCGACAAAGGTGATGCCGAGGCCGCCTTGCGATCCGACCTCGACGACGTCGGTTCGGTAGACCGGGTCGCCGATCGCCGGCGTGAGCCGGGCGCCGTCGCGGTCGAGATAGGCGTCGCCCATCGCGGTGCGGACATAGCCCACGAGATCGGCCGGATCGGGCCCATCCTGGGCGGTTGCCGGTGCACCCAACAGGACGGCGGCGAACGCGACCAGCAGCGTCGCGGCGGCCGCGCGCCGGCACCGTCGGATCGCCGGCACAAGGACCGAGACCCAGCGGACGACGGCCGGCGTCTGTGCAACGAGGATCGAGCGGTCTGCCATCACGCGATGTCACCCCAAGGAAAACCGAAGAGGCGGACTGTAAATGCGATCGGGTCCGGAACAAAAGCCCTTAACCATTTTCGCCGCAAGACTACCGATTGTCGGCGCTTCGACGCGGTGATCGCCCGGCGGCTGTCTCATGGTTCGCCCAATATCAAATAATCCTGAGGCATTTCACTGTTAATATAGCAACTATTGCATCCAGATCAAAAGATTTTTCTTTGGATCAAAGGAACAGAAAATTCAGGTTAAATTTGCGTATCAGCATTGAGGTACATCATCAATCTTCCGGTACGCAGGATCCACTTTCGCGGGCTTCTTTATCGTAGCGCGATCGGCCTTCTGCCCGATCGATCTTCTGCCCGATCGATCTTCTGTTGGTCGACGGACGCAGGGCGTCGGACGGGTCGACCGGGAAGCCGTCGATCTGGCGAAAACCGGTGGTCGTCCTCGGCCGCGGTGCGGCGGTGCGTCGGCCAGTCCCCAATTGCGGCGTTGCGATGACGCTGAAACGTTTTCCTGAAGGCGATCCTGATTTACCATTCGGACAGGCTGTTGGGGGACGGCCGATCGGGGACCTTGAGGTTGCACGGGGGACAGGTGTTGGAGGGGGCAACGCCGGCGGGCGACCGGCGGTTCGACGTCGTTGGCCGACGGTGCGGCGACGGCGGCCGGCCGGTGGCGGCGATCGATCTCGGCAGCAACAATTGTCGGCTCCTGGTGGCGCGCCCGTCGGCGCGGCGCTTTCAGGTGATCGACGCGTTCAGCCGCATCGTCCGGCTGGGCGAGGGCTTGGGCGATAGCGGCCGGCTGTCGGACGCCGCGATCGACCGGACCGTCAAGGCGCTGGCCATCTGCACATCGAAGATGCGCCGGCGCGGCGTCGGCTGGCACCGCGCGGTCGCGACGGAGGCCTGCCGGCGCGCCGCCAACACCGACGAGCTGCGCGACCGCGTCGCCACCGCCACCGGGCTGCAGCTGGACGTCATCTCGCCGGGGGAAGAGGCCCGGCTGGCCGTGCGTGGCTGTGCGGAGCTGTTCGACGAAGACCGCGGCCACGCCCTGATGTTCGACATCGGCGGCGGATCGACGGAGCTGATCTGGCTGAAGGTGACCGCCGGCGGGGCGCGGCCCATCGACAGCATCAGCCTGCCGATCGGCGTCGTGAACCTGGCGGAGCGGCATGGCGGCGGGGCGATCAGTCCGGCGGCCTATCGCCAGGTGATCGGCGAGACCACCACCAGCCTCGCCCATTTCGACCGGCGCCACGGCATCGCCGCCTGTGTGGCCAGCGGCCAGGTGCAGATGCTCGGCTCCTCCGGCACGGTGACCACGCTGGCCGGCATCGTGCGCCGGCTGCCGCGCTACGACCGCTCCGTGATCGACGGCAGCTATCTGGAGATCGCGGAGATCCACGGCCTGTGCGACCGGCTGTTGGCGATGTCGCCGGACGAACGGACGGCCCATCCCTGCATCGGCACCGACCGGGCGGAGCTGGTGATGGCCGGCTGCGCGGTGGTGGAGGCGATCTGCCGGCTCTGGCCGGTAACCCGGCTGCGCATCGCCGACCGGGGCCTGCGCGAGGGCATCCTGCTCGACCTGATCGCCGGTCGGCGCGGCCGCCGCCTGCCGGTGGCGGCGCGCGCCGGCGGCGGGTGAGCCGGCGCCGGTGACCCGGCGATCCGGGCCGAGCCGGCCAGGCGGACCCGGCGGACCTGGCCGGCCTCGCGGCCCCCGCGGCGGCAAGGCCGGCAGCACCGGCAAGGGCGGCAAGGGCACCAAGGGCGCAAGCGGCGGCGCGCTGCGGGCGCGCCCGGCGACGGAGCGGGTGCGCACCGCCGCCGGCCGGTCGAACGCCTCGACCCGCTGGCTCGCCCGCCAGCTCAACGACCCTTACGTCGCCGAGGCGCGCCGCCTCGGCTATCGCAGCCGGGCGGCGTTCAAGCTGGCCCAGCTCGACGACCGGTTCGCCCTGCTCAGGCCCGGCCTGGCGGTGGTCGATCTCGGGGCGGCGCCGGGGGGCTGGACGCAGATCGCCGTCGCCCGGATCGGGGCGGACCGGCGGCGCGGCCGGGTGGTCGCCATCGACCGGCTGGCGATCGATCCGATCGCGGGGGCGGAGGTCGTGCATCTCGACTTCCTCGATCCCACCGCGCCAGAGCGGCTGACCGCGCTGCTCGGCCGGCCGGCGGACCTCGTCCTGTCGGACCTGTCGCCGGATACCACCGGCCATGCGGCGACGGACCATCTGCGCATCCTGGCGCTGGCGGAGGCTGCCTTCGACTTCGCCTGCGGCGTCCTGGCGCCCGGCGGCGGCTTCGTGTGCAAGCTGTTCCAGGGCGGGGCGACGCCGGACCTGCTGGCCGGCGTGCGGCGGGCCTTCGCCAAGGTGCGCCACGCCAAGCCGCCGGCCAGCCGCGCCGAATCGGCGGAGACCTATCTGGTCGCCACGGGCTTCCGCGGCCGGCCCGCGGATGAGGATCCGCCGTGGTAAATCGGACGTAGCCTCGACAGCGGTTCCGCGACGACTATAGTGCGCCGCCAAAGACGACCACCGGCAGCGACAGATCGGCCCGCCTGAGCGATACCGCTCCGGCAACGCGTCCGCTCAACCGGCCGTCCGGCATGAGGAGCGCCGCCCGCATGGACATCCGCGAGGCCCTCACCTTCGATGACGTGCTGTTGGAGCCCGGCGTGTCGGAGATCCTGCCCGCCCAGGCGGATCTGCGCACCCGGCTGACCCGCGAGATCGAGCTGGGCATCCCCATCCTCGCCTCGGCGATGGACACGGTGACCGAGGCGCCGATGGCCATCGCCATGGCCCAGGCCGGCGGCATAGGCGTCGTCCACCGTAATCTCGACATCGACCGCCAGGCCGAAGAGGTGCGCAAAGTGAAGCGCTTCGAGAGCGGGATGGTGGTCAACCCGATCACCATCCGCCCCGGCGCCACGCTGGCCGACGCACTGGTCCTGATGCAGTCCCACCGCATCTCCGGCATCCCGGTGACGGAAGAGGACGGCACCCTGGTCGGCATCCTGACCAACCGCGACGTCCGCTTCGCCTCGGAGCCGGAGACCCCGGTGTCGGAGCTGATGACCCGCGACCGGCTGGTGACGGTGAGCGAGCGGGTAGATGCCGGCGAGGCCAAGCGCCTCCTGCACCAGCACCGCATCGAGAAGCTGCTGGTGGTCGACGACGACTTCCGCTGCATCGGGCTGATCACCGTCAAGGATATCGAGAAGGCGCAGACCCATCCCCTGGCCTGCAAGGACGCCGCCGGCAGTCTGCGCGTCGCCGCCGCCACCGGCACCGGCCCGCAGGGGCTGGAGCGGGCCGAGGCGCTGTTCGACGCCGGCGTCGACGTGCTGGTGATCGACACCGCGCACGGCCATTCCGCGGCCGTTCTGCGCTCCGTCGGCGAGGCGCGGCGGATGACCAACTACACCCAGATCATCGCCGGCAATGTGGCGACCGCCGACGGCGCGCGCGCCTTGATCGAGGCCGGGGCCGACGCGGTGAAGATCGGCATCGGCCCGGGGTCGATCTGCACCACGCGCGTGGTCGCCGGCGTGGGCGTGCCGCAGTTGACCGCGGTGATGGAGGCGTCGCGCGCCTGCCGGGAGGACGGCGTGCCGGCGATCGCCGACGGCGGCATCAAGTATTCCGGCGATCTGGCGAAGGCGGTGGCGGCGGGGGCGGATTGCGCGATGATCGGCTCGCTGCTCGCCGGCACCGACGAGGCGCCGGGCGAGGTGATCCTCTACCAGGGCCGCAGCTACAAGAGCTATCGCGGCATGGGCTCCGTCGGCGCGATGGCGCGCGGCTCGGCCGACCGCTACTTCCAGCAGGAGGTGACGGAGACCCTGAAGCTGGTGCCGGAAGGGGTGGAGGGCCGCGTGCCCTATCGCGGGCCGGTGGCGGGCGTCCTGCACCAGCTCGCCGGCGGCATGAAGGCAGCGATGGGCTACACCGGCAACCGCACGATCGCCGAGATGCAGGTGGGCTGCCGGTTCCTGAAGATCACCAACGCGGGCCTGCGCGAAAGCCACGTCCACGACGTGACGGTGACGCGCGAGAGCCCGAACTACCGGCGGGAGATGTAGGGGGCTCCACGGTCAGTCGGCGTCGCGCCCCTGGCGAACCTTGGTGCCGATGACGGCGCCGGTCGCGTCGCCGGCCGTCGTCACCGATCCGGCTCCGGGGTCCTGGGCGCCGGTGACGTCGGTCTGGACAGTGGCGGCCGATGCCGATCCGCCGATGGACACGGCACCGGTGCCGGTCGGTGCCGCTGCCGGCGTCGGTGGATGCTGGCTCGCCACGATGCTCGCTTCCTTGTCGCCGACTTTGCCGCGGATGTTCACGACATTGAACCGCAGGACGACGATGGCGAGCACGATGACGGCGCCGATGACGATGGCGATGATCGCGGTGGTGTCCACGACAGTGCTCCTTCGATGAATTCATGCGTTTCCGAGGTCTTTGAGCCACTGATGCATAGACTCTGCGTGAGAGCTCTCAATTTCTTCGTAAATGTGCAGCGCTCCTTTCCAAGCATCTCGCGCCTTGTTATTTTCGCCTAGACGTCGAAAAACGACGCCGAGATTGGAAAGAGCAGTGCCCTCACCCCGTCGGTTAGCAATCTCGCGCGCAATGGTGAGACTTCCTTGATGGAATTCGATCGCCTTGTCCAACTCGCCAAGATCGAAATGGGCAGCACCAAGATTGCCGAGCGCATTGCCCTCGCCCCGTCTGTCACCCAATTCAGAGGCGATTATGAGATTCGCTTGATGGAAATCGATTGCCCTACGCGGATCGCCGAGACTGGCATGTGCGAGGCCGAGGTTGCCGAGCGCATTGCCCTCGCCCCGTCGGTCGCCGATCTCACGGGCGATCTTCAAGTGCGCCTCATGTAGTTCTATTGCCCTATGTAGGTCGCCGAGATCGGCATTGGCGTTACCGAGATTGCCGAGCGCGGCACCCTCGCCCCATCGATCATTGATGTCGCGGGCGATAGCCAAGTTGGCGACGTAGAAGTCGATTGCTTTGCGCGGATTGCCGAGGTTGGCATGGGCAAGGCCAAGGTTACCGAGCGTAGCGCCCTCACCACGTCGGTCGCCGATCTTACGGACGATGGTTAATTGCGCTTCGTAAAACACGATCGCCTTATGCTGGTTGCCGAGCTCGTCATGAGCGTTACCAAGATAGCCGAGCGCTTTGGCTTCGCCGTCAAGATCGTTGCCGGCGCGGGCGCTAGCGAGACCGTCCTCTAGCCACACGATCTGCTCGTACGGATATATCCTGAGACTGGCAACGTACCCTAGGCCACTCGCGTAACGAGAGGTAAGGCCGTGATCGCCGCCGCTCTGAAGCCGAGCGACGGCCCAGTGTCGCCCCGCTTCGATGTCGCGGCGGTCGCGGTCGAAAGCCTTCAGGGCCGCATTGGCGTTCTCAGCGCCGCCCTGCAAGTAGCGTTCCTCTGCGGTCCCGAGCGCGCCCAGGAAGACGCGGGCATGGCGATCGTGCGGCTCGAGGAACCGTTCGTCGGCTTGGTCGCGGCGGGCAAGGTCGCGCAACAGGTCGTGCAGGCGATAGCGGCCGGGCTCGCTGGTCGGTTCTAGGAAACCCAGGTCGGCCAAGCGACGCACCATAGCGGTGCCGGCGTGACTGTCATTCAAGCCGGCTATGACGGCGGCCTGCTCGGCATCGAAGCTGCCAACTAGTACGGAAAGATCGCGCCAGCGCTCCGCCAATCCGGGGTCTTCGGCCGTCAACGACCGAAGGCTGAGGTCCAGCGAGGCCATGACGTCGTGGTCTGTCACGCCGTCAAGGCGGAGCCGGTCGCGGTTGGCCAGGACTTCTGCAGTGTAGTCGGCGACCGAGTACTCCTGCCAACGCGCCCCCAACGCTGCCGCGGCCACCGTCAGGGCCAAAGGATGGTCGACGCAGGCGGTAGCCAAGCCATCCAACGCCTCTACCAAAATCTGGTGAGGCCCAAGAAGAGTCCGAAGCAAGGTGATCGCCTGATCGCGCGCCAGGTTGTCCAGGCGGATCGGCGGCGCACCACCCGGCAGCGTGATGGCGGTGCGGGCAGTGACGATGGCGGCGGAGGGCGGCGGCGGCACCAGCGGGGCCACCTGCGCGGCGTCTCGGGCGTTGTCCAGCACGATCAGTGCGCGTTTGCCGGCAAGCAGCGCGCGATAGTGCCCGTGCACCGCCGCTTCGTCGTCCGACAATCGGGCGACCGGATCGAACCGGCGGATCACCTCCTCCATCACCGCGCGCGGCGTTAGTGGTAGGTCGCTGGTGCCCTTCAGGTCGATGGCGAACTGGGCTTCGGGGAAATGCAGCGCCAGAAGACGGGCGACGCGGGCGGCCAGCGCGGTCTTGCCGATGCCGCCGACGCCGCGCAGGCCGGCGATGGTGACGCCGTCCGCGCCGCGCGACAGTGCCTCCAGCAACTGCCCCTCTTCCGCGACACGGCCGACGAAGTCTTTCGGCGGGATCGGCAGGTCGAACAGCCGGGGATCGGCCGGCGGCTTGCGCAGCGCCTCGATCACCTCCGGGGTCAGCGGGACGGTGATGGTCTGGTCGCCGATGTGCACATCGGTGCGGATACTGGCGCCGTCCGCACTGCCGCCGACGGACACGGCGCCGATGACCGCGCCGACCGACGCAATCAGCCCACGCAATGCGGCGAGGTCGGTCGGTGTGCCTGCGCCTCGTTCGATCCGCTCTAACGCGGCGGCCATGTCGCCCGTCATCGGCCGTTCCTTGCCCGCGGTGCTCGGGGTGAATCCTATATGCGGATCCGCAGGATCGCCACCTTTGGGCGATTGGTAGGTCGTGACATGTCGTTAAGCGCGTGGCTGCTTGACGTGCGTCAGGCCGCGACACCGGCCCCGCTCGCCGCCTCGCCCATCAGCTTCGCCCGCGCGGCCTGGTAGAGAGCGGCGAGTGCGTCGACGGTGCGGCGGACGGCGGGCTCGCCCAGCAGGTCGCGGTGGACGATCAGGTTCTCGATGGCGTGCAACGCCGGGTCCGGCGCCAGGGCGCGGGTGAGGCGAGGGTCGGCGTCGCCCATGAAGGCGGGCAGGATGGCGAGGCCGGCGCCCGCCGCGGCGGCGTCCAGCGCCGCGGTCATGGTGTTGACCCGCAAGGCCGGGCGGCCGGCGAGGTGGCGGTCGAGCCAGTGTTGCTCTTCCGGATACCACAGATCGTCGGGTGCAAAGCCGATCCAGGCGCAGGCCGCAAACCGCTGATCGGTCAGCGCCGCCGGGTTGGCCGCGACATAGGCCTTCGCGCCGTAGACCGCATGCGCCATGGTGCCGAGGCGGCGGACGATCAGGCTCGCCCGTTCCGGCAGGCAGGAGCGCAACTGGATCTCCGTCTCGCGCAGCGTGTGGTCGGCATAGGCGTGGGAGGAGACGATCTCCAACGCCACGTCCGGCAGCCGGGCGGCGAGGTCGGACCAGTGGTCGGTCAGCAGCCGGCCGCGCACCTCGTCGACCGCGATGCGCACGACGGACAGCCGGTCGTCGGCGAGGTCGGGCAGGACGCGGTGCACCGCGTCCGCCGCGGCACGCATCTCCGCGGCCAGCGGGATCAGCCGCTCCCCGGCGCGGGTGGGCCGCAAGCCGCGCGCCGTGCGGTCGAACAGCCGGGCGCCCAATCGGCGCTCGAACGCGCGCAGCCGGCGGGTGACCTGCGGCTGGCTGAGGCCCAGCGCACCGGCCGCGCGCGACAGGCTGCCGGCCCGTACCGCCGCATCGAAGATCCTAAGGTCATCCCAGTCCATGGATGTCTGCTCCTTCGGATTGCGGCGGGCCCCCGTCATGCCCGCACGCGATGCGGGCATCTACGGGGGGCCAGCGGCATCGTCGCTCGCAATGACTGTGCGGCAGCGTCATCGGAGAGCCGTGGATGGCCGGGTCAAGCCCGGCCATGACGATCGTTGGGGGGCAAGGGGCTGTCTGAATGGGTGTTTCTTGGGACTTGCTGCCTCAACCGGACAACCGTGCATCGGGCGCGGGCATGACGATGGTCCCCTGAACCTATGCGTATCCGCATGGGTTTCATAGCCGGTCATCGACTGTCGATCAAAGGCGCCAGGCGCTACATCCGGGGCGAGGCCTCGCCGACCCACCACCCCAGGGACCACATGCGCCACCGATCCAATGCCGCGCTCGGCGTCCTGCTGGCGCTTGCCGCTGTCGCGCTGTTCACGCCGATCTTCGCCGCCGGCAAGTTCGCCGGGGGCGCGGTGCCGGCGCTGGCCATCATCTGGATGCGCTATCTGGGCGGCATCGCCACAGTGGTCGCGGCGACCGCGGCGACTCGCACGCCGTTGGCCGCGCTCAGCAGTCCGCGCCCGCATCTGCACGCGGTGCGCGCGCTCTGCGGCGCCGGGGGCGGAGCGTTGGCGATTCACGCCGCCAGCGTCCTGCCGGTCGCCGATGCCGCCGCCATCGGCCTGACGGAGGGGCTGATGATCGTCGCGCTGGCCGCCCTGCTGCTGAAGGAGCGGGTGACGGCGCGGCACTGGTTGGCGGGCGGCCTGTGCGCGCTCGGCGCCTTCCTGGTGGTGCGGGCGACGACTCAAGAAGGCGCGTCCGGCGACCGGTCGCTGGAGGGGGCGGCTGCGGCCTTCGCCGGCGCCTTCCTGATCGCGCTGGAGACGGTGTTGATCAAGGTGCTGGCGCGGCAGGAGCGGGCCTTGGCCGTGCTCGCCCATGTCAATGTCATCGCCGCGATCCTGTTCGCGGTGCCGGCCTGGGTCGCGGCGCGCGCGGCGGGGCTCGGCTGGGCGGATCTCTGGGTGTTCGCGCTGCTGGGGCCGGTGGCGATCACCGCGCAGTTCCTCAACATCCTGGCCTTCCGCCTGGCCGATGCCAGCATCCTCGGCCCCGTCAGCTATGCCTGGATCCTGTTCGCCGCGGTGCTCGGCTACGTCGCCTTCGGCGAGGTGCCGGGACCGGGCGTGGCGGCCGGCGCGGTCCTGATCGTCGCCGGAGGGGTGTGGCTCGCTACCCTGCCCACCAGCAGTGGCGGGCCGCCCGGCCGCTTGCCAGGACCCGGCGGTGGCGGTACATCCTGAAGCCATCATGAAAGCCGCCGTGATCGTCTTTCCGGGCTCCAACTGCGACCGCGACACGGCCGTCGCGCTGGCCGCCGTCACCGGCCGGGCGCCGGCCATGGTCTGGCACCGCGAGACCGCCTTGCCGGACGCCGACCTGATCGTCGTGCCCGGCGGCTTCGCCTATGGCGACTATCTGCGCGCCGGGGCGATGGCCGCGCAGTCGCCGGTGATGCGCGCGGTGGTGGAGCGGGCGCGGGCCGGCGTCCTGGTGCTGGGCATCTGCAACGGCTTCCAGGTGCTGACCGAATGCGGCCTGCTGCCGGGTGCGCTGATGCGCAACCGTGCGCTCAAATTCCTCAGCCGGCCGGTCCATCTGTCGGTCGAGCGCAACGACACGGCCTTTGCCGCCGGCTACCGCACGGGCCAGGTGATCGCGCTGCCGATCGCCCATCACGACGGCTGCTACCACGCCGACGACGCCACCCTGGACCGGCTGGAGGGCGAGGGCCGGGTCGCCTTCCGCTATGTCGACGCCGACGGTCTTCCCGGCGATGACCCCGCGGCCAATCCCAACGGCTCGGCCCGGCGGATCGCCGGCCTCTACAACGAAACCCGCACCGTGCTGGGCCTGATGCCGCACCCGGAGCGCGCCGCCGATCCGGCCCAAGGGGCGACCGACGGCCGGCCCATCTTCGAATCGCTGGCCGCCGCCCTGACCCCGGTTGCCGCCTGAACGCAGGCGCGGCCCGCCGCCCGACAGGATCCGTCCGATGACCGCCGCCGCCGCGGAGCCCGCCGTCACCCAGGATCTCGCCGCCGAGCATGGTCTGAGCGCGGATGAATACGCCCGCGTCCTCGACATCCTCGGCCGGACGCCGAGCCTGACCGAGCTCGGCGTCTTCTCCGTCATGTGGTCGGAGCACTGCTCCTACAAATCCTCCCGGCGCTGGCTGAAGACGCTGCCGACCCAGGCGCCCTGGGTGATCCAGGGCCCGGGCGAGAATGCCGGGGTCGTCGATATCGGCGACGGGCTGGCGTGCGTCTTCAAGATGGAAAGCCACAACCACCCCAGCTTCATCGAGCCCTATCAGGGCGCAGCCACCGGCGTCGGCGGCATCCTGCGCGACGTCTTCACCATGGGGGCGCGGCCGGTCGCCAACCTGAACGCGCTGCGCTTCGGCGATCCCGACCATCCGCGCACCCGCTACCTGCTGTCCGGCGTGGTCGCCGGCATCGGCGGCTACGGCAACTGCATCGGCGTGCCGACGGTGGGCGGAGAGACCGGATTTCATCCGGCCTATGACGGCAACATCCTGGTCAACGCGATGACCGTCGGCCTGGCCCCCGCCGACCGCCTGTTCTTCAGCGCGGCCGCCGGCATCGGTAACCCGGTGGTCTATGTCGGCGCCAAGACCGGGCGCGACGGCATCCACGGCGCCACCATGGCATCCGCCGAGTTCAGCGAGGAGAGCGAGGCCAAGCGCCCCACCGTCCAGGTCGGCGACCCCTTCACCGAAAAGCTGCTCCTGGAAGCCTGCCTGGAGCTGATGGCCACCGACGCCATCGTCGCCATCCAGGACATGGGCGCGGCGGGCCTGACCTCGTCCTCGGTGGAGATGGCGGGCAAGGGCGGCCTCGGCCTCGACCTCGATCTCGACCGGGTGCCGCTGCGCGAGGACGGCATGACCGCCTACGAGATCATGCTGTCGGAGAGCCAGGAGCGCATGCTGATGGTGCTGAACCCGGCCCGCGAGGCCGAGGCGCGCGCCATCTTCGAGAAATGGGAGCTGGCCTTCGCCGTGGTCGGCCGGCTGACCGATACCGGCCGGCTGGTTGTGCGCCGCGGCGGCGGGGTCGCCGCCGACATCCCGATCGACCCGATGGCCGAGGCGGCGCCGAACTACGACCGGCCCTGGACGCCGCCGCCGGCACCGCCGTCGCTGCCCGACCCGCTGCCGGGCCTGCCGGCATCGCCGACCGAGGTGCTGGAGCGGCTGATCGGCGGCCCGCAGCTCGCCAGCCGCCGCTGGATCTGGGAGCAGTACGACAGCACCGTCATGGCCGACACGGTCGCCGGCCCCGGCGGCGATGCGGCGGTGGTGCGGGTGCACGGCACGGTCCGCGCGCTGGCCATGACCTGCGATTGCACGCCGCGCTATTGCGCCGCCGATCCCTTCGCCGGCGGCGCCCAGGCGGTGGCGGAGGCGTGGCGCAACCTGACGGCGGTCGGGGCCCGGCCGCTGGCGGTCACCGACAACCTCAATTTCGGCAATCCGGAGCGGCCGGCGGGCATGGGCCAGCTCGTCCGCGCCATCGAGGGCATGGGGGCGGCGTGCCGGGCGCTCGACTTCCCCGTCGTGTCGGGCAATGTCTCGCTCTACAACGAGACCGAAGGCCGGGCGATCCTGCCGACGCCGACCATCGGCGCGGTCGGCGTGCTGGACGATTGGGGCGACCGCGCCGGGCTGGCGCTGCCGGCCGACGACCTCGACCTCGTGCTGATCGGCGAGACGACGGGCCATCTCGGCTGCTCGCTCTATCTCTGGCAGGTCCACGGGCTTGAGGCCGGGGCGCCACCGCCGGTCGATCTGGCGGCGGAACGGGCCAATGGCGACCTGGTCCGCCGGCTGATCGGCGAGGGGCTGGCCGCCGCGGTCCATGATGTCAGCGACGGCGGGCTGCTGGTCGCGGTGGCGGAGATGGCGATGGCCGGCGGCATCGGCGCCGCCCTGCACCTGCCGCCGGCCTCGGCCGATCCGGCCGGCTGGTTCTTCGGCGAGGATCAGGCGCGCTATGTCGTGGCGACGGACCGCCTGGGCGAGGTGCTGGATGCCGCGGCGGCGGCGGGCGTGCCGGTGCGCGGGGTCGGCCGGACCGGCGGCGCGTCGTTGACAGTGGCCGGTGGCGGCGCCATATCCGTCGAACGCCTGCGCCGGCGGCACGAAGGCTGGTTTCCGGCCTGGATGGCCGGGGTCGCGGCCACGCAAGAGGTCGCCTGAGCCGGACCCGGCGGGCATGTTTGGAGGAGGCCGCGCATGCCCATGGACCCTGCCGACATCGTGCGGATGATCAAGGAAGGCATCCCCGATGCCGATGTCCGCATCGAGGATCTGCGGGGCGACGGCGACCACTACGCGGCCTATGTCGTCAGCAGCGCCTTCCGCGGCAAGACGCGGGTGCAACAGCATCAGATGGTCTATCAGGCGCTGCAGGGGCGCATGGGCGGCGAGCTGCACGCGCTGGCCCTGCAGACCGCGCCGCCGGCCGACGCCTGAACGGCGGCGCGCGTGCGCCGCAAGACCGGTTTCACCACTTCCGCCAGGTTCGACAGTCGAGAGGGGCCGACCCATGGACAACACGGTCAAGGAACGCATCAGCAGCGAGGTCGGCGAGAACGACGTCGTCCTGTTCATGAAGGGCACGCCGGTGTTCCCGCAATGCGGCTTCTCCGCCGCGGTGGTGCAGGTGCTGAGCCATCTGGGCGTGCGCTTCAAGGGGATCGACGTGCTGGTCGACCCGGGCCTGCGCGACGGCATCAAGGAATTCACCAACTGGCCGACCATCCCGCAGCTCTATGTGAAGGGCGAGTTCGTCGGCGGCTGCGACATCGTGCGCGAGATGTTCGAGACCGGCGAGCTGCAGGAGCTGCTGAGCAGCCGGGGCGTCGACACCCACGTCCAGGCTTAGTCCCCCGCGGCCGCCCGGCCGCGACGCGGTGACGGGCGGCGGGCGCGACACGACGATCGGCCTCGCCGCCGCCCTGTCGGCGTTCCTGTGGTGGGGCCTGTCGCCGCTCTATTTCAAGGCGGTTCAGCACGTCTCGGTGGGCGAGATCCTGGCCCACCGGGTGCTGTGGACGTGCGTGTTGATGGTGCCGGTGACCGCCGCGGTCGGCCGGCTGGGCGAGGCGTTGGCGCTGTTCGCCCGGCCGCGCCGGCTGGGCGTCTATGCCGTGACGACGCTATTGGTGTCGGGCAATTGGGCGCTGTTCATCTACGCCATCCTGATCGAACGGGTGCTGGAGATCAGCCTCGGCTACTTCATCAACCCGCTGGTCAACGTCGTCTTCGGCATCTGGTTCCTGGGCGAGCGGCTGGGCCGGCTGCAGGGGGTCGCGGTCGCCCTGGCGGCGGCCGGCGTCGCGGTGCTGGTGGTTTGGTACGGCCGGTTCCCCTGGATCGCGGTGACGCTGGCCGTGTCCTTCGCGCTCTACACGCTGGTGCGCAAGAAGGCCGGCATCGATCCGCAGGTCGGCCTGTTGGTGGAAACGGCGCTGCTGCTGCCGGTGGCGCTGGCCGGTATCGCCTGGCTGGGGGCGGCGGGCCTCGGGCACTTCGCCGCATCCTGGTCCGACACGGGCCTGCTGGCGGCGGCCGGCATCGTCACCGGCCTGCCCTTGGTGCTGGTCATGCACGGCGCCCAGCGCCTGGCGCTGTCGACGGTGGGGTTGCTGCAATACGTCGCCCCGTCGCTGCAATTCCTGCTGGCCGTGCTGGTGTTCCGCGAGACCTTCACGGCCGCCCATGCGGTGACCTTCGCCCTGATCTGGGTCGGCCTGGCGCTGTTCAGCGCCGAGGGGTGGGCGCGCTATCGGCGGGTGGCGCGGCGATCGACATAGATTCATCTTTACATGCACATATCGTTATGTAATGGTTCCGGCGTTGAAGCGATGTCGCTTTTGCAGTATTGTGCGTCGCGTTGCGGCCGTCTCTCGGAGGGCGCCCCCATGAGCAATCCTTGGCACCGCACCGATGTGCCTTCTCTGCCCTGGCAGACCGGCGATTTCGTCAACCCGGTGACCAACCGGCCCCGCATCGTCGCGGAGTTCGAGCGACTGGTGCGCGACGGCGCCAATCCGCACTATGCGTGGCTCGCCGCCCAGGAAAGCTGCGAGGTCGACGAGCCGCTGGTGACCGGCAAGGCCGGCTGAGCCGCGCCGCGAAGAGACGGGCTCGAGAGCCCGACCCCAATCAAAATCCGTCGTTCCCGCGCAGGCGGGAACCTCTTGCCGATGGGGCGCGGCCGCGCGCATGGCCGCGCTGACGCCATAGTTTCGTGGCCAGGTGGCGGGGTTCCGACACGCCGGAGAGCGACGCCCCTTGGCACCCTCGAACTCCAAGAAGGACGGTCCGACAGCGGGCCGGCTGGTGCCGCTGTTCGCGCGGCGCGAGCGGCTGGTGGATGCCTGTGTGCATGCGCTGGGCATGCTGGCCACCGTGGTCGCCGTGCCGGCGCTGATCATCGTCGCGGTCCACCATGGCGGCGATACGCTGACGCTGACCAGCCTGGCGCTCTATGCGTTGGGCCTGACGGCGATGCTGTGGGCGTCGGCGCTCTACCACCTGACGCGCAATCCCGCGCGCAAGGAGGCGTTGCGCCGGGTCGACCACGCCGCGATCTTCGTGATGATCGCCGGCACCTACACGCCGTTCGCGCTGGTCGCCGTCGGCGGCCGGGTCGGCCTGCTGCTGTTCGCCTTCGTCTGGCTGGTTGCGGCCGTTGGCGTGGTCATCAAGCTGCGCTTCCCGCGCCGCTGGGAAGCGGCGGCGATCGCCGCCTATCTCGGGCTGGGCTGGGTGGCGGTGGTCGCCATCGACCCCATCCTGGAGGCACTGGCGACGCCGGTGATCATGCTGCTGGCCGCCGGCGGCATCACCTACTCCATCGGCGTGCCGTTCTATCTGGCCAAACGATTGCCGTTCCACGTCGCCATCTGGCATGCCTTCGTGCTGGTGGCGGCGGGTCTTCACTATGCCGCCGTGCTGACCGGCATCGCCCATGACGGGGCGGCCTGAGCCGGCATTTCACCAGAGAAGGGGACACCGATGGTCGATCTCGCCAAGGTCACGCTGACCAAGCCCGACGACAGTCACCGGCTGTCGCTGGCCAAGTCCGGCCAGCCGATCCGCGTCACCGCCCGTTGGATCGACAATGGCGACGGCAAGGACGACAACGACGACCTGGACCTGCGCGCCGGCATGCTGCTGCCGGACGGGCGGATGCACTGGGTCGCCTGCAGCCATCCGGGCAGCCTCGACGCTCCGCCCTTCGCCCGCCATCTGGGCGATGTGCGCTCCGCGTCCGTCGATGCGCCGGGCGAGGAGATCATCGAGGTCTCGCCGGAGATCAGCCAGCGCGCCGGCGGGCCGGTCGCCATGGTCTTCTCCGTCTACAGCGCGATCTCCAACGGGCCGGTGTCCATCGCCTCGCTGAAGCCGGAGATGTCGATCGAGTACGGGTCGGAGCGGGTGGACTGTGCGCTGGACTTCACCGCCGATCCCAGGGCGACCCAGAAGGGCGTCTACACCTATGTGATCGGCGTCGTGGAGATCGACGGGTCGTCGGTGGCGATCCGCCCCTCCGGCATCGTCTCCGACCCGGGCTCGGAGAAGACGCCGTGGCTCGCCTGGAACGGATCGCGGGCGCAAGAGACCATGGACGGCGCCCCCGTCTTCAAGAGCGGCAAGGGCGTCGGCATGATGGGCCGCCTGTTCGGCATGGACAGCAAGAAGAAGTACGCGAACGTGTAGGGCCTCGCTAAGAACGGCTCGTGCGACGGGTGCCCAATCTTCTGCCGCTCTGTTTGTTGAGTTTGAAGCGCCGGGCATCGCTCAATCGCTGACGGCTTCCGATTGCGGCGGGGTTCGGATTCTCCGATCGTAAACTCTCGCGGATGTCGGCGACGACGAGGGGTGTCTTACGGTGGTACCAGTGGTCGAGCCACCCATCGTCGTCGCCTCTCACCGCATCCGACACGTCGATCGCCACGACGCTGTCGGGCACGGCTGACATCTGTTTGGGGCCGATCTGACCCAACCGGTCGCGGTTCGGCTTCACCTTGTCGGAGTACTGGAGCACGTCGTCCTTGTGGGTGTAGTAGACCGTCGTGCGGCGCACATAGGGCAGGATCGGCGCGATGCCGTCGTCGTTTTCCAGGGTGTCGGCATCGTCGTCGGCGGCGACCAGCACCAGATTGTCGAATAGTGCGCCGGCGCTGGGGCTTTCAAGGTCCGGCCGCATCGCCTGCACGGCGTGGCGCAGGGCGTAGTTGCCCATGGAATGCGCCATCACGTCGATCTTGCGGTTGCAGCGGATCCCCCTTTTGCTGAGGTCTTCCAGGAAGCCGAGCAGGATGCGGAAGGCCCGGCCGATCGCCTTGCCCGAGGCTTCCGCATTCTTGCGCGCGTCGTGGTAGTTGACGCCGACGGCACGCTCTCCCGACGGCCAACAGAAGGCGAAGATGTTCGGTCGGCCCAAGCGTTCGGCGATCTCCGCCGCGCCGATGATGCCGCCCTCGAAGTCATTGGCGTAGCCGTGCAGGACGACCAGCAGATCGTTGGTGGAATGGTGGTAGGCCACGGGTCGGCTGCCGGTGCTCAGCGTCGCGGAATCTGGTGCAACGGCCTGGCGCAGTTCGTCGAACACAGCGCGGCTGCCGAAGACCAACTGCCCGTCGGCGGTCGCTTTCAGCAACCTTTCCTCGGCGACGGCAACTCGACGCAGTTCGCCATCGCCCCGCGGCTGTACGTCGACTTCCGCCTTGCCGAAGCGCAGGCTGATGCCGTCATGGGTGGAGAGCTCAGCACCGAAGGCGATGCCGTCGGCATACACGGCCCTGTCGCGACGATTGGGCTGGTAGGGCTGCCTGTTGGTTGCGAAGTAGACGTTGACCGTCGGCATGCGATCCCTCCCCGACATCGGCTTTCTCGTTATCAGGAGTGTTCACGAGAACGCCCGCGAAGTCGAGGTCGGGGCCTGCGACCGATCCGTCTGCTCAGGCCACATCCAGCCCGACGTCCAGGCTGGCGGCGGAATGGGTCAGTGCACCGGCGGAGATGACGTCGATGCCGGTTTCGGCGATGGTGCGCAGGGTGGCAAGCGTGACCCCGCCGGAGGCCTCCAGGGTCGCCCGCCCCGCGGTGCGCCGGACCGCCTCGGCCAAGTCGACGAGCGCGAAGTTGTCGAGCAGCACGCTGTCGGCCCCGGCGTCCAGCGCGTCGCCGAGCTGGTCGAGCCGGTCGATTTCCACCGCGACCCGGGTCATGTGCCCGGCATGGACCTTCGCACGCCGGACGGCCGGGCCAACGCCGCCCGACACGGCGACATGGTTGTCCTTGATCAGCACGGCGTCGGCCAGGCTGTAGCGGTGGGCCGCGCCGCCGCCGGCCCGCACGGCGGCCAGCTCCAGCGCACGCAGGCCCGGTGTCGTCTTGCGGGTATGGGCGATGCCGACGCCGGTGCCCGCGACGGCGTCGACATAGCGGCGGGTCAGGGTGGCGATGCCGCACAGCCGGCCCAGGAAATTCAACGCCGTCCGCTCGCCCGTCAGGATGGCGCGCGCCGGTCCGTCGATCCGGGCCAGCACATCTCCGGCGGCGAAGCATCCGCCGTCGTCGAGGCGCCACGCCAACCGGACCGCGGGGTCGACCTGCCGAAAAGTTTCGTGCGCCGCGGCGGTGCCGGCCAGCACCCCGCCTTCCCGGGCGGCGATGACGAAGCCGGCCTTGGCCGCCGCGTCGATGGTCGCCTGGGTCGTGATGTCGCCGCGGCCGCCGAGATCCTCCGCCAGCGCACGGGCGACGATCTCCGCGACCAGGGCGGGTGGTGGTGCTGCGCTCATTCCGCGGCTGCCAAGGCTGGGCGGGCGCGCTCCTCGGCCACACCGTCCGCCAGGCTCAGCACCGTGTGCTGCGCGGTCGCGTCCGTCGTCGGGGCATCGCGGCGGAAATGGGCGCCGCGGCTCTCCCGGCGCCGCCACGCGGCGAGCGCCACGAAGCGCGCGGCGACCAGCGGGTCGGCCGGACCGTGCCGTGCCGTCAGGTCGTCGATCAGGTCGACCAGCCGGGCGAGGCCGGCTGCGCACCGCTCCACCCCGGCCTCCGCCGACATCGCTTGGCGCAGGCGCTGAAGGGCGGGTGCCGGCAGGTTGGGCGGCGGGTCGGCCCGGCCGGGGGCGATGGTCCGGGGCTCCGCCCGGCCGATCGCCTCGCCGGCCCGGCGTCCGAAGACCAACCCTTCCAGGAGGGAGTTGGAGGCCAGCCGGTTCGCCCCATGGGCACCGGTGGCGGCACACTCGCCGACGGCGAACAGCCCGGGCACACCGGTGAAGCCGCACAGATCCGTCGCCACGCCGCCCATGTGGTAGTGCGCCGCCGGGGCCACCGGGATCAGCTGCTGGCGCGGATCGATGCCGTTGGCCCGGCAGGCGGCGTAGACGGTGGGGAAGCGGTCCGGGAAGGCCGCGCCGACGGCTTGGCGGGCGTCGAGGAAGGCGCCTCGGCCGCTCTGCCGCGCCCGGTGCACGCCGCGGGCCACCACGTCGCGGGGGGCAAGCTCCGCCGCCGGGTGCTGGTCCTTGAGGAAGCGCCGGCCCTCGCGGTCGACCAGCACCGCGCCGGTGCCGCGCAGCGCTTCCGTCGCCAGCGGGGCGGGGTCACGCCCGACATCGATGGCCGTCGGGTGGAACTGCACGAATTCCGGGTCGCGGATGCGCGCACCGGCGCGAGCCGCCATCGCCAGCGCCTGGCCGCGGCTGGCCGCCGGGGTCGTCGCCACGGCGTAGAGGCCGCCGATGCCGCCGGTGGCCAGCACCACCGCGCGCGCCGGCAGGGCCGCCAGCCCGCCGTCCGGCCGGCGCGCCAGCACGCCCGCGACCCCGGCACCCCGGCGGTCGGGCAAGAGCGCCAGCCCCCGCCAGCCTTCCCGCAGGGTGATATGCGCGGCGCGGCCAACGGCGGCGACCAGTGTCGCCATGATCGCCGCGCCGGCCTGGTCGCCCCGGATGCCGGCGACGCGCGCGCGGCTGTGCGCCGCCTCCCGCGAGAGGTGCCAGTCGCCCGCCGCATCACGCGCGAAGGGCACGCCCAGCGCGGCCAAGGCGGCGACTTCGCCCGCGGCCGCCGCCGCCATCAGCCGGGCGGCGGCGGGCGCGACCAGGCCGGCGCCGGCGGCGATGGTATCGGCGGCATGGCAGGCGGCTGTGTCGTCTGGCCCGAGGGCGGCGGCGACGCCGGCCTGCGCCCAGGCGGTCGATGCCTCCGCGGCCAACCGGCCGCCGGTCAACAGCGTCACCCGCTGCGGCGCGGCCTGAAGCGCCGTCCACAGCCCGGCGATCCCGGCGCCGAGGACGATGACGTCGGTCTCTGTCGCGTCACTCATCGCTCGCTCTTGCACGCTGACGGGAAGGCAATCCGCCTAGACGGCGACGTACGGCACATCCACGGGCGGGCGGGCGGTGTCGAAGCCGCGGGCGGTGGCCGGGCGCGGCAGGTCCAGCATGGCCTGCACGGCGGCGTGGGCCCGGCGCGCCACCTCCGGGTCCACCGTCACCGCGTGCTTCAGGTCGCGCAGCGCCTCATAGAGGCTCTTCAGCGTGATCCGCTTCATATGCGGGCAGAGGTTGCACGGGCGTACGAAGGCCGTACCCGGGTTCTCCACCGCGACATTGTCGCTCATCGAGCACTCGGTGATCAGGATCGCCGTCTTTGGCGCATGGTCGCGCACATAAGCCGCCATCGCCCCGGTGGAGCCGGCGAAATCCGTCTCCGCCACCACGTCGGGCGGGCATTCCGGATGGGCAAGGATCGCGGCCCCGGGATGGGCGTCGCGCAAAGCCCGGATATCCGCCGCGGTAAAGCGCTCATGCACCTCGCAGGCGCCCTGCCAGGTCAGGATGCGGATCGGCGTCTGGGCCGCCACGTTCTTCGCCAGGTATTCGTCGGGCAGCAGGATCACCCGGTCGGTGCCCCATTGGGCGGCCACCGCCTCCACCACCTGCAGCGCGTTGGCGGAGGTGCAGCAGATGTCGGATTCTGCTTTCACTTCGGCCGACGTGTTCACATAGGTGACGATCGGCGTGCCCGGATAAGCGGCCTTGATGCGCCGCACATCGGCCCCGGTGATCGAGGCGGCCAGCGAGCAGCCGGCGCGGGGATCGGGGATCAGCACGGTCTTCGCCGGCGACAGGATCTTCGCCGTTTCGGCCATGAAATGAACGCCGGCCTGGACGATCACATCGGCATCGGTATCGGCGGCCACCTGGGCCAGCGTCAGGGAGTCCCCGGTGATGTCGCCGACGCAGTGGAAGATCTCCGGCGTCATATAGTTGTGCGCCAGGATGACGGCGTTGCGCTGTTCCTTCAGGCGTCGGATGGCGTCGATCAGCGGTGCGAAGAAGGGCCATTCGACCGACGGGATCACCGTGCGAACCCGGTCGTACAGCCCATCCACCCGGGCGGCGACGTCGGCGTCATAGGTCAGCGCCTCGGCCGCCGGCCATGCCGGTCCGGTCGCAGTTTCCGATGCCGGCACGGCTGCGGGTTCGGCGTACGCCGCTTCGGTCGCGGCGAATTCGGTCCGATCCAAGACCATCTCCTTTTGCTCATAATGAGCATTAACGAAACCCGAAGAAACGGCGCTCCCGAAAGCGGCGCCGTTATGCTCATGGAGAGTACAAGTAGGGGCCTGTCCGACGGCCGTCAAGCCGCAACCGGCGGCGGCCGGCTCAAGGCTCCTTCAGCCGCGGTACGGCGAGGCCCAGCGCGCTTTCCCGCGGCGCGCGCTGACGGCGATAGCCGTAAAGTTCCGCTGGCCGGCCGCCGGTATGCGCCTCCATCCGGCCGGTGCCTTCGACGAAGCCGGACCGGTCCAACGCGCGGCGGAAATTCTGCTTGTGCAGCGGGAAGCCGACGATGCCCTCCACCACCTTCTGCAGGGTCGACAGGGTGAACCGGTCCTCCACCAGCTCAAAGACGATCGGCCGGTACTTGATCTTGCCGCGCAGGCGGGAGATGGCGGTGGCCAGGATCCGGCGATGGTCGGACGCCAGGGCTTCGCCCAGGGCCTCGATGCCGCGCGGCGCCTCGCCGAGGTCGCGGGCGGCCTCCGCCACCAACCCGGCCTCGTAGAGCAGCTCGTAGCGGTCGAGGGTCCATTCCTCGTTCCACGGCAGGCCGCCGACGCCGAAGGTGGAGCGGACCCGATCGAGCCGCGCCGCGCGCCGGCCGGCCGGTGCCGTGCCGTCGGCCCAGGAGAATAGCGCCGGCTCGATCACCTCCGCCAACAGGCGGGGGCGCCCGGCGCGGTGGTCCTCCCACGGGAAGAAGTGCCGCCAGGCCGCCCAGCGCGCCCCGCGGCTGCGCAACGGTTGGGCGCGCGGGGTCAGGCCGAGATAGCCGATCGAGACCACCCGGGCGTCGGCGCTGCCCGCCACGGCGGCCAGCGGCGCCTCCCGGCCGAGATCGCCGAAGGTGTAGAGCTGCTCGACATAGCCCAGCTCGAACCCCGTCTGCTCGCGCACCCAGTCGCGCAAGCCGATCTCCAGCGTCCGGTGGGCGGTCGGGTCGAACGGGCCGAAGGGCAGGGCGGCGTCCTCGCCCGCCGCGCCGGGCGTGACCAGGACCTTCGGCTCGCCCTCCTCCACGGCGAAGATCACCGCGTTGAGGCCGACGACCAGCCCGTCCACCAGCGGTCTCGCCTGGGCCATCAGCCGGCGAAGGGCGTCGCCGGCCGGCCGGCGATCCCGATATCGAGCGCGAGCAGCGAGCCCGACAAGGGGGCCGCCGCCAGCGCCGCCGCGTCGAGGCCGGCGCGCGCCGTGGTGACGTAGAGGGTGCGGAGATCCGCGCCGGCGAAGGCCAGGCTGGTCGGCTGCGGCACCGGCAGGGGGACGGTGCGCTCCTCGCGGCCGTCGGGGGCGAAGCGGATCAGCCGGCTGCCGCCCCAGACCGCGATCCACACGCCGCCCTCGCCGTCCACCGTCAGGCCGTCCGGCGCCTCCGTCTCCGCCGCCAGGCGCGCGAAGACGCGGCGGCCCGCGATCTGGCCGGACTCCAGGTCGTAGTCGAAGGCCCAGACCGTGCGGCGCAGGCTGTCGGCGAAATAGAGGGTTCGGTCGTCCGGGCTCCAGTCCAGCCCGTTGGACAGATGGACGTCGCCGACCACCGGTACGCAAGGCCCGTCGATCCGGTCGAGGCGGTAGAGCGTTCCGGCGCCGATCGGCCGCTCTTCGTCGTCCATGGTGCCGGCGAACAGCCGGCCCCGCCGGTCGCAGGCGGCATCGTTGAACCGGTTGTCGGGTCGTCCGGGCTCGGGATCGTGCAGCGGGGCCAAGCCGGCCGCCGGATCCCAGGTGAACAGGCCGGTCTTCAGCCCGGCGATGAAACCGCCGCCGCGGCGCGGCACCAGGAAGCCGATACGCGCCGGCATCGGCCAGCGGTCGAGCCGGCCGCGTGCGGGGTCGAGGCGGAAGATCGTCGGGTTCTTGATGTCGACGAACCAGAGTTCGCCCGTCTCGGGCAGCCAGACCGGTCCTTCCCCGACCACGGTCTCCAGCCGCGCCGCCACGCGAATCTCGCCTTCGCCCATGTCCGCTTCCGCGATCGGTGTGGTTGAGGTCCGTTCGGACACGGGCGACCATGCCGGATCGCCGAGGCGACGGCCATGGCAATCTCAAGCGGACGGTCACTCCGCGGCGCCGGACACCCCTTCGACGCCGCGGGTCTCGGTCAGGTCGGCTTGGCGCAGATCGGTCTGGCCCAGCCGGGCGCCGGCCAGGCGGGCGCGGCTGAGGTCGACCGGCCAGGGGCGCAGCACCGTGGTGCCGAGCTGCACCGGGGTGAGCCGCGCGCCCTCCAGGTCGGTGTCCTCCAGGAAGGCCCGGCGCAGCCGCGCCCCGCGCAGGTCGCTGCCGCACAGGCTGGCGCCGCGAAGGTCGGCGAGGCTGAGATCGGCCAGGATCAGCCGCGCGCCCGTCAGATCCGCCGCGCGCAGGTCGGTGCGTTTCATCAGCGCGCCGCTCAATTGCGCGCCGGTCAGGTCGATGCCCGACAGGTCGATGTCGGAGAGGTCCGCCCGCGCCCCGCGCCGGCCGTTGGAGTCGATCCAGTCCTCGTGGTCGATCAAGAGCTTGGCGAGCGACGCGCCCATCGCCGCCAACAGCCGCGGCATCTTCAGATTGGCGAGGCGCGCGCCGGCCAGCGCGGACTTGTCGTAGACCGCGCCGTGCAGGCTGGCATTGGCGAAGACCGCGCCGGCGGTTACCGCGGACGTCAGGTCGGCGCCGTCCAGGCACGCCCCCGTGAGGTCCGCGCCGGTCATGTCCGTCTCGAACAGCTCCGCCCCGGTCAGGTCGGCATGGATCAGGATGGAGCGGGCGAGCCGCGCGCCGGTCAGCCGGGCATCGACCATGCTGGCCTGCAAGAGCAGCGCGTTGGTCAGCCGGGCGCGGGTGAGGTCGGCGTTCTCCAGGCGGCTGTTGTTGAGCTGGGTGTTGGTGTCGCCGGTGCTGGCCTGGCGCCAGCCGCCGTCGCCGTCCAGCACCAGCACCGGGCCGTCGCGCAAATCGGCGTCGACCAGGCTGGCCTCCGTCAGGTCCGCGCCGTCGAGGCTGGCGCCGCGCAGATCGGCGCGTTGCAGGGCGGCGTTGTCCAGGTGGCTGTAGCGCAGATCCGCCGAGCGGAGCGCGGCGCGGGCCAGGTCGGCGCCGGTCAGCCGCGCCTTGAACAGCCGCGCGCCGGTCAGGTCGGCATCGCGCAGATTGCGGCCCGCCAAGTCGACCCCGGACAGGTCGGCGAAGGCGAGCTGCGCACGGCGGCCGGGCCGCCCCGCCGAGAACGCCTCGTGGGCGTCGAGGATGCGATCGAGCCGGTCGCGATCCATCGGCCGCAAGAGGGGCGATACGGGGGCGGGGGCACAGGACATGGAGCGACGGCAGCCCGCCTCCTTGAGCCAAACCCATCAGGTCCGGTTACCGACCCGATCATCCGCCAGACACGGCAACACTTCGTTAACGTCTTCGATCGACGCGGTCCGGCGGGGCTTGACGCGGGCCGCCGCATTCGGCCCCATCGCGCCGACTCCGACTATCTGAGGCGCACCCATCGGCGGTGCGGACAACCGGCCGGCCAAGCGAGAAGGAGAGCGACATGACAGGGCGGATCTTGGGGCGGCTGACGGCCGCCGTGGCACTGGCGTTCGGCTCGATGCTGCCGGGGGCGGGCGCGGTTCTGGCCGATGACCCGCCGCTGGTGGCGGTGACGGCGATCGTCGAGCACCCGTCGCTGGACGCCGTGCGCGACGGCTTGCGGGAGCGGCTGGCCGAGCTGGGTCATGTCGATGGCGAAACCATCTCCTTCACCTTCGAGAGCGCCCAGGGCAATCCGACCATCGCCGCGCAGATCGCCCGCCGCTTCGCCGGGGAGGCGCCGGCGGTGATCGTCGCCATCTCCACGCCGTCGGCCCAGGCGGCCGCCGCAGCGGCGGGCGACATCCCAGTCGTCTTCACCGCCGTGACCGATCCGCTCGCCGCCGGGCTGGTGACCGACATGGCGGCGCCCGGCGGCACGGTGACCGGTCTGTCGGACATGCTGCCGATGGACCAGCAGCTCGACCTGATCCTGGAGATCGCGCCGGAGACGGCGGTGATCGGCGTGCCGCACAATCCCGGCGAGGCGAACGCGGTGGTGCTGGTGGAGCGGCTGTCGGCGCTGGCCGAGGCGCGCGGCCTGGCGGTCGAACCCGCCGCCGCGGCGCGCACGGCGGATGTCCGCAATGCCGCCCAGAGCCTGGTGGGCGAGGCCGACATCCTCTATGTGCCGACGGACAACACGGTGGTCTCGGCGCTGGAGTCGGTGTTGACGGTGGGCCGCGACAACGCGCTGCCGGTGTTCACCGGCGATACCGACAGCGTGGCGCGCGGGTCGGTCGCCAGCCTGGGCTTCGACTATTTCCAGGTGGGTCGGCAGACCGCCGATGTGGTGGCGGCGATCCTCGACGGCGCGGATCCCGGCGGTATCCCGGTGACGGTGGCGGAGGGCACCGACCTGGTGGTCAACCCCGCCGCCGCCGAGGCGATGGGCATGGCGCTGCCGGAGGCGGTGATCGGCCGGGCCACCCGCGTGGTCGAGTAGCGCCTTCGCCAGCGGCGGCCGTCGCCGGTCGCCGGTCATGACGTTCCGGAACCTCGGGCGGGCGACGGCGCCGCCGCATATCGCGAGACCATGAGCCTCATCGCCTTCCTGGGCGCTGTCGAGATCGGGCTGATCTTCGGCCTGGTGTCGCTCGGCGTCTTCTTGAGCTTCCGCGTCCTGTCCTTTCCGGACCTGACGGTCGACGGCAGCTTTCCCCTGGGCGCGGCGGTCGCCGCGGCGCTGATCGTCGGCGGGGTGCCGCCGCTGGTGGCCACCGGCGTTGCGGTGGTGGCCGGCGCCGCCGCCGGGCTGGTGACAGCCATCTTGAACGTGCGCTTCGGCATCCTGCATCTGTTGGCCAGCATCCTGACCATGATCGCGCTCTACTCCATCAACATCCGGGTGATGGGCGGGCCGAACGTGGCGATCCTGCAGGAAGCGACGGTGCTGACGCCGTTCCTGACCGGCGGCGCCTGGGCGCCGGACTGGCCGGCCTATGTGGTGCGGCCGGCGTTCCTGGCCGTTGTTGCGGCGTTGGCGGTGGTCGGCGTGGCGGCGTATCTCGCCAGCCAGCTCGGCCTGGCGATGCGGGCGACCGGGGCCAACCCGCGCATGGCCCGGGCGCAGGGCATCCGCACCGGGCGGCAGATCCTGGCCGGCATGGCGCTGTCGAACGCGCTGGTGGCGCTGGGCGGCGCCCTGTTCGCCCAGGCCGGCGGCTTCGCCGATGCGACCAGCGGGGCGGGCACCATCATCGTCGGCCTGGCCGCGGTGATCCTCGGCGAGACGCTGATGCCCGGGCGCCGGGTCTGGGTGATGGTGGCGGCGGCGGTCGTCGGCTCCGTCGTCTACCGCATCGCCGTGCAGTTCGCGCTGGATATCGACGGGCTGGGCTTGCAGGCGTCGGACCTCAACCTAGTCACGGCCGTGCTGGTCGGGGCGGCGCTGATCCTGCCCGGGCTAGGGCGCGGCCGGCTGAGGTTGCGGCCATGATCCGGCTGGACGGCGTGGCGGTGCATTTCGGCCAGGGCACGGCGAACGAGACGCGGGCCCTGTCGGCGGTGGATCTGGCGATTGCCGGCGGGGAGTTCGTGACCGTCATCGGCTCCAACGGGGCGGGCAAGTCGACGCTGTTGAACGCGATCGCCGGCGACGTGCCGGTGACCGGCGGGACGATCGCCATCGACGCGCGCGACGTCACCCGCTGGTCGCCGGCGCGCCGCGCGGACCGGGTGTCGCGGGTCTTCCAAGACCCGCTGGCCGGCACGTGTGCGGAGCTGACGGTGGCGGAGAACCTGGCGCTGGCGGCGCGGCGGGGCTGCGGGCGCGGCCTGCGCCTGGCGGTCGCGCGGCGCGACCGGCCGGGCTATGCCGCGGCGCTGGAACGGTTGGGGCTGGGGCTTGAGGATCGGCTGGACGAGCCGATCGGCCGGCTGTCGGGCGGTCAGCGCCAGGCGGTGGCCCTGCTGATGGCGACGCTGGCACCCACCCGCCTGTTGCTGTTGGACGAGCATGTTGCGGCGCTGGATCCGCGCACGGCGGCGCTGGTGCTCGACCTCACCCGCCGGCTGGTGGCGGAGGGCGGGCTGACCGCGCTGATGGTCACCCATGCGATGCGCCACGCGCTGGACTGCGGCGACCGCACGATCATGCTGCATGAGGGCCGGGTGATCCTCGACATCGCCGGCGAGGCCCGCCGCCGCACCAGCGTCGACGACCTGGTCGCCCGCTTCGCGGATGTGCGGGGCGAGGCGCTGAGCGAGGATCGGTTGCTGTTGGGGTAGCGGACGACCGCCCGCGACCGGTGCGTTACCGGACGCGGGCGGCCCTTGCCGGTCAGCCCTCCGGCGGCAGGATCACGGTGTCGATGACGTGGATGACGCCGTTGTCGGCGGTGATGTCGGTGGCGGTGACGGTGGCGGCGTCGACCGTCACGGTCTCGCCGTCGACGGCGACGGTCACCTCCGCGCCGTTCACCGTCGCGACCATGGCGGGGCCGTCGCCGGCCAGCGCCACGACGTCGGCGGCCATCACCGCGCCGGGCACGACGTGATAGGTCAGGACCGCCTGAAGCTGCTCCAGGTTCTCCGGCATCAGCAGGGTCTCGACGGTTCCCGCCGGCAGGGCGGCGAAGGCCTCGTCGGTGGGGGCGAAGACGGTGAACGGGCCTTCGCCCGACAGCGTGTCGACCAGGCCGGCGGCCTGGACGGCCGCGACCAGGGTCGAGAAGCTCTCGTTGCCGGCGGCGATATCGACGATGGTCTCCGCCGAGGCGGCGACCGGAGCGATGGCAAGGCCGGCGGCGAGGGCGGTGGCGGCAAGCGTGCGGATCATGGTCATGCTCTCCCTTCTCTGGCGGACGGCCGGGAGCGCTGCGGCTCTGTGGCGTCCGGTGTCCCGTGGCTGTGGTCGAGCGGCTCTCAGATGTGTGGGCAAAAATCCCACACGAAAGATGCTCAGGGCGAGAGGTAGGCTGCCCGGTGCGCGAAGCAAGATGCCGGCGGTGCATTTTGTGAGAGGATCGCGCCGGTGCGCGGCCGATCGGGCAGCCCGTTGGCGCGCCCATGTGTCCGAGGCGAACCGAACAGGTGCATCATGGTTGAAAAGACATATGTCGTAACTCGCGCCCATGTCAGCGAGTATCCGGAACCCATCAGTTTGAAGAAGGGCGACCTTGTTTCGGTCGGCGAGAAATATGATGGCCCGGAGAACTGGGAGAATTGGCTTCTTTGCTCTGCGCCCGGGCAGAAGGACGGATGGGTGCCTGCGCAGATCATCGCGTTGAGAGAGCCGGGCGCCGGCGTTATCACCGAGGACTATTCGGCCACGGAACTCAATACGGTGGCGGGGGATCGGCTGATCGGGTCGCGTGTGCTGAACGGCTGGCTCTGGGCGGACCGCCCGTCGGATGGGGCGACGGGCTGGGTGCCGATGGACACGCTGCGGGTCTGCGACATCGACGGGGCGCCCTAGCTCGGCTGGGCGGCCGCAGTCTGCTCGCTCGTCGGGTCCGCCCCGGCGGTTCGGGTGTCGTCGGCATCGCCGGGTGTGTCCGCCGACGACCGGCTGCCGCCACCGTCGTAGCGGGCGATGAAGCGGGTCAGGTCGTCGGCGAAGGACCGGCTGTCGACGGCGATGCTGATCACCTCCGGCCCGGTCATGTCGATCTTGCTGATCAGGCCGACGATCATCGGCTGCCCGTCCACCATCACGAACATCGGCGAGCCGCTGTCGCCCGGGACGATGTCGCAGCGGTGGTGCACCGCGCCGTCGGCCGTGTGATCGACGATGCGGCAGCCCTCATGCGCGGTCAGCACCTCTTCCCGGTCGCCGGAGTAACCCGCCTGGGTGACGTCGAACCACTGGCCGCGGGCGGCGGCGCGCAGGTCGTCTTCGGCCACCTTCAGCACGTCGAACGTGCCGACCTTGGCGCCGATGGCATCCGCCAGCAGCACGAAGGCGTAGTCGGCGCCGTCTTGGGTCCCGATCAGGCTGCCCTGATAGTCGAAGCCGCCGGCCACCCAGAAGGCGGCGACGGTGGAGCGCGCGACATAGTCGCCCTTGGTGTAGCCGGCGAAGAAGGTGGCGGGCGGCTCGTAGTAGCTCCGGTCGGTGTAGCCGACGACGCAATGCGCCGCGGTCAGCACCACTCGGGGGCTGACCAGCGTGCCGGAGCAGTGGCCGCCCTCGTCGAACACCAGCTTGCCGATCGGCGACCAGCCGCGCGTCTCCGGCGCCACGGTGATGCGGTCGTCCTCGCCGAACAGCATGCGCGGGTCGACCTCTTCGCCGAGCGCCGGGCTGCCGCTCGCCAGCCCGGCGGTCAACGCGACGGCCAACCCCAAGGCGACCTGGGCGAGGCGGCGGGATAGCCGCCGGAGCGGGGCGAACATCGCGGGGCGGGACATGAGCGCCGGTCCTTCTCGGGTCGGGACGGGGCACCGCCGGGGTGCCCTTTGTTGAGACGGACGCTATCGCCGGACGGAGCCGGTGCGCTGTGACCGTCGTCACCGGATCGTGAAGGGGCCGTATGGCGTCGGCCGGGAGGTGCTGTGTCGGCGGGGCGGCGGTTCGATGCCGGGACGGGGGCGCAGCCCCGGGGGGCTTGTGCGCCGCTGCCATCTGCCGCAGATAGGGGCCGGTCCCGCCGACCCCGGCGGTCACGCACCCAAGAAGAGAAGGCTTCGTCGATGCTGACGCTCCATGGCCGGCGCAATTCCAGCAATGTGCAGAAGGTGCTGTGGCTGTGCGAGGAGCTTGGCCTCGACGTCACGCTGGTCGAGCGCGGCGGCGCCCATGGCGGGGTCGACGACCCGGCCTATCGCGCGCTCAACCCCAACGGCTTGGTGCCGACCCTGGTCACGCAAGACGGCTTCGTCCTGTGGGAGAGCAACGCGATCCTGCGCTATCTGGCGACGGTGCACGGCGACGGCCGGCTCTGCCCCGCCGACCCGGCGGCCCGGGCGCTGGTGGAGCAGTGGATGGACTGGCAGGCCTCCCGCCTGACCCCGGCGCAGCGGCCGATGTTCATGAACCTGGTGCGCAAGCCGCCGGCGGAGCGCGACCCGGCGGCGATCGCCCAGTCGGAGCGGGACACCGCGGCCGCGCTGGCGGTGCTGGACGGTCATCTTGACGACCGGGACTTCATCGCCGGCGCCGACTTCACCGTGGCCGACATCGCCTGCGGCATGTGGGTGTGGCGCTGGTACCAGCTCGCCGAGTCCCATCCGGCCATGCCGGGGCTGGAGGCGTGGTACGAGCGCCTGACCGAGCGGCCGGCCTACCGCACCCATGTGATGCAGCCGATCACCTAACATCGACGGGCCTTTGCCGGCCCCCGTATCGCCGTCGCGGGCGTCCCCCGCGCGCCGATCCAGGGTTTACGGTTCGTTAGCAGGCACACGCTAAGATGGCAGAACACGGACCAAGCGATCTCCAAACACGCTTCGCCCGTGATCCCGTAGACTGTCGAGCCTTGGCGCGATGCGTTGGTCGTCTGTCCTGCTGTGCGTGATCGGCTTCGTGCTGCTGATCGGGATTTTCCCCATCGTGCCGGTCGCGACGATCGGCCCGGTCGAGCCGTCTCCACACCTTCCTGCCTTCCACCAGGAGAGTTGCCGCGCGGCGCCGGCCATCTGCCGATGCGCCTATCCGCTGCTGCCCCATGTCACCAACAGCGCGCTTCTGCGCGACACCCTGCTGGATGGTGGGATCCGGGTCGCCAATGGCCTGGAGACGCAAGCCTGGGCCGAGCGTCGACTGGCGGGGCTTTCCGAGCCCCATCGGGGCCGCGTCCTCGGCGAGGTCGAGACGCTCGATATGGATGTTGTGTTCGCTTGCTTCGCCGATCTGTATCGGGCCTATCGCGAGACCGCCGATGAAGGGTAGCTCCGCGCCCGACGCCATCGGTTAGTGTCGGTGGGCGCTATACCTTCGGACCAGGGTCCTGGATCGCGGCGGCACCATCCTGCCTTAACGCGGCGTTAATGGCCGCGCTCTAAGATTGAATTACGCCGTTTATCTCATCCGCATTCAGGGTGGAGCGGCAGAGACTCCTATGCATACGGGAGTGCGCGAATGCCGTTCCTTATTCTGCTCTTGGCCGTGGTCATGGCGGTCGGCGTCTTCTTCTCCGTGAGCGACGCGCCCACGGACGCCGGCTACACGGTGGACATGGCGGACGTGCCGTGGACGTTCCGCAACGCCTGCACGGCCGAGCCGGAGATGTGCGCGTGCGTCTTCCCGATGCTGCGCTACATCGGCGCCAATGAGGATCTGTCGGCCTTCGTCCGGGGGACCCATGCGGGCCTCGGCGCCAGCCGGTCGCTGATCGATCTGACGTACGGGTGGCTGGACGGATCGACCGACCCGGAGGTTGTCCACTGGTATCAGGTAACCGAACGGGATCTCGATTCGGAGCGGATCTTCGGCTGTGTCCACCGAGTTCAGTGGGCCGAGGAACAGGCGGCCGGGAACACGGAGCTGCCGTCGTTCCATGACGCGGTGGACTCCTACGCCGAGGAGCGCTAACGCCAGTCGGATCATCCACCGGAGATCTCGACTGCCATGTCCCAACGCCTTGCCGGCAAGACCACCATCGTGACCGCCGCTGCCGCCGGAATCGGCCGGGCGATCGCCCAAGCCTTCGCTGCGGAGGGGGCGTCGGTGATCGCCTGCGACGTGGATGGGCCGGGCCTGGAGGCTCTGGCCCGCAACGCCGCTACGATCCGCCCGGTGGTGCTGGACGTCACCGACCGCGACGCGGTCGCCGGTTTCGCCGCCGGGCTCGGCCGGGTCGACGTGCTGGTCAACGCCGTCGGCTGGGTGCATCACGGCACCGTGCTGGACTGCGAGGAGGCGGATTGGGAGCGGTCCTTCGCGCTGAACGTCACCGCCGCCTATCGGCTGGTCCGCGCGGTGCTGCCGGGCATGATCGCGGCCGGGGCGGGCAACCTGATCGCCGTCGCCTCCGTCGCCTCCAGCGTCAAGGGCGTGCCGTTCCGCTTCGCCTACGGGGCCAGCAAGGCGGCAATGATCGGCATGACCAAGGCGCTGGCCGCCGACCACGTCGCCCAGGGCATCCGCGCCAACGCCATCTGCCCGGGCACGGTGGACAGCCCCTCCTTGCGCCAGCGCATCGCCGCGCAGGGCGACTTCGACACCGTCCACGCCGCCTTCGTCGCCCGCCAGCCGATGGGCCGGTTGGGCGCGCCGGAGGAGATCGCGTCGCTGGCCGTCTATCTTGCCGGCGACGAGAGCGCCTTCGTCACCGGCCAGGCCTTCATGATCGACGGTGGCATGTGCATTTAGGTTCAATCGACATTCAGAACTTCCCTCCCCCTCGATGGGGGAGGGTTAGGGTGGGGGTGATGTCGCCGCTTGAGGTCAGCGCCTGCGAGGCGTCCATCTCGCGCCGCAACCTCCGTGCCCATCGGATGGCGCCGCCAAAAGATGCTGTCTGATCCGGTCTCTCCACCGACCAAGGATCACCCCCACCC
>JANQSN010000016.1 GCA_028284045.1 Alphaproteobacteria bacterium | reverse complement strand
GTTCCCATCCGCTTCGCCAGAAGCACCACTAGATTCATAGTCTTGTGGTTCGAATTCACTGACAGATGCGGGACGCATCTGTCAGATTCGAACCACTAGGGCACCCGGCGGACTGCCCTTGCCGCCTGGGTCGCCTGGGACCGGACCCTGACTAAGGTGGAAGCGATGCGCCGCAGGCGTCTGTGAGCGCCTTAACACATCGATGCGCCGCCGCTTCCTGCAATTGGTCTGTGCGGCCGATCAAACACCCCATGATCCGCCCGACGCCGGACCAAGACCACAAAAGAAATCGGCCGGCGCGCTTCCCGAGGGAGGTGGCCGGCCGTGCCAGTTAAGACAGGGAGGGTATTGGAGACAGGTTCGAGACTACCCCAGTCGCTGCGACCCTTCGTTGATCCACGTCAAAGCATGTAGCCAAATTCGATGTGCCCCGCCGGTGGCCGCCGTTGCAGGCCCGGCGTCAGGCGGCGTCGGCGAGCCGCAGACGCTCGAAGCCGGCCTCCAGATCGGCGATCAGCTCGCCCGGATCCTCCAGCCCGATATGCAGGCGCAGCATCGGGCCGTCCGCAGCCCAGGCGGTGGCGCTGCGCACCCGCTCCGGGAAGGCGGGCATGATCAGGCTCTCATAGCCGCCCCAGCTCGCGCCGATGGGAAACAGGTGGAGGCCGTCGACCATCGCCGCCACCGCCTCGGCGGTCACCGGCTTCAAGATCATGGAGAACAGGCCGCTGGCGCCGTCGAAGTCGCGCTGCCACAGCGCATGCCCGGGGTCGTCGGGCAGGGCCGGGTGCAGAACCCGCGCCACCTCCGGCCGGCCCTGCAGCCAGCGCGCGACGGCGAGGCCGCTTTCCTGGTGGCGGGCGAGGCGCGCGGGCAGGGTGCGCAGGCCGCGCGCGCCCTGGTAGAGGTCGTCCGGCCCGGCACACTGCCCCAGCATCACCTGGGTGCGCTTCAGGGACAGGAACTGCTCGCGGGTGCGCGCCACCACCACGCCCAGCATGATGTCGGAATGGCCGCAGATATACTTGGTGGCGGCGTGGATGACGTAGTCGACGCCATGCTCGATCGGCCGGAAATAGAGCGGCGTCGCCCAGGTGTTGTCGATCAGCGTGGTGACGCCGCGCGCGGCGGCGGCGGCGGCGATCGCCGGGACGTCCTGCATCTCGAAGGTCAGCGAGCCTGGGCTCTCCAGGAAGACGGCGCGGGTCCGGTCGTCGATCAGCCCATCGATGTCCGCCCCGATCAGCGGGTCGTAGAACACCGTCTCCACGCCGAGGCGCGCCAGGACTTGCAGGGCGAACCGCCGCGTCGGGCCATAGACCGTGTCGGCCACCAGGATCCGGTCGCCGGCTTGCGCCAGCGCCATCAGCGCCGTGGTGATGGCGGCCAGGCCGGAGGAGGTGGAGACCGCGCCGGCACCGCCCTCCAGCTCCGCTATGGGCTTCTCGAAGGCATCGCTGGTCGGCGTGCCGATCCGTCCGTAGGTGTAGCGGTCGAAGCCGCTGCGCTCGCGATCCAGCCAGTCGGCCACCGTCGGCGAGGCGATGGTCGATGCGTGATAGACCGGCGGGTTCAAGATGCCGTGATGGGCGAAGGGATCGCGGCCGGCATGGGCGAAGCGGGTCGGGGAGGGGCGGGACATCGGCAAAGAGGCTCGCTTCAACGGGATCGTGTCTCCGGGCGGTCGCCCGACGGTCGCCCGTCAGGGCCCGCGCGCGGGCCGGGTCGGCCGGTCGCCGCACCCCGGAGATTTGGGCAGATTCGCCGCGATCGGTTCCGAACCGAACATAGGCTCTCGTCTTTCATACGCGGCTTCGTCTAAGGTTCTCAATACAACCTCGGGGGCCGACGGCGAATTCTCGGGGGTAGAAGAGGCCGGAAGCGGCTTGTTTGGAGGCTTCATCATCGTTGCTCTCTCGTCATTGGCGGGCGGCGCGGTGGCGCGCGGACCGGCGGTCGGACGACCGTTCGGCGTGCTTTGGCCATCGAAGCAACCGCGAGCCCGACCTTCGAGTCGGACGTGACCAACATCGGAGACGACTACCCATGACCATCCGCATGCTTATTGCCGCCGGCGCCGCGCTGGCGGCGACGGGAACCGTGGTGCCGGCGCTGGCCGGCGAGTCGCTGGACGCCGTGCGGGAGCGCGGCAGCCTGATCTGTGGCGTCAATACCGGCCTGTCCGGCTTCTCCGCACCCGACAGCGAGGGTGTCTGGGCCGGCCTGGACGTTGACGTCTGCAAGGCGGTGGCCGCGGCGATCCTGGGCGATGGGGAGGCCGTGGAGTTCATCCCGTCGACCGCCCAGCAACGCTTCACCATGCTGCAGTCGGGCGAGATCGACGTGCTCTCGCGCAACACCACCTGGACCCTGACGCGCGACACGGCGCTCGGCTTGAACTTCGCCGGCGTCACCTTCTACGACGGCCAGGGCTTCATGGTGCCGGCGGAACTGGGCGTCACCAGCGCGCTGGAGCTGGACGGCGCCACCGTGTGCGTGCAGCCCGGCACGACCACCGAACTGAACCTCGCCGACTACTTCCGCGCGAACGAGATGGAGTTCGACGCGGTGGTGATCGAGAGCTTCGAAGAGGTCAATGCCGCCTACTTCGCCGGCCGCTGCGACGTCTATACGACGGATGCCTCGGGCCTGGCGTCGGTGCGTGCGACCACCGCGCCGAACCCGGCCGACCACGTCATCCTGCCGGAGATCATCTCCAAGGAGCCGCTGGGCCCGGTGGTGCGCCATGGCGACGACGAGTTCCTCGACATCGTCAAATGGGTCGTCTTCGCGCTGATCGAGGCGGAGGAGAAGGGCATCACCCAGGCCAATCTCGACGAGATGCTGGAGAGCACCGACCCGGCCGTGCAGCGCCTCCTGGGCGTGACCGAGGGCATGGGCGAAGCGCTCGGCCTGTCGGAGAGCTGGGCCTATGACGCCATCGCCGCGGTCGGCAACTATGGCGAGATCTTCGACCGCAATGTCGGCCCGGAGACCGCGCTCGGCCTGGAGCGTGGGGTCAACGACCTGTGGACCCGCGGGGGCCTGATGTACGCCATGCCGGCCCGCTGATCCGGATCACCGGATCGTCGGCAGATCCCCCGATGCGCGACGGCCGCCTTGCTGAGCCGGCGCACCGCCACGGTGGCGGTGCGCCGGCCGGTGCCGGCGATCGGGCGAGGCTGACCTCGTGGCGGTAGAGACCCGCGACGACCGGGCGCGGCCCTCGCTGTGGAACGATCCCAACGGCCGCGCCGTGATCTATCAGATCCTGCTGATCGCCCTGGTCTTGGGTGTGGCGTGGTATCTGGTGTCGAACACGCTGGCCAATCTGGAACGCCAGCAGATCGCCAGCGGCTTCGGCTTCCTGGACCGCGAATCGGGCTTCCAGATCAGCGAGAGCCTGGTTCCCTACGCCGCGTCGGACACCTATGGCCGGGCCTTCGTCGTCGGGCTGTTGAACACCTTCAAGGTGGCGGTCATCGGCATCGTCATCGCCACCGTTCTGGGCACCGTCATCGGTATCGCCCGGCTGTCCAGCAACTGGCTGGTGGCCAAGCTGGCGAGTTCCTATGTCGAGGTGCTGCGCAACATCCCGCTCTTGCTGCAGCTCTTCTTCTGGTACGGGGCGATTACCGTCAGCCTGCCGCATCCGCGCGACGCGTTGAACCCGGTCGATGGCGTCTTCCTCAGCAATCGCGGCTTCAAGGTCCCGCTGCCGGAACCGCATATCGGCTTCACCTTGCTGGCGGTCGGCCTGGTGGCCGGCTTGGTCGGTGCCTGGGCCGTCGGCCGCTGGGCGGAAGCCCGGCGCAACCGAACCGGCCAGCCCTTTCCGTCCCTGGGCGTCGGGGCGGGGCTGATCGTCGGGTTGCCGATCCTCGGCTGGCTGGTCGGCGGTGCGCCGACGGCGCTGGATATGCCGGAACTCGGCCGCTTCCGGTTCACCGGCGGCATGACGCTGACCCCGGAATTCGCCGCCCTCTTGTTCGGCCTGTCGACCTACACGGCGTCCTTCATCGCCGAAATCGTGCGCAGCGGCATCCTGGCGGTGAACTGGGGACAGAGCGAGGCGGGGCTGTCGCTCGGCCTGTCGCGCGGCACGGTCTTGCGGCTGATCGTGCTGCCCCAGGCATTGCGGGTCATCGTGCCGCCGACCACCAGCCAGTATCTGAACCTGACCAAGAACAGCTCGCTGGCGGTCGCCATCGGCTATCCCGACTTGGTCCATGTCGGCAACACGACGCTGAACCAGACCGGCCAGGCGATCGAGGCGATCAGCATCTTCATGGCGGTCTATCTGTCGATCAGCCTGGCGATCTCGTACGTGATGAACCGCTACAACGAACGCATCGCCTTGGTGGAGCGATAGCGGCCGATGACCGACCCGACCCTCACCGCTGCGGCCGACGAACAACGGCCGCCCTTCTGGCGCACCGGCGCGGCCGGCTGGGTGCGGACCAACCTGTTCAACACCTGGTACAACGCGGTGTTGACCGTGCTGATCCTGTGGGGCGCGGTCGCGGTGATCCCGCCCATGATGGATTGGCTGATCCTCAATGCCGTCTGGGGCGATGTCGGGCCGGATGCGTGCCGCGAGGCCGGCGCCGGCGCCTGCTGGTCCTTCATCCACGAGAAGTACCGGCTGATCCTGTTCGGCCTCTATCCGTTCGACGAACAGTGGCGGCCGCTGGTCGGCCTGGTGGTGTTCATCGCCTTGCTGGGCGTCACGATGCGCCGCCAGCTCTGGGGGCGCCCGCTCGCCCTGGCCTGGGCGGTCGGCGCGCCGGCGATCCTGATCTTGATGTATGGCGGGGTGTTCGGCCTCACCTATGTGCCAAACACCAATTGGGGCGGACTGCCCTTGACCCTTGGCCTGTCGGTGGTCGGCCTGGTGGTGGCCTTTCCGCTGGGCATCCTGCTGGCTCTGGGGCGGCGGTCGGAGATGCCGATCGTCCGCTCGCTGTCGGTGGTCTATATCGAGCTGATCCGCGGCGTGCCGCTGATCACCATCCTGTTCATGGCCTCGGTGTTGTTCCCGCTGTTCCTGCCCAGCGGGGTGACCATCGACAAGCTGTTGCGCGCCCAGGTGGGCATGATCCTGTTCGCCGCCGCCTATTTGGCGGAGGTGGTGCGCGGCGGCCTGCAGGCGATCCCCAAGGGTCAGTACGAGGCGGCGGATAGCCTGGGCCTCGGCTACTGGCGCAAGATGCGGCTGATCATCCTGCCGCAGGCGCTGCGTATCTCCATCCCGCCCCTGGTCAACACCTTCATCGGCTTCTTCAAGGACACGACGCTGGTGATCATCATCGGCCTGTTCGACCTGTTGAACTCGGCGAAGACGGCGCTGACCGACCGGGCCTGGGCGGGGTTCTATATCGAGGCGTACCTGTTCTGCGCGATCATCTACTTCATTTTCTGCTATTCGATGTCGCGCTATTCGCAGAACCTGGAAGCGAAGCTGGAGACCGGCCACAAGCGCCGCCGCTGATCCGCGCGGGCGCCGCCGCGATGCCGGTCCTTGAGGAGTCGGACAAACCCCATGAGCCTGTCATCCCTCGACAAGTCGCCCACCGAAGAGGCTGCGCCCGGCAAGGCCATCGTTCAGATGGTCGGCGTGGAGAAATGGTTCGGCGACTTCCACGTGCTCAAGGACATCGACCTGGTGGTCGATCAGGGCGAGAAGATCGTCATCTGCGGGCCGTCCGGGTCCGGCAAATCGACGATGATCCGCTGCATCAACGCGCTGGAGGAGTATCAGCGGGGCCGGATCATCGTCGACGGCGTGCCTTTGACCCAAAATCTCAAGAATATCGAGACGGTACGCAGCGAAGTTGGCATGGTGTTTCAGCAGTTCAACCTGTTCCCGCATCTCACGGTGCTGGAGAACCTGACGCTGGCGCCGATCTGGGTGCGCAAGGTGCCGAAGCGCGAAGCCGAGGAAACGGCGATGTACTTCCTGCAACGGGTGAAGATCCCCGAGCAGGCGAAGAAATACCCGGGTCAGCTCTCCGGCGGGCAACAGCAGCGCGTCGCCATCGCGCGCTCGTTGTGCATGCGCCCGAAGGTGATGCTGTTCGACGAGCCGACGTCGGCGCTCGATCCGGAGATGATCAAGGAAGTCCTGGAGGTGATGATCGAGTTGGCGCAGGACGGCATGACCATGCTGGTGGTGACCCACGAGATGGGCTTCGCCCGCACCGTGGCGAACCGCGTCATCTTCATGGACGAAGGCCGGATCGTGGAGCAGAACGCGCCGGAGGCGTTCTTCAACAACCCGAAATCCGACCGCACGAAGCTGTTCCTAAGCCAGATCCTGGCACACTGAGCGGCGGGCCAGCGGCCCGGCGCCGACGCGAAGGCCGCACCCCCATGCGCCTGCAATTGTCGTCCTGGCCGGAGGTCGAGGACTATCTGACGCGATCCAACGGCGTGCTGATGCCGATCGGCTCGACCGAGCAGCACGGCCCCACCGGGCTGATCGGCACCGACGCGATCACCGCGGAAACCATCGCCTGGCGGACCGGCGAAATGGCCGATGCCATGGTCGGGCCGACCATCGCCGTCGGCATGGCGCATCATCACATGGGTTTTTCGGGCTCGATGACCTGTCGGCCGTCGACGCTGATCGCGCTGGTGGTCGACTATGTCGTGTCGCTGGCGACGCACGGCTTCCGGCGGTTCCTCTTCGTCAACGGGCATGGCGGCAACTTGGCGACCCTGGGCGCCGCGTTCGCGGAGGTCTACGAGACCCAGCGGCGTAGCCAGGGCGGCGACGCGCCGGACCTGCGATGCCGCGTCGTCAACTGGTATGAGGGCCGCAGTGTCCAGGCCTTGAGCCGCGACCTGTTCGCCGGCCGGGAGGGCAGCCACGCCACGCCGTCGGAGATCTCGGTGGCGGCCTATGCCTATCCGGCCTTTGAGAAGCACGCACGGCTCGACCCGCCGAAGGCGCCGAGCGACCGGTTCTACGATTGGCGCGACTACCGCCGGAAGTTTCCCGACGGGCGCATCGGCTCCGACCCCTCCGGCGCGTCGCCGGCGCATGGCGAGACCCTGGTGGCCGCCGCGGCGCGCGACCTGGTGGACACCTACCGCGCGTTGATGGCGGAGAGTTGAGCTGAATCGACATTCATTGCCGCCGCCCGTTTAGGCCCTCCCCCTCGATGGGGGAGGGTTGGGTGGGGGTGATGCATGTCGGTGGAGAAGCCGTATCAAGAAGCGCCTTTCGACGGCGCCATTGGGATAGACACGGACGTTGCGGCGCGAGATGGGCGCCTCCCAGGCACTAACCTCGTGCGGCGACGTCACCCCCACCCGGACCCTCCCCCATCGAGGGGGAGCGGCTCATGAATGCCGACTGACCTAGCCGATCGGGCGGGGTGGGCCGAACTCCGTCGGCAGGTCGTCGCGCAGACCCCATTCGGCCCAGGACCCGTCATAGACCGCCATGTCCGGCAGGCCGGCGACCCGCGCGGCCAGCGCCAGGATGGCGGCGGTGACACCGCTGCCGCAGGTCGCCACCACCGGCCGGCCGGTCACCGCCCCGGCGGCGCGCAGCCGTTCGTCCAGCGCGGCGGGAGCCAAGAGGACGCCGCTGTCGGGATCGATCAGCTCGGGGAAGGGCAGCACGCCGGACCCCGGAATATGGCCGCGCCGCCGGCCCGGCCACAGATCGTCGGTGCTGCCGTCGAAGCGCGCGACCGCCCGGGCGTCGACGATCCGCTCCGCACCGTCCCGGCTGGCGGCGTGGACGGCGGCGGCATCGCGCACCAGAGAGGCGCGGAACTTGGGCACGAACCGCGTCGGTGCCGGTGCGGGTGTGCCGTCGGCGATGGGCCGGCCCTCGGCCCGCCATTTCGGCAAGCCGCCATCCAGCACCGCGACGCGGTCATGGCCGAACACGCGGAACATCCACCAGGGGCGCGCCGCGCTCATCAGGCCATGGGTGTCGTAGACGACGATGGCGTCGTCGTTGGACAGACTCAGCGCGCCGACCGCCGCCGCGAAATCCACCGCCGACGGCAGCATATGCGGCAGGGGATTTTCCGTGTCGGCGATGCGGTCGATGTCGAAATGCACCGCGCCGGGGATATGTCCGGCGGCGAACTCCGTTGCGGCGTCGCGCCCGGCCATCGGCAGGTGATAGGTGCCGTCCACAATCTTCAGGCCTGGCCGTCCCAGTTGGTCCGCCAGCCAGTCGGTGGAGACCAGGTCACCGGGCAGGTCGGGGGCGTGGGTCATCGGTGGCTCTCCCGTACCGGCCCGATCAGGGCATTTCCTGGATCGTCTCGAAGGTCTCCAGCACGGGATGGCCGAGATAGTCGACCTTCGGCCCGCCGCGGGCCTGGCGATGCGCGGCACGGAAGGCGTCCGACTCCGTCCAGGCGGCGAAGGCCGCTTGACTCTCCCAACTGGAATGGGAGGCGTAGAGGGTGTGATCCTCCGCCGTCGGCCCGCGCAGCAGCTTGAAGGCGACGAAGCCCGGCACACCGTCCAGATGGCTGTCGCGGTTCAGCCACAGCGCCTCGAAGGCCTCTTCGGAGCCGCGGGCGACGCGGAACCGGTTCATGGCGATGAACATGATCGCTCCAGAGATTGGGGTGGCGACGACTGTAGGGCAGGTCGGCGGCGCCGCGAAGGGCGATCGTGGCCGCGGCCGACCGCCGGTTCGAGGTCGAAGCGATTGCCGCCGCGCGGCGGAAGGTCTAAGCCCCTTGTAAGCGGGCGTCACGGACGACCCGAAAGACCGTATTCGGAGGATCGAGAGGCGCGATGAGCAGGGGCAACGGCGCAGGCGACGGTTTCAAGCTGCGCAGTCAGAAGTGGTTCGCCGACACCGGCAATCCCGGCATGACGGCGCTCTACCTGGAGCGCTACCTGAACTATGGCCTGACCCGCGAAGAGCTGCAGAGCGGCCGGCCGATCATCGCGATCGCCCAGACCGGTAGCGATCTGGCGCCTTGCAACCGCCACCATCTCGACCTCGCCCAGCGGGTCAAAGACGGGGTGCGCGATGCCGGCGGCCTGCCGTTGGAGTTCCCCTGCCACCCGATCCAGGAGACCGGCAAGCGCCCGACCCCGGCGCTCGACCGCAACCTGACCTATCTGGCGGCGGTGGAGGTGCTGCACGGCTACCCGATCGACGGCGTCGTGCTGACCACCGGCTGCGACAAGACCACCCCCGCCCTGATCATGGCGGCGGCCACCGTCAACCTGCCGGCGATCGTCCTGTCGGGCGGGCCGATGCTGGACGGCCATCACGAAGGCCGCCATCTGATCGGCAGCGGCATGGTGGTCTGGGATGCCCGCCAGGATCTGGCTGCAGGCCGCATCGACAGCGACACCTTCATGGAGGTGGTGGCCTCCTCGGCGCCGTCCATCGGTCACTGCAACACCATGGGCACGGCCCTGTCGATGAATTCGCTGGCGGAAGCCTTGGGCCTGTCGCTGCCCGGCTGCGCGTCGATCCCGGCGCCCTATCGGGAGCGGGCGCAGATGGCCTACCGCACCGGCCGGCGGGCGGTCGACCTGGTGCGCGAAGACTTGCGCCCCACCGACATCCTGACCCGCGCGGCGTTCGAGAACGCCATCGTCGCCTGCACGGCCATCGGCGGCTCTTCCAACTGTCCGATCCACATCAACGCCGTCGCGCGGCATGTCGGCGTGGATCTCGACCTCGCCGACTGGCAGACCATCGGCTTCGACCTGCCCCTGCTGGTCGATTGCCAGCCGGCCGGCACCTATCTCGGCGAGGCATTCCACAATGCCGGCGGCCTTCCCGCGGTGATGCGCGAGCTTCACGAGGCCGGCGTGCTGCGCGGCCAGGCGCGCACCGTCACCGGGCGCACCATGGCGGAGGATTGCGCGGCCGCCCCCTGTTACGACCGCACCGTCATCCGCCCCTTCGCCGAGCCGCTGAAGACCCAGGCCGGTTTCGCCGTGCTAAGCGGCAATCTGTTCGATGGCGCGATCATGAAGACTTCGGTGATCGGCGAGGATTTCCGCCAGCGCTATCTGGCTCGGGCGGGCGACGAGAACGCGTTCGAAGGCCGCGCCATCGTCTTCGAGGGGCCGGAGGACTATCACGACCGCATCAACGATCCCGCCCTGGCGATCGACGAGGACTGCATCCTGGTGATCCGCGGCTGCGGGCCGGTCGGCTATCCGGGCGCGGCGGAGGTGGTCAACATGCAGCCGCCCGACGCGCTGATCCGGCGCGGCGTGACGGCGCTGCCCTGCATCGGCGACGGCCGGCAGAGCGGCACCTCGGCCAGCCCGTCGATCCTCAACGCCTCGCCGGAGGCCGCGGTGGGCGGCGGGTTGGCGCTGCTCAGGACCGGCGACCGGGTGCGCATCGACCTGAAGACCGGCCGGGCCGACGCCTTGGTCGACGAGGCCGACTGGGCGGCACGGAAGGCGGCCTGGCAGCCGGAGACGCTGCCGGACCAGACGCCGTGGCAGGCGCTCTACCGCGGCCATGTCGGCCAGCTTGCCGACGGCGCCTGCCTGGATTTTGCAACACACTTCCAAGACGTGCTGCGCACCGGCGGCGAGCCGCGCCATTCGCATTGACCGGCGGGGCAAGGCTGCGTGACCCGGACCCGGATCGATCCCCCGCGCAGCGAAGCTGACGTGGTGGCGGCCCGGGCGCTGGTCGTGGAATACGCCGAGAGCCTGGATTTCTCGCTGTGCTTCCAGGGGTTCGACGCCGAGATGGAACGCTTCCCGGCGGACTATGAGCCGCCGGATGGGGCGTTGCTGCTGGCCTGGCGGGACGCTGAGCCGGTGGGCGTGGTCGGCGTACGCCGGCTGGCGGCAGGCGTGTCGGAGATGAAGCGCCTCTATCTCCGGCCGGCGGGCCGCGGCCTCGGTCTCGGCCGGGATCTGATCGCCCGGTCGCTGGCGGCGGCCCGGGCGCTCGGCTACGGGTCGATGCGCCTGGACACCATCGAAGGCCGGCAGGACGCCGCAATTGCGCTCTACCGCGCCCACGGCTTCCGGACGATCGCGCCCTATCGCGAGAACCCGGTGGCCGGCGTGCTGTACATGGAATGCGACCTGACGGACGGGACCGGCCCCGATCCGGACGTGCGCTGAAGGCTCGCACGCGCCATCATGCGGTGCGGCAGCCCATAGCGGAGCGGCGATGCGCGTCCTCTTCGTCCATCAGAATTTCCCTGGCCAATACAAGCACATCGCGCCCGCGCTGGCGGCCGATCCGGAGAACCAGGTGGTCGCCATCGGCGAGGCCGGCAATCTCGGCCGGCTCGGCGACCCGCGGGTGCGCGAGATCGGCTATCCCAAGCCCGACGGGGCGGGCGAGCGCACCCACCACTACATCCGTTCCCTGGAAACCGGCGTGCGGCGCGGCCAGCAAGTGGTGCGCACGGCGGTCTCGCTGCGGAACGAGGGCTTCACGCCCGACATCGTGTGCTGCCATCCCGGCTGGGGGGAGGGGCTGTATCTGCGCGACGTCTGGCCCGACGCCCGGCTGCTCTACTTCTTCGAGTTCTTCTACCAGGTCGACGGGGCCGACAGCGGCTTCGATCCGGAGTTTCCCCAGCGCTTCGACGACCGGTTCCGGACCCGCACCCGCAACGCGCTGCATCTGTTGAGCCTGGAGGCCGCCGACTGGGGCGTGACCCCGACGCGCTGGCAGCAATCGACCCTGCCGGCCGCCTATCGGCCGCGCGTCAGCGTGATCTTCGACGGGATCGACACCGATCGGGTATGCCCGGACGCCGAGGCGCGCTTCACCCTGCCGGATGGCCGCAGCCTCGGCGCCGGCGACGAGGTGATCACCTTCGTCAACCGCAACCTGGAGCCCTATCGCGGCTATCACATCTTCATGCGCGCCTTGCCGGAGTTGCTGGCGCGGCGGCCGGCGGCGCAGGTGCTGATCGTCGGCGGGGACGAGGTCAGCTATGGATCCCGGCCGCCAGAGGGGGAGACTTGGCGCGACCGGTTCCTGGACGAGGTGTCGGATCGGCTGGACCGGGACCGCGTCCATTTCTTGGGGCGGATCCCCTATGACAGCTTCGTGCGGCTCCTGCAGGTCTCCAGCCTGCATGTCTACCTGACCTATCCGTTCGTCCTGTCCTGGTCGATGATCGAAGCGATGGCGGCGGGGTGTCTGGTGCTGGGCTCCGCGACGCCGCCGGTCACCGAGGTGTTGAGCGACGGCGTCAACGGCCTGACCTTCGATTTCTTCGATCCCGCAGCGCTGGCGGCGCGCGCCGATGCGGCACTCTCCCATCCCGACCGGCACGCAGGCTTGCGCGCGGCCGCGCGGCGCACGGTGGTCGAGGGGTATGATCTCAATCGCGTGTGCCTGCCCCGCCATCTGGCGCTGATCCGCCTGGTGGCGGCCGGGGATCTGGGCGGTGGGTGAGCCGCGGCGGTGAGCGTCGAACTCCGCCCGCATCATCTGCTGTGCATGCTGACCTATGTCGGTCGCGGGTACTCCCGGGCCTTCACGGAGGGCTACGACCGCATCGTCGCCCGGCTGGCGGCCGGTGAGGCGATCACGATCGTTGCCGGCCCGGACGCCATCTGCGCGCCGCTGATGTGCCGTGAGCGCGACCCGCATTGCCTGCGGGCGGGCGCGGCGGAGCGCGATCGCCGGGCGGCCCGCGACGTCTCGGCCCTGCTGCGCCGGTCGGTGGTGCCGGGCGAGACCTTCGGTCTCGACGCGGATGATCTGGCGGCGCTGCGCCGCGCTTTCGCCGCCGGGGCGATCCGCGACGCCTGCCAGGGATGCCAATGGTCGGCGCTGTGCACGGCGGTCGCCGAAGGCGGCTTCGCGACGGCGAAGCTCGACATTGCCGGTCAGTCGAAGGAGCGGGCGTAGAGAGCCTGGGAGACCTCGTCGGCGGTCTTCAAGGTGCGGACCACCAGGGGCACCAGCAGGGCCAGCACGTTACGGTCCAGCCCGCGCGCCTGCTGGGCCTGGCGCACCTCGACCAACATGGTGCGGACCAGCGGAATGAACCGCAGGCACAGCGAGATCGCCAAGGCGATCTGCTCCTTCGGAACCCAGCCGGGCGCGTGCTTCAGGGCGGCGTGAATACCGTCGACGAACTCGCTGGTCTTGGTCGTCAGCGTGACCAGCGCAGCACCCAGGATCATGACGGCGAAGCGGCCGACGACGAAGCCGGCGAACAGGAGATCGGTCAGGACAAGCTGTACGGCGAAGATGGCGGCCAGGATCCAGAAGGCCGGTCGGATCGAGGCGACCGCGTGCCGGAGCCTGAGACCGGCCAGCGCAAAGCCCGCCGCGACCAGCGCGCCACCCACCAGCACCGACGGCCAGCCTTCGAACACGAAGACGCTGGTGCACAGAACGACGAGGCCGGCGATCTTGACCACCGGGCGCGCGCGATGCACCGCGCTGTCGCCGAAGACGTAAAGGTCGGTCAGCATTGCGATCGCGCGACGTAGTTCGCGATGACCGTGGCCGGATCGCCGTCCTCGACAAGCGTTCCGTCTTCCAGATGCAGAACGCGGTCGACGCCTTCCAAGAGCTCCAGATCGTGCGAAATCACGACGAGGCTTTGCTCAAGCGCGTTGAGGGCGGCCATGAACTTCCGCTTGTTCCAGAGATCGAGCAGCGTCGTCGGTTCGTCCAGCACGATCATGTGCGGTTGCATGACCAGGACGCCGACCAACGCAACCATCTGCTTCTCGCCGCCGCTGAGCTGGTGGGTGAAGCGGTCGCGCAGGTGTTCCAGGTCGAAGCGGTGCAGGGCCTCGCCGATCCGCTGGCGTGTTTCGGTCTCGGAGAGCTTGAGGCTCTTCAGCCCGAACGCGAGATCCTCCTCCACGATCGGGTAGACGATCTGATTGTCCGGGTTCTGGAAGACGAACCCGACATGCCGCCGCAGCGCCTTGCGCTCCGTCACGCCGTTCAGGCTGACCGTGCCGGTCGTCGGTGTCTCGATGCCGTTGAACAGGCGCGCGAAGGTGCTCTTGCCGGAGCCGTTGCGCCCGAGGATGCCGATCCGCCGCTCCGACAGTTCAACGTTTATGCCCTTGAGGATGCGGACACCGTTCTTTTCGACCGAGACATCGCGGAAGCTGATGATCACGGCGGATCGCGCGGTTATTGCGATCTCTCCATCGGTTACCGGGATCTCGGGGTGATGATCGGATAGGATTTCTTCACGATCACGATGGCGGCGGCCGCGATCAGGCACTTGATGAGATCGCCCGGCACGAAGGCCAGCGAGCCGCCCAGCGCCGTGGCCAGCGTGACTTCGGCGACATAGGCGCTCCACGGGACGCCGAGGCCGTACATCAGCAGGATGCCGCCCACGACGCAGAAGGCGAAGGCGAGGATGAAGTTCAACCGCGTCCAGAAGCGCTCGGTCAGGTAGCCGATCACAACGGCGCCGACCACCCAGCCGACGATGTAGCCGCCCGTCGGGCCCAGGAACACGCCGAACCCGCCGCGGCCGCCGGCCAGCAAGGGCAGGCCGAGGGCGACCAGGACGAGCAGCAGGACGACCGAAAGACCGCCGCGCATCGCGCCGAGAATGCCGCCCGCCAACATGATACCCAAGGACTGGGCCGTGATCGGCACGGCGATCACCGGCACGGTGACCGGTGGAAAGACGCCCAGCGCGGCGATGATCGCCGCGAATAGGGCGATGAACACGACGTCACGGGTTTCCATAGCCGATCCTCAAGCGTGGTTGGCGGCGGCGGGTGCCGGACCCTCGGGCCAAGCCGTCTAGCGCCCGTCCTCGGGCCGGCCGACGACCGTCAGATGCGCCGATGCGGGGGTCAGGCGGTGCGCCCAGATGTCGTCGGGCAGGTCTTGCGCCAGCGCGCGGAGCTGGCGGTTCCACCACTGCCGCTGCTCGACCAGCTCGTCATAGTCGAGTTGCGCGAATCGCCAGCTTCCGTCGGCGCTGCTCAGCGTCGCCAGGTCGATCGGAAAGCCGACATCCGCCGAGCTGAAGCGCGAGCTGTCGAAGGACAGATAGGCGAGCTTCAGCGCGCTGCGCAGCGGCGTGTCGTAGCTGAGCCCACGATCGAGGATCGGCTTGCCGTAGGCCGTCGCCCCGATCGACAGATAGGGCTGGCGTTCGTCGATCTCGATCCAGTTGCCTTCCGGATAGACCAGGAAGACGCTGGGGGCCGGATCGTCGGCCAGGCGCCCGCCGACCAACGCGTGCAGATTGAACGGCAGTTGCGCGGCCTCCAGGGTCTCGCGATCCTCGCCGGCCACCCGGCGCACCTGTTCGCCCAGCGCCTGCGCGACATCCGCCAGCCGGCGAAACGGGGAGGCCGTGTCGCCATCGCCGGCTTCCGCCCCGGCGGGCGGATCGGCGGGCAGGTAGCTCATGACCTTGTCGCGCACGCTGCGCAGGCCGGAGGTCATGACGAAGTACCGGTGGCCCCCGCGCCCCCGCATCGTCAGCTTGCGGGTCACGCCGACCTGCGAGCCGCTGGTCACCCGGCCGTCGGCCAGCGCCACCAACCCCTCCGCAACGCGGATCGCAAGACAGTAGGTCATTGGCGGTCGGTCATCGGTGCCGGTTCCCGGGGCTCGGATAGGCCGCACGGTGTCATGCGCGGGCCGGGGGCGCAAGCGCGTCCTGCGCTGGCGCGGTTGCCCCTGAAAGCGCGGAGATCGGCGCCCAAACCAGATTATTGTGCAGTGCACAAAATCCCGTTGACCTCCACTCTGACGAGCGTATAGTGATTATGTTGCATCGCAGCATAGTCGTCGGATTCAGGCGCGCGTCGCCCGCGGCCCCCAGTCGCGCGAGCCCGGGTGCCGGCCGACGGTTCAGGCGAAGGAGTTGAACCGATGGCGACACCGACCCGGAAACCGGCGACATCGCGCAGAGCCTCGACGGCGAAACCAGCGAGCCGCAAGCCGACTGCGCCGCCGTCTCCTCCCATCCCCCAGACGCAAGGAATTGCAGCCATGATGCCCGCCAAATTCCCCACCTTCCCCGAAGTCAACGCCTACTGGCAGGCCAATGCCGATGCGCTGCTCGGCTTCAACGCGACCCTGTGCAAGGGCATGGAAGACATGACCCGCGTCGCCGTCGACATGTATCAGCAGACGCTGGAACAGACCGTCGCCGCCAGCAAGGCGATGATGGAGGTTCGCACCCTGCCGCAGATGCTCGACGTGCAGAGCGACTATGCCCGCAACGTCTATGATTTGGCGCTGGCCGACAGCGCGAAGCTGTCCGAGCTGTCCATGAAGGTCGCGAACGAGGCGGTCGCCCCGCTGAACGCGCGCGCCAAGAAGGCGTGGAAGTCCGTTCAGGACACGGTCGCCGCGTAACGCCGCGCCGACTGCCGAGGGTCGAGGGAAAGGCTCCGCCCGCGCAAGGCCCCGCGCGCGATAGGGCGCCCCCCTCCGACCCTTGCACCCCGTCGCCCCGTCTGGGACGCCGATGCCGCCGGAAGGTGCTGCATCGGCGTCCTTCGGCGGGGCGTTTTGCGTTTGGCAAGACCGACCGATACGGCCTTGAAACCCCTCCGCTTCGCGGTGCGGCACCACGGCGGCTGCGATCGCACGGTGGTACTTCCGTGGATGGTGCCCTATCTCATACACTGCGTCGGCTGGCCGACCCATGGCATTCGGGGCGTCGGCCCGGCGTCCCGCGCCGCCGTGTTTGGTGCTGGCGGGTTTCGCGACCAAGCTGCGGGCAACGACAGCGACATCGGGCGAAACGACCCGCTTCAAGGACGGGGGGCAACCGCGGCGGTTCGGGGCGCATGTCGAGATGGACCAGCAATGAGCGAACGCGAGAACGATCCGGGCGGAGGGTTGGGGACCGGCGTGGTCGTTCAGACGAAGCCGAAAACCAAAAAACCCTCCATGTACAAGGTGTTGATGTTGAACGACGACTACACGCCCATGGAGTTCGTCGTGCTGGTGCTGGAGCGGTTTTTCGCCAAGTCGCGCGAGGAAGCGACCGGCATCATGCTGCACGTGCACCGGCGCGGCGTCGGCGTGTGCGGTGTGTTCACCTACGAGGTCGCGGAGACCAAGGTGGCGCAGGTTATGGACTTCGCCCGCCGCCACCAGCATCCTCTCCAGTGCATCATGGAGAAGACCTGAATGCCCACGACCGTTCGAACCTCTGAACCGGTCGGCCAGGCGGGGCGGCGCGGCGACGCCGCCCGCGCGGCTGCCGACTGACTGCGACCCATAAGGGAAGGCCCATGCTCTCGCGCAATTTGGAGCAAAGCTTGCACCGGGCCCTGGCCCAGGCCAATCAGCGCAATCACGAATACGCGACGCTGGAGCATCTGCTCCTGGCGCTGACCGAGGACCAGGACGCGATCCAGGTGATGCGGGCCTGCGGTGTCGATATCGAGCGGCTGGGCCGGGACATCGTGCGCTATCTGGACACCGAGCTGACCAATCTGGTGACCACGCATCCCGAGGACGCCAAGCCCACTGCCGGCTTCCAGCGCGTCCTGCAGCGCGCGGCGATCCATGTGCAGTCCTCGGGCCGCGAAGAGGTCTCCGGCGCCAATGTGCTGGTCGCGCTGTTCTCCGAGCGCGAGAGCCACGCCGTCTACTTCCTGCAAGAGCAGGAGATGACCCGCTTCGACGCGGTGAACTACATCTCCCACGGCATCGCCAAGTCGCCGCAGCGTGCCGAGCAGCGCCCGGTGAGCGGCGCGGAGGAAGAGGCGAACGCGGAGAAGGTGGTCAAGAAGGGAACCGAGGCGCTGGGCGCCTATTGCGTGAACCTCAACGAGAAGGCGGCCCAGGGCAAGATCGACCCGCTGATCGGCCGCGATGCGGAGATCGAGCGGACCATTCAGATCCTCTGCCGGCGCTCCAAGAACAACCCGCTCTATGTCGGCGATCCCGGCGTCGGCAAGACTGCGATCGCGGAAGGCTTGGCGCGCCAGATCATCAATGGCGAGGTGCCAGCCGTCCTGGAGACCGCCACCATCTTCGCCCTCGACATGGGCGCGCTGCTCGCCGGCACGCGCTATCGCGGCGATTTCGAGGAGCGGCTGAAGGCGGTCATCGGCGAGTTGGAAAGCCACGAGGGCGCCATCCTGTTCATCGACGAGATCCACACCGTGATCGGCGCCGGCGCCACCTCCGGCGGGGCGATGGACGCGTCGAACCTGTTGAAGCCGGCGCTGGCCAGCGGCTCGCTGCGCTGCGTCGGCTCCACGACGTACAAGGAGTACCGCAACTATTTCGAGAAGGATCGCGCGCTCGTCCGCCGCTTCCAGAAGATCGACGTGAACGAGCCGACGGTGGCCGACGCCATCCGGATCCTGCGTGGCCTGAAGCCGTACTACGAGCGTCACCACCAGGTGCGCTATACCGGCGACGCGATCCGCGCGGCGGTGGAGCTGTCGGCACGCTATATCGGCGACCGCAAGCTGCCCGACAAAGCGATCGACGTAATCGACGAGGTCGGCGCAGCGCAGATGCTGTTGCCGCCGTCACGCCGGCGCAAGACCATCCAGGTGAAGGATGTCGAGTCGGTGGTCTCCAAGATCGCCCGGATCCCGCCGAAATCGGTCAGCCGCGACGACAAGGCCGTGCTGAAGACCTTGGAGCGCGACTTGAAGACCCTGGTGTTCGGCCAGGATTCCGCCATCGAGGCGCTGGCCAGCGCGATCAAGCTGGCGCGCGCGGGCTTGCGGGAGCCTGACAAGCCGATCGGCAACTACCTGTTCTCCGGCCCCACCGGCGTCGGCAAGACCGAAGTGGCGCGCCAGCTTGCCCATATCCTGGGCATCGAGCTGACTCGCTTCGACATGTCGGAGTATATGGAGCGCCATTCGGTCAGCCGGCTGATCGGCGCGCCGCCGGGCTATGTCGGCTTCGACCAGGGCGGCATGCTGACCGACGCCATCGACCAGCACCCCCATTGCGTACTGCTGCTGGACGAGATCGAGAAGGCGCATCCGGACGTCTTCAACATCCTTCTGCAGATCATGGATTACGGGAAGCTGACCGACCACAACGGCAAGACGGTCGATTTCCGCAACGTCATCGTGATCATGACCACCAATGCCGGCGCCGCCGATATGGCCAAGCCGGCCATCGGCTTCGAGCGCGAGGGCCGGGAGGGCGAGGACAGCGAGGCGATCAACCGCCTGTTCACGCCGGAGTTCCGCAACCGCCTCGACTCGATTATCGCCTTCGGCCACCTGACCTTGCCGATCGTCAGCCAGATCGTCGACAAGTTCATCATCCAGCTCGAAAACCAGCTCGCCGACCGACGCGTGGCGATCGAGCTGTCGGAGGAGGCGCGCGACTGGCTGGCCCTGAAGGGCTATGACCGCCTCTACGGCGCCCGGCCGCTGGGCCGCATCATCCAGGAACACATCAAGAAGCCGCTGGCCAACGAGCTGCTGTTCGGCCGGCTGACCCGCGGCGGCGTGGTGCGGGTGAGCGTGGAGGACGACGAACTCGCCTTCGACTTCCACGAGCCCAACGGCGGCGACAACACCGAGGCGAAACAGCCGGAACTAGCGGACTGAGCGCCGGCGGCGCCGCCTAACGCCAGCGGCGGCGCTATCCCGGGGGGCGTTCTCCGGCCGGCTCCGTCTCGGCCGTCGGCGCGCAGGCGTCTGCCGGCGCGTCCTTGCGGAAGGGCGAGGTGTCGCCGATCTCCGCCATTTCCCAATCGACGTATTGGCGTTCCTTGTCCAGGAAGTCCGCAACCGCGTCGCGCAGGCCGGGATCGCGGATCCAGTGCACCGAATGGGTGCGCACTGGCAGGTAGCCGCGCTGCACCTTATGGGTGCCCTGGGCGCCGGCCTCGACCCGCGCCAGGCCGCGCGCGATGGCGAAGTCGATGGCCTGGTAGTAGCAGACCTCGAAATGCAGGAAGCGGAACTCGCCGTCCGCGCCCCAGTTGCGGCCGTAGAGCGTGTCGGCACCAATCAGGTTCAGCGCGCCGGCCACCCGATGCCCGTCGATTGCCGCCAGCACCAGCACGACCCGGTCGGCCATCCGCTCGCCCAACAGGTCGAAGAAGGCCCGGGTGAGATAGGGATAGCCCCATTTGCGGTCGCTGACGGCGATGTAGAGGCGGAAGAAGTCGTCCCAATCGTCGGCCGTCAGCGCGTCGCCGGTCACCACCTCGATGCGGGTGCCGCTGTCGGCGACCTCGCGCCGCTCCCTGCGGATCGCCTTGCGCTTGCGCGAGGCCAGCCGGTCGAGGAAATCGTCGAAGGACCGGTAGCCGTGATTGGTCCAGTGGAACTGCTGGCCGCTACGGTGCAGCCAGTCCGCCTCCACGAGATCGTCGGCCGCCGCTTCGTCCAGAAAGGTGATGTGCGCTGACGAGACCTTCAGATGCGCCGCCACCGCCTCGATCCCTGCGACCAGGGTCGCCCGGGCCGTCGCGGCCAGGGGCCCCGGCCGGACGAGCAGGCGCGGCCCCGGCACCGGCGTGAACGGCACCGCCACCTGAAGCTTCGGGTAGTAGCGGCCGCCCGCCTGCTCATAGGCATGCGCCCAGGCGTGGTCGAAAACGTATTCGCCGTAGGAATGGGCCTTCAGATAAGCCGGCGCGCAGGCCAGCAGCCGGCCGTCGCGATCCGCCACCAGCACATGCTGAGGCACCCAGCCGGTGCGCCCGCCGACGGAGCCTGAGTCCTCCAGGATCTTCAGAAAAGTATGGCCGACGAACGGATTGGCGTCGCCGGCGCAGGCATCCCATTCGGCGGCATCGACCGCCGAAATGGCGCCGGCGACCTTGACGACCAGGTCCGCCCCATCCTCCGCCATCGACCTCTCCTGCCGCCGCTCCCGCTTCCGCCCCTTCGATATGGTCGCCGGGGGCCGACCGGCAAGCGCAGGCGGTCAGGCCATGTCGGCCAATATGGCTACCGGTATGTGGTCGTTCCGCGACGCTCGATATACGCGATCAACACGGTTCGCTCGATGACATCGACCGTGAATATGATACGCCAATCGCCGATCCGCCGACGGAGATAGCCATCCCACTCGCCGCGCAGACGACGCAGATCGCCGGTGAACGGATCCGTTTCCATCCCGTCTATCGCGTCAGCGATCAAGCGCCGATCACGGGCGGGTATCTTGGCGAGGGCTTTGCGGGCGCTGCGGACAAGGGCGACGGTCCAGGCCATCGATCAGCACGAACTAGGCCTCGATACCGTCTTCGCGCTTCACCCGATCCCAAGGATCGACGTCACCCCGCGCCTGTTCCGCCCGGGCGGTCCGGAGACCCTCGACCGTCTTGTCGCTCAGAGCTTCGTCCTCGACGGGGATTCCGTAGACCCGGCGAATGGCGTCGAGCACGAGATCCTCGATGGTGCCCTCGCGCTCCGCCCGTCCTTCGAGCACGGCGTACTCCAGCGCCGGCAGGTCGATCGTCACCGTCTTCGTTGTCATGGGCCGACTCCCACTCTCCTGGGGCGCATAGTAGCGCAACCCGGTGGACGGGTCAGCGCAGGCGGTCAGGCGATCTCCAGGATCGCTTCGACCTCCACCGACGCGCCGAAGGGCAGGGAGGCGGCGCTGACGGCGGAGCGGGCGTGGCGACCGGCATCGCCGAACACCGCGACCATAAAGTCCGACGCGCCGTTGATCACCTTCGGCTGCTCGGTGAAGTCGGGCGTGGAGTTGACGAAGCCGACCAGCTTGACCACCCGCACCACGCGGTCGAGGTCGCCCAACGCCGCCTTCGCCTGGGCGACGATGTTCAGCGCGCACAGCTTGGCCGCGTCCTGCCCCGCCTCCACGGCGACGCCGTCGCCCAGCTTGCCGGTGCTGGTCACCTTGCCGTCGGCCATCGGCAACTGGCCGGAGATGTAGAGCATCGCGCCCGAGCGGACGTAAGGCACGTAGTTCGCGGCGGGCGCGGCAGCGACAGGAACGGTGATGCCGAGGTCAGCAAGCCTGGCATCGATCTGGCCGGACATGGGGATCTCCGAAGAAGGCGGGTGTGGGGGAGGATTGTAGGGGCGACTGTGCCGCCGGATTTCAGGCAAAAGCAACCCCGCCCGGGCGCAACCGGGCGGGGTCAGGTCTCAGACCGTTGGGTCGAAGGCTAGCTACACCCGGTCGTCGCGCCGCAGGTGTCGCATTTCAGGCAGGTGCCGTTGCGGACCAGCGTCAGGTTCTGACACTCCGGGCAGGGGTCGCCTTCGTAGCCGCGGGCGCGGGCCGCCAGGATGGCGACGCTGCGCGCACCCTCGTCGCGGGCTTCGGCGGTCGCCCCGTCATTGGCGACGGTCACCGGGCGCTCGGTCTCCACCACCGTCTCCACCGCCAGCGCGGTGTTGCCGCTGGCGACGCCGGATGGCCGGCGGGCCTCCTCCAGGCTGGCCGCCGGGGCGCCGCCGCCACCGCGTGCCGCCGGCCCGCGGCCGCCGTCGACCACCGTCAGGCTGCGCCGCATATAGCCGCTGGAGGCGACCCGCTTTACCGTCTCGATCACCCGCTTCGGCCGACCGCCCGGCGCCGTGCCGCCGTCCGGCTCGTCTGCGTCGGGGCCGTCCGCCTGGCCTTCGCCCAGCGCGTCCGGGTAGAGGTCGGCCGGCTCCACATGCGCAAGATCGGTGCGGCCGAGATAGGAGACCGCCAACTCGCGGAACATGTAGTCGACGATCGAGGTCGCCATCTTGATCGCGTCGTTGCCGGTGACCGGTCCCGACGGCTCGAAGCGCGTAAACACGAAGGCGTCGACATACTCGTCCAGCGGCACGCCGTATTGCAGGCCGATGGAGACGGCGATGGCGAAGTTGTTCATGAGCGAGCGGAAGGCAGCCCCTTCCTTGTGCATGTCGATGAAGATCTCGCCGAGCCGGCCGTCGTCGTACTCGCCGGTGCGCAGGTAGATCTTGTGCCCGCCGACGGTGGCCTTCTGGGTATAGCCCTTGCGGCGCGGCGGCAGGCCGCGTCGGCCCGGCGCGCGCTCCACCTCCACGGTGCGCTCGATGATCCGCTCGATCACCCGCTCCGCCAAGAGCGGGGCGCGCTGGGCGGCCGGCGCGTCGGCTAGGCGCTCCGTCAGAGTCTCGCCCTCGGTCTCGTCTTCCTCCGCATCGTCGAGCAGGGCGGCGGCCAGCGGCTGCGACAGCTTGGAGCCGTCGCGGTAGAGCGCGTTGGCCTTCAGCCCGAGCTGCCAGGACAACAGATAGGCGTCGCGGCAATCCGCCACCGTGGCGGCGTTGGGCATGTTGATGGTCTTGGAGATGGCGCCGGAGATGAACGGCTGGGCCGCCGCCAGCATACGGATATGGCTCTCCCAGGACAGCGCCCGGGTGCCCCGCCGGCCGCACGGGTTGGCGCAGTCGAAGACCGGCAGATGTTCGGGGCGCAGGCCCGGCGCGCCTTCCAGCGTCATCGCCCCGCAGCACCAGGTGTTGGCCTCGTCGATCTCCTCGCGGGTGAAGCCCAGCCAGGCCAGGAGGTCGAAGGAGACGTCGTCCAGCAGCTCCGCCGGGACGCCGAGCACCCGGGTGCAGAAGTCCTCGCCCAAAGTCCATTTGTTGAAGGCGAACTTGATGTCGAAGGCCGACTTCACCGCCTCCGACAGCCGGTCCAGGGCGGCCTCGTCGAAGCCGCGGTCGCCGAGCGTCTGGCGGTTGATCCCCGGTGCCGCGTCCAAGGAGCCGTGGCCGACGGCATAGGCGACGATCGCGTCGATCTCCGCCGGGTCGTAGCCGAGGCGGTCCAGCGCCTCCGGCACCGTCCGGTTGATGATCTTGAAATAGCCGCCGCCGGCCAGCTTCTTGAACTTCACCAGCGCGAAGTCCGGCTCGATCCCCGTCGTGTCGCAATCCATGATCAGACCGATGGTGCCGGTCGGCGCGATCACCGTGGTCTGCGCGTTGCGGAAGCCGTGGGCGCCGCCGGCGGCCAAGGCCTCGTCCCACGCCGCCGCCGCCGCCGCCGCGATCGTCGGGTCGGGGCAGTCGGCCGCCTTCAGCGGGACCGGGCGGGTGTGCAGGGCCTCGTACCCGTCCGCCTGGCCATGCGCCGCGCGGCGATGGTTGCGGATCACCCGCAGCATCGCGTCACGGTTCTCCGCGAATTGCGGGAAGGGACCCAGCTCCTCGGCCATCTCCGCCGAGGTCGCGTAGGCCGTGCCGGTCATCAGCGCGGTCAGCGCGCCGGCCAGCTCGCGGCCCTCGCGGCTGTCATAGGACAGGCCCATGGCCATCAGCAGGCCGCCGAGATTGGCATAGCCGAGGCCCAGCGTGCGGTAGTCGTAGGAGCGCTGGGCGATTTCCCGCGACGGGAACTGCGCCATCAGCACGGAGATTTCCAGCGTGACGGTCCACAGCCGGCAGGCATGGGCGAAGCCCTCGACGTCGAACCGCCCGTCTTCATGGCGGAACGTCATCAGGTTCAGCGAGGCCAGATTGCACGCCGTGTCGTCGAGGAACATGTACTCCGAGCACGGGTTCGACGCGTTGATCCGGCCGCCCGCCGGGCAGGTGTGCCAGTCGTTGATGGTGGTGTCGAACTGCAAGCCGGGATCCGCGCAGGCCCAGGCGGCGTGGCAGATCTTGTCCCACAGCATCCGTGCCTTGAGGGTCCTGTGCGGCTTGCCGTCGATGCGCCGGTAGAGCGTCCAATCGGCGTCCGCTTCGACCGCCGTCAGAAATTCATCGTTCAACCGAATGGAATTGTTGGAATTCTGCCCCGACACCGTCAGATAGGCGTCGCTGTCCCAATCGGTGTCGTAGGTGCGGAAGTCGATGCGCTCGGCGCCCTGACGCGCCATCTGAAGGACGCGCTGGACATAGTTGTCCGGGATCATCGCCCGGCGCGCCTTCTTCATTGCGCGCTTCAGCGTCGGGTTGGCGGCGGGGTCGAAGCGCGCTTCCCCGTCGCTGCCGTCGAAGGCGCGGGTGGCGGCCATGATCTCGTTCAGCAGCTTGTCGGCCTGGCGGGAGCCGGCGACCAGGGCGGCGACCTTCTGCTCCTCCACCACCTTCCAGTCGATGAAGTCGACGATGTCCGGGTGGTCGACGTCGACGCACACCATCTTCGCCGCGCGGCGCGTGGTGCCGCCGGACTTGATGGCGCCGGCCGCGCGGTCGCCGATCTTCAGGAAGCTCATCAGGCCCGACGATTTGCCGCCGCCCGACAGCGGCTCGTTCTCGCCGCGCAGCGCGGAGAAGTTGGATCCAGTGCCGGAGCCGTATTTGAACAGCCGCGCCTCGCGCACCCACAGATCCATGATGCCGCCGTCGTTCACCAGGTCGTCGGCGACGGACTGGATGAAGCAGGCATGCGGCTGGGGATGCTCGTAGGCGCTGGTCGCCTCCACCAGCTCGCCGCTCTCATAGTCGACATAGTGGTGGCCCTGCGAGGGCCCGCCGATGCCATAGGCCCAATGCAGCCCGGTGTTGAACCATTGCGGGCTGTTGGGGGCGCCCATCTGGCGCGCCAGCATGGCCCGCATCTCGTCGAAATAGGCGCGGGCGTCGCTCTCGGCGTCGAAATAGCCGCCCTTCCAGCCCCAATAGGTCCAGGTGCCGGCCAGGCGGTCGAACACCTCGCGCGCGTCGCGCTCACCGCGGCTGCGCTCCGCCGCCGGCAGGCCGGCCAGCGCCTCGTCATCCGGCTCGCAGCGCCACAGCCAGGTCGGCACGTCGCTTTCTTCCACAGGCCGCAGCCGGGTCGGCACGCCGGCCTTGCGGAAATACTTCTGGGCCAGGATATCGGTGGCGACCTGGCTCCAAGCTTCGGGCACGCTGATATCGCTGAGGGCAAACACCGCCGATCCGTCGGGATTGCGGATTTCCGACGCCGCCGTCCGGAAGGTCAGGCTGGCATAGGGGTCCTTGTCGCCGGCGGTGTATCGCCTCTCGATCCGCATCCCGTCAGCTCCCTCAGTCTCGTTCCGGCGTCGCCTGCGCCTGTTTGGTCGTCGTGTCGGTTGGCCCGTTCACCCCCCGGCGGCTGTCGATATGCCGCCCCGCCGGTCATGCCCACATCTCGTGTGAGCCGAGATATATCGGCGTCGGGAGGGAGAGACTACACAAGATGTGGTGGTGGAGCCAGGGCAAAGAGGACCCGATCGGCAATTCGACAGGATCTTACGGGCGGCCGGTCACAGCGGCCTTCTGGCGACTGGACGGTCGCGACCCAGCGGTGCGATAGTCCGGCGCCGCGCGAGGCCAGACAACCGCTAAGGCCGGGACCGGAGGGGATGGGGTTCGACATCGACGAATGGAGCATGCGCGTCTTCCTGCATGTGAAAACCCGTCTTTACGGGGAGCGGGTCGGCGAGGATGCGGACGGCAATGTCTACTACCGCGACCGCAAGACGCGGCCCGGGCGGCGCCAGCGCCGCTGGGTGGTGTTCAACGGCGGCGAGAGCGAGGCGAGCCGCGTGCCCCCGGAATGGCACGGTTGGCTGCATCATCAGACCGACGACGTGCCGACGGGGTCCAGCCGGTTTCGCCAGCCCTGGCAGCAGGCCCACGAACCCAACCGGACGGGCACCGACGGCCATTATCTGCCCCCGGGCGCCCTGGAGCAGGGCGGGCGGCGGGCGGCGGCGACCGGCGACTACGAACCGTGGACGCCGTCTTGACCGGTTTCGGGCCGCGGGCCCTCTAGTTCCGGCGCGTTAAGGGAGTGCCAGCGTCTTGAACCGAAACGTTATCGAGACCGTGATGGGCGCGGTGGTGCTGGCCGTCGCCGGCTTCTTCCTGTTCTTCGCCTATTCCACCGCCGATCTGCAGCAGGTGGAGGGCTATCACGTCTCCGCCAATTTCGATCACATCGACGGCTTGGCGCTGGGCAGCGATGTCCGCATCGGGGGGGTCAAGGTGGGCACCATCGTCGGCCAGGAACTCAATCGCGAGTACTGGGTCGCCGAGGTGACCATGAGCATCGATCCCTCCATCCGCCTGCCGCTCGACACCGTCGCCGTGGTGCGCAGCGAGAGCCTGCTGGGCGGCAAGTTCATGTCGCTGGAACCGGGGTTCGAGGAGGACACCATTCCCGACGGTGGCACCATCGACTACACCCAGTCGGTCCCAGGTTTGGAGCAGTTGCTGGGCGAGGTCATCTACTCGCTCCAGCAGCAGGGGGGCGGCGGCGGAACCTGAGGCCGTCGCCGACGCGGCCCCAATCGGACAAGCAATCGGTCATGCGATCTGAATTCCTGAAGCGCCGTGCGGGCCGCGGGACCCGGGCGACGCTCGGTGGCGTTTTGCTGGCGGCGCTGGCCGGCGGATCGGCGCTGGCGGCGCCCCCGTCGGTGGATGTCGGCTATGCCGTCCTGCGCGGGCTGGACAAGGTGACGGCGCGCGCCTCGACCTTCGTGGTGGCGGTCGGCGAGGCGTCGGACTTCGGCACGCTGACGGTGTCGGTCGGCGCCTGCCGCACCACGACGCCCGACCAGACGCCGGAGGACGCCGCGTTCCTGGAGATCGTCGACACGCCGCCGGGGGAGGCGGCGCGGACGGTCTTCGCCGGCTGGATGTTCTCCTCCTCGCCCGCAGTCTCGGCGCTGGACCATGCGGTGTTCGATGTCTGGCTCGACGACTGCGTCGACGAGATTCCGCGCCCGCCGGAGGATATGGGTTTCGAGGGCGAGGTGCCGTCGCTGCCCGATGCGCGGGTCATCCCGCCGCCGATGCCGGAAGCACGGCGGTAGCCCACCGGCCGCTTCGCCTTCACTCGCACGATTTGGAGAGAGTCCGATGACGCGCCCTTGGTTCGCGACACTGGTTGCCGTGCCGTTGGTCGCCCTGTCGGCCGCTGCGTCGGCCAAGGAGGTCGCCACCCTGCACGACGCCGTCTTCGGCGACAGCGCGTGCTATCTGACCCTAACCGACGCGGCCGGCGCCATCGTCGAGGCCACGGCCACCTTCGAGGTCTGCGAGGCCGCGCTGGATCATATCGGCCGGCGCGTCAGCCTGGGCTATGGCACCGGGAGCATCCTGGCACCGTCCTGCGAGGGCGACCCGGCCTGCCAAGACACCGTGCAGGTGGACTTGGTGACCGGGATCGCCCCCGCGCCGTAGTCTGAACCGACGCTAAACAGCCCCGCCCCCTTGGTGGGGGAGGGTTCGGGAGGGGGTGATGGCGCCACGGCTGCCCTCTCGCGCCGCAACGTCCGAACTCGCCAGAGGGCACCATCGAAAAGGTGTTTCTTCAACTGCCTGTTCTACCGGCGGGATCACCCCCACCCAACCCTCCCCCATCAAGGGGGAGGGCTTCAACAGGCTGGGGGCATGAAAGTCGGTTGAACTTGGCGTGGGGTCGTCACCCGGCGATATAGCTGGTCTTCACGGTCGTAAAGAACTCCGCGGCATAGCGGCCCTGCTCGCGCGAGCCGAAGCTGGATCCTTTCCGGCCGCCGAAGGGCACGTGATAGTCGACCCCGGCGGTCGGCAGGTTGACCATGGTCATGCCGGCTTGGCTGGCCCGCGAGAAATGGCGGGCATGCGTCAGCGACGTCGTGCAGATGCCGGCGGATAGGCCGAAGGGCGTGTCGTTGGCGACCGCCAGGGCTTCGTCGTAATCCGCCACGCGGATCACCGTGGCGACCGGGCCGAACACCTCCTCGCGGTTCAGCGTCATGTCGTTGGTGGTCTCCACGAACAGTGCCGGCGACAGGAAGAAGCCCGGCGTTTCGCGGTTGAGGCGTTCGCCGCCGGCGGCGAGTGTCGCGCCTTCCGCCTTGCCGATCTCGATGTACCGAAGATCCTGGTCGAGCTGGCTCTGGTCGACCACCGGGCCGATCTCCGTGCCGTCCTTCAGCGCGTGGTCGACCTTCAGCGCCTTCACCTTGGCGGTCATCGCCTCGACGAAGCGGTCGTGGATCTGGCGGGTGACGATCAGCCGGGACGACGCCGTGCAGCGCTGGCCGGTGGAGAAGAAGGCGCCGTTGACGCTGGCCGCAACCGCGGTGTCGAGATCGGCATCGTCCAGCACGATCATCGGGTTCTTACCGCCCATTTCGAGCTGGACCTTCTTCATCTGCTCCGCGGCCCGGGTGGCGACGCGCCGGCCGGTCTCCACCGAGCCGGTGAAGCTGATCGCCACGACGTCGGGAGACCCGATCAGCGCCTCGCCGACCACCGATCCGCGGCCCATCACCAGGTTGAAGACGCCGGCCGGCAGGGCGCTGCGCGACAGGATCTCCGCGATCGCCCAGGCCGAGCCGGGGGCGAGATCCGCCGGCTTGACCACCACCGTGTTGCCGAAGGCAAGCGCCGGCGCGATCTTCCAGGCCGGGATGGCGATGGGAAAGTTCCAGGGCGTGATGATGCCGATCACGCCCAACGGCTCGCGCGTCACGTCGACGCTGACGCCTGGCCGGACGGAGGCCAGGTGGTCGCCCTCCTGGCGCAGCGCCTCGCCGGCGAAGAACTTGAAGATCTGCCCGGCGCGCGCCGCCTCCATGACGCCCTCGGCGCGGGTCTTGCCCTCCTCGCGCGCCAACAGCGTCCCCAGCTCATCCTTGCGCGCCAGGATCTCGCTGCCGGCGGCGTCCAACACGTCGAAGCGCTGTTGCGGCGTGCTGGTCGCCCAGGCCGGAAACGCGGCCCGGGCGGCGGCGATCGCCTCGGCCGCTTGGGCGGCGTCGGCGCGGGCGTAGAGGCCGACGGTCTCGTCCGTGTCGGAGGGGTTGATGTTGGGCGCGGCTTCGACGCCGTCGCGCCAGGCCCCGGCAATCCAGTTCTTGTAGGTGTCCATCTCTCGGATCCTTAAGGCGGAATAGGGCCCCGGGTGGGGGCGGTCAGATCAGGCCGCGGCGGGCCAGGTTGGTCATCAGGGCGACGGTGCCGAAGGTCCAGGGCGGCGCGCGGTCGCTGGTGGTCACGTCGTTGACCAGCCGGCCCAGCCGGTCGGCGGCGATGGCGACCCGGTCGCCCGGCTGGTGGGTGAAGCCCTGGCCGGGCGCGCCGCGGTCTTGGGTCGGTGCGAACATGGTGCCGGTGAACAGCATCAGGCCGTCGGGATATTGGTGGTTGGCGCCGAGGGTCTGGCCGACCAGGTCGGTGATGTCGCGGCTGATCTCGGCCAGCGGGCTGCTTTCTGCCAGACGGAAGCCGTCTTCGCCGGCGATCTCCAGCCGAACCTCGGTCCGGCGCAGGTCGTCCAGCGAGAAGCCGTCGTCGATCAGCCGGATGAACGGGCCCAGCGCGCAGGACGCGTTGTTGTCCTTGGCCTTGCCCAAGAGCAGGGCGCTGCGGCCTTCCACGTCGCGCAGATTGACGTCGTTGCCAAGCGTCGCGCCGACGATGCGGCCGGTGGGGCTGACGGCCAACACCACTTCCGGTTCCGGGTTGTTCCAGGCGCTGGCGGGGTGCAGGCCGACGGACGCGCCGGTGCCGACCGCGGACATCGGCTGGGCCTTGGTGAACACCTCCGCATCCGGACCGATGCCGACCTCCAGGTATTGCGACCAGGCACCCCGGTCGATCAGCGCCTGCTTGGCGCGCTGGGCGGCGGGACTGCCGGGCACAAGACCCGCCAGGTCGCCGCCGATCGCCTGGGTCAGCTCGCCGCGCAGGGCCTGCGCCTGGGCGGGGTCGCCCTGGGCCCGTTCCTCCACGACCCGTTCCAGAAGGCTGCGGGCGAAGGTGACGCCACAGGCCTTCAGCGCCTGCAAGTCGGTCGGGGCCAGCAGCCAGGGGTGTCCGGGGTCGCGCGTCGCCTCCGCGGCATTGGCGAGGATCGGATCGAGCGGCCCGAGGTCTTCCCCCGCCGCCACGGCATCGCGCACCAGCGCCACCGGGTCGGAGGCGGCCAGAAGCTGTGCCGTGGTCGGCGCGGCGGCACTGATGTCGACGACGCGGTTCCGATCGATCGCCACTACGGCCGGTCCGTCGAGCGGCGCCGGCCGCCAGACGCGCCCGACCAGGGTAGCGCGCGCGCTGTCGCCCGGCAGCGTCTCGGCCGCCGTTAGCGCCAGGTCCATCACTGATCCTCCGATGACGGGTGGGGGCGGGGTTCCATTGGGGGTGGCCCCGGCGTCAGCGTTCTTGCGGTGCGGTCTGCCGCCGCTCCGCGACGATGCCGAGCGCCAGGCCGGTCACCACGACCACGGCGCCGAGGGCGGCGCCGGGCCCCGGCGCCTCGGCAAAATAGACAATCGCGAGGACCGCGCTCAAGACCGGTTCGCCCAATAGAAACAGGGCGATGAAGCCGGGGGTGAAGCGCCGCAGCCCCCAGTTGAAGACCGAATGGCCGATGAGCTGAGAGATCAGCCCCAGCGCCAGGATCCACCCATAGGTTGCGGCCGGCAGCCCGACCATCGGAATGGCGAACGCGCCGCAGACGGCCAGCAGCGCGCCGCCGGCCACCGCGTAGCACAGCGCCACATAGCCCAGCAGCGATCGGTCCGCCTGGGCGCGCTGGCCGATCAGCAGATAGCCGGCCATGGCCATGCCGCCCAGCAGGGCCAGGAGGTCGCCGGTCAGGCTGGGCGGCTGGCCCGTACCGCCGGCATCGAGCGCGATCATCGCGCTGCCGGCCAGCGTCAGCGCCAGCGCGAACACCACGCCCGAGGCCGGCCGCCGGCGCGTCGCCGCCATTCGCCACAGGGCGATCCAGACCGGCGTCAGGCAGACCAGGACCGCGGAATGGGGGATCGAGGTCAGCGAGACCGAGGCGATCCAACTGCCGAAATGCACCGCCAGGAAGAGCCCGGCGACGACCGCCAGCGATGCCCGGCGCAGCGCGGCCCAGCGCCACTCCGCCGGACGGAGATGCAGGGCCAGCGGCAGCAGCACCGCCGCGGCGATGGCCGTCCGCCCGGCGGCGACGACCAACGGATGCGCGTCGGCCAGCCGGGCGAAGATGATGGCATGCGAGACCGCCGCCAGGCCGATGGCGAGCAGCGCCACCGATCCGACCCGAAGGGCGGGCGGGCCGCCTGGCGGTCGAGGGCTATTCGTCTCCACGGCCGGCCGCCGCCGGCCGCCCGGCGCTACATCAGGCGCTGCCACCAGCCCTTGCGCGGCCGCTCCGGCGGCGGCTCGGGCGCCGCGTCGGCCGTATCGGCGCGGTCCGCGTCTGCGAGGTTATCCGCCGGTTCGTCGGTCGTGGCGGCCACGGGTGCGTCGGCCGGCCCGTCATCGGCGTCCGGTTCATCGACGGCCACTGCGATCGGCTGGTCGTCGATCGTCACCGGTGCCGGGTCCAACTGGGCGACCGACTCCGGCGCCACCGGTTCGGGGGCGACGGGTTCGGGGGTGGCGAGGGTCGCCTCGGGCAGCGCCGGCCAATCGTCCTCATCCGCGTCAGCCGCGCTGTCGTCAGTCGGCGCCGGCTCCGTCTCGGCGGCATCGGACTCGGTGGCGGTCGGTTCGGCACCCTCCGCCTCGGCGCCATCCGCCTCGGCGCTATCCGCCTCGGCGTCCATGTCCTCCGTCTCCGCCGCGTCTTGCCGTTGGGCGTTGCGCCGCCGGCCGCCGCGCTTGCCGCGCCGCCGCTTCTTCTTCTGGGCATCGCCGGCGGCGTCGCCGTCTTCATCCCCATCCGGACCGGCTGCGCGCGCCTCCGCGTCCGCGTCGACCGGTGCATCGGCCTCGTCGGTCTCCTCGGCCGATCGGCGGGCTCTTGTGCCGTCTTTCGCGGTCTCCTTGCCGTCGTCGCGTCGCCGCCCGCGCCGAGGGCGTTTCGACCGGCGTTCCGCATCGCCGTCGCCGGCCGGTGCGCTCTCCTCCGCCTCGTCCTCCTCCGCCAGTGCGGGGTCGGCGTTGGCCATGATCGCCGTAAAATCAACGAGGGGGCGGGCCGCCTGTTCTGGGCGCACGGCCGCGCGCTCCAGCGCGAAGTCGGGGCGGATCAGGCTGTCGTCCTGCTCGATCCAAACCCGGATGCCGTGGCGTTGCTCCATTTCGGCAAGCGCATCGCGCTTCTGGTTCAGCACGTAGAGACCGACATTGGTCGGCAGCCGCACCGTGAAGCCGCCGGCCCGGCGCTTCAGCGCTTCTTCCTCCACCGCCCGCAATACCCTGAGCGCCGACGAGCCGACCGAGCGTATCAGCCCGCTGCCGCCGCAATGCGGGCAGGTATCGAAATGGGTCTCGGTCAGGCTGGGGCGCAGCCGCTGGCGCGACAGCTCCAACAGGCCGAAGGCGCTGATCCGGCCGACCTGGATGCGCGCCCGGTCGGCCTTCATCGCCTCCTTCAAGCGGCGTTCGACGGCGGCGTTGTGCCGGTCGTCGTCCATGTCGATGAAGTCGATGACGATCAGCCCGGCGAGGTCGCGCAGGCGGAGTTGGCGGGCGATCTCGTCCGCCGCTTCCAGATTGGTGCGGTACGCCGTCTCCTCGATATTGCGCTCTCGGGTGGAGCGGCCGGAGTTGACGTCGATCGCCACCAGCGCCTCGGTCGGGCTGAGCACGATGTACCCGCCGGAGCGAAGCTGCACGACCGGGCTGTGCATCGCATCGATCTGGCCTTCCACCTGGTAGCGGTGGAAGAGCGGCACGCTCTCGTCGCGGTAGGGTTTCACCTTCTTGGCATGGCTCGGCATGAGCATGCGCATGAAGTCCTTGGCGACGCGGTACCCGTCCTCGCCGGCGACGATGACCTCGTCGATGTCCTTGGCGTAGAGGTCGCGCTCGGCGCGCTTGATCAGATTGGCCTCTTCGTGGATCAGCATCGGCGCGGTCGACTTCAGCGTCAGCTCGCGGATCGAATCCCAGAGCCTGAGCAGGTAGTCGAGGTCGCGCTTGATCTCCGCCTTGGTGCGCTCCAGCCCGGCGGTGCGCAGGATAACGGCCATGCCTTCGGGCAGATCCATCGCGTCGAGGATGGCCTTCATCCGCTTGCGTTCTTTGGGATTGCTGATCTTGCGGGAGATGCCGCCGCCGCGCGGCGTATTGGGCATCAGCACGCAATAGCGTCCGGCCAGCGAGAGATAGGTGGTCAGCGCGGCACCCTTGTTGCCGCGCTCTTCCTTGGTGACCTGCACCAGCATGATCTGCCGGCGCTTGATGACCTCCTGGATCTTGTAGTGGCGGCGCGGCGGCGGTGGGCGGCGTTGCGCCGCCTCGTCGACATCGTCGCCGCCGACCGTCTCCACCCGCCGGCCGGCCGGGGCGTCTTCGGCGTCGTCCTCGTCTTCGTCCGGTGCATCGCCCCGGGCTTCCGCGGCGTCCTCGGGTTCGTCCTCATCCGCGTCGTCGTCGACGTCGCCATCATCGTCGTCCGCCAGATCGGCCGCGTCTTGCGCCGACGCGGCATCGGGTTCGGCCGCATCGTCGGAGTCGCGCCGGCTGAACGGGGCCGGATCGAACGGGGTCGGGTCGAAGGGCGTCGGGTCGAAACCGGTTGCCTCGGGCGCGCCGTCGCCGTCTTCGGTCTCCGCCGGCGGTTCGGCGGAAGCCGCTTCGTCTGGGGCTTCTTCGCTCGGCGTTTCGTCTTCAGGCGTCTCGTCGGCCGTCGGCTCGCCGTCCAGGCGGTCGGCCAGGCTCTCCGCGTCGGCCTTGCGGCCGCGCCGCCGCCGGCCACGCTTGGCCGGTTTCGCCGCGTCGCCGTCCTCGCCAGCGGAGTCGCCGCCGGCCTCGTCGTCATCCAGCCGGGCCGACCGCATCACCTGGTCGGCGACCAGGGCTTCCCGGTCGGCGACGGGAATCCGGAAATAGTCCGGGTGGACCTCCGAAAACGCCAGGAAACCGTGTCGATTGCCGCCGTATTCGACGAACGCCGCCTGCAGCGACGGTTCCACACGGGTCACCTTGGCGAGGTAGATATTGCCCTTGAGCTGTCGCCGGGCGGCGATCTCGAAATCCAGCTCTTCCAGACGCGATCCGTCCAGCACAACCACCCGGGTCTCTTCCGGGTGGCTGGCGTCCACCAGCATCCTCTTCGTCATCAATCAATCCCCAGGACGCCGGGCCCGGGCCCTTCCGCGACGGCGAAGGGCAGGCGAGGCATCCGCGTTGTTGGTCCCGGGAGCCGTCGGTTGGCCGGCGGAACCCCGTATCCCAGCGCCGGGCTTGAGCGAACGCCAAGCCGGCGGCCAGACCACGGGAGCGCCGGATCGAATGACCGGACTGCACCGCCTCGCCGCAACCGCGTCGGCGGTTGGGCACGAGGGCACGGTCCGGTCGGCTCCGGGAGAATTCCCACAAAGTCCGTTGCGCCGCCTCGGCCGCCGATGCCATGCCCGACGTCTTGAGCGTCCGTCCCAATCCGCGACCGATCCGCAACGGCGGCACACTCGGTCGCGATCGAAAACAAGGGTACAAGATGCGTCGTGGCACTCACCCGGTCCGGACAACCGGAAAACGGGTTGCAACGATCAATCGGCGCGAGGCAGCGCTCCGTCGCGATACGCAAGAGTATCGTTTGACCGCCCCGGGGACAATCATTCAAGTGTCGACGCCGTATGCCCGCCGGAACCCGCGCCATCGGCGGGTCGGCGCGACCTTTACCGCCCCGCGCTGGCCTGCGCTTTCACAGCAACGCGGTTGAAGTAACTGATTTTTGATGAGAACCATGCCAGCGTCCTTCGTGTCCGGCGGGCCGGTGCCCGCCATGGCGTTCACCCTTCGCGAGAGAGCCTGAGATGGGCGACGGACCGGGATCGCCGGCCGAGCGAGACCACGCGTCGCGGCGACGCCGGCCGACAGGGGTCGGCCGCGCGGTCGCCGGGGCCGTCGCGCTGGCGGCGATGCTGGGTCTCGCCCCCGCCCTGACGCCCGACGCCGGGGCCACGGATATCGGATCCGCCATCCTTGGGGCCACCGTCACCGACCAAGGGGCGGACGCCCGGGTCATCCTGGACCTGACGCGGGCGCGCAGCTTTCGCCTGGCCGCCTCGGCGGATCGGCCGCAGATCAGCATCGATTTCCTGGACACGATCTGGGCAGCGGTGCCGCCGGAGTTGCCGGCCGGCCCGGTGACCGGACTGACCGCCCGGCCGCTGACGGGCGGCGGCGTGCGGGTGACCGTCGACCTGGCGGCGCCGGCGGGTGTGGAGTCGGTATTCTACGTGCCGGCGGACGGTCGGCACTCCTACCGATTCGTGCTCGACCTGACGCCCGGCGACGAAGACGGCTATGCCCGCCTGATCGCCCATCCGATGCTGGGCACCCTGGCGGCGGGCGCGACCGTCCCGGCTGCATCGGCCGGCACCGGTCGAGATCCGGCCGCCGACGCGCCGGACCCGGCGGCCCAGGCGACCCCGTCCGTTCAGGTGCCGCTGCCGCCCAGGCGGCCGCCGTCGGACCTGCCGCTGGTGGCGATCGACGCCGGTCACGGCGGTCGCGATCCGGGCGCCATCGGCATCAATGGCGAGCTTGAGAAGGAGATCACGCTCGCCGCGGCGCTGGGCCTGGCCGACGCGCTCGGCGCCACCGGCCGCTATGACGTTGTCCTGACGCGCGATGACGACCGCTTTCTCGCCTTGCGCGAGCGGGTGCGGATCGCCCGGGCGGCGGGGGCGGATCTGTTCTTGTCGCTGCATGCCGACAGCCTGGAGAACAACGACCAGATCCGCGGCGCCTCGATCTACACCCTGTCCAGCACCGCCAGCGACCGCCAGGCGGCCCGCCTGGCCCAGCGCGAGAACCGGGCCGACGCCCTGGCCGGCGTCGTCATCGACCCGGAGGATGCGGTCATGGCGACCATCCTGGTCGACCTGGCGCAACGGCTGACCCGAAACGAATCGTTCACCGCGGCGGAGTTCCTGGTGGATAGTCTCGGCGAGGCGGTGCCGCTGCTGGAGAACCGGCCGCACCGCCAGGCCGGCTTCGTCGTGCTGACGGCGCCGGACATGCCGTCGGTGCTGATCGAGATGGGCTATCTGTCGAACGCGGAGGAGGAAGCCCTGTTGGCCCAAGCGCCCTACCGCGACGCCCTGATGGCCGCGATCGTGCAGGCGATCGATGCCTATTTCGCCTGGGAAGAGGCCGAGGACCGATCGTAATGGCGCGGAGATGTCACGCAGCCGACACCCTGGCGTCGCATTCGCTTTCTGGAATGGGACGATGCGGGGCCGGCGGGGCCGGCCCCTGTCCGGCAGCCCGACCCAGGAAGATGATGACGATCCCGAAAACCGTCCAATCGATGCCCAATGGCGCGGTTCCGGCGTCTGACGCCGGCGCGGCGGCCGGCTAGAGGCTGGGCGCCATGGTGTTGCGGGCGCCCGAACGGCCGACGCCGCCGGCGGCGGTGTCGCGCTGGCGCGCCGGCGGCCGCCGGCCGGCCGCGCCGCGGGCGGTGACGCCGCCGCCGCGGACCAAACGCCCCGGCTTCGGCCTGATCGGCTGGGCGCTGTCCTCCGCGGCGCTGTTGGCGATCGTGATGCTGGTCGCCGGCTTTGCCGCCTTTGCGCACTATGCCCGCGACCTGCCGGACTACACCCAGCTTGCCGACTACGAGCCCGGCATCACCACCCGGCTCTATGCCGGCGACGGCCGCCTGTTGGCGGAGTATGCGGTGGAGAATCGGGTGTTCGTGCCCGTCGCCGCCGTCCCGGCGCAGGTCCGCCAAGCCTTCATCTCCGCCGAAGACCAGCATTTCTACGGCCATGGCGGCCTGGACTGGCTGGGCATCGTGCGCGCCAGCCTCACCAACCTCGCCAATCTAGGCAGCGGCCGGCGGCTGGTCGGGGCGTCGACCATCACCCAGCAGGTCGCCAAGAACTTCCTGCTGACCAACGAGGTCTCCTTCGCCCGCAAGATTCGCGAGGCGATCCTGGCCCTGCGCATCGAGCGGGCGTTCACCAAGGATGAGATCCTCGAACTCTATCTGAACGAGATCTATTTCGGTCGCGGCGCCTATGGCGTGGCCGCGGCGGCGCTGACCTATTTCGACAAGCCCCTGGCTGAGCTGACCTTGGCGGAGGCGGCCTATCTGGCCGGCCTGCCGAAGGCGCCGAACAACTACCATCCCACCCGGCGGCCGGAGGCGGCGGTGGCGCGCCGCAACTATGTGATCGACCGGATGCTGGAGGATGGGGCGATCACGGCGGAACAGGCGATCGCCGCGGTGGCGGCACCCTTGGAGGTGGCCGATCGCAGCGCCGATCCCGACCGGGTGGAGGCCGACTATTTCGCCGAAGAGGTGCGCCGGCGCCTGCAGGCTCTGCATGGCGATGAGGCGCTCTATGGCGGCGGGCTTCAGGTGCAGACGACGCTCGACCCGCGGCTGCAGGACATTGCCGACCGGGCTTTGCGCGGCGGGCTGATCGCCTATGACCGCCGCCATGGCTGGCGCGGGCCGATCGACCGGTTGGACGGATTCGACGACTGGCCGGGCCAGCTCGCCGGGCTGGAGCATCCGGCCGGTGCGGGCGACTGGCCGCTGGCGGTGGTGCTGGAGGTGACCGCCGACGCCGCCCGGGTCGGGCTGGTGGATCGCCGCCAGGCGATGGTGCCCCTCGACGAGATGCGCTGGGCGCGCCCGGCGCTGAACGGGCAGCGCGTCGGCGCCGAGCCGCGCGCCGTGGGCGATGTGCTGGAACTCGGCGACGTGATCGTCGTGGAGCGCCTCGACGGCATGCTGACCCCGGCGGAGGCGACGCCGGGAACCCCGGTCGACGACGCGGGCGCGCCGATCGCCCTGCCGCGCTATGGCTTGCGCCAGATCCCGGCGGTGCAGGGCGGCCTGGTGGCGATCGACCCGCATACCGGCCGGGTGCTGGCGATGAGCGGCGGCTTCGACTACGCGATGAGCGAGTTCAACCGCGCCACCCAAGCGGAGCGCCAGCCCGGCTCTGCGATCAAGCCCTTCGTCTACATGGCCGCGCTGGAGGCCGACCGGCAGCGGCCGATCACGCCCGCGACCTTGGTGCTGGATACGCCGCTGGCGGTGGATCTGGGGCCCGGCGGCGGGATGTGGCGCCCGGACAACTACGCGAACGACTTCCTCGGTCCGGTGCCGATGCGCGTCGGGCTGGAGCGGTCGCGCAACATCATGACGGTGCGCCTGCTGATCGAGATCGGGCTGGAGCCGGTGCGGGCGCTGACCCGGCGCTTCGGCGTCTACGACGATATGGAGCTGCACTACTCCATGGCGCTGGGGGCCGGGGAGACGACGCTGCTCGACCTGACCGCCGGCTATGCGATGATCGCCAATGGCGGCCTGGCGATCGAGCCGACGCTGATCGACCGCATCCAGAACCGCCGCGGTGAGACGCTGTGGCGCCACGACCAGCGGGACTGTGCGGGATGCCGCACGGTGGCGCTGGGGGAGGGGATTGCCCCCGAACTGCCGGACGATCGGGAGCGGATCGCCGATCCGGTGGTCGCCTATCAGATCGTCTCGATGCTGGAAGGCGTGGTCCGGCGTGGCACCGGCCAGCGGCTGGCGGCGCTGGGCATGCCGCTCGCCGGCAAGACCGGCACCACCAACGACGTGCGCGATGCCTGGTTCGTCGGCTTCTCGCCGGACCTGGTGGTCGGCACCTATGTCGGCTTCGACCAGCCGGCGCCGCTGGGGGCCGGCGAGAGCGGCAGCAGTGCGGCCCTGCCGATCTTCGGCGCCTTCATGGCGGAGGCGTTGGCGGGCCAGGACGTGCCGCCGTTCCGCATCCCGCCGGATGCCAGCCTGGTCTGGGTCGACCGGGGGAGCGGGCGGCCGAGCGGCCCCGGCGCCGGTTCCGTCCTGGAGGCGTTCCGCCGCGGCACCGAGCCCGGCTTCACCACCGACCTGCTGGAGCCCGACTATGGCGCGGAAGGCGGGCTGGCCAACCGGGATCTGGCGCCGCTGACCGGAACCGGCGGCCTTTACTAGCCGGCCGGCCGCGCCTACGTTCCATCGGCGTTCAGAAGTACCCTCCCCCTTGATGGGGGAGGGCAGAGTGGGGGTGATGTCGCCGCACGACGTCAGGACTCCGAGGCTGCCCTCTCGCGCCGTACCGTCCGTGCTGGTCCAATGGCGCTGTCGACAGGGTGAGTCTTGATCCGGCTTTTCATCCGACACTGATATCACCCCCACCCAACCCTCCCCCATCAAGGCGGAGGGCTTCAACAGGCTGCGGCCATGACGGTTGATTCAGCCTAGACCTCCGGCCGCCGCCTTTGGGGCGGATGGTTGCTTTGAAGCTTGAGGAAACACGGTCCATGCGGGCGGAAACACAAGCGGTCGTCGACGACATTCGTCAGTCGTTGGCGCTGCTGAGGAGGTCTCTTTGACTGGGATGCCTCGCTTAGTCGGTTGGAAGAGCTGAACGCAGCGGCCGAGGATCCCGATCTCTGGAACGATCCGGCCCGCGCCCAGGGCCTGTTGAAGGAACGCACCCGGCTGGACCACGCGCTGGGCGCCTGCCGGGCGCTCGACCAGCGGCTCGACGACGGCCTGGTTCTTCTGGAACTGGGTGAGGCGGAGGAAGATGCCGCCAGCGTGGAGGAAGCGGAGGCGGCCCTGGCGGCCCTGCAGGCCGATGCCGGCAAGGCACGGCTGGAGAGCCTGTTGGCCGGCGAGGCCGACGGCAACGACTGCTATCTGGAAGTCAATGCCGGCGCCGGCGGCACCGAGGCCCAGGATTGGGCGGAGATGCTGTTGCGCATGTATCTGCGCTGGGCGGAGCGGCGCGGCTTCAAGACCGCCTGGCTGGCGGAGAGCCCCGGCGAAGAGGCCGGCATCAAGTCCGCGACGGTGGAGATCAAGGGCCAGAACGCCTATGGCTGGCTGAAGATCGAGGCGGGCGTGCACCGGCTGGTGCGGATCAGCCCGTTCGACAGCCAGTCCCGCCGCCACACCAGCTTCGCGTCCGTGTCCGTCTCGCCGGTGATCGACGACACCATCGAGGTGGAGATCGAGGAGAAGGACCTCCGGGTCGACACCTACCGGGCGTCGGGCGCGGGCGGGCAGCATGTCAACAAGACCGACAGCGCGGTCCGGCTGACCCACATTCCGACCGGCATCGTCGTGCAGTGCCAGAACGACCGGTCCCAGCACCGCAACCGCGCCCAGGCCATGGCCATGCTGCGCGCGCGCCTCTATGAGGCGGAGCTCAAGCGCCGCGAGGAGGAGGCCCAGGCCCAGGCCGACGAGAAGAGCGATATCGGCTGGGGCCACCAGATCCGCAGCTACGTCCTGCAGCCCTACCAGATGGTCAAGGACCTGCGCACCGGCGTGGAGAAGGGCAACGCGCAAGGCGTGCTGGACGGCGACATCGACGACTTCCTGGCCGGCGCCCTGGCCGCCAAGGTCACCGGCGAGCGCGCGGTGAACGGGTGATCGCGACCCGTCCGGGACGACGGTCCCTCCGTTAGATGGCTGCGGCGATCGCCTCGGCGATCAGGTCGATACCCGCATCGAGGTCGTCGTCCGAGATCGTCAAGGGCGGAGCAATCCGGAACACGCTGCCCATGCCGGACAGGTTGACGATGTTCATCTGAACGCCCTGTCGCATCGCCTCCTGGCTGATCCGCTTTCCCAACACCTCGTCGGGTGCGCGGCTGTCTCGATCGGTGACCACTTCCAGCCCGACCATGAGGCCGCGTCCCCGGACGTCGCCAATGCACGCAAAGCGCTGCTGGAGCGCTTCGAGCCGCGCCTTCAGCCGCGACCCGGCTACTTGGGCGCGGTGCACCAACCCTTCCTCCTCCACGACGTCGAGGACCGTCAGGCCGACGGCGGCGGGAAGCGGGTCGGACACATGCGTCGTGTAGAACAGGAAACCGCGCTCATGCGCCGACGCTTCGATCTCCGCGCTGGTCAGGACGGCCGCCAATGGCAGGCCCGCGCCCAGCGTCTTGGACAGCGTTAGGATGTCGGGGACGACGCCGTCCCGCTGGAAAGCGAACATCGTACCGGTTCGCCCGATGCCGGTCTGTGCTTCGTCGAGGATGAGCAGCATGCCGCGCTCCTCGCATTTCGCCTTCAAGGCGGCGAGATAGCCCAGCGGCAGGTCGAGGATTCCGCCGGACGACAGGATCGGTTCGGCGATAAAGGCGGCGAGGCTGCCCGTCGTCTGGCTGTCGATCAGGGCAAACGCATCGTCGAGTTCGGTCTGCCAATCGAGACGGCCGTCGGGATGCTTGAAGCGCGGCCGGTACGGATTGGGGGCGGGTATGGCGAACGACCCCACCGCTGCCGGCCCGAGGCCATGCGGGCGCTTGGCATAGGTTGCCGACGCCGCCGCAGCGGTCATGCCGTGCCAGCTCTTGGAGAACGCGACGATCTCGTGCTTGCCGGTCACCAGTTTCGCAAGCCGGATCGCCGCTTCGTTCGACTCTCCCCCCGTCGACAGCAGCAGCACCTTCTCAAGGCCCGGCACCAGGCTGCCCAGCCGCTGCGCCAGGTCGACCACCGGTCGGGAGAGCATGCCGCTGAACAGGTGGTCGAGGTCGCCGATCTGGCGGCGCACGGTCTCGACGATCCGCGGATGCGAATGGCCGAGCAGCGCGCTCATCTGACCGGAGGTGAAGTCGAGAATCCGCCGGCCGTCGGCGTCGAAAAGGCTGCTGCCTTCCGCACGCTCGATGATGACCCGCTCGAAGGCGCCGCCATAGCGCAGGAGATGGGCGTCGGCGGCCGCCCAAAACGGTGTTTCCTCGTTCTTCGACATCATCGTCCGCTATCCCGGCTGGCCTTGATTGGGGACAGCTAACAACCTAGCCATTCTCAGTGAAACGAATATCGTTTCAGTCAGATATCAGCGAGACCGATATGCAGCCGCCGCTTGAGATTGCCCTGCTTCGCAGTTTCGTCGCCGTCATGCGCAACCGTTCGATCAGTGCGGGCGCGATTCAGATCGGCCGGACGCAGTCTGCGGTGAGCATGCAGATGCGCCGCCTCGAAGCGATCATCGGCAGCCCGATCTTCCACCGCTCGGGCAGCGGTGTCAGTGCGACCCGGGCGGGCGAGCGTCTGCTCGGCCATGCGCAATCGATCCTCCACACCCATGACCAAGCGCTCTCGGACTTGGCCGGACCGGGGCTTCGCGGCTCGATCTGCGTCGGCTGTCCGGAGGACTACCTGAACGTCTTCCTGCCCGGGGTGTTGATGCGCTTCGCCGCGGATCATCCGGCCGTCGAGGTGGAGATCGTCTGCGCGCCGACGGTCGATCTGAAGCCCATGCTGCATCGCCGGGAAGTCGATCTGGCGATCGTCTCCGAACCGCTGCCCGCCGCGCCCTGCGACGTCCTTCGGCACACGCGCTTTGTCTGGGTCGCCAACGATCCGGCGCCGGCCCTCCTTCACACCGAAGTCGTGCCCCTGGCGCTCTCGGCATCGAACACGATGGACCATCAGGCGGCGTGCGACGCCATGCACAATCTCGGGCGCGCCTACCGCGTGGCCTTCGCCAGCAACAGCTTGGCCGGGCTCCTGGCCATCGCCCGTTCGGGACACGCGATCAGCGTCGTCACGGATGTAGCCGTGCCGGGGGATCTGTCCATCATAGCGGACGGCTTGCCGCCGCTTCCCGAGATCGGGATCCGGATTGTCGAGTCTTCGGGACCCAGCACCGATGCGATCGGAGAGTTTCGCCGGATTGCGTCGGAGATGATTGGCGAACGGCCAACGCGGCGCCCTTAGGAAGGTGGCGACGCTGCCACCGGTAGGTAGTAGTCGGGTCCGAGGCCGGCGCGCTGGCGGGCGTCGGCGTTGAACGGCGGTTTGACGGCGCCGGGGACATGGGCGCGGACCAGGGCCTGCCAGGTGGTCACCGGGTCGACGCCGCGGGCCTCCGCGACCGCGAGGAACCAGTGATGCCCGGTGGCGACATGGCCGATCTCGTCGGTGTAGATGACCCGCAAGACGGCGGCGCTGGCTTCGTCGCCCTCGGCCTCGAAGCGCCGGATCATCCCCGGCGTCACGTCGAGGCCGCGCGCCTCGAAGACCAGCGGCACGACGGCCAGGCGGGCCAGCAGGTCGCCGGCTGTCGCCTCGGCCGCCTGCCACAGCCCGTCATGCGCCGGCAGGTCGCCATAGGCGGCGTCCAGCGCCGCCAGCCGTTCCGACACCATCAGGAAATGCCGCGATTCGTCGTCGGCGACGCCGAGCCAGTCGTCGAAGAACCGGGCCGGCAGGGCGAGCCCGGCGCGCCCCGGATCGCTGAACCGGGCGATGATGTCCAATGCCAGGTCGACGGCGTTCAACTCGATATGGGCGACGGCGTGCAAGAGCGCCCGGCGCCCCGCCAGGCCGCCGCGCCGCCGCGGCATGTCGCGCGGCGGCTTCAGCACCGGACGGTCCGGCCGGCCTGGCCGGGCCGGTGGGTCGGCCGTACCGATCGCCGTCACCGCACCGTCGGCCCGGGCCGCGGCGAGTCGCCGGACGGCCCGGGCCTTGTCCGCCGGGTCCGATCGGCTGAAGGCGGCGGCGGCCTGCGCAGCCAGGCTTGCCGGGGTCACGGGTGACGATGCTCCGACGCGGGGTGAGGAGAGGCCGGTCGACGATAGGCGCGCGTCGCGGCGCGGGAAACGAAAACGGCGGAGTCGGTGTGCCGACTCCGCCGTCGCAACGCAGCCTGAAGGGCTGTGTCGGCGTTTCTTCCCTGAACCTGGGCCTCTCTTTCGACAGCAGGACGCGGCTTGTTATGATTGTTCGCTGCGTTGTCGAAGCGGTGTTGGGTCCTGCCGAACCTGCCCGCGGGCATCCCAGACGGGACCGACCGCGATCAAGCCGGGGGTGTTCGCCATTCGCCCTTGCATGCCAAAAGTCGGTTCTGCCGCCCGCATCTCTGGAGCGCCCTGAAACAAGCGGGCGGCAGTCCCGACCGACCCATTCCGGCAAGCCCTGTCCCCCAACAGGTTTACCAGAACAGGCGGTACACAAACGCGATGAGGCGAACCCCACCGTGTCCGCAACGATGTCAAAAACTTCACAATCAGTCAAGAGGGTGCGTGAAAACTCTTGCAATCTTTGTAAATTTGTAAATTATGTACGTTGATGCCGACGCCCGCTGTAAACCGAAATAAAGCCCGCGAGCCCCGCGCCACGCCGCCCGCCATGCTCGGCGGCAAGATCCGCCGTCTGCGCCGCGATGCCGGCCTGACCCAGGCGGCGCTGGCCGAGCGCCTGGCCATCTCCGCCAGCTATCTCAATCTGATCGAGAACAACCATCGCCCGGTGACGGTGGGGCTGTTGCTGAAGCTTGGGCGGACGTTCCAGCTCGACCTGCAGAGCCTGGCGGAGGACGAGAGCGCCCAGCTCGTCGGCGGCCTGATCGAGGTGTTCGCCGATCCGCTGTTCTCCACCACGCCCGTCGCGCGCGACGACCTGGCGGAGCTGGCCGGCAGCCAGCCGGAGACCGCCAAGGCGATTCTCGTCATGTTCCGCGCGTGGCGGGAGGCCAGCGAGACCCTGCATCTGCGCGACGGCGACGGCGACGGCCGGGTGAAGCCGCCCGGCGGCGTCAGCACCGCCGACGCCGCGACGGATGCGGTCTACGACCTGTTCGACCGGCACAACAGTTTCTTTCCCGATCTGGAAGCGGCGGCCGATTCTTTCTGGCAACGCGTCGGGGCGGAGCCCGGGCCGCTCGCCCGCCATCTGGAGGTCCGCCTGGGCGAGGACCATGGCATCCGTGTGCGCGTGCTGCCGACGGAGGTGATGGGCCCGCTGCACCGCCGCTTCGACCGGCACAGCCGGCGGCTGTTCGTCTCGGAGATGCTGCCGCCGGCGAGCCGGACCTTTCAGCTCGCCGTCCAGTTCGGTCTGGAATCCCATCGCGATCTGATCGACCGGTACGGGGCGGAGGCGGGGTTCGCCATCGAGGGCGCGGCCGATCTCGCCCGCATCGGCCTGGCCAACTATTTCGCAGCGGCGTTGATGATGCCCTATGACCGGTTCTACCGGGCGGCGACGGCGGTGCGCTACGACCTCGACATCCTGGCCTGCCGCTTCGATGCCAGTATCGAGCAGGTCTGCCACCGGCTGATCACCCTGCAGCGGCCGGGGGCGCGCGGCGTGCCGTTCTTCATGATCCGCATCGACCGGGCGGGCAATGTGTCGAAACGGTTCAGCGCGCTGCGCCAGGCGTTTCCGCGCTATGGCGGGGCCTGTCCGCGCTGGAACGCGCATGACGCCTTCGCCTCGCCCGGCGATCTCCGCCGCCAGGTTTCCGAGATGCCGGAGGGCGACCGGTACTTCTCCATCGCCCGGATGGTCACCAAGCCGTCGAGCGGCTACCACCGGCCCGGCCAGACCTTCGCCATCGCGCTGGGCTGCGAGCTGGCCGACGCCGCCCAGCTCGTCTACGCCGACGGCATGGACCTGGAGAACGAGGAGATCGCCGTACCGATCGGCCTGCATTGCCGGGTGTGCGAGCGCACCGACTGCGTGCAGCGCGCCTTTCCTCCGGCCAACCGCCCGCTGACCCTGGACCCGGCGATCCGCGGCGCCACGCCGTACCAGTTCCAGACGGGTTAACCCCCCTGAACCGTCATTCCCGCGAAAGCGGGAATCTTTCCGTTTCAATCGGTTGGAGATCCCCGCTTTCGCGGGGATGACGCTCTCGGGTCGCCGGCTACGCGGTCGTCCCCATCCGGGTTTCTTCGACGAAGGCTTCCGTCCGGTCGTCGATGGCGCGGCCCTTCCGGCCCTGGGCGCCGTGGACATAGAGGCCCTTGGCGTTGACCTTCTCCTGGGCCGGCGGCGGCGGCGCCATCGCATAGCGCACCGGCTGGGCGTGGTCGGCCAGCAGCAGGTCGGGATTGTAGACCTGGTTGAACTTCCACAGCATGCGGATGAAGTTGTACTGGCCCTGCAGCGCCAGCCGCGCAGCGATCTTGGCGGTGCCCTTCAGCGCCGACCAGCCGAGATGCTTGCGGTTCAGCACCTGCTGCGTCTTCACCAACTCGCCATAGAACTCAGCCAGCGGCAGCTTGGTGGGCAGCACGGCGTGCTGGATGTCGAACAGGCGATAGTCGCGGGTGGTCAGCCGCCGGCTTTCGGTCAGCCAGCTTTCCGTGCCGGGGTAGGGCGTGTTGATGGAGATGTTTACGATCTCCGGGATCTCCATGCACCACTCGCGCACCACGCGGAAGCGTTCGTGGTCCCAATCGGGATCGGCGATGATGTTGATCGCCACCGCGATCCCCAGCGACCGGGCGAACTCCAGCGCCTCGAAATTGCGGTCGAGCGGGATGCGCTTGCGGTACTTCTTCAGCCCTTCCTCGTCGATGGCTTCGAGGCCGAGGAACATGTACTCGATGCCCAGCTTGCGCCAGAACTGGAAGACTTCCTTGTTGCGCAAGAGAACGTCGCCGCGGGTCTCCAGGTAGTAGCGCTTCTTGATGCCGGCCTGGGCGATGGCCTCGCCGATCGCCATGCCGTGCTCGGCATGGATGAAGGCGACGTCGTCGACGATGAACACGCCGGGCTCGCGGATCCGCTTCATGTCCTCCAGCACGCGTTCCGGGCTCATGGTCCGGTAGCTGCGGCCGTAGAAGGTCCAGGCGGAGCAGAACGAGCAGTCCCACGGGCAGCCGCGCGAGAACTCGATGGAGGCGCAGGGGTCGAGCACGCCGATGAAGTATTTGTTGCGGTGGCGCACCAAGTCGCGCGCCGGGTGCAGGTCGTCCAGGCTGTGGACGAAGCGCGGCGGCGGCCCCTTGCCGTCGGGTGCCACGACGCCCGGCACCTTGGTGATGGCCGCGCGGTCGTGCTCCGCCGCCAGCAGCAGATGCGCGACGGCGGCTTCGCCCTCGCCGGTCAGGATGCAGTCGATAGCGCCGGCGCCGTGGTCGAGGAACTCTTGGGCGGTGAAGGAGGCGCTGTGGCCGCCGACGAAGACGAAGCTGTCCGGGCGGCGGTCCTTGGTCGCCTTGGCCAGATCGACGATCTCAGGAACGTTGGCTAAGTAGCTGCAGGAGAAGGCGATCGCGTCCGGCTTGAAGTCGTCGATCAGCCGGAAATAGTCCTTGTGCCGCTCCACCTGCAGGTCGATCAGGCGGACCTCGTGCCCGGCGCGGCGGGCCGCTTCCGCCACCAGTTCCAAACCCAACGGCTCCAGCCGCAGGAAGATCTTGGTGTACATCAGCGGGCCGGGATGAACAGCCAGGAACTTCATGGGCGCACTCCGCTTCAGCAGGGGCGACGCAACCGAAGGCGGCGTCACGCTAACACCGTGACTGTGGCTGGAAAACGGCAACCGATCGGTTTGTGCGGGTGGCGCTGGGCGCCGCGATCAGGGGCCGACGGTGATCGGTCCGCTCGCAGGCGCGCCGTCGCGCAGCCAGCTCAGCGTCACCCGGTCGCCGACCCGGAGCGAGCCGATGCGCGCGCGCAGATCCGCCGCATTGCGCACCTTGGCGCCGTTCACCGACAGCACGATGTCGCCCGGCCGCAGGCCCGCCCGATCGGCCGGCGATCCCGGGCGTACGCCGGCGATCACCGCCCCCTCGCCGTCGCCCGACGCCAAGGCCGCGGCGACATCGGGCGGCAGGTCGACGATCTCCACGCCGATCCGGCCGCGCCGGATGTCGCCGAAGCGGGCGAACTGGTCGACCACAGCGCCGGCGACATTGCTGGGGATGGCGAAGTTCAGCCCGGCATTGACGCCGCTGCGGCTCAAGATCGCGGTGTTGATGCCGATCAGCTCGCCGCGGCTGTTCACCAGCGCGCCGCCGGAATTGCCGGGATTGATCGCCGCATCGGTCTGAATGAACGTTTCGTAGCCGCCTTCGATCAACCCGCTGCGGCCGAGCGCGCTGACGATCCCGGTGGTCACCGTCTGGCCGAGACCGAAGGGGTTGCCGATGGCGACGGCATAGTCGCCCACGGCGATGGCGTCGCTGTCGGCGAACGGGATCGCCGTCAGACCGTCGGCCGGGATGCGCAACACCGCGACGTCGGTCTCCGGGTCGCTGCCGACGATCTCCGCCGCGAACACACGCCGGTCCTTCAGGCGGACGGTGACGGTGTCGGCATCCTCCACCACATGGGCGTTGGTGACCACCAGCCCGCGCGCGGCGTCGACGATGACGCCAGATCCGGCGCTGACGCGCTGCAGCGGCGGCAGGTCTTCCGGGATGCCGAAGAACCGCCGAATGACGGGATCGCGGAAGATCCCATGGGTCGGCGCGGGAACGGTGAAGGAGACGGCGATATTGGCGATGGCCGGTGTCGTCCGCTCCAGCATCGGCGCGATCGAGAGCACCGCCTCCTGCTCGGTGCGCGGGAAGCCGGCAGCGGCGGCGGAGACCGGTGTTGCCGACGCGACGCCCGCATCCGATCCGGGTGCATCGGACTGGCAGCCGGCGAGCAGGACGGCCGCGGCCAGGCTGAGCCCCACGCGACGGGCGCGCCGCGCCCTCGTGCCAATGGGTGTCGCGGCCTGGGTCATGGGATCGCCCTTCGTGGCAGACGAGATCCGGCAGGCGCCGCCGCGGTATTCCTTGGCGGCGCCTGCGGCGCCAACGCCTTACAGGTGTGTCAGGGGGCGGGAGGGGTCAATACCCTGCGGCTGGCGGAGCGCCTGGGCTGGCTGCCGGATCCCGCACCGCGGCCCC
>JANQSN010000052.1 GCA_028284045.1 Alphaproteobacteria bacterium | reverse complement strand
CGCATCCGTCACGAACAGGTTCGTCCCGACGCCGTCCACCGGCAGCGGGTTGCCCGACGGATCCGTCAGCACCGGCACCACCGTGCCCGCGCCGTCCGTCCCGAACAGCGCGTCGAACTGGCCGTTCGCCGGATTGCCGTCGCCCAGCGTCAACACCGAATTCGCATAGCCGATCGCCGCCGAAGACGGCGCGTTCGAACCGCCTTCCAGCGTCACGAACACCGCCGGACGCGCCGCGACGTCGTCCGCCGGGTCCGCATCCGTCCCCGGAGGCTGATCCGGCTGCACGCCCGCGCTCTCGTCGTGACGCACCAAGCCGTCGCCCGGCTCGTTGTCGAACGTGATCGTCAGACCGTCGACCGTCGGACCATCATCGGCAAACCGGATGGCGCTCAGGTCGCTGTCGTCGCCGCCCAAGGTGAAGGTCTTGGAAATGCTGTCCAGATCGGCGTCCGTCACCGTCACGGTCAAGCCGAGGACCGCGGTGCTGTCATCGTCCGACAGCAAGGAGACGATATCGTCCGGATTGTCCGTGTCCGGATGCCAGATCGCCTCATATTGCGCCAGCGACAGCGACACCTCGCCGGTGTCCTGGTCGACCTCACCGAGCCCGATGGCGAACACGATCGCGCCGTTCGGGCCACCCGCCCGGCCGACGATCACCCCGTCCTGCTCGAACAGGAAGATCTGCGCGCCCCGGCCCAAACCATTCGCCGCGCTCGCATCCGTCACGAACAGGTTCGTCGCCAGCCCGTCGATCGGCGTACCGGGGCCGTCCGCCGAGGTCAGCGACGAGGTCACGGTCCCCGCACCGTCCGTCCCGAACAGCGCGTTGAATTGCTCGTCCGACGTGTCACCGTCGCTCAGCGTCAAAATCGTATTGGCATAGCCGATCGCCGCAGACGCCGGCGGCTGCGTCGTCGTGTCGGTGTTGTCCTCCAGCGCCGCAAACACATCCGGCCGCGTCGCCACGTCGTCCGCCGCCGCCTGCACGCCGGCCGTCTCGTCGTGCATCACGATCGCGGTTTCATCATTGCCGCCAACGGTGATCTGAAGACCGTCGAGCGTCGGACCGTCGTCATCGAAGCCGATGCCCGGCCCCGACGTGGCATCGCCGAAATCCAAGACGCTGCCGATATCGACGTCTTCGTCGCCATCGGTGATCGTCGCCCACAGGCTGACCAGCGGCAGGCTGGGGCCGCCTTCGACCGGCTGCGTCAACAGCGATACCAGGTCGTCCGGATCGCTCCGGTCCGGATGCCAGATCGCCTGATACTGCGCCAGCGACACCGTGGCCTCGCCGGTAACGTTGTCGAGCACCTCGACCGTCAGCGCGAAGACGATCGGACCGCTGGCGTCGCCGGTGCTGCCGACGACATAGGTGGTGTTGCCCTCCACAACCGTGAACAGGGAGATCACCGCGCCCTGACCATCCGCCTGATTGGCATCGGTCACGAACAGATTGGTGGTCTGGCCGGTGAACGGCGTGCCGGTCAACGTGGTCAGCGACAGCTCGACGGTGCCGGGACCGTCGCCGCCATAGGCGCCGGCCGCCTCGGGTGTCGGGATCAGGTTGTCGAGGATCAGCTCGGACGCGGCATAGCCGATCGCGTCGGTCGGCCCGCCGGTCGCTCCCTCCAGATCGTCGAAGATGGCGGGACGCGCCGAGTCGTCCGCCGGATCGGTGTCGCCGCTGCCGGGCACCGGCTGAAGGCCGGCGCTCTCGTCATGGATCACGCCCTGCTGGTCGCCCTGGCGCTCGAACTGAACTTCGGCGCGGTCGAGATCCGGGATGTCGTCCAGGAACTGCACATCGAACGCGCCCTGGGTCGACGACTCGTCGACGTCCGTGACGGTGACCGGAATGTCGACGAGGGACAGGGTCTCCTCGACCGGCAACGGCGGTGCGGACGGATCGGGATGCTCGATGGGCTCGAACAGCGTCGCCTTGAACTCGTAGGTAATCTGACCCGCATTGGCCGTGCCGCCGGTCTGCACCGCGCCGTTGATCTCGATCGTGATCACGATCTCCGGCGACCCCTCGCGATCGACGGTGCCGACCAGCAGCCGCGGGTTCTCCGCATCGACGGCGAAGGTGATCGGCAGGCCGCCATCGGTCACGGTCAGACCCTGGGTGTTCAGGGACTCCACGCTGCCGGTCGCATCGCCGAACACGATGGCGTCGAGGAACTCCGCCTCCGTCGTGCCGGGCAGGTCATCGAAGAAATCGAACTGGATCGTCCCGGTGCCCATGGACATGGCACCCGGCACAACCGAAGCCGCCGGCGACGCGAGGGCCGATGCGCTGAAGGTCGTGATGACCGGAGCAACGACGACCGGTCCGCCGGCGAAGGCGCCGTCATCCAACAGCGTGCCGACCGCGCCCAGGAACTCCGGCACCGAGTCGACCGCCGCCGGCGCCAAGACGGCGAGTTCGGGGTCGATGACGTCTTGGTCGAACGACAACAGGCCGAACTGCAACCCGGTCGGGGGCAGCAGGTTGGTCAGGTCGAACGGCCCCGGCGCGGGCGTCAGATCGGGGGCGGCGAAGGTGCCGCCGCTGCTCTCCGCCCCCGGCACCGCCGGCGCTTCGGGTCCGGCGCCCGGGCCGGCCGCCGGTTCGGGCAAGGTGCCGAACTCGGTCTCGAACAGCGCGGTCAGGATCTCGATGAACAGCGGATCCGTCACCGCCGTATCCGGCGGCAGCGATCCGGCGTCGACCTGCTCCTGCAGCAGTTCCTCGGCGGTGCGGCCGAGGCTCTCGAACAGCGGTTCGAAGACCTCCAGCACCAGGCCGGTCGCGGGCGCCAAGTCGGTCCCGTCGGGCAGGGCATCCGGCTCCGCATCCGGTTCCAGGGCGCCGACATCCGGCGGACCGGCCGCCGGCTCGATCGGTGTCGCCGTCAGGGCAACCATGAACGATTCCAGATCGGCCAGGATGCCGGGATCGGAAAGATCGGCACCGGCCGGCAACTCACCTGCTTCGATGGCGATTTGCAGCGCGTCTTCGACGGTCAGGCCCAGCTCGGCCAAGGCATCGCCCAGCGCGGCGGGCAGGGTCTCCGGCGCGGCGGCGGTGCCGGTGTCGGGCGTCGCGGACTCGGGCTCGTCCGTCGCCGTTTCCGGGGTTGCCGTCTCGCTCTCACCATCCGGATCGGCCGTCTCGGGCTCCGGCGCGGTCACGGTCGGGGTGTCGGCTTCGGGGGGATCGGTCGCCAGGGGCAGATCTTCCAGCTGCGCCACCTCGATCCTCGGTTCGGAAACCGACGACTCCGGTGCCGGGGCGGCGGGCTGGCCGGCGTTGGCGCCATCCAGCTGATCGTTTTCGAGGCCGCCATTGGTCACGCTGGTGCGATCGTCCATCAACCCGTTCTCCCGTCCTGTCCGGGCTTGGCCGCGCCGGCCGCCGCCCGTCTTGCCCGATCGATCCGCTACCGCCGCGATGGCGTACCGATCCCGGAAGATCGGCCCGATCACCACGGCCCCGTCCTGAAGAAGGACGACGCCGATCTCGCTGCCGCGGCGGATCAGGCCTGGAAAAGGGACAGACAGCCCCTTCGCGCCAGTCCTGCGACTCGCTGCGACCCTCAAAGAGTATCAAAGGGTTGGCACGGGGGCAAAGAACGACCGGCGATTTCCTATACACTGGAGTATGATATACGCCGTTCCCGCAACATATCTGGGTGTGTGCTCTCCAGGCAAAATCAGGAAATATATACTTTTATCAATATATTGACCGAATCTTTAACCAATTGGCCGTTGCCGGGAGACCCGCCGTCTTTACCAAAACACGGCTCAAATCCTAGGTTTCGTGATCCGCCGGCCGGACCCGGCCCCGGAACCACGACCCAGGGCCGACGTGAGCGGCCTGAGACCAGACCACACACGCCATCCGCGTAGACCGTCAGGCGAGCTTCGCGTGCACCACCAGCGCCCGCGTCGACGTCTCGCCCAGCGAGCGCAGCGCCTCGATCCGGTAGCGGCCATGCACCAGGACAAAGCGCTGTCCGTCGCGGCGGACCTCCACCGGCACTTTCAACCCGTCTTCCAGGATCGCCTCCGCCAGCATCGCCACTTTGCCTTCATCAAGCGGTTGGCGCAGCCGCAGCGGCACATAGATGTCGTCAAGTGTGACCTCGACGGTTTCCAACGTCATTCTCTAAACTCCCGGCCCGGTTCCCCTCTCGCGGGGCCGTCCATCGCAGCTTCGACGGCGCATGAGAGTCTGGCACGTGGCCGCCCAGGGAGGAAAGCCGATCGGCGCGCCATGCCCCCTTCCACCCCTTCGATAAGCGACGCCCTGGCCTTCTGGACGCTGGCCCCCGGTCGCGGGGCCGTGCGGCCGGAGACGCTGCGCGCGCCCGCGGACGGCGAGGTGCTGGTCGACACGCTGTTCAGCGGGATCAGCCGCGGTACGGAGACGCTGGTCTTCGCCGGCCGCGTGCCGACCAGCCAGCATGCCGACATGCGCGCGCCCCACCAAACCGGCAACTTCCCGGGGCCGGTGAAGTACGGCTACAGCGCCGTCGGCCGGGTCCGCCGCGGGCCGCCGGGGCTGGAGGGCCATACCGTCTTCTGCCTCTTCCCGCACCAGAGCGCCTTCGTCGTACCGGCCGACGCGGTCCTACCGCTGCCCGCGGGCGTCCCGGCCGGCCGCGCGGTCCTGGCGGCCAATCTGGAGACCGCGATCAATGTCTTGTGGGATGCCGGCATCCGCATCGGCGACCGGGTGACGATCGTCGGCGCCGGCGTGGTCGGGCTGCTGATCGGCAGCCTCGCCCGGCGAATCCCCGGCACGGCGGTGACGATGGTCGATATCGACCCGGGCAAGGCCGCGGTGACCGAGGCGCTCGGCCTGGCGTTCCGCACGCCGGCGACCGCCGACGGCGACCAGGACCTGGTGGTCCACGCCAGCGCCAGCGAGGCCGGCCTGGCGAGCGCGCTGACGCTGGCCGGCGAAGACGCCACGGTGGTGGAGGCAAGCTGGTACGGCGACAAGCCGGTCGCCCTGCCGCTGGGCGAGGCGTTCCACAGCCGCCGGCTGACGCTGCGCGCGTCCCAGGTCGGCCGGGTGCCGCCGTCCCATCGCCACCGCCGCAGCCCGCGCCAGCGGCTGACCCTGGCGCTCGCCCTGTTGGACGATCCGCGCTTCGACCGCCTGATCTCCGGCGAGTGCCGCTTGACCGAGCTGCCGGAAACCATGGCCCGCCTGACCGAGACCCCCGCCGGGACCCTGTGTCACCGCGTCCGCCATCCCGCCGCGGAATCGTAGTCCGCCGTCGCCGAGGACAAGCCCGATGTTCACCCTGACCGTTCGCGATCACTTCATGATCGCCCACAGCTTCCGCGGGGCCGTGTTCGGGCCGGCGCAGGCCCTGCACGGCGCCACCTATGTCGTGGAGGTGGCGTTCCGCCGATCCGCCCTGGACGAGGACGGGCTCGTCGTGGATATCGGCCTGGCGGCGGCGGCCTTGCGCGACGTCTTGGCGCCGCTGAACTACCGCAATCTCGACGACGACCCCGCCTTCGCCGGCCGGAACACGACGACGGAGTTCCTGGCGCGCGTCGTCTGGGAGCGGATGGCCGCGCGCATCGCCGACGGGGCGCTCGGCCCCGCCGGGCGCGACCTGGCGGGGCTGGAAGTGACCTTGCGGGAGAGCCCGGACGCCTGGGCGGCCTACGAGGCGCCGCTGTGAACGACGCGCCGCCGGCGCCCGCCCTGCATTTCCTGATCCCCGGCGATCCGGAGACGCTGACCGGCGGCTTCCTCTACGACAAGCGGATCATCGCCGGCCTGCGGGCCGCGGGCCGTTCGGTCCGGACAGTCCGCCTCGCCGACGGTTTTCCGGAGCCCGATGCCGCGGCGCTGGCCGGGTTGACCGACGCCCTGGCGGCCATCCCGAACGGCGCCACCGTGGTCGTCGACGGGCTGGCGCTCGGCGTCGCAGCGGCGGCGGTGCGGCCGCATGCGGCACGGCTCTGCCTGATCGGCCTGGTTCACCACCCCTTGGCGGCCGAGACGGGGCTGGATCCGGCGCGCGCCCGGGACTTGGCGCGCGCGGAGCGGGCGGCGCTTGGGCTGGTGCGCGGCGTCGTCGCCACCAGCCGGCAGACGGCGGCGGTCCTCGCCCACGACTACGCCGTGCCGGCCGCGCGCCTGGCGGTCGTCGAGCCCGGAACCGACCCGGCACCCTTGGCCGCTGGGTCCGGAGCCGCCGGCCCCCGCCGGCTGCTGACGGTCGGCACGCTGACCCCGCGCAAAGGCCATCGCGTGCTGATCGAGGCGCTGGCCCGGGTCGCCGATCTCGACTGGCGGGTGGACATCGTCGGCGCCACCGACCGCGACCCGGCGACGGCCGCCGCCGTCCGCGAGGCGATCGGGAGGGCCGGGCTGGGGGCGCGCATCGCCGTCCTGGGCTCGCTGGACGGCCCGGGGCTCGCCGCCGCCTATCATCAGGCCGACCTGTTCGTCTCCGGAACCTTTTACGAGGGCTTCGGCATGGTGTTCACCGAGGCCCTGGCGCGCGGCCTGGCGATCGTCTCTACGGCCGGCGGCGCGGTCGGCGACACGGTCCCGGCAGCGGCGGGATACCTGGCGCCGCCCGGCGACGCCGCGGTCCTGGCGCAGGGCTTGCGCGCGGTTCTCGCCGACCCCGCCGCCTTCCAGCGCCTGCGGTCGGGCGCCGCGGCGGCGCGCACGCGGCTCGCCGACTGGCCGACCCAGGCGGCGCGCTTCGCCCGCGCGCTGGACCTTCAGGCACCGGCACCGATCGACCAAACCGCATGAGCACGCCCAGCGACGCCCTGGCGGCGGCGACCTTCAGCGCCGATTGGCTATCGTTGCGAGAGCGGTACGACCACGTTGCGCGCGCCGGCACCCGGCTGCTGCCGCTCGTAGCGCCGGCCGGCGACCGGCCGCGCCGCATCGTCGATCTCGGCGCCGGCCTCGGCTCCAATCTGCGGTTCCTCGCCCCGCGGCTGGCCGGCGATCAGGTCTGGTGCCTGGTCGACCACGATCGCGCCCTGCTGGACGCGGCGATCGGGCGGATCGCCGGCTGGGCGGCCGCCGGCGGGCTCGTTGCGCAGCCGGCACGGAGCCCGGAAATGCTGGCGTTCGATCGGCCCGACGGGTCCCGTCTGGCGGTCGCGGCGACGGCGGCGGACCTGGCGGCGACGCCGCCCGGCCGGCTGTTCGAGGATGCGGATCTGGTCACCGCCTCCGCACTCCTGGACCTGGTCGGCGGAACCTGGCTGAACGCGCTGGCCGCCGCCTGCCGGCGCCGTCGCGCAGCCGTCCTGTGCGCGCTGACTTATACTGGCACGATCGACTGGCAGCCGGTTGACGATGACGACCGGCTGGTCGCCGCGCTGATCAACCGGCATCAGAAGACCGACAAGGGGTTCGGGCGTGCGCTCGGCCCCGCCGCGGCCGGGTTCGCGGCCGATCTGTTCGGTCGGTACGGCTTCGATACGATCTTGCGCGACACCCCTTGGCGCCTGGAACCGACGGACCGCGACCTCCAAGGCGCGCTGATCGAGGACTGGCGCGGCGCTGCCGCCGCCGTCCGGCCGGACCTCACGCCCACCCTCGACGGCTGGGCGGCGCGCCGGGGGGCCCATCTCGCCGCCGGCACCAGCCGGCTGGTGGTCGCCCATCGCGACCTGCTGGCCGTGCCCGGCTGATCAGGCGCGCGCCGACGCGAGGTCGCAATCGAACAGCACATCGCCGTCGAGGTCCCAGACGGCGCAGGGCGGCCGGATGGCGCCATCGAGCCGGGCGATCGGCGGCAGCGTCAGCCCGGCGACACCCGACCCGATGATCAGCGGCGCGACGGCGACCTGCAGCCGGTCGACGCAGCCGGCCGCCAGGAACGCCGACACGGTGCGCGCCCCGCCCTCCACCAGGACCACATCGAGGCCGCGGGCTGACAGAGCGGCCAACACCGCCGCCGGGTCGGGCCGCCCGTCCGCCGACGGCGCCAGCCGCTCCACAGTGACATGGCCCGGCAGGTCCGCCGGCCCGGCCGCGGCCGAGGTCACCACCAGCGTCGCCCCGCCCTCCCCGGCGAAGACCCGCCGGTCTGCCGGCAGCGCGCCGCGGGCGTCGAGCACGACGCGCGCCGGGTGCGGCCCCAGGCAGCGGCGTACCGTCAGGGCGGGATCGTCGGCGCACACGGTGCCGGCGCCGACCACCACCGCGTCGGCCAGCGCCCGCAGCCGGTGCAGGTGGTCCAACGCCGCCGGCCCGTTGATGTAGTGGGAGTGCCCGGTCTCGGTCGCGATCCGCCCGTCCAGGCTCTGGCCGAGCTGGGCGATGACCAAGGGCCCCGCCGCCACGGCGATCGCCCGATAGGGGCCGTCCGGCAGGACTGACGGCGCCAGCACGCCGTCGCGCCGGGCCCGGCGGTGGGCGAGCAGCGCACGCCACGCCTGTTCGCTCGGCGCCGCGACGCGCTCGGACATGGTGGCGACGCGACCGGCTATTGGCGGATCGCCTCCAGCTCGATGATCACCGCGACCTCGTCGCCGACCCAGCCATTGTCGACGGCATAGGTCATGCCGAAGGCGCTGCGCTGGACGACCGTGCGGGCGCTGATGCCGATCGCGTAGCTGTTGCCGAAGGGATACGGCCCGCTCTTGTTCCAGGTGACGTCGAGGGTCACCGGCTGGGTCACGCCGAGGATCGTCAGGTCGCCGGTCACCCGGCCGGTCCGCTCGCCCGTCGGCTCTGCACCGGTGCCGACGAAGGTGATCTCCGGATGGGTCTCCACATCCAGGAAATCGCCGCCGCGCAGATGGCCGTCGCGGCGCTCGTGATTGGTGAACACGCTGTCGGCCCGAATGGTCACCGTCAGGTCGCTGAGCGTGCGCGCCTCGGCATCGAAGGTGAAGCGGCCCGCCCCTTCCAGGAACATGCCCAGCGTATCGGCATAGCCGATATGGTGGACCAGAAAGCCGATCGACAGATGGGCGGGATCGATCTCATAGGCCTCCGGCGCGGCGGCGGCCGGGGCGGCGCCGATGGCGGCGAGTGCGACGGCCATGGCGGCCCCGTTGGCGGCGCGGCGGGTCCTGGCGATGACGCTGTGCATGGTGTGACGATGCCTCCTGCCCCTGTTATTGCCCGACCGGCCTGGCCCGGCCCCCGTCGGTCACTCGACCCTCAAGATGGCATGCTGCGGGCGGGCGTCCAGGGGCCCTTGTGCGGCGAGGCCCTCGCGATTCGTCCGGCGGGTCCGAGACGGTTGACGCGATCCGCCGGGCTTCGGCACTGTGCGCCGCACTCTCCAAGACCGGTCTCAGGGGCCACCGGTCGGGCGGACCGAGAACGGTCGCGCCGGCCAGCATGCGGCGGGGCGCTGTTCCCGAACGCCGGTTCACCCATCCAGCCATACCCGCCTCAGGATCCCCCACTCATGTCGACCCTTCCCGCCGCCGCGGCGCCGGAGCCGGAGCCGCACACCGCCCGGCGGCTGGCCAATGCCATCCGCGCGCTGTCCATGGATGCGGTGGAGGCCGCCCGCTCCGGCCATCCGGGCATGCCGCTCGGCACCGCCGACCTGGCCACCGTGCTGTTCACCCAGTTCCTGAAGTTCGACCCGGCCGACCCGACCTGGCCCGATCGCGACCGCTTCGTGCTGTCGGCCGGCCACGGCTCCATGCTGCTCTACAGCCTGTTGCACCTGACCGGCTATCAGGCCTTCCCGCTGGACGCGCTGAAGCGCTTTCGCCAGCTCGGCTCCCCCGCCGCCGGCCACCCGGAATACGACCCCGCCAAGGGCATCGAGACGACCACCGGGCCGCTCGGCCAGGGCATCTCCACGGCGGTCGGCATGGCGCTGGCGGAGCGGATGATGAACGCCCGGTTCGGCGATGCGCTGGTCGACCACCACACCTATGTGCTGGCCAGCGACGGCGACCTGATGGAGGGCATCAGCCACGAGGCGGCCTCGCTGGCCGGCCATCTCGGCCTGGGGCGGTTGGTCGTGCTCTATGACGACAACCGGATCTCCATCGACGGTCCGACCGATCTTGCGCTCAGCGACGACGCCGCCGGCCGGTTCGCCGCCTATGGCTGGGATGTCGAGCGGGTGGACGGGCACGACATGGCCGCGGTCGCCGCGGCGATTGCGCGGGCGCGCACCAGCGCGCGGCCCTCGCTGATCTGCTGCCGCACGGTGATCGGCTTCGGTGCGCCGACCAAGGCGGGCTCCGCCGCCTCCCACGGCGCCCCGCTGGGGGCCGACGAGATCGCCGCCGCCCGCGCCGCGCTCGACTGGCCGCACCCGCCCTTCGAGGTGCCGGCGGACATTCGCGCCGAATGGCTGCTCCCGGGCCGCGCCGGGGCGGCGGCGCGCGCGCGCTGGCAGGCGCGCCTGGACACCGCCCCGGCCGACCAAGCCCAGGCCTTCGCCGACGCGCTGGACCGCCGGGTGCCGGATGCGGCCGCCGAGGCGATCCGGCACTACAAGCGCGAGACGACGGCGGAGCTGCCGAAGCTGGCCACCCGCCAGGCCTCCGGCGAGGTGATCGAGCGGCTGATGGCGGCCGTGCCGGCGCTGGTCGGCGGTTCGGCCGACCTGACCGGCTCCAACGTCGCCAAGCCGAAGGCGGCGGAGATCATCGCGGCGGACCACTATGGCGGGCGCTTCGTCCACTACGGGGTGCGCGAGCACGCCATGGCCGCCATGCTGAACGGCCTGTGGCTGCATGGCGGGTTCCGGCCGTTCGGCGCGACCTTCCTGGTCTTCGTCGACTATTTCCGCCCGGCCTTGCGGCTGGCGGCGCTGATGGAGATCGGCGTGGTGCAGGTGCTGACCCATGACAGCATCGGCCTGGGCGAGGACGGCCCCACCCATCAGCCGGTCGAGCATCTCTCTAGCCTGCGCGCCATGCCGGGCGTTCAGGTCTTCCGCCCCTGCGATGCGGTAGAGACGGCGGAGTGCTGGCAGGCCGCGCTCGCCGCCGCCGACCGCCCGTCGGTGCTGGCCCTGTCGCGCCAGGGGATCCAGACCGTGCGCGACCGGCACACCGACGACAATCTCAGCGCCCGCGGCGCCTATGTGCTGGCCGACGCCGACTCAGCCCAGGTGACGCTGATCGCCACCGGCACGGAGGTCGCGATCGCGCTGGACGCCGCGGCCCTGCTGGCCGAGCGCGGCATCGCCGCCCGCGTGGTCTCCATGCCCTGCTGGTCGCTGTTCAACGCGCAGGACGAGGACTATCGCCGCCGGGTGATCGACCCGGCGACGCTGCTTGTGGCGATCGAGGCCGGGGTGCGGCACGGCTGGGACCGCTATATCGGGGTGGACGGCCTGTTCGTCGGCCTCGACGGTTTCGGCGCCTCCGCTCCGGCGGCCGAGCTCTACGAGCATTTCGGGATAACGGCAAAGGCCGTTGCCACCGCGGTCGAGGTGCGATTTAAGTAGCGGCGCGCCGGACAATCCCGGTCCGGCCTAGCGCCGTCTTGGCGAAGCGCGACCGGCTGCAATGTGACCGACTTCGACGCGGGGTCTTCGCGCACCCCATTCCGCAGACCTCACCGGAGGGACATATGGCCGTCAAAGTAGCGATCAACGGCTTCGGCCGGATCGGGCGCCTGGTGCTGCGCGCCATCCTCGAACGCGCCAAGGGCGATATCGAGGTGGTTGCCATCAACGACCTCGCCGATCTGAAGACCAATGCGCATCTGCTGAAATACGACAGCGTTCACGGCCGTTACCCCGGCGAGATCGTGGCCGACGGCAGCGATCTGGTCGTCGACGGGCAGCGCATCAAATGCCTGCAGGTGCGCGAGCCGTCGGAGCTGCCGTGGGGCGACCTCGGCATCGACATCGCCATGGAGTGCTCCGGCATCTTCACCTCGCGCGATGCCGCGTCGAAGCACCTGACCGCGGGTGCCAAGAAGGTGCTGATCAGCGCGCCGGGAACGGACGAGGACATCACCGTGGTGTTCGGCGTCAATGACGACCAGCTCACGGCCGCCCACAAGATCGTCTCCAACGCCTCGTGCACCACCAACTGCCTGGCCCCGCCGGTGTCGGTGATCCACAGCACGATCGGCGTCGATCACGGCTTCATGACGACGATCCACTCCTATACCGGCGATCAGCGCATCGTCGACACGATGCACAAGGACCTGCACCGGGCCCGCGCCGCCGCCACCAACATCGTGCCGACCTCGACCGGCGCAGCACGCGCCGTCGGCAAGGTGCTGCCGGACCTGAAGGGCCGCCTGGACGGCGTGGCGCTGCGCATCCCGACGCCGAACGTCTCGCTGGTCGACCTGAAATTCGTCGCTAAGCGGGCGACCACGGTGGAAGAGATCCAGACCGCCATCAAGGAGGCCGCCGCCGGCAACCGCCTGAGCGGCGTGCTGGGCTGGTACGACGAGCCGCTGGTGTCGACGGACTTCAACCACGACAGCCACTCGTCGATCTTCGCGATCAACGAGGTCAAGGTGATCGACGGCACCTTCTGCCGCATCATGAGCTGGTACGACAACGAGTGGGGCTTCGCCTGCCGGATGTCCGACACGGCGCTGAAGATGCACGCGGTGGGGTAAGCGGCTCGGCGAACGTCGCGCCTGAGAGAGGGGCGCCCGTGCTTCGGCCGGGCGCCCTTTTTCTTGTACGAACGAAGGAGTCGGGAGGCCGAGGCGCGATCACGCGGAGCATGTCCGCACAATGGGTCAAGTGCGTCCCACCTTCTTCTCTTTTCTGAATTCACTATCTAGGTGAATACTTCTCGATCTTGCGTGGCAGAAATAGAGCGTCTACATGTACAAACAGTTGGCAGAAATCTACCAACGCCCGGAAGTGTTCTCTGTCTACACAGCAGAGACACTCTGGACGGAGCCGCATCTCGCAAACCAGATGCTCCAGTTTCACTTGAACCAAGAGAATGTGCTTGCATCACGTCCAATCGAAGCCATTGACCGAATGGTTGACTGGATCAATCAATCTTTTGGGCTGAAAGGCAAATCAATATGTGATCTTGGGTGTGGCCCTGGGTTATATACAAGTCGATATGCAAAACATGGTGCAATCGTTCATGGCATCGATTTCTCCAGTAATTCTATCAATTACGCACAGAAAAATAGATCAATTGATGCCACACCAATCACATATAGAGTCGCAAATTATCTTACGGATGCACTACCAACGCAACAAGACTTGGTCACGTTGATCTATTGTGATCTATGCCCACTGTCTCCCATTCAACGCCAAACGCTTCTGACGAAAATTCGTCAAACTCTATCGCCGCATGGAAGATTCATATTTGACGCCTTTTCGATCGACGCATTTGAAAGCGTAAGCGAAGGCGTTTGTTTTGGGCGAAATCACATGAACGGATTTTGGTCTGCACGAGATTACTTCGCTTTCCAAATCACATTCAAATACGACAGTGAAGCCGTATCTCTTGATCATTTCACCGTGATTGAGGAAGATCGAACCTGGCACGTCTATAACTGGCTGCAATATTTTTCGCCCGATAGCATCCGTCTTGAGCTTGAGCAGGCCGGCTTCGGTACGATTGAATTCACCGAAGGTTTCGGCGTCGATCCCTCGGATGTTGCCACATTCGGCGTGGTCGCCGGTGTGTAGACATAGCTCTGCTCCCTCGCTTGGGTCTCGGGCGCGCGTCACCCGCTCTGCCCTTTCCCGGTCTTCGCGACCGACGTGGGGACGGTGATCGACGGCACCCTTTGCCCGGCGATGCGCTGGTGCGACAACGAGAGTCCGGACGGCCGATGACGGAACCGACCTGCGCCACGCTTTCCGCCACCAACTGCGCGTTTCGCGGTGATCCTGGCCGACGGAACCGCCCACCGGGGCACCGTCTTCTTGAAGGCCGTGATCTCGCACGCGCGCGTGGAGGTGGGGGACGGCTAGACGTCAGTCCGTGGGATCGGGTTCGATCAGCCATTGCAGGCGTGCGCCGAGCATCCGACCCTGCTCGGGTGTCAGCCGGCCGATACGCTCGCGCAGGCGATCGCGTCGCAAGGCGACGATCTTCTCCACCATGATCTGCGAAGACCTGCGCAAACCGTTGGCCGAAGAAGGCACAACGTCGATGCGTAAATCCGGGGCATCGATGCAGTCGCTGGTGATGAGACAGACCAGCACGCTGCTGGCTGCGTCATTCAAATCAGAACGCTGGACAACCACTGCCGGTCTGGGCTTGCCATAGTCGCCTGGGCTTACCACCAGCAGGATATCGCCCCACTTCATTCGGGTGTGAACGCAGCATCGATGTAGTCGAGTGCCTCATCGTCGCCCTTGCTGTTGCGAAGGCGCGCAAGCTGGGGGTCCAACGATTGGCGACGGTTCTGGTCGTGACGGATCAGATCACCGATGTAGTCGCTGGCGTTGGCATAGTCGCCACTGGCGACGCGCTGTTCGATCCAGTCGCGCAACTGGCGGGTCAACGAGATGCTGAGGGAAGTCATCTGGCGCGTCCCTTGTTTCCACGGCGCATCAACGGTCCGCCCCCCTACCCGTTCGTCCACCCGCTGACCGCCTTGACCTCCATGAAATCCTCCAGCCCCCACACGCCGCCCTCGCGGCCGCTGCCGGACGCCTTGACGCCGCCGAAGGGGCTGCCGGTGCCGCGGGGCTGGCCGTTCATCTCCACCATGCCGGAGCGCAGGCGCCGCGCGAGGCGCTGGCGGCGGGCCTCGTCGGCACTCTGGACATAGTTGGTCAGGCCGTAGGGAGTGTCGTTGGCGATCGCCACGGCTTCCTCTTCCGTACGGAAGGGGATCATCGACAGGACGGGGCCAAAAATCTCCTCGCGCGCAATGGTCATGTCGTTCGACACATCGGCGAAGACGGTCGGGCGCACGAAATAGCCGCGATTGACGCCCTCCGGCCGGCCGACGCCGCCGGCGACCAGGCGTGCGCCCTCATCGATGCCCGTCTGGATCAGGCCTTGGATCTTGTCGAATTGGGCCTGGCTGACCACGGGGCCGAGATGGCGGCCTTCCGCATCGGCCGGGCCGACCTTCGTGGCCTCGGCCGCGGCGCGCGCGATCTCAACGGCATCCTCGTAGATCTCCGCCTGCACCAGCATGCGCGACGGCGCGTTGCAGGACTGACCGGTGTTGTTGAAGCAGTGCAGGGCGCCGCGCTTGACCGCCCGATCGTCGGCATCGGCGAAGATCAGGTTGGCCCCCTTGCCGCCCAGTTCCAGATGCACGCGCTTCAGCGTATCGGCGGCGTTCTTGCTGATCGCCGTGCCCGCCCGGCCCGATCCGGTGAAGGAGATCATGTCGACATCCGGGTGGCGCGACAGCAGCGTGCCGACGCCCGCCCCGTCGCCGTTGACCAGATTGAACACGCCGGCCGGCGCCCCGGCCTCGTCGACGATCTCGGCGAACAGCAGCGAGGAGAGCGGCGCGATCTCCGACGGCTTCAGCACCATGGAACATCCGGCGATCAGGGCGGGGATCACCTTCAGCGTCACCTGGTTCATCGGCCAGTTCCACGGCGTGATCAGGCCGCACACGCCGACGGGGTCGTAGACGATGCGATCGTGCGGCGCATGCGGACCCAACGGCCGGTCGAACGCGAAACCCTCCGCCGCGGCAAGAAAGCCCTCGATATGATAGGGGCCGCAGGGCGCCTGCTGGGTGCGCGCCAGATCGATCGGCGCGCCCATCTCCAGGCTGATGGCCGCGGCCATCTCCTCCAGGCGCCGCTCGTAGACGGCAAGGATCCGCCGCACCAGGGCGATGCGCTCCGCTGCCGGCGTCTCGGCCCAGGGTTCCAGTGCCCGGCGCGCCGCGGCGACGGCCTTGTCGACATCGGCGGCGGCGCCCAGCGAGATCACCGCGCACGGCTCCTCCGTCGACGGGTCGATCACCTGGAAGTCGTGGGCTGCTGCCGGCCGGGTCCAGCCGCCGTCGATATAAAACTCGCGCTTCTCGATCATCGCTTCCGGGCTCGTCGTCTTAGGTCGTTTCCGTGCCCCCACGCCTGAGGGCCGCGGTATCCCCATATGGGGCTCAGGAACGGCGCGTCCTAGTCGGCGAAGGTGGCCTCCGCCTGCATGGTCACCAGGCCCTCATGATCGACGGTCCACAGCTTGAAGGCGTCGCCGTCGCGCCGGCCTTCCAGGCGGAAGGCATGGGTGTGGAAGGTCGGCCGCACCGCGCGGAAGCGATAGCCGGTCAGCCGCCGCCCCGGCATATGCTCACACGCGAAGTCGACCAGCAGGATCGCCAGCAGCGGCCCATGCACCACCAGGCCGGGATAGCCTTCCTCCTGCCGGGCGAAATCGATGTCATAATGGATGCGATGGGCGTTGAAGGTCAGCGCGGAGAAGCGGAACAGCAGCACCGGATCGGGCACGATCTCGCGGCTGACCTCCGCCGCCTCCGCCGGCGGCTTGCCGGGCGCCGGGGCCGATGGCTGGTTAGGGTCGCGGTCGCGGTAGACGATCGACTGCTCTTCCTGGAGGCAGGGGCCGGCGGCGGTCGACAGCGCATGACGGACGGTCACGAAGACCAGGGCGCCCGCACGCCCCTGCTTGGCGCTGACATCGGCGATGGTCGAGGTCAGGGTGGCCGCCTCGCCGATCGCCGGCTGCCGGTCGAAGGTCAGCGACCCGCTCGCCCACATCCGCAGGGGCAGGGTCACCGGCGGCAGGAACCCGCCGCGCTTGGGATGACCGTCGGCGCTGATCTGCGACCACGGCGCCGGCTCCAGGAAATGCAGCCAATGGCGCAAGGGCGGCATGGCGTCCCCGGCCGCCGGTGGTGCGCCGGCCCGGTCCAGGGTCGCCGCCAGGAACCGCACCGGCTCCACGCGGATCGTGTCGTGGTGATCCTGGCTGCGGCCGACCCAGTCGGCCAGATTGACGGTCTCTGCACTCTCGCTCACGGCTGTCTCCCCTTGCCGGCGGCGGTCCGGCGCTCCCGGAGCGGCGATTGTCGCCCGCGCCCCCACACCGGGGCAAGACCGGCGGGCGCGTCCCGGCGATGATCGCCGTCGTCGTCTATGGCCTGGACGATGCCCTGGCCGCAGCGCGGGCGGCCGCCGCCCAGGGCCGACCGCTGATGCTGGTCAGCGCGCCCGCCGCCGGCATCGCCGCCGGGGCCGGCTGGTTCGCCGCGCTGATCGCCCTCCTGCGCCAACGCGTTCCGGCGGCCCGCCTCACCTGCGTGCTCGACTGCGCCGACAGCCCCGGCGCCGCCATGGCGGCCCTGCGCGCCGGCATCGCCGACATATCCGTCGCGGAGGCAGCGCTGACCCCGGCGCTGGCGGGTCTTGCCGCCCGCCACGGCGCCCGCCTCCACCCCGGCCGGCCCGCCGCACTGGATCTGCGCCTGGCGCCCGACCCGGCCGCGGTGCTCGCCCGGCATCTCGCCGCAGCGGACCCCTGACCCTGCCTCCCGCATTGCTTGCGCCCCGGGCTTGCCGTATCTGAAGGGCGCTCCCCGGACACCCTTTCGCGAGGCCCCCACCGATGAAGATGACCGCCCGCGTCCGACGTATCCTGTCCTGCTATGAGGCCGACAATCCCGGCACCAAGGCCAACTTGGCGCGCATGCTGATGCAGGGCCGGCTCGGCGGCACCGGCAAGATGGTGATCCTGCCGGTCGACCAGGGGCTGGAGCACGGACCCGCGCGCAGCTTCGCGGTCAACCCCGACGCCTATGATCCGCACTATCTGTTCCAGCTCGCCATCGACGCCGGCCTCAACGCCTATGCCGCGCCGCTGGGCCCGCTGGAGGCGGGCGCCGACACCTTCGCCGGCCAGATCCCGTTGATCCTCAAGGTCAACAGCTCCAACAGCCTGGCGCGCGACAAGGAGGCGCCCGACCAGGGCATCACCGCCTCGGTCGCCGACGCGCTCAGGATCGGTGCCGGCGCCATCGGTTTCACCATCTATCCCGGCTCCGACTATCAGTTCGAGATGATCGAGGAGATCCAGGAGATGACGGAGGAGGCGAAATCCTACGGCCTCGCCGTCGTCATTTGGTCCTACCCGCGCGGCGGCAATCTCTCCAAGGACGGCGAGACCGCGCTGGATATCGACGGCTACGCCGCCTACACGGCCGCCACGCTGGGCGCGCATATCGTCAAGGTCAAGCTGCCCACCGATCATCTGGAGCAGGACGAGGCCCGCAAGGTCTACGAGAAGGCGGACATCCCCCGCGCCACGCTGGCGGAGCGGGTGCGCCACATCATGCAATGCACCTTCAACGGCCGGCGGATCGTCGTCTTCTCCGGCGGCGCCTCGAAGGGCGAGAACGCCGTCTACGACGATGCGCGGGCGATCCGCGACGGCGGCGGCAACGGGTCGATCATCGGGCGCAACAGCTTCCAGCGGTCGCGCGAAGACGCGCTGGCCCTGCTCGACCGCATCGTGCGCATCTACAAGGGTCAGGAAGACTGAGCGCGCCCCACCCGCCCTGCCGGCTCTATCTCGTCCTGCCGGCGGCGATCGCGCCCGCATCGGTCGACGACTGGGCACAAGCGGTTTCCACGGCCGTATCGACCGTCGACGTGGCCTGCCTGGAGGTCCCCGCCACGGCGCTGCCCCCCGCCGATCGCCGGGCCCTGGTGGATCGCCTGGTGCCGATCGTCCAGGGCCGCGACGTCGCCCTGGTGATCGGCGCCCTGGTGATCAGCGAAGACGCCGACCTCGCCGCGGCGGCGGGGGCGGACGGCGTGGTACTGGAGGGTGCTGCCGGCTACCGGGCAGCCCGCGGCGTCCTCGGGGCGGATGCCATCGTCGGCATCCGCGCCGGTGCCAGCCGGCACGACGCGATGGTCGCCGGCGAGATGGGGGCGGACTTCGTCGGCCTCACCGGCGATCCCGACCTGGTGTCGTGGTGGGCGGAGGTGATGGAGCCGCCGGCCGTCGCCTTCGCCGGGGGCCACGATCCCGCCGTCATCGACACCCTGGCGGCCGCCGGCGCGGATTTCGTCGCCCCGGCACCCTCCCTGTGGCTGGGCGATGCGGACCGCCCGGCGGCGCCCGCAGTCCTGGCGGCCCGCCTGCAGGCGCTTGCCCAGGCCCCCCAGCACAGCGTCGTTAAGCAAACCTAAACGCGGGTCAGGATACTCTGGGTTGCGCTCAGGGGCCGTGCCTGGATTATCGGGCACCGGCCGGACGCCGAAGGACCCGATCCCGCCCATGCCGGCCCGCCCACCATCCCACCGACACCGCCATGCCCCCGGCATCGGCCGGGGGGCGTGCCTGATCGCGGGCCTGATGCTGGTCTCGGCCTGCGCCAACCCGCCCCCGTCACGCGACCCGACCGTCGGCGAGATCAGCGGCACCACCCTGATCGGCATCGGTGCGGCGTCGGCGCTGGGCGGCCCGCTCGCCCTCGGCGCCGTGATGGCCGCCGGCAGCACCTTCGTCGATCCGGACACGAGGGTGTCGGAACTGATCTCCGGCGGCACCTACCGACACCGGCCGCGCCTGTGCCAGACCCTGCGTGATTGCGTTTTCACCGGTCGCAATTGACAGCGCGGGGCAAGCCGGGTATCGACCGAGTTGAGTCGGAGTCCGGTCGGCCACCGCCGCCGCCTCCTCTCAACGTGCGGTGATCCGTCCGTGCTCTCTACCAGAGGTCGCGGTCGTATCTCTCCGACAAGCATCCTATAGAGTATAGTCACCATGCGCATGATGCTTGGCACCGCCTCCATTGGGAGAGACCCTTAGCCGCCACACGGCGGTCATTCTGCTGATCCGCCACCGCGCCAACTTGCGGAGCCGAAGTCGATCATATGGTCTCTCCTTATCTCGAACGGCCGACACGCAAGCTCTTTGAGGCGGTGATTGACGGAGCCTTGGACGGCGACAGCGCGCGTTCGACCCTTTTCGAGTTTTTCGATCGGCTGGAGATCGGGGTATTGATCACGGATGTGGGCATCCAACCCCGCGGACCGCGCATCCTGCATGCCAATCTGGCCTATTGCCGGGCCTGCAGGTTCGACGCCGAGCGGCTGATCGGCGCGACCCCGCACGTCCTGCATGGTCCCGAGACCGACCGCGAAGCTGCCAGGCGCTTTCGTGCCACGCTGGAGCGTGAGGGACGCGCGACCGTCGACCTCGTCAACTACGGCGGCGACGGCGTGCCGTACCGCATGCACCTGGTCGCCGGAAAGCTCACCCTCGGCCCCGGCGACGATACCGATCTCAGGATCGCCTTCGCGCTGCGCCTCGACTGAGGGGCGGGATCGGCGGCGAACACCACCGCTTCCGGTCCGGCCGCGACGCTCCCAAGACACCTGACGTCGCGCACCGCCCTAGCCGCCGGTGACGGGGTCTTGCTAGATCTCCAAACAAGGACAAAAAACGCCGGCGGCGCGGGATCGGGGATTGGGAACGGACATCATGAAGAGCCATGCACGGGTCGTGGTCATCGGCGGCGGCATCGTCGGCGTCAGCACGCTCTATCACCTTACCAAGGCCGGCTGGTCGGACGTCGTGCTGGTGGAGAAGGCCGACCTGACCCATGGCTCGACCTGGCATGCCGCCGGGCTGATGCCGCTGTTCAACATGAGCTACACGGTCGGGCAGATTCACAAATACTCGATCGAGCTCTATCCGACCCTGGAGGCGGAAACCGGCCAGCCGGTCGGCTTCCACAAGACCGGCAGCCTGCGTCTGGCCAACACCCCGGACCGAATGGACGAGTTCCGGGCCTATTGCGGCATCGCCAACACCATCGGCGTGCCGTTCGAGTTGATCACCCCGGCAGAGGTCCGCGATCTGTGGCCGCTTTGCGAGATCGACGGGCTGGTCGGGGCGATCTACCACCCCCAGGACGGCCACTGCGCCCCCGCCGACGTGACCCAGGCCCTGGCCGCGGGCGCACGCAGCGGCGGCGCGGAGATCTACCGCTGGACCGAGGTGACGGCGATCCAGCGCACCCCGGGCGGCGAATGGCGGGTGGTCACCGACAAGGGCGACATCGTCGCCGATATCGTGGTCAGCGCCACCGGCACCTATGCCCGCCAGACCGGCGCGCTGGTCGGCCTGGACGTGCCGGCGATCCCGGTGGAACACCACTACATCGTCACCGAAGAGGTACCGGAGCTGGTGGCGCGCAAGCGCCAGGGCCTGCCGGAGCTGGCGGTGCTGCGCGAGCCCGACGCCAGCTACTACATGCGCGAGGAGCGCGAGGGGCTGATCCTCGGCCCCTATGAGAAGGGCGCGCCCGCCTGGGCGGTCGACGGCGTGCCGGCGGGCTTCGGCCAGGAGCTGCTGCCCCCCGACCTCGACCGGCTGGAAACGCATGTCGAGGCGGCGATCCACCGCGTGCCGGCCTTCGGCCGCGCCGGCATCAAGGAGGTGGTCAACGGACCCATCAGCTATACGCCCGACGGCAACCCGCTGCTCGGCCCTGCCTGGGGGGTGCCCAACTACTTCCTGGCGGAGGGCTTCAGCTTCGGCATCAACGCCGGCGGCGGTGCCGGCAAGTACCTGAGCGAGTGGATCGTCGAGGGCGAGCCCTCCATCGACCTGATGCCGGTCGATCCGCGCCGCTACGGTGCCTATGCCAACAAGGCCTACACCAGGACCAAGAACGAAGAGGCCTACGACCACACCTTCGTCGTCCACTACCCGATGGAGGAGCGCGCCGCCTGCCGCCCCGCGCGCACCAGCCCGTGCCACGACCGGCTCGACGCCCGCGGCGCCGTCTGGGGCCAGCGCTACGGCTGGGAACGGCCGAACTGGTTCGCCGCCGACGGCGAGGAGCGCCGCGACCACTACAGCTTCCGGCGCGGCAACTGGTTCGACGCGGTGGGGCGCGAGAGTCGCGCCGCCAGCGAAGGCGCCGGCCTGATCGACCTGACCGGCTTCACCAAGCACCAGGTCAGCGGCCCGGGCGCGGCCGGCTTCCTCGACCGGCTGGTCGCCAACCGCCTGCCCTCGACGCCGGGCCGTATCCAGCTCTGCCACGCGCTGACACCGCGCGGCATGCTGCGCAGCGAGTTCACCATCACCCGCGACGGCCCGGAAAGCTTCTATCTGGTCAGCGCCGCGGCGGCGGAGCGCTACGACAACGACCTGTTGGTCAAGCGGGCGCCGGCCGACGGCTCGGTGCGCATCGAAAACGTCACCAACCGCATCGGCGTGCTGGTGCTGATCGGCCCGAAGGCGCGCGACGTCCTGGCCGCCGTGACCGATGCCGACGTCTCCAACGCCGCCTTTCCCTGGCTGACCGCGCGCGAGATCCTGATCGGCACGGCGCCGGTCCGCGCGCTGCGCGTCAACTTCGTCGGCCTGTTGGGCTGGGAGCTGCACCATCCGATCGAGTACCAGACCCAGATCTTCGATCGCCTGGTCGCGGCGGGCGCGGCGGTGGGCGGCCTCGCCATGGTCGGCCTGCGCGCGATGGAAAGCCTGCGCCTGGAGAAGAGCTACCGCATGTGGGGCCACGACCTCTATCGCGAGGTCACACCGTTGGAGGCCGGGCTCGACCGCTTCGTGCGGCTCGACAAGGGCGACTTCACCGGCCGCGACGCACTGGTCGCCCAACAGGCACGCGGCCTCGACCGGCGCTTCGTCACGCTGCAGGTGGATGTCGACGGCACGGACCCGCTGGGCAACGAGCCGATCTGGCAGGGCGAGCGCATGGTCGGGCGCGCCACCTCCGGCGGGTTCGGCCATCTGCTTGGCACCGGCGTCTGCTTGGGGTATGTCAGCCGGGAGGCGGCGGCGCCGGGGACCGAGCTTGAGGTCGAGCTTCTGATGGATCGGCGCCCGGCCCGTGTGGTGGCGGAAAGCCCGCGCGATCCGCAAAACCAGGCCTTGCGCGCCTGACCGGCCGGCCGGGGCGCACGCGCCAACCGATGACCTGAACCGGTGAGAAACGACCCCATGAAGATCCTGGTGCCGATCAAGCGTGTGCTCGATGCCTATATCCGTCCGCGGGTGAAGGCCGACGGTAGCGGCGTCGAACTGACCAACGTCAAGATGTCGGTCAATCCGTTCTGCGAGATCGCCGTGGAACAGGCGATCCGCTTGAAGGAAGCGGGCGTTGCCGAGGAAATCGTCGTCGCCTCGGCCGGCACCGCGGCGTCGCAGGAGACGCTGCGCACGGCGCTGGCCATGGGCGCGGATCGGGCGATCCTGGTGGAGGACGACAACGATCTGCAACCGCTTGCCATCGCGAAGCTGTTGAAGGCCTTGGTGACGCGCGAGGGCGCCGGCCTGGTGATCATGGGCAAGCAGGCGATCGACGCCGACAACAACCAGACCGGCCAGATGCTGGCCGCCCTGCTCGACTGGCCGCAGGCGACCTTCGTCTCGAAGCTGGAGATCGCCGACGGGTCGATGAAGGCGGTGCGCGAGATCGACGGCGGGCTGGAGAGCCTGTCGATGCCGCTGCCGGCCGTCGTGACGGTCGATCTGCGGCTGAACGAGCCGCGCTACGCCACCCTGCCGTCGATCATGAAGGCGAAGAAGAAGCCGATCGACAAGCTGTCGGCCGGCGATCTCGGCATCGACACGTCGCCGCGGGTGACGACCTTGAAGGTGTCGGAGCCGCCGCCGCGCGAGGCCGGCAAGAAGGTCGACAGCGTCGCCGACCTGATCGCCAAGCTGAAGGACGAGGCGAAGGTTATCTGAGATGAAGACGCCCTGGGGATGGGTCACCAGGGCGTCTTGTGTCCATCGGGCGGCATGGTCACGCCACCGGGCTCAGCCTAGAGAGCATCCTGCGTCCGAACGGACGCAGACAAGATGCTCTAACACTTTGGACTAGGGCGAATTCGCGCCCGGCTGAATCGCGAGGGATTCCTCTCCGGGCGGTTTTGTGATTCACCATATGGGCTGGTGAAGGAGGCCAGCCCGCATGGC
>JANQSN010000049.1 GCA_028284045.1 Alphaproteobacteria bacterium | reverse complement strand
CAAATCAATTGCTCGAAAAATGAAACTTGCCTCATGGAAACAGGCATTCTTTCTCGAGCTCTTTACTCATATGCGATAGCCCTCCTCGATGGGGGAGGGCTTCAACAGGGTGCGGCGATGAATGTCGATTGGATCTAGCCCGGATGTCTCACCACGGCGCGGTCCGATCAGATATCGGTCGCCTTGCAGTGGTTCCGGTAGTCGTTGCCGCGTTCCCGGACGGTCTTGGCGTCGAGTTCCTGTTCGGAGACCGAGACGATCTTTCAGTTCCTGTCGAAGCCGTCATCCGTCTTGAGATCCACGTACAGGCCTTCCGAGGCCGGTTGAACGTCGATCCAAGCCACCTGCCGGACACCCTCTTTCGTAAGCACGCATTGACGCATCTGATCTACCCTCCGGCATCGCATCTGGGGCTCTCAACGGAAGTCCGCTTGGGTCACCGCCGGCTGTCAGCCGCGCAAGACGGCAAACCGGGCTGCCCCTAGCCCCGGCCCTCGTCCCGTATTCGGCGGTGAGATCGCGCGATTGACCACGGAAAGCCGGTCAATTCAAGGCGAAACCGCGGCGGGCGGCGCCGATGGGCGGATCTTAGAGCAGGTCCTGAAGGGCGGCGATCAGCGGCTCGTCGGCCGGCGGCATCGGGTACTGGCGGAGCGCCTGGGCCCGCACCCAGGCCAGGCGCTGGCCCTCCATCGGCTGCACGGTGCCCCACCAGCGCCGGCAGACATAAAGCGGCATCAAGAGATGCATGTGCTCATAGGCATGGCTGGCGAAGGTCAGCGGCGCCAGGCAGCTCGCCTTGGTATCGATGCCCAGCTCTTCGCCAAGCTCGCGGATCAGGGCCACCTCGGGGGTCTCGCCGGCGCCGACCTTGCCGCCGGGAAACTCCCACAGGCCGGCCAGCGCCTTGCCGGCCGGCCGCTCCGCCAAGAGGACACGGCCGTCGGCATCGATCAGCGCCACCGCAACCACCAGGACGAGCGGCCGGGTGGTCACGACGGCGGATCCGCAAGGCGCAGGCGCGCCGATCCCCAGGCGGCACGGTCCAGGCGGAACAACGGCACCTCGATGCGCGCGCGCCGCGCGGCGAACGACCGCCAATCGGTGCCCGCCGCGCGGAAACCGAGGCCGGCCAGCACCGCCAAGGACCCGTGGTTGTCGGCGAGGCAGGTCGCCGACAGGGTGGCCAGCCCGATCCGCTGGAAGCCGTAGGCGACGACCGCTGCCGCCGCCTCGCCGGCATAGCCGCGCCCCCAATGGGCCTGGCCGATCCAGTAGCCGAGTTCGGCCGCACCGCCGTCGCGGGCCCGCTTCAACCCGATCTGACCGACGAGCCGCGCGTCCGCCACCCGCTCGATGGCGAACTGACAGTGCGATCCGGCGGCGTGGTCGGCGATGGCGCGCGCCAGCCAATCCTGCGCCGCCGCGGCGGTGAAGGGGAACGGCACTTCGGCGAGCCAGCGCACCACGTTCCAGTTGTCGACCAAGCGGGCCAGCGGCACGGCGTCGTCGGCCGCATGGGGCCGTACGACCAGCCGCGCGGTCGTCAATCGGTCCGCGCCGACCGGTTCGCCCAGAAACGCCGCCGTCATCGGCCGCCTGGGCGCTGCTGCCGGCTAGCTGCGGTAGCTGGCATTGATGTCGATATAGCCATGCGTCAGATCGCAGGTCCAAACCGTCGCCGCCGACGGCCCCAGGCCGAGATCCACGGCGATATCGATCTCGTGTCCGCGCAGGTGCCGGGCGACCGGCGTCTCGTCATAGCCGGCGACGGCGCGGCCCTCGGCCGCCACCGCGACGCCGCCGATGCGGATGGCCAGGCGGTCGCGATCGGTCGGCGCGCCGGACTTGCCCACCGCCATGACGATGCGTCCCCAATTGGCGTCCTCGCCGGCGATCGCCGTCTTCACCAAGGGCGAATTGGCGATGGCCAGGCCGACCTGCCGCGCCATGTCGGGATCGGCAGCGCCGGACACCATGATGGTGATCCGCTTGCGCGCACCCTCGCCGTCCCCGGCCACCTGGCGCGCCAGATCCACCATCACCCGCGCCAGCGTGTCGGCGAAGCCGGCCAGCGCCGGGTCGTCCGCATCGGCGACCGGCGGATGGCCGGCGGCCCCCGTCGCCACCACCAACAGCGTGTCGCTGGTCGAGGTATCCCCGTCGACCGTCAGGCAGTTGAAGCTGACGGCATTCGCCCGCTCCGTCAGGCGCTGCAGGACCGGGGCCGGGATCGCCGCGTCGGTGAAGACGAAGGCCAGCATGGTCGCCATGTCGGGGGCGATCATGCCGGAGCCCTTGGCGATGCCGACGACGGTCACCGCCTGCCCGTGGATCGTCGTTTGCGCGGAAGCCCCCTTGGGGAAGGTATCGGTCGTGCCGATCGCCGCCGCCGCCGCGGGCCAGCCACCGGGGGCCGCCGCCCGCCACAGCGCCGGCAGCGGGCCGGTCAGCCGGGCGGCATCCAGCGGCTCGCCGATCACGCCGGTGGAGGCGATCATCACCTGCTCGGGGCCGCAGCCGGCGAGGCCCGCCGCCGCCGCCGCCGTCGCCTCGACCGTCGCGCGGCCGGCCGCACCGGTATAGGCGTTGGCGTTGCCCGCATTGACGACGATCGCCCGCACGCGGCCCTGGCCCAGCGCGCCGCGGCACCAATCCACGGGCGCGGACGGGCAGCGCGATCGGGTCAGCACGCCGGCCACCGCGCCGGCCGGCGCCATCACCGCCAACCACAGATCGGCCGCCCCGTCGGCCTTCAGGCCGCAGGCGCCGACCGCGGAGGCGACGCCGGCGACGGCCGGCATGTCGGGAAAGTGCGGCGGGGCGAGCGGCGAGCGGGAAGCGGCCATGATCGGGAAGGATGACGGTGAACGGTCCGGCGACGGGGAGCCGATCTCCGCCATAGCGCGATTCGCCCCCTGACGCACGGGCCAATCCGCACGGCCGCCACGCCTCGGGCCGGCACCGATGGGTTGCGGACCGTACCTTGTGATGTGCCGCGCCGCCTGCGAAGATCGCCCGGGCCGGGGGACTGCGACGAGAATGACAGGGATGGGGACCGACAGCGGGGACGACTCGGCCTGGGATCGCGCCTTGGTCGATGCCCTGCCGGTCGCCGTTGCGCTGGTCGACCCGTCACTGACGATCCGCCGAGCCAACCCCGCCTTCACCCGACTGACCGGGGTCTCGGTGGGCGAGCCGGTTACCGCGGCGGTCGCCGGCGAGGCCCAGGCGCGGCTGCGCCAGACCATGGCCCGCAGCCTGGTCGGCGCCGAGGCGCATGGCCACACCACCGAGCCCCTGGCCGCGATCCTCGATCCCCCGTCCGGCGCGACGCCGGCGGTGCTCGACTGGCGGATCCTGATGGCGGCCGACGGGACGATCGGCGGCCTGTGCCTGACCGTCGCCTGTCCCGCGCCGCCCACAGCACCGGCCAACCCGCCGGATGGCGCGGGACCGCTGGACATGACCCGCATGCTGGCGGCGGCCAGCCACGATCTTCGCCAGCCGCTTCAGGTCCTGGCGATGATCCACGGCCTGTTGCGCCATTGGGACGATGCGGAAACCCGCGACCTGCTGGACGACATGCAAGGCCAGCTCGCCGCCATGGCGGAGGTGGTCGACACCTTCCTCTATGTCGACCGGCTGGAAGGCGGCGGCCTGGCGCCGGCGACGGCCCCGGTGGCGGTCGCCCCGATGCTGCAGAAGATCGCCAGCGAGGTCCGGCCCCTGGCGCGCGCCGCCGGTCTCAGGCTGCGGGTGGTGGCGACCAGCGCCGTCGTCATCAGCGACCGGGTGCTGCTGGAGCAGATGCTCCGCAATCTGGTGTCCAACGCCATCCGCTACACGGTCACCGGCGGCGTGGTGATGGGGTGCCGACGCCGGGGCTCGGATGTGGCGATCCAGGTGGTGGACAGTGGCATCGGCATCGCGCCCTACGACCTGGAGCGGATCGTGCAACCCTTCTTTCGCGCCGCGGACGACGCGGCGGGCACGACGCGGCGGCTCGGCCTGGGTCTGGCGATCGTCGATCGGCTGGCGCGGCGGCTCGACCACCGCCTGCTGGTCCGTTCGGAGATCGGCCGCGGGTCGGCCTTCGCCGTGGTGGCGCCGCGCGCGGCGGCGGACAGCCGCCCCGCCCCGGTCAGCACGGCGCAGAGCGTGCCGCTGGCCGATGTGCCGAGCGTCCTGGTCGGGCTGGTGGAGGACGACCCTAGGGTCGCCCGGGTAACCGAGCGGCTGCTCGGCACGCTCGGTTGCCAGGTCGCCGCCGGCACCCATGCCAGCGACGTGCTGGCGGCGCTGAAGCGGCACGACGGACCGCCGGACCTTCTGCTCGTGGACTATCGCTTACCGGGGGACGATGACGGCGTGTCGGTGATTGCCGCGGTGCGCGCCGCGCTCGGCCGCCCGATCCCGGCGATCGTGGTCACCGGCGACAGCACGCCGGAGACGATCCGCCGGATCGAGTCCCACGGCCATGTGCACATCCCTAAGCCGGTCGATCTCGCCCGCCTTCAGCAGGAGATGCGGCGCCTGCTACTCGACAGCGTGGTCGGGGCGGGCGAAACGGCCTGACGGCCAGCCCGCGTCAGTACCGGACCCTCAGGGCCGCGCGCGTCTCCGCACCGGCCACTTGGATCGCCGCGTCCTCGAAATCGGGCGGGCCGAAGCCGACGGGCGCGTCGTTGGAGAAGCCGTAGCCTTCCAACGGCAAGCCGATGAAGTTGGTGTCGAACTCGCCGTCGCCGTCCTCGTCGTGATGGATGGCGATGGCATATTCGCCGGGTTCCAGGCCGGGGATGACCGCCACCACCTGCCCCTGCTTGGCGTCGACCTCGACGCCGGCCACGCGGCCCGCCGACGGAAAGCTCTCCGAGGCCTTGAAGATGCCGATGCGCACCAGCCCTGCGTCGGAGCGCAGGCCCTCGATCCGCAGCGTCACCTGGTTCGCCGCCGCCTCGCCCGCCGACAGCGCCACCATCAAGCCCGCCAGCGCCAGCGCCGCCCGGCGGCCGATCCAGCCGCCCCACCGCGTCGCCCGACCGCGACCGTGCTGTCCGTGATCCGTCACCATCTTGAGAACCTCGATGCCTCTGATGGGCTTGCCGGCCGGCGTGCCCTGGCGCGTCCTTGTCCGCCGGCACGACGATCCGCGCCGGCAATCCCGTCGCGTTAAGAATTGGTATAGCGCCTCTTGGATGCAAAGGGTGTGACGGGGGTCACATTCGCGAGAGCCGGCGGCCCGACCCGCGCCGCCAGCGTCAGGCGCGGCGGCGGCGGTGGGCGGACAGGCGCGCCGGCCAGTCCGGCCAATCGACCAGCCGGTCCTCCAGCTCTTCCTCGCTCACCTCGGTCTCCGACACGATGCGACCGCGCACGGAGATGCCGGCCCGGTGCACCGTCTCCGGATCGCCGGAGATCAGCGGGTGCCACCAGGCGAGGTCGCGGCCCTCCGCCCGGCGGCGATAGGCGCAGCTATGCGGCAGCCAGTCGAGCTGGTCGATCGTCTCCTTGGTCAGCACCACGCAGTCGGGCACCAGCCGCGTGCGCTCGGCGTAGTTGCCGCAGCGGCACGTCTTCTTGTCCAACAGCTTGCAGCCGACATCGGTGAAATAGACCCGGTCGGTCTCCTCGCAGCGCAGCTTGGTCAGGCAGCATTTGCCGCAGCCGTCGCACAGGGCCTCCCACTCGGCGTCGCTCAGCGCCGCCAGCGGCTTCTTCCAGAACGCAGCGCGCGCCATGCCCGCCGACCGTCCGCTCAGCCAACGCCGGATGGGGCGCCGCCCAGCCGGCGCACCTGCGCCGCCAGACGGTCCAGGCCGCTGCACGGAATGGCATGGGCGTGAAGCTGCTCCGCCGTGTTGTAGAGATAGCCGGCATTGCTGCCCAAGGTACCGGCGGCGCGGGCCAAGCGGCGGGCGACCTCGTCCTCGTCGAGCCGCCCGGTATAGCGGCAATGTCCCAGGTTCATGACGAAGACCAAGCAGCTCACCGGACCGTCGGGCGTCCGCGCCGTCAGCCAGCGCGGTCGGTAGGCGCCGGTAACCATCTCGCGGCGCCACAGCACGGCGAACTCCTCCGCCTCGCTGCCGCACGCCAGGCGGAAGGCGAGCCCCCGCACCGAGCCGCCGCGGTCGAGTGCCAGCATCAGGCCCGGCGCCTCTGGGCTGCCGCGCCCGCGATCCACCGACAGGCAGAACCGGCGATGATAGCCGTGCACCCGGGCCACCCGCTGCTCGACGAACCGGATCATCGGATTCCAGATCAGCGAACCATAGGCGAAGACCCAGACATCGCCGGGCGGCTTATGGGCCAGGGTGTCGCGCGCCGACCGGTCAATGTCCGCATCGCTCCAGACATCGGCCACGCCCTCCGCGCGCAGCATGTCGAGCAGCGCGCCGGCCGCGATGCTCTCGCGGGTCAGGATCATCGCCGTCATGGTCGTGGGGGTCGTTGGGGGGTCTTGCGGATCGTGAGGAGCGAGGGCAGTCAGCCACAGGCCGAGGGTCGGCGCCGGCCGGCGCGGTGGCCCGCCATCGCCTCGTGGTCAGGGATCACCGGGCTTCTTCTGGTTCGCCTGGGCGGCGACGCTCATCTTTTGAATGATCCGCTCGAAGGGGCGGGAGCGTCCGCCCTCCTCGCTGCCGGCGACGCGCACCTCGATGCCGGGCGCCGATACGCGGCTGCCGGCGATCCCCTGGTCCGCCGCCTCCGTCTCCTCGTCGGCGTCGTCATCATGCGTGCCGCCGTCCGGCCCGTCGCCGATCGCCGCGGAGAGCGGCGGCACCTGGGGTTGCAATGGGGGACGCACGCTGTCTTCCGACAGCGGCCGGACGGATGGGGCGCGGGGATCCGGCATCGCCGTCAGCGGCCGTGCGGCGGGATTGCGCGGCGGCGTCCCCGGCATGGCCGTCAGGTTCTCCTCCTCCCGCCGCCCGGCACCGCCGCCCAGCGGCGTCAGGCCGTCCGAACCGCCCGGCAGTTGCCCGGCCACCGCGGCGGCGACATCGGCCGCCAAGGCCTCCAGGTCCGGGCGGCCGACATTGGCACCAGCGCCGGCGGATCGATCATCGTCGCCGACCGACGGCCAGGGCGATGCCTCTCCGGCGAGCGGCGCGTCGGTGACCGGCGCCCCGGTCGGCGGTTCCGACACCAGGTCGGCCGGGTCGATGCCGACATCCAACGAGGCCACCGCATCGACCGTGCCGGTCATGGCGGCCGTCCCGGTCGAGTCGTCCGGGGCGTCGCTCGTCGCATCGCCCATGGCGTCAGTCGTCTCGGTCGCGGGATCGGTCGTCTCGACCGTGGCGTCCGTCGCCTCGGCTGCGGGATCGGTCGACTCGGCCGTCGCCTCGGACAGGTCGACCGCAGCCGGCGTGTCGGTCGCGTCGTCGCGGTCGGCAACCTCCGCTGGTCGGGCGACGATCCCGGCCAGCGGGTCCTCCAGCACCAGCGGCTCCGGCGCCGCGGGCGTAATCGCGGCCGCCGGTGTCTCGGCAAGCCGCGCGTCGGCGGCCATACCGAGACCCGGCAGTCGCGCGCCCGAAACCGCGCCGGCGCCGTCATCCGGCGCGTCGGACAGGTCGGACAAGCGGTCGTAGAGCGTGCGCATGGTGCCGTCCCCCGGCTCGCCGCCGCGATGCTCCACCGCCCCGAGCAGGGTGTTCAGCATGTCCTTCAGGTCGCCGGCCTCGTGCGCCAGCCGATCGCGTTCGGCGCGCAGGACCGTCAGTTCCTCTTCCTGTCGGCGAAGCCGATGGTTGAGGCCGTCGACGAGTTCCGAAAGGCGATCGCCGTACTCACGGCCCTCGCTGCCGAGCTGGCCGACCGTGGACTGTGCCGCCTGGACCCGTCGGCGCAATTCCTCAATCGAGGTCATGGCCCCTTCTACGTCCCAAATCGTGGTCCCTCACCGCCGGTCCAAATCGGGCACAACCCTCTGACCGACTTTCGGTAATCATGCTAATCGACCGTCGATCCGCAGAAAACCCCCGAATGCTGCACCGCCGGCGACGCATCCGGTGCGGGAGCCACCCACCCCTCGCTCGCCCGTCCCGGACACGTCCTCTACCAACCGTTGAACCGCGGCCAGGTCTCCAGCGTTCCGTCGGCGGCCACCACCCGATAGTGGTCGAAGGCGGCCGCGGTGATGCAGGCATGGTTGGGCAGAATGCGCACGCGGCTGCCGACGGCGAGGGCGGCGAAATCCGCGTCGTCGGCCACCGGGATCAGGCCATGCTCCTGATGCAGCTCCTGCACCGCCAACCGGCCGGCCGGACATGGTCCGCCATCCGCATCCAGGACGAGACCGTAGCCCAAGGCCGGGTCGCGCAGCGCCGCACCGCGATCCTTCGACAGCGCCAGCGCCCCGGCATCGACGACGATCTTGCCCGCCGCCCGGTTGTGGCCGATCACCGTCGCCAGGACGCTGAGCGCCAAATCCGCCTCCGCGCAGGACCCCAGCAGGAACTGCTGAAGGTCCTGGAACATGTAGACGCCCGGGCGCATCTCCGTCACGCCGTCGAGATGGCGGGCATGCGTCGCCGTCGGCGTCGACCCGGCGCTGACCACCCGCACCGGATGGCCGGCATCGGCCAGGCGGGCCGCCGCGCGCACCACGCCCGCCCGTTCCGCCTCCGCGATGCGGGCGACCGCTTCGGTATCGGCGGCGTCGTAGGCATGCCCGGCATGGGTCAGAACGCCGTCCAGCGCCAGCGCGGGCGCGCGCGTCAGGCGGTCGGCGATGGCCAGAAGCCGCGGGTCCTCCGGCGTCACCCCGGCACGCCGGCCGCCGGTGTCGATTTCGATCAGCACGCGCGGCCCCGCCCCCGTCCGTGCGGCAAAGTCAACCAGCGCCTCCGCGGTCGTCACATCGTCGGTGACGACGGTCAGCCGGACGCCCGACGCCAACAGCCGGGCCATCCGCGCAAAGCGCGCGGGCGTGATGGAGACGGCGTAGGTGATGTCGGCGAAGCCGGCCGCCGCGAAGCCCTCCGCCTCGCGCAGGGTCGACACCGTGATCGGGCCGCCGTCGCCGACGGCCAGACGGGCGACCGCCGGGGATTTCGCGGTTTTCAGATGCGGCCGCAGGGTCACGCCGTGGTCCTCCAGCCGCCGGCGCATGCGCGCCAGGTTGGCGGTCAGCCGGTCGCGATCGAGCAACAGCGCCGGCGTATCCAGCTCGGCCAGCCACGCGGCCGTCATGACCGGCCGCGCGGGGGATCCCCCGCATGCTGGACCCGCCCCGGCCGCGGCGCCATATTAGCCGGCATGGACCTCGACGAGATCATCGACACCTTCACCTTCCTGGACGACTGGGACGACCGGTTCGCCTATCTGATCGAACTCGGCCGGACGCTGCCGAACCTGCCGGCCGAGCACAAAGTCGACGCGAACAAGGTACATGGCTGCACCAGCCAAGTCTGGCTGGTCAGCACCATCCAGGCCGGACCGCCGCCGCGGCTCGCGCTGCAAGCGGACAGCGACGCCTTCATCGTGCGCGGGCTGATCGCCATCCTGCTGGCGGCGTATGACGGCCAGCCGGCCGACTATATCGCGTCCCACGATATCGCCGAGGTGTTTTCAGAGCTGGGTCTGGACGGGCATCTGAGCCCGAACCGCCAGAACGGCTTCTTCGCCATGACCAACACCATCAAGGCGCATGCCGAGCATGCGCTGAGGGCCGCTTGAGCCGTCCCGGCGCCGCCACCGGCCTGTTGGCCGGCCCATCGTGACCCCGCCCCCAGGCCTGCCGGGGAGAACCCCTTGACCACGGTCTTCCAGGACGTCGCCGTCGCTCTCGTCCTCAACGGCCAATCCGATCCCCACCGCGCCTATGGCCGCCGTCAGCGCGAGATCATCGATCTTGCGGATACCGAGGCCGCCGGCCGCGAAATCACCAACTGGCCCGACTACCGGCCGACGCCCCTGGTCTCGCTGCCCGGCCTGGCGGACAGCCTCGGGTTCGACCGGCTGTGGTGCAAGGACGAGGGCCAACGCTTCCGCTTGAAGAGCTTCAAGGCGTTGGGCGGCGCCTACGCGGTCCTGCACCATCTCCAGCGGATTGCCGGCGCAGCCGCGGGCCAACCGGTCAGCGCGGCGAGCCTGGTGGCCGGCGAAGCCCGGCCGCTGGTGCGCGACGTCGTGGTCGCCTGTGCCAGCGACGGCAATCATGGCGCCGCCGTCGCCTGGGGTGCGCGCATGTTCGGCTGCCGGTCGGTGATCTACCTGCCGCGCCATGTCGGCGAGGCGCGGCGCGACGCCATCGCCGCGCTGGGCGCGCGCATCGTCGCGGTCGACGGCGTCTATGACGAGGCCGTGGCGCGGGCCGCGGCCGACTGTCGCGCGCAAGGCTGGATATCGCTGCCCGACACCTCCGCCGGCGGCGACAACGAGACGCCGAACCTGGTGATGCGCGGCTATTCGCTGCTGGCCGGCGAGATCCTCGACCAACTGCCCAAAGGGACGTTGCCGACGCATATCTTCCTGCAAGGCGGGGTCGGCGGGTTCGCCGCCGCCGTGGTCGCGCATCTCTGGCAGTCGCTGGGGCCCCGCCGGCCCAAGGTGATCGTCGTGGAGCCGGAGCGGGCGGCGTGTCTGGCCGCCAGCGCCGCCGCGGCCCGCCCCACACGGGTCGGCGGCGCGCTCGACACGGTCATGGGCTGCCTGGCCTGCGGCGAGGTTTCGCGGGTCGCCTGGGAGATCCTGCAGGACGGCGTCGACGCCTTCGTGACCATCTCCGACGACGCCATCGCCCCGACGATGCTGCTCCTGGCGGAGGGGGTGGAGGGCGATCCGCCGATCATCGCCGGCGAAAGCGGGGCGGCCGGCATGGCCGCGTTGCTGGCGATCGCCGTGCGCCCGAAGGTCGCGCGCGCGATCGGTCTCGCCCCGGACAGCCGCATCCTGACGATCTGCACGGAAGGCGCGATCGATCCCGCCAGCTTCAAGCGGATGACCGGCCGGCCACCGCTGGCCTGTGGGGCCGGACGGTCGGGTTGACGACCTTCCCTACCGGTGGCATGGGCTGGCGCCACCGATGACCCACCCACCCCCGCCTTCCCCGCCGCCGCCGGCCGCCGCCGACCGCGCCGCGGCGCCGCCGACCCGGACCATCGCGACGCTCTGGCTGATGCTCGGGGCGATCATCCTGGCGGCCGGACCCTTCCTGGTCCTCGGCCCGCGACTGACCTGGATCACCGTCTCGGTGCTGGCGGCGCTGGCGCTGCTGGGATGGATGGCGGACCGGACGCGACAGCCGGTCGCCGCACCGCCGGTCCTGGCGCTGTGGAGCGCCTTGGCGATGGGCCTGCTGGTTGGCGCCGGCAGCCTCGCCTGGACGCCGGTTCCCGGCAACGCGGCGCGCGCGCTTCTCGACCTTGCCCTGCTGGCCATCGGCTACGGCGTGCTCGACCGCGCCATTGCCGGCCTGTCGGCGCGCGCGCTCAAGCGGCTCGGCGCCCTGGTCTTGGTGGCCATGGCCGCCATGGCGGCGACCTCGGCCGTCGAGCTGCTGTCCAACCAGGCGATCTATCGCGCTGTCAACGACCTCGCCGCCGACATCACTTTGTCGGATGCCACGCTCAACCGGGCGGCGGTGGCCTGTGTCGCGCTCAGCTTCGCCGCGGCGCGGCTGGCGCCTATTCTGCTGCACCACCGGCCACCGGCGCTGCGCACGCTGGCGGGTGGGCTGGCGCTCGCCATCGGGGCCTGGCTTGCCTTTTCCAGCCCCAGCCAATCCGCCCAGGCCGGGATGGTGGCGGGGCTGCTGGCCTGGGCCGCCGCGGTCCTGGTCGGCCGTCGGGCGGTGCTGGGAACCCTCGCCGCCGTCGCCGTCACCGCCGCCGTCGCGGCGATCCCGATCGCGGGCCAGCTCTACGCCAATGGCCTCTCCGAAGCGCCGGTCCTGCCGACCAGCGCCCAGCATCGCGTGGAGATCTGGCATTTCGCCGCGGAGCGGGCGGGCGAGCGGCCGATCCTCGGCCATGGCTTCGACGCCTCGCGCCATCTGGCCAACGAGGACGACGTCTCGGCCTTCCAGGAAGCCGGTCAGTCGGTCATCCCGTTGCACCCGCACAGCCTGATCCTGCAGATCTGGTTGGAGCTGGGCCTGGTGGGGATCGCCGTCCTCTTGGCCGTCATCTTCGCCGTCGGCCGACGGCTGTGGCAGTCCCGCCGGGCCGATGGCGCCGACATCGCCCTCGCCGCGGCGCTCCTGACCATGCTCAACGTCGCCTATGGCGCGTGGCAGGCCTGGTGGCTCAGCGCCATTATCCTGGCGGTCCTGGTGGTCACCCTGGGCGGGCGGTTGGCACAGGGCGAGCACCCTTCACGTTAGCGCCGGTCCCTACTCCGCGGCGACCGACATCCCGTCCGGCGGCGAGAAGACCGCGCCTGGGGCATCCGCCGCCGCCGGGCGCCGGAAGAAGATGGTTGCCTGACCCAAGGTGAAGCCGAGCTTCGACACGGTGGCGCGGTTGATCATCACGCCGTCCGGCTGCAGCAGCATCCAGTCGTCGAAATGCACCTTGAGCGTCCGGTTGCCGAGGCGCAGGCCAAAGTCGTACGCCCAATTCATCGCATTGCCGGCCTGCCGACCGCGCGCCACGCCGATCACCCCGTCGGCCCGGCCCTCATAGCGCCGCGGCCCGCGCTTGCGGATCGTCCAGACGCGCCGCTCGGTCTCCCCGTCGTCATAGACGAAGTCCTCGACCAGGGTCAGCGTCTCGCCGTCCCACTCCCCGGCGATGTCGACGGTGAACTGCCGGCGCACCCGGCCGAACCGGTCCTGGAACATACCCCAGGCCCGCGTCTGCCCGTCGAAGAACTCTTCCGGCAGGAAGGCCGGCGCCCGGCCTTCGAAATCCTCGATCTTCATGCCTTCGCACTCCGCCAGCACAATTCCTAAGAAAACGAATAAAACAGGACGATCCACGCATCGCTCGCTTTGCGCTCACGCCCGCTAACCTTCGCCGCCGCCCGCCAAATCCCGTTGCAAAGCCTGTTGACGTTGGGCGGTGATTGGATAGTCGCGCATCAGTACGATGGCAATCAGCTTCAGGATCACCGGTAGGACCGCGTAGAGCAGCGCCAGCGCCAGCAGCGCCTCGGGCGAATTGTCGCCCTGCTCCTGAAAACCCGCGACGTCGAGCAGCGGGAACGCGATGCCGACCGCCAGCGCCAGCGACAGCTTGGTGATCATGCCCCACAGCGCGAACAGGAGGCCGGCGCGGCGATGCCCGCTCATCAGCCGGTCGACATCGACGACATCGGCCTGGATGGCGGAGGGCAACACCAGGTCCGCGCCCAGGCACAACCCCGTCACCACGACGATCAGGGCGAAGGCGAGGCCGGCGCCGGGCCCAAGAAACGGCACCAGCACGAAGGCCCCGCAGGCGATCAGCATCGCCAGCGCCCAGGCACGATGCTTGCCGAGCCGGCGGCCGAGCCACACCCACAGCGGTACCGCCGCGATGCCAGCGACGAAATAGATCAACAGGAAGGCGCCGGCCTGCTCGGCCAGCCCCAGGCCATGGGTGACGAACAGGAGGAACAGGGTCGCCGGCAGCGCGTTCGCCGTGCTGTTGACCAGATGCGCCGCGATCAGCCGACGCAGCGGCCGATTGCCCCACAGCACGGCCAGCCCGCCCGACGGCCGGCGCCATTCCTCCACCACCGGCGGGTCGGGCACCGCCGCGGCGAAGGCCAGCACGCCCAGCGGCAGGCCCACCACCACGAAGGCGGCGACGATGGACAGCGCCTGGCCGGCCGGCACGCCCGCCCCGCCGACCACCACCGGCAGGGCCAACGCGACCACGGTGCCGACCAGAACGGCGGCCTCGCGGTAGCCGGCGATCCGGCTGCGCTCGTTGTAGTCCGCCGACAGCTCGGCCCCCATGGCGCTCAGCGGCAGGATCATCAAGGTCCAGCCGAGATGCAGCACGAAGGACCAGCCGACCAGATGGACCAGGCCCGCATCGTCGGGCGGGCGAAACAGCATCCACACCGCCAGCGCCACCAGCGGCAACCCGGCGATCACCAAGGGCCGGCGGCGCCCCCAGCGCCAGCCGATACGGTCGGACAGCACGCCGACCAGCGGATCGGTGACGACGTCCCACAGCCGGGCCGCCAGCAGCACCGCCCCGACGGCGCCGAGGCCGAGGCCCAGGCTCTCCACATAGAAGGTCGGCATGAAGATGTAGGCGGGCAGCGACAACGCAGCCAGCGGGATGGCCGGCGCGGCATAGGCCAGCAGCACCCGGCGCGGTTGGCGACCCGAGGTCATGACGGACGGTGCCTTCCCCGCATCGGCGCCGATACCGAGCCAGCGGCCCGGGCCGGCCGTTCAGCCCTTGCGCAGGGCGACCTGGTGGACGTCGATCCGACCGACCGTGAAGCCGGCGGCGCAGTAATGCAGGTACTGCTCCCACATCCGCTTGAAGCGCAGGTCGAAGCCCATCTGGGCGATCTCGCCCCAGGCCGCCTGGAAGCGGCTGTTCCAGTCCCTGAGCGTGCGCGCGTAGTGCGCGCCGAGGCCGGCCGTGTCGACCATCTCCAGCCCCGCCCCGCGGCTCAACCGGTCGAGCATCGGCAAGGACGGCAGCATGCCGCCGGGAAAGATATAGCGTTGGATGTAGTCGGCGCTGCGGCGGTACTGCGCGAAATGCGCGTCATCGATGGTGATGATCTGCAAGGCGGCCCGCCCCGCCTCCCCCAGCCGGTCGGACACCGTGGCGAAGAAGCGCGGCCAGTAGCGCTCGCCCACCGCCTCGAACATCTCGATCGACGCGACGGCGTCGAAGCGGCCGGTGGTGTCGCGGTAGTCCTGCAGGCGCACGTCGACCCGCTCGGCCAACCCCGCCTCGAAGATGCGGCGGCGCGCGAAATCGTGCTGGGCCTGGCTGACGGTGATCGCGGTGACCTGCGCGCCGCGCTCGCCGGCGGCGTATTCCGCGAAGCCGCCCCAGCCGCAGCCGATCTCCAGCACCCGCTGGTCCGGCACCAGCTCCAGCCGGTCGGCGAGCAGCGCGTATTTGCGCCGCTGGGCCGCCTGTAGGGCCATCGCCGGGCTGTCGAAGACCGCGGATGAGTAGGTCATCGAGGGGTCGAGCCAGCGCGCGTAGAACTCGTTGCCGAGGTCGTAGTGCTGGGCGATGTTGCGGCGGGAGCCGGCCCGCGTGTTCCGCCGCATCGCGTGGCGCAGCCAGGTCAGCGCCCGGATCCAGGGCCGGCCGCGCATCTCTTCGGCGACCCGCTCCTGGTTCACCAGGAAGAAGCGGAACAGCGCCTCGACATCCCGGCTCGACCAGTCGCCGTCGATATAGGCCTCGCAGAAGCCGAGATTGCCGCGCAGCAGGAAGCGCCGGGCGAGGCGCGGGTGGTGGATCGCCAGATGCGCCTCCGGCCCCGGCCGCGCGCCGCCCAGCCGGCGGACCAGGCCGCCCGGCAGTTCCACGGTCAGCGTGCCCGTATCGAACCGCTCGCCCAGGCCGAGGAACAGGCGGAACAAGGGGGACGGTCCCCAGCCGCCCAGCGTCGCGGTCGGTCGATGGGGTCCGGTCCGGTTATCGGTGGTCATGTCACGCGCTCACTTCGACGGTCTGGCCAGCGGTCGGGGGTCCCGCGGAAGGGTGCCGGGCGGGACGTCCGGTCCCTGATGCGGCCGGCGGGGATGAAAGGGTGCGCCCTTGCGCCACAGGCGCAGCGCCTCGAAATGGATGCCGGCGATCACCTTCCAGGTGGCCAGCGGCCGGGTCGCCGCCGCGCGCGCCAGCCAGCGGTCGGTGAGCGGCCGGCGCTCCGCCGTCAGCGTGGCGATCAGGCATTCGCCGTCGGGCACCGACTGGCGGATCAGGAAGTTGACCCGATCGCCCGGCCGGTCGGTGCGGAAGCGGTAGTCCGAGGTCATGCCGATGAAGGGCGAGACGTAGAACGCCTTGGCGCAGCCATGGGTGACCGGCCGTCCGGGCGCCGCAGCCGGGTCCACCGCCAGCGGATAGGTGTGGCGTCCGCCGAAGGTGTTGGCGACCTCGTACAGCATCGCCGTCAGCCGGCCGTCGCGGGCGTGGCAGTAGTAGAGGGTGATCGGGTTGAAGACGTAGCCCAGCATGCGCGGGAAGCACAGCATGCGCACCGGCCCGCCATCGTCCGCCACCCCGGCTTCGGCCATCTTCTGCGAGATCCAGGGCCTCAGCGGCGAGCCGTCCCGCGGCCCGTGATCGCGCCGGTGGAAGGAGAACAGGTTGAACCGGTCGAGCGAGAACAGGCTGAGATCCGCCGCCGTCTCCACCAGCCGGTCGACGTCCAGCAGCACCGATACCACCCGGTAGTCGAAGCGGTGGCGCACCGGCTGCAGCCGACGATGCATGACGCGCCCGAAATAGAGCCCCGGCGGCGCCACCGGCGCCGGGGCACCCGCGACATCCAGCGTGCCGGTCGCGGCCGGTAGGGGCACGGCGGTTGCGGTCTCGGCCGAGGACATAATCATTACGCTAGCGATCAGGCCGCGGCGTTCGCAAGGCGGGCGGATCGCTGGCTGGCATGCGCGAAGGCCGGCGACACGTCGGCGACCTGCCAGGGCCGCGGCGCGCCCAGCCCTTCCGCGACCGCCAGCCCGGCGGCCAACCCATCCTCGTGGAAGCCGTGGCCGCAATAGCTGCCGCAGAACCACAAGCCCGCCTGGCCCTGGATCGCGCCCAGCCGGCGCTGCGCGGTGATCGCGGCATCGTCGAAGATCGGATGGGCGTAGGTGTAGGCGCCATGCACCAGGGCGGGGTCCGGCTCGATCAGCGGATTGAGCGAGACGACCAGCGGCCGGCGGCTGGTCAGCCCCTGCAACCGGTTCATCCAATAGCTGACGGAGACGTCGCGGCCACCGCCGGGGCCGGGACCGCCCATATAGTTCCAGGACGACCACACCCGCTCGCGCCGCGGCAGCAACCGGCGGTCCTGATGCAGCACCGCGCCGTTGTTGGAGTAGCGGAACGATCCCAGCACCGCCGCTTCCGCCGGGTCGGGCCCGTCGATCAGGGCAAGCGCCTGGTCCGCATGGCAGGCCAGCACGACCTCGTCGAAGCGATCCTGCCCGCCGCGATGGTCGTCGACGATCATGGCACCGGCGGCGCGCGCCACCCGGGCGACCGGCGTCGACAGGCGGATCTCCCCGGCGAAGTCGCCGGCCACGGCATCGACATAGCGGCGGCTGCCACCGTCCACCGTCATCCATTGCGGCCGGCCGCGAAGCTGCAGCAGGCCATGGTTGACGCAGAAGCGGACATAACTGGCCAGCGGGAAGCCCAGCACCTCCTGGCTGGTGCACGACCAGATGGCCGCCGACATCGGCAGCAAATGGTCGTCGAGGAAGCTGCGGCTGTAGCGTCCCTCCGCCAGATACTGGCCCAGCGTCGCGCCGGACCAGGCCGGATCGTCGACCGTCCCCGGCGCCTCGCGGTAGAAGCGCAGCAGGTCGCGGATCATGCCCCAATGGCGCGGCGACAGCATCTTGCGCTTCTGGGCGAACAGCCCGGCGATCCCGTCGCCGCTATACTCCGTGCGCCCGCCGTTCAGGCTGACGGCAAAGGACATGTTGGTGTCGCGCGTCGCCACGCCGAGCCGGGCGAACAACGCCCTGAGATTGGGATAGGTCCGGTCGTTCAGCACGATGAAGCCGGTGTCGACGGCGATCGGGCCGGTCCCGCCGGGCTCCTCCACCACGACGGTGTTGGCGTGGCCGCCCAGGCTCTCCGCCGCCTCGTACAGCACCACCTCGTGGCGCCGCGCCAGCGCCCAGGCGGCCCCGAGACCGGCGATCCCCGCACCGATGACCGCAACTCTCATGTGCCCGTCCGTCTGTTCTGAGGTCCCGGCCCGGCGGCCGCCGGGTCCGGTCGCGACTTGATCTGCTCGAACACCGCCAGCGCCCGCGCCCGCGCCGACCGGTGGTCGACGATCGGCTGCGGATAGTCACGGCCTAGCCGGATCCCCGCCCGGTCGAGCGTGCCCGCCGGCGCCTCCCACGGGGCGTGCAGCCAGGCGGTGTCGAGGGTGGCGAGTTCCGGAACCCAGCGTCGAACATAGGTGCCGTCGGGGTCGAACTTGCAGCCCTGCAGCACCGGATTGAAGATCCGGAAATAGGGCGCGGCATCGGCGCCGCAACCCGCCACCCATTGCCAGCTCGCCGCGTTGGAGGCGAGGTCCGCATCGACCAGCGTATCCCAGAACCACGCCTCCCCCGCCTGCCAGGGCAAGAGGAGATGCTTCACCAGGAACGACGCCACGATCATCCGCACCCGGTTGTGCATCCACCCCACCGCCCAGAGCTGGCGCATGCCGGCATCGACGATCGGATAGCCGGTGCGGCCCCGCTGCCAGGCGGCAAGCGCCGCGTCGTCCGTGCGCCACGGGAACGCGGCGAAGCGCGCATCCAGCGGCGTGTCGGCGATCTCCGGGAAATGGTAGAGCAGATTGTAGGAGAATTCGCGCCAGACGATCTCCTTCAGGAATTTCTCCGCCTGCGCCGTCTTGCCGTCGAGACGGCCGGAGTCGACCCGGTGTTCCACGGCCCGCCAGATCTGGCGAGGCCCGATCTCGCCCCAATGCAGATGCGGGGACAGACCGGAGGTGCCGGGCAGGTCCGGGCGGTCGCGTTGGTCGGCATAGCGGCCGAGCGGCCGGTCGAGGAAGGTGGCGAGGCGCGCCTGTGCCCCGTCCTCGCCGGGGGTCCAGGCCGCCGCCAGGCCACCCGACCAGTCCGGGGCGGTGGGCCGCAATCCCCAGGCGTCCAGCGCCTCACTCTCCGGCCAGGCCGCCGGTGCCGGCAGCCGTTCCGGTGCCGGAACGGGGCTACCTGCCACCCCCGCGGCCCGGCAGGCGCGCCAGAACGGGGTATAGACGCGATAGGGCGTGCCGCCCGCGGTGGTAACGGTCCAGGGCTCGAACAGAAGCGCGCCGGGATGGCTCTCCGCCGCCACGCCGCGGGCCTTCAGCGCCGCCTTGACCGCCGTGTCGCGCCGGATGGCCGCCGGCTCGTAGCAGCGGGTCCACACCACCCGCACCGCCCCGGTCGCCGCGACCAGCCGGTCGAGCACCGGCCCCGCGACGCCGCGCGCCAGGATCAGCCGGCTGCCGCGCGCCGCCAGCGCCTCGCCCAATCGCGACAGGCTGTGGTGCAGCCACCAGCGCGACGCACCGCCCGGACGCCAGTCGCCCGGCGTGTCGTCATCCAGGATGAAGACCGGCACGACCGGGCCGCCGCCGGCCAGCGCCGCGGCCGCGGCTTGGTTATCCGCCAGGCGCAAATCCTGACGGAACCACAGGATCGTCGGCCCGTCGCTCACGAGGGGTCCTGTCCCCTGCGCGCCCCGGTCTGCCGGCCGACCAGCGCGAAATAGAGCCCATAGGGCAGGCAGCGCAGCCGCTTGAGGATCTGCACGAAGCGGCCCGGGAAGGCGATCTCGAACCGGTCGCGCGCCAGCCCCTGCAGGATCCGGCGCGCGGCGTCGTCGGCCTCGATGATGAACGGCATGGGGAAGTCGTTCTTGTCGGTCAGCGGGGTGCGCACGAAGCCGGGATTGATCACCTGGACCTTCAGGCCCAGCCGGTCGAAGTCGAAGCGCAGCGACTCGCTGAAATTGATCAGTGCGGCCTTGCTGGCGCCGTAAGACAGCGCCCCCGGCAGCCCGCGATACCCGGCGACGGAGGAGACGATGGCGAGCTGACCGCGCCGCCGCGCCAGCCAGCCCGGCATCAGCGCCGCGACGCACGCCACGGTCGCCATCAGGTTCAGGTCGATGGTCCGCGCGAACGCCGCCTCGTCCAGGTCTTCCGCCCGGTCGCGCACATAGGTGCCGGCGTTCAGGATGGCCAGCGCAATACCGCCCTCCTCCCGCTCCAGGCGGTCTACCACGGCGCGCAGGGCCGCGCGGTCGGTGATGTCGACCGGGACGGCCACAATGCCGGGCTGAGCGCGCGCCAGCTCGGCCAGCGTCTCCGCGCTGCGGGCGGTCGCCGCCACCCGCCAGCCGGCGCGCGCCAGGGCCACCGCCACCTCTCGGCCGATGCCCGTGGAGGCGCCGGTGACCCAGGCGATGCCGTCGGCCGGTCGAACCGCCATGCTCATCGGCGTCCCCTTCCCGTCAACCGCCGGCGGCAGCGCGCGGCGGCGCCGCGGCGAACAGCCCGTCGAGGAACCGGCCGGACTCCGTCCGGATCTGTGCGCGCCGCGCCGGCGTCATGCGCGCCAAGGTCCGGTAGGGCATGGCGAGGCGGGGATTGCCCGCCAGGCGGGACTGGTTGCGCATCAGGAAGTCCCAATAGAGCAGGTTGAACGGGCAGGCATCCGGCCCCGTCTTCTGCCGCACATCGTAGCGGCAATCGCGGCAGTAGTCGGACATCCGATCGATATAGGCGCCGCTGGCGGCATAGGGCTTGCTGGCCATCCGCCCGCCATCGGCATAGAGCGCCATGCCATGGGTGTTCGGCAGCTCCACCCATTCATAGGCATCGGCGTAGACCGCCAAGTACCACGCGCAGACCTCGGCCGGCTCGACCCCGGCGAGCAGGGCGAAGTTGCCGGTGACCATCAGCCGCTGGATGTGGTGGGCATAGGCCTCGTCGCGCGTCTGGCCGATCACCTGGGCCAGGCAGTTCAGCTCCGTGTCCGCCGTCCAGTAGAAATCGGGCAGCGGGTTATGGGCGTCCAGCGCGTTGGTCTCCGCATAGCCGGGCATGAAGTGCCAGTAGATGCCCCGCACATATTCCCGCCAGCCCAGGATCTGGCGGATGAACCCTTCCGCGGCGTTCAGCGGCACCGCGCCGTCGCGCCATGCCGCCTCCACCCGCCGAACGACCGTCAGGGGATCGAGCAGGCCGGCATTCAGATAGAGCGCGATGACCGAATGGAACAGGACGGGCTCGCCCGTCCGCATCGCATCCTGATAGTCGCCGAACCGGGGCAGCGCCGTCTCCACGAACCGCTCGAACGCGGCCTCGGCGTCGGCGCGGGTGACCGCGAAGCCGAAGGGATGGAGCCGCCCGAAATGGTGGCCGAACCGGCGGCCGACCAAGTCCAGCACCGCCGCCGTCACCGCATCGGGCGCCACCGGCACCGGCGCGGGCGGCGCGAGGCCGGCGGGCAGCGCCTTGCGGTTCTCCGCATCGTAGTTCCATTGGCCGCCGACCGGCTGCCCGGCGTCGTCCAGCAGCACGCCGTAGCGGCGGCGCATCATCCGATAGAATGGCTCCAGGCGTAGGCTGCGCCGGCCGGCCGCCCAGGCGGCGAAGTCGCCGCGGGCGCACAGAAAGCGCGTATCCTCGCGGATCTCCACCGGAACCCCGATCTCAGCCGACCAAGCCGCCATCGCCTCGGCAACCCGCCACTCCCCGGGCTCCGTGGCGATCACGGCGCCGGCGCCGTGGCGGGCGACCGCGCGCGCGACCTCGCCGGTGAAAGAGCCGGTGTTGGCCGGATCCGTCAGCCGCACATAGTCGACATCGATCCCGTCGGCCCGCAGCGCCTCCGCGAAATGGCGCATCGCCGCGAACAGGAAGGCGATCTTCTTCGGGTGATGGGGGACATAGGTCGCCTCGTCCGCGACCTCCATCATCAAGACGCGGTCGCGCGCGGGGTCGAGGCCGTCGAGCGCGGACAGTCTTGGCGAGAGCTGGTCGCCCAAGACCACGCGCAGCCGCCGGTCGGGGGAGGACACGATGGCGCTCCGTCAGGGACGGCCGGGCGGCCTAGAGGGCCACCCGGCCTTCAATCGCTTGCACGAGATGAGGTGGGGAAACCGGCCGGCGCCGTCGCCCTGCCGACCTCGGGCGCCTTAGCTGGCGCCCACCAGGACGGCGCCGTTGGGCTGCAGGCGGTAGTCCACCGGCTCGCCGCGCGCGTCGAAGCGCATTTTCACCCACTGGTCCTGGTCGCTGTACCAGATCCTCAGGTCGAAATCGCCGCTCAGCGTGTAGCCGCGCGCGCGCACCGGACGCCCGGCGGCGGTCACCGTCTCCCACGGCCCCGGGTTGGCGCGGAAGCTGCGCAGCACGCCATTCTGGGTGTCCAGCACTTGGCTGCGGTTGACCACGTCGGCATTCCACCAACTCGTCGACAGGGTGTCGGCCGGCGCGGTGAAGCGGCCATCGCGCCCCTCCACCTCCAGCCCCGACGCGGTCGCCCGCGCGGTCACGCGCAGATCGGTGCCGTCGTCGTAAGTGACGCTGTCGACGGAGATCAGACGGCCGCCCTCCCAGACCTCGCGGTTCTGGTGGCGGTAGCGCCACGCGGTAATGAAGGCGATCTTGACCTCGAACGCCGCCTCCACCGCCACCTCGACCCGCGCGCCGTCGCGGCGGAAGCTGACCGTATGCTGGCCGATGAAGTCGTCGCCGCGGCGCACCGCAAAGGGCATACGCTCCGCGGGCGGAATGCCCGCCGCGTGGGCCCCTGTCGGCCAGGCGAGCCCGGCACCGAACGCCATGCCACCGGTTGCCAGCGCCCCGGCCATCAGCCGGCGCCGGCCCAGGGCCAACCGGGCGGTCCCGGCAGTGTCTCCTGCCATCTCCACGGTCATCGACGGATCCAACCTCTCTGTCCAGCGGTGGCGGCGCGCTACTCGGCCGCTCGACACCGCAGGCGGCCTGTGCCGCATCTGTCGCTCCCTTCTACGCAAGGGCCGGGATAGCCGATCACCGATCTCGCGGGAAATTTTTCCACGACCCTCGCCCGACCGAGTCCCGCCGACGATTTCTGCGGCGCTTTGTCCGTTGCGACGAGGCGGCAGGATAAATCACTCCGCCATCACGGAAGCGTAACAAAACCGTCACGAGGCGGCTCTATGGTCGCGCCCAGCCGAACGGCCTAAAACGCCGTTCGTTCGTTGGCGCCCATCGCTTGCGTCTTGTCCGAAGACCGCACCGCCAGCTCACGACAGGGGAGAGGATCAACTCATGGATACCCGTGACTTTTCGGCGTACCCGACGCGTTCGGCCGCGTTCGAGGCATCGGACGACATTCCGGTCAACCGTTCGACCGCTCCGACCATGGGCGACGTCATCAACGCGCGATTCGGCCGGCGCGACATGATGCGCGGCGCGCTCGCCGTTTCCGCGACCACCGCGATCGCGGCGCCGCTGGCGCTGTCGAGCCAGGAGGCGAAGGCCCAGGCCGGCAGCTTCACCTTCGACGAGATCTCCCACGGTGTCGACGAGACCCACCACGTCGCCCCGGGCTACACGGCGGATGTGCTGATTCGCTGGGGCGACCCGGTGGTGCCGGGCGCGCCGGCCTTCGATCCGATGAACCAGTCGGCCGAGGCGCAGTCCCAGCAGTTCGGCTACAACAACGACTTCATCGGCTATATCGGCCTGCCCGACGGCGACGCCAGCGACCACGGCATCATGTTCGTGAACCACGAGTACACGAACGAAGAGGTCATGTTCCCCGGCGTCGGCAAGTCCGATGAAGAGTTCACCAACATGACCAAGGATCTGGTCGACATCGAGATGGCCGCCCACGGCGCCTCGGTGATCGAGATCCGCAAGGACGGCGGGTCCTGGCAGGTGGTGCCGGACAGCGAATACGCGCGCCGCCTGACCGCGCTGGGCACCGAGATGGCGCTGACCGGTCCGGCCGCCGGCCACGACCGTCTGAAGACCTCGACCGACGACACCGGCACCCGGGTGATCGGCACCATCAACAACTGCGCCGGCGGTCAGACCCCGTGGGGCACCTTCCTGTCGGCGGAAGAGAACTTCCACGGCTATTTCTGGGGTGATCTGGCCGAGGATCACCCGGAGTTCGCGAACTTCGACCGGTACGGTCTGCCGGGCAAGTGGTACGCCTGGGGCCAGTATCACGACCGCTTCGACGTCACCAAGGAAGCCAATGAGGGCAATCGCTTTGGCTATGTCGTCGAGGTCGACCCGTTCGACCCTGCCTCCACGCCGAAGAAGCGCACCGCGCTGGGCCGATTCCGCCACGAGAACGCCGAGGTCATCGTCAACGGCGACGGCCGTGTCGCCGTCTACAGCGGCGACGACCAGCGGTTCGAGTACCTCTACAAGTTCATCACCGCCGGCACCTTCAACGCCGACGACCGGGCGGCCAACATGGACCTGCTGGACGAAGGCACGCTGTACGTCGCGCGCTTCGACGGCGACGGCACCGGCGAGTGGCTGGCCCTGGTCCATGGCGAGGGCCCGCTGACGGCCGAGAACGGCTTCAACAGCCAGGCCGATGTGGTGATCATGGCGCGCGCGGCGGCGGATCTGCTGGGCGCCACCCCGATGGACCGTCCAGAGGACGTCGAGGCCAACCCGGCGACCAACAAGGTCTATGTGATGCTCACCAACAACACCCGCCGGACGGCCGACCAGGTCGATGCCGCCAATCCGCGGGCGGAGAACGCATGGGGCCACATCGTGGAACTGACCCCGGCGGGCGAGGATCACGCGGCCACGACCTTCGACTGGAACATCCTGGTCCAGTGCGGCGACCCGTCGGACGGCGCGGTCGGCGCCACCTTCAACCCGGCGACGTCGGAAAACGGCTGGTTCGCCAACCCCGACAACGTCGCCTTCGACGCCCGCGGGCGGATGTGGATCTCCACCGACCAGGGCGGCGGCTGGGCCTCCAACAGCGGCACCGCCGACGGCGTGTGGGCGGTTGAGACCGAAGGCGACCTGCGCGGCACGGGCCGGATGTTCTTCCGCGTGCCGGTCGGGGCGGAGATGTGCGGTCCGAAGTTCACCCCGGACGTCACCACCCTGTTCGTCGCCGTGCAGCATGTCGCCACCGACGGCACGCAGCACTTCCCGGGCTTCGAGCGCGACTCGACCTTCGAGGATCCGGCGACCCGTTGGCCGGACTTCCAGGAAGGCATCCCGCCGCGCCCGTCGGTGGTGGCCATCATCAAGGACGACGGCGGCGAGATCGGCGGCTAAGCGCCTTTCATCGATCGACGTTTTCCCCTTAAAGGGGGTGGCTCGGAAACGGGCCACCCCCTTTCTTTTTTTCCAACCCAGCGTTCTGTTGGAGGATATCGCCGATGCCGGACGCGCGACCGCCAAGCCCGGCACCGGGCGACCGCCTGATCGACTTCACCCGCCGCGACCCGAACGGCCGCGCGGTCGGCTTCTATGAGACCTATTGCGGACGTCCTGTCCTTCTCATCGTCGGGTCGGGCGCAGCATCCGTGCCCAAGACTGATGGAACGGTGGTGCGGCTGCTGGCGCCGGGCGACGCGACCGCCGAGAGCGACGACCTGGTCGACAGCGATGGGGCGGTGACCCGGCATCTTGTCGGCGACGCCGACGCGCCGGCCGTCGCGTTCGTGCTCGACCCCGCGCTCAGGGTCGTGGAGATCGTCGACGCAACCGATGCCGGCACGCTGTCCGCCGCCGCCGGACGGCTCGCCGCGCTGGCTTGGGACGAGCCCACGACGGTCGGCCGAACCGCGCCGGTGCTGATCGTGCCCGGGGTGCTGGCGCCGGATCTCTGCGAGGCGCTGATCGCCGCGCATGACGCCGACAACACAGCCTCTGGCATGCTGCGACCGGTGGACGGCAAGCCGGGGCTGGTGGCCGACCCCACCGCCAAGATCCGTCAGGACCACACGCTCCGCGATCCGGCCTTGGCCGGCGCGCTGACCGCCGCCCTGGCGCGGCGCTTGGTGCCGGAGCTGGCCCGCGCCTTCTACTTTCCGCTGACCCGCCACGAGGCCTTCAAGATCGTTCGATACGATGGCGAAACGGGTGGCCATTTCTCGCCACATCGCGACAACACGACGCCCGATGCCGCCCATCGCCGCTATGCGCTGACGATCAACCTCAATACCGGCGGCTATGCGGGCGGCGATCTCGTCTTCCCGGAATACGGGCCGGAGCGCTATGCGCCGCTGGCCGGCGGGGCGGTCGTCTTCTCCTGCGCGCTCTTGCACGCCGTTCGCCCGGTCACCGCCGGCCGGCGCTACGCCGTCATCAGCTTCTTCGCCGGTGGCACCCCGCCCGGTCGATGAAATTATGATGACGGTTGCGCGCGGCTTGACGCAGCGCATCGCGGCGGGCGCGCGTCTGCGGCAGGACGATGGGGCGTGGATACGACCCGGCGATCCCGCATCCGGAGATGGCGATGCAGCCCCAATTCACCCCGACCCGCCGCCAACTGCTACGGCTTGCCGCGACGAGCGTGCTCACCCTGCCGGCGGCCGCGGCGGCTCGGGAACCCGTCTATTCGGACAACCCCGACTCACGCTACATCTGCGTGGAGCCGGATTGCAGCCCTTACGTCTACGATCCCGCGGTCGGCGATCCGGACCGGGGCTTCCCGCCCGGCACGCGCTTCCAGGACCTGCCGGGCGGCTGGTTCTGCCCGGATTGCGGCGCCCCGAAATGGCAGTTCGCCGCCCTGGACTGATCTAAGACCGGCAACGGCTGCGCATCGGCGCAAGGGCGCCCGCGCGTCAGGTCCCCGTCGAGAGGTAGGTCTCGGCCGCCGTCCTCCAGAAAAGCTGCGCTTGGGCGGCCGGCGCATACGTCTCGGCGACCGACCTGAACCCCGAATAGATCGTGTCGAACGATCCGCACAGGCCGTCGACCGGGAAGTTCGACGCGAACATGGCCCGCTCGGCACCAAAAGTGTCGATGCAGGTGCGGATGATCTCGCGGTTGTGGTCGATCCGCCATGGCCCGCCTTGAAGGCCGAGGCCGGAGATCTTGATGCGCGCCTGGGGCAAGGCGGCAAAGGCAGCGATCGCCGTACGCCACACCGCCAACCCGCTTTCCGACCGGTCCGCCGGCAGCCCGGCATGGTTGAGGATGATCGGGGTTTGCGGGCTGGCGGCGGCCAGGTCGACGGCCTCGTGGAGATGCCACCAGGGCGTCTGGAGGTCGAAGGCCAGGCCGTGGTCGCCGAGCCGCTTGAAGCCGTCGCGGAACGCGACGTCGGTCATGCCGCCCGGCGGACCGCCCGGCCGCGGATTGGCCCGCGGCTTGTGGCGCACCGAGCGAACGAGGGGCAGGTCCGCATAGGTCTTCAGGACGGCGGTCAGATCGTCCCGGTCCAGCCAGGCCTGGGCGACATGGGCGGCGGGGCGTCCTTGGCTGTCGGCGAGCCGCTGCATCCACAGCGCCTCGCCGGCCGGATCGGCCGGGTCCCATTCCCCTTCCATGGTGATGGTCGCCGCGACGTCCCAGCCGGCGCTGACCCGGTCGTAGTCCTCCGGCAGGAAGCGCCGGCGGATCGGCCCATAGTCGCCGTATCGGAAGGCGATCATCGGCTCGTCGCGCAACCAGGGGTGATAGTTCGCGTCCGGGTCCCAAAAATGGTGATGGGCGTCGATGATCTTCATGATCTGGCCGTGCGCCGCGCCCGCAAGGCCCGAACGATCGGCACCGTCCACGCCAGCGCCACCGCGACGGCCAGCAGGATCGCGACGGGGCGCGAGAAGAAGACCATGACGTCGCCCTGGGAGATCAGCATCGAGGTGACGAAGTTGAACTCCAGCACCCCGCCCAGAACGATGCCCAGGATAGCCGGGGCGAGCGGGATACCGTTCTCCTCGAAGAACCAGCCGACCAGGCCGAAGGCCAGCATGGTCAGCACCCCGAAGGCGGTGTTGTTGATGGCGAAGCTGCCGACGATGCAGCAGGCCAGCACGACCGGCGTGAAATAGGCCGACGGCACCCGCAGCAACTGGCGCGACGCCTTGATGATCGCCCAGCCGAACGGGATCAGCAGCAGGTTGGCCAGCAGGAAGGCCAGGAAGATGGCGTAGACCAGCTCCGGCGTGCGGATGAAGATGATCGGCCCGGGCTCCAGCCCCTTGAGGTACAGGACGCCGATGACGATGGCGGTGATGCTGTCGCCGGGGATGCCGAACACCAGCGTCGGCACCCAGGCGCTGGACAGCGCGCCGTTGTTGGCCGCGCCGGCTTCGACGATCCCTTCGTCATGGCCCTGGCCGAACTTCTCCGGCGTCTTGGAGCGGCGCTTGGCCACCGCATAGGCAACCCACGCGGCAATGTCCGCGCCGGCCCCCGGCAAGGCGCCGATCAGCGAGCCCGTTAGGCCGCCGCGCAGCACATTGGCGCGCCGCCGCCATAGGGTCGTTCCCAGGCCCGGAAAGATCGGCCCCATGACCGGCGGATGCCGCTCCTGCGCTTGGGCCGTGATGTTGCGCAGCACTTCCGGCAGCGCAAACATCCCGATCATCGCGGGAATGAAGCTGACGCCGCCCATCAGCTCCACCGACCCGAAGGTATAGCGCGGTTGCCCGGCGACGGTGTCGATCCCGATCATCGCCACCCACAGGCCGAACAGCACCGACAGGATGCCCTTCAGCGCGGAGCCCGACGAGATCACCGCCGCGCAGCTCAGGCCCAGAATGGCCAGCCAGAAATACTCGACGGACGAGAAGTTCGTGGCGAACCGCGCGAGCAGCGGCGCCGCCAGCATCAACAACAGGACACCGATGGTCCCGCCGATGCAGGCCGACACCATGGACAGGCCGAGCGCGCGTTCCGGCCGCCCGGCCCGGGTCATGGCATAGCCATCCTCGACATAGGCGGCCGAAGCCGGGGTGCCGGGAATGCGCAACAGCGTGCCGGGCACGTCGCCGGCGAAGATCGCCATCGCCGCCAGCGCGGCGATCGCCGCGATCGCCGGCACCGGGTCCATGAAGAAGGTGATGGGGATCAGCAGCGCCACGCCCATGACCGCGGTCAGGCCGGGAATGGCGCCGATGGTGATGCCGATCAGGCTGGCCACCAGGACCGTGCCGATCACGCCCGGTTGCAGCACCAGGGCGAGCGCTTCGAGCAGCACGCTCACGACATCATCCGTTCGATCACCCCGAACGGCAGCGGCACGCGCAACAGAACGGCGAAGACGAGATGCAGGACCAACGCCATGCCGACACCGGTCAGCGACGCCGCCACCGGCCGGCCCCCGGCAACCACGATCAACAGCGCGATCAACAGCGCGGTGGTGGCAATGAAGCCGAGCACGGGGGAGACCAATACCCAGACAAGCACGGCGGCGAAGACCGAAACGACCTTCAGCCCCGCCCTGCCCCGCGAAAGCCGGCTGACCGTCAGCCAGGCGCCGTCCGCCCGCCTCGCCATCAGCGCGACGCCGGTCAGGATCAGCGCCGCCCCGATCAGCCGCGGGAAGAAGGCCGAGCCGAATTGCTGGCCGGGGATCTCGCGAAAGCCCAGGGTCCCGGCGATCACGGCGATCCCGGCGAGGATTGCGATCCCGCCCAGCAGGCGATCGTTGAGCTTCATGGGCGAAAACGGGCGCCGACCGGGCCAGCCGGCCGGCGCCCGTGCCGTCCTTACTCGGCGATGCCGAGATCGGTCAGCAGCGATGCCGCCTCGCCCGCGAACTCGGCGGCGAACGCGGAGAAGCCCTCCGAGCCGTCGAACAACGGCGTGATGCCCCGCTCGCCCAGCGCCTCCTGCACCGCGTCGGAGGCGTGTGCCTCCGCCGCCGCCGCCTCGATGGTGGCCTTGACATCATCGGGCAAGCCGGCCGGCGCGCACAGCGAGAACCAGTTGCTCAGCGCCCAGTCGATCCCGCTTTCGGCAAGCGTCGGCACGTCGGGGAAGGCTGGGGAGCGTTCCTCGGACATGATCGCGAGAATGGTTACCTCGCCGGCGCTGGCCAGCGCCCGGGCCTCGATGGGCGAGCCGGTGAACATATCGATGCTGCCGGCCACCAGCTCCTGCAGCGCCGGTGCCCCGCCCTGGGACGGGATGAAGCGTACGGTGTCCACCGCCGCGCCCGCCTCGCGCATCATGCCGGCGACCGCCATATGCCACGGACCGCCGAGGCCGGAGCCCGAGGAGGTCAGGTCGCCCGCCGCGGCCGCGTCGACGACCTCTTCGACCGAGGTGAAGGGGCTGTCGGCCGCCACCGTCACACCGGCCGGGATCTCCGCCAGCCGCGAGATCAGGTCGAAGCTGTCCGGCGTGATCGGCGCCAGGCCGATCGTGTCGAAATAGGTGATCTCCGAGGTGCAGGCGCCCAGCGTGTAGCCGTCGGCGCCGGCATTGGCGATGGCGGAATGGCCGACCACGCCGGAGCCGCCGGTGCGGTTGACCACATTGATCGGCTGGCCCATCGCCTCCTCGAACCCGATGGCGAAGATGCGGATGATGGTATCCGTGCCGCCGCCGGCCCCCCAGGGCACGATGATCGTGACCGGCCGTTCGGGGTAGTCGGCAAGCGCCGGCGCCCCGGCGAGCGCGCCCAAGGACAACGCCGCCGCGGCGACACCCGTCATGAGCTTCTTCATTCTACTCTTTCCTCCATGGCCACGTTTGTTGTCTTGGCGTTGCGGGTCGGCAAGCCGAGGCGCCCCCTGTGGCGGAGGGCGCCGAACAGGATCTCAGACGGTCTCCGGCAGCAGCCCGACGGGCATGTTCTGGTAGCAGACCGGGCGCAGGAAGCGGCGGATGGACAGCGTCCCCACCGAGGTCGCGCCGAAATTGGTCGAGGCCGGATAGGGGCCGCCATGCACCATCGCATCGCAGACCTCCACGCCGGTCGGGAAGCCGTTGACCAGCAGCCGCCCGGCCTTGCGCTCGATCAGCGGCACCAGCCGGCGGGCGGCGTCGGTGTCGGCGTCGTCCATATGGACCGTGCAGGTGAGCTGGCCCTGGATCGCCCGGGCCAAGGCGCGCATCTGGTCGCCGTCGCGCACCCGCACGATGACGCCCAGCGGGCCGAACACCTCCTCCTGCAGCGCCTCGTCGGCGAGCCAGGCGTCGCCCGACACGGTGAACAGGTAGGGCGCGGCGCGGCGGGTCTCGCAGGCCGTCCCGATGATCTCGCGGACGCCGGTCCCGGCAGCGATGCGGGCGGTGCCGGCGCGATAGGCATCGGCGATGCCGTCGGTCAGCATGGTCTGGGCATCGATCCGGCCGAGGGCGGCTTGCGCCGCCGCGGCGAACCGGTCGGCATCGGCGCCGTCGACGACGATGGCGATGCCGGGATTGGTGCAGAACTGCCCCGCTCCCATGGTCAGTGAGGCCGCCCAGCCCTGGGCGATCGCATCGGCACGGGCCGCCATCGCCGCCGGCAGCAGAAACATCGGGTTGACCGAGCCCAGTTCGCCGAAGAACGGAATGGGTTCCGGCCGCCGGGCGCACAGGTCGAACATCGCCCGTCCGCCCGCCAGCGAGCCGGTGAAGCCCACCGCGCGGATCAGCGGATGCTGCACCAGCCTTGTGCCGACCGCGCGGTCGCCGCCCTGGATCTGCGAGAAGACGCCGGGCGGCATGCCGGTCGCCCGGACGGCGGCGGCGATCGCGTCGGCGACGATCTCACCGGTGCCCGGATGGGACGAGTGGCCCTTGACCACCACCGGGCAGCCGGCGGCGAGCGCCGCCGCCGTATCGCCCCCGGCGGTGGAGAAGGCCAGCGGGAAGTTGGAGGCTCCGAACACCGCCACCGGCCCGATCGGCCGTTGGATCAGGCGCAGGTCCGGCCGCGGCAGCGGCGTGCGGTCGGGCAGGGCGGGATCGTGGCGCCGGTCGAGATGGTCGCCCGCCTCGATATGGTCGGCGAACAGGCGCAATTGGCCCACGGTGCGGGCGCGCTCGCCCTCCAGGCGCGCGGCGGGCAACCCGGTCTCCTGGGTGCCGATCTCGGTGATGGCGCCGCCGCGCGCCTCGATCTCCTCGCCGATGGTGCGCAGGAAGCGGGCGCGGTCGGCCGGGCGCGACCAGCCATAGGTCTCGAACGCGGCGTCCGCCGCCGCCGCCGCCGCATCGACATGGGCGGGGGTGCCGATGGCGAAGCTGTGGGCGTCGCCATGGGCCGGCTGCGACGCGAACGTCGCCGCACCGCCGACCCAGTCGCCGGCGATCAGGTGGTGTCCGGTCAATCTCATCTTGGGCTCTCTTGCGCCAGACGATCGGCGCGATGCGTGGTGGCCATGCGGACCAGCAGGTCGAAGGCCTGCCGGGTGGCGCTGACATTGGCCTTGTTCTGGCCGGCGATATCGAAGGCCGTCCCATGGGCGGGCGTGGCGATGGGGATCGGCAGGCCGCCGGCCACGGTGACGCCGCGGTCGAAGCCCATCAGCTTGATCGCGATCTGGCCCTGGTCGTGATACATGGTGACCACGGCATCCACCTCGCCGCGCTTGGCCTTCAGGAACACAGTGTCGGACGGCCAGGGGCCGGTTACCTGCATCTGGCGCGCCTGGCAGGCGCGCACGGCGGGTTCGAGGATGTCGATCTCCTCCCGCCCGAACTTGCCGTTGTCGCCGGCATGGGGGTTGAGCGCGGCGACCGCGATATGCGGCCGCGCGCGGCCCGCCTTCGTCAGGGTGTCGTGGGCGAGATCGACGGCGCGGCAAACGCCCGCCTCGTCGATATGGGCGACCACCTCCTTCAGCCCGATATGGCTGGTCACGCGGGTCGTCATCAGGTCGTCGAGGACGTTGATTTCGCTGTGATAGCCGGTGAAGCCGAGATAGCGGGCCATGTAGCGGTGCTCGTCTTCGGCATCGAGGCCCGCTTCGGTCATCGCCGCCTTGTTGAACGGGCCGAACAGGATGCCGTCGACTTGGGCTCCCTGCGCCAGGTCCATCGCCTTGTCGAGGCAGCGCAAGGATGTGGTGCCGCCCGCCGCCGTCACCTCCGCGATGCGCACATCGGCGGGGTCGATGGTCTGCATCTCCAGATGGGCCAGCCCCTCGAAATCGCCGATCCGCTCTTCGGGCAGCGTGTTCAGATCCAAGGCTAGATCGGCCTGTTCGGCGCCCTGCCGCCAAAGATGGCCGTCGCCGACCAGCAGGATGTCGGCCGCGTCGCGTACGCCGTCGTCCTGGAGAAGCTTGGCGATCAGCTCCGGCCCGATGCCGGAGGGATCGCCGGGCACGATAGCCAGTCTCGGTCGCGTCATCGCGTCAGTTCCCGGTTGCGTTCGGCGCGCTCAGCCACGGCGGCGGCAATGTTCTTCTCCGCCGTGCGCAGGTGGTTCTTCAGGGCCGTGGCGGTCCGGTGCGGGTCGCGGGCGGTCAGCGCTTCGACGATCTCCAGATGCTCGCGCCGCGTGTCCTCGCGCCCCTGCGGGCGCTGGGACGACAGGAAGCGTACGCGCCACAGCCGCGCGTTGTACGTCTTGTGGGTCTCGGCCAGCGCCTTGTTCTGGGCCGCGGCGACGATGGCGCAATGGAACTGCATGTCGCGCCGAAACGCCTGCAGCTTGGCTTCCGCATCCGCCGCCTCGGCGATGGACAGGTTGATGGCGGCGATCCCGGCCAACGCCTCGTCGGTCGCCAACTGGCAGGCCCATTCGCCGGCCAGGGCCTCCATCGCGCCCTGGACGCGCAGGCAATCGTTGATCTCGTCGAGCGATGGGTCGGCAACGAAGGGCCGCCGGGACGGGGTGTAGGAGACCAGCCCCTCATTCGCCAGCAGCCGGATGGCCTCGCGCATCGGGGTTCGGCTGACGCCCAGCGCCTCGGCCAGATCGCGTTCCGGCAGCGCCATGCCGGCGGGCAGCCTTTCCAAGAGGATCATCTCGCGCAGCCGGCTGGCCGCGTCCTCCGCCAGGCTGGGGCTGCGCGCCACCCCGCCCTCCCTATCGATCAGGCTCTTCAGGTCGACCACCGTGCCCATGTCTCAACGCCCCCAGCGCAAGGCCACCGGATCGAGCGGCCGCACCAGCGCGATCAGCTCGGCCTGGGTGTCGGGATGCAGCGGCGCGATGGGATGGCGGCAGAAGGCCGAGCCGATCACCCCGCCCTCGGCCATCACCGCCTTGGTCGCCCGGAAGCCGCATTGCCGGTTCTCGTGGTTGATCGCCGGCAGGACGCGGGCATAGGCCGCCATCGCGCCGTCCCGGTCGCCGCGGCGATGCGTGTCGATCACCGGCTTGATCTGATCGGGGATCATGGCGCTGGTCATCGAGCCGGTGGCGCCCGCGTCGAGATCGGCCAGCAGCGAGATACCTTCCTCACCGTCGAACGGCCCCGCGATGGCGTCGCCGCCCGCCGCGATCAGCGCGCGCAGCTTCGCCGCCGCCTGGGGGCATTCGATCTTGAACAGCCGGACCATGTCGATCTCGCGCGCCATGCGTAGAAGCAGCGGCACCGGCAGCTCCACCCCCGACAAGGGTGCATCCTGCACCATGATCGGCAGGCCGACCTCGCCGACGCGGGCGAACTGCTCGTAGGTCTGCTCCGCCGTGCCGCGCATCAGCGCGCCGTGATAGGGCGCCATCATCATCACGATGGCCGCGCCATGCGCCTTGGCGTGCTGCGCGCGGGCCACGGCGATATCGGTGGCGAAATGGCTGATGGTGACGATCACCGGCAGCCGCCCGGCCATATGGGCGAGCGACAGTTCGGTGAGCTGCCGGCGCTCCTCATCCGTCATGAGGAACTGCTCGGAGAAGTTGGCGAGGATGCAGATCCCGTCCGACCCCTGATCGACCATGCAGTCGATCACCCGGCGCATGCCGTCGTAATCGACGGTGCCGTCGGGGTGGAACGGGGTGGGCGCGACCGGCCAGATGCCTTGGTAGGGGGTCATTCGTCGATCTCGAAATGCTGGAGGTGCCGGTCTGTGATGGTGATGGCGAGCCCGGGCGTGTCGTCGTCGAGCTGCAGGAAGCCGTCCTTGGCCTCCGGATCGCCGTCGAAGATGTAGTAGAACAGCTCGTTGCCGACCTCGACGTCGAAGACAGGGAAGTACTCGCTGATCGGGCAGTTCGTGTTCGCCATGGTCAGGTGATAGTTGTGCGCCTGACCGGCATGCGGGATCACCGGAAGCTGGAAGGCTTCGGCGATCGCGTTGATCTTCTGCGCGGCGGTGATGCCGCCGACCCGGTTGGTGTCGTATTGCAGAACGCTGACCGCCTTGGTCTCGATCAGGTCCTTGCAGCCGATCACCGAGAATTCGTGCTCGCCGCCGGAGATCGGCACGATGTTCAGCGCGTTCAGTTCGCGATAGCCCGCCACGTCGTCGGCGATCACCGGCTCTTCCAGCCAGCGCGGCTCGTATTCGGCGAGCTTGGGCAGCATGCGTTTGGCGTAGTCGACGGTCCAGCCCATGTAGCATTCGAGCATCAGGTCGACGTCGTAGCCGATCACCTCGCGCACCGCGGCGACGCGCTTCAGGTTCTCGCGCATGCCGGCCATGCCGTCCTTCGGCCCCCAGCCGAAGCGCATCTTGTAGCCGGCATAGCCGTTGGCCTGGGCGGCTGCCGCCTCCGCCTGCATGGTCTCGATCGGGCCGGAATAGAGCTTGGAGTAGTAGACCGGGATCTTCTCCTTCGTCCGCCCGCCCAACAGCTTGAAGACGGGCTTGCCGACCAGCTTGCCCATCAGGTCCCAGATCGCGATGTCGATCGCCGACATGGCGATCATGCCGATGCCCTTGCGGCCCCAGGCATGGCTGCGGCGGTACATCTTCTCCCAGATATAGGCGTAGTCGAACGGGTCCTCGCCGATCACCAGCGGCGCATACCAGTCGTCGATGGCGGCCTTGACCAGGGTCGGCGCCAGGGCGGCGTTGCCGATGCCGATGGTGCCGTCCTGGGTCTCCACCTCGCAGGTCAGCCATTGGTGGAAGCGGAACGAGGCCATCGTGTCGCCCTTGATCCACAGGGCGTCGGACGCGTTGGTGCAGAAGTTCCCCGTGGGCGGAACCGTCGGCCCTTTCCAGTGCCAGACCCTGGCGCGCACGGACTTGATGGTGGTCATGAACTACTCTCTCGTTGCGGCGGCGCTGGGCCGCTTGACGAAGCGCTTCCAGAGGAACGGTCCGAACAGCGCCAGGAAGGTCAGGACGAAGAACAACAGCGCCAGCGGGCGCGTGAACATCAGCCACCACTGATCGTCGAGCATGATCAGCGACTGGCCGAGCCGCTTCTCCAGCATGCCGCCGAGGATCAGGCCGATGGCCAGCGGCACCACGGAGTATCCGAACCGGCGCATGAAGTACCCGACGATGCCAGCGCCGATGGCGATCCAGACATCCAGCATCGACTGGTCAAGCGCATAGGCGCCGACGATCGAGAAGGTGAAGACGATCGGCCAGAGGATCGGGATGGGAATGAAGGCAACGCGGGCGAACAGCTTGGCACCGAACAGCCCGACGAAGATGAACATCACATTGACCAGCAGCATCGCCCAGAAGATGGCGTAGGCGAAGTGCGACTGGTCGGTGAACATGGTGGGGCCGGGCTGCAGCCCGTGCACCATCAGCCCGGCTAGGATCACCGCCGCGGTCGGGCTGCCGGGGATGCCGAGCGCCAGCGTCGGCACCATGGCCCCGCCGGTGGCGGAGTTGTTGGCCGCTTCGGACCCGGCGATGCCCTCGATCGCGCCCTTGCCGAACTCTTCGGGCGTCTTCGACCAGCGGCGCGCCTCGTTATAGCCGATCATCGAGGCGACGGTCGCCCCCTCGGCCGGCAGGATGCCGATGAAGGTGCCGATGCCGGAGCTGCGCAGGATGGTGCGCCAGACCTTCCGGTAATCGTCGCGGCTGGGCAGCTTGATCGCCTTCATGATCACCCGGCGCTTCTCCACGGCCAGGGTCTCCGCCTGAACCAGCAGCTCGGAGATGCCGAAGATGCCGATCATGACGGGCACGAAGCCGATGCCTTCGGACAGCTCGTTGAAGCCGAAGGTGAAGCGCTCGACCGTGGTCAGCAGGTCTTTGCCGACGGTGGCGAGCAGGATGCCCAGAAGGCCGGCGATGATGTTGCGCATCGGCGTGCCGTTGCCGATGGTCGCCAGCATCGAGATACCGAAGACGGTCAGCGCGAAATACTCCGGCGGCGCGAAATTGTAGGCCATGCGCGCCAGCAGCGGTGCGGCCGCCATCAGGCACAGGACCGACAGGATGCCGCCGAAGGTCGACGAGATGGTCGCCATGCCCAAGGCCCGCCCCGCCTCGCCGCGCTGGGCCAGCGGATAGCCGTCCAGGCAGGTGGTGGCGCTCGCCGAGGTGCCCGGCGTGTTGATCAGGATCGCGGTGATCGCGCCGGCGAAGGTCGCCGCGCAATAGATAGTCGTCAGGATCGCGATGGCCGCGATCGGGTCCATGGTGATGGTGAAGGGCAGCATCAGCGCCGCGCCGGTCGTGGCGTTCAGCCCCGGCAACGCGCCGATCACCACGCCGCCCAACGTCGCCAGGAAGATCAGGAACAGCAAGCCGGGATCCGCCAGCGCCGCCAGGCCGCCGAAGAGCGCGTCCATCGCCGGTCACCCGTACCAGAGATTGGTCAGGAGGCCGCGCGGGAAGCGGATCTCGAAGACCTGGTCGAACAGGAAGAAGACGAAGGCCGGGCCGACGACGGCCACCAGCGCCAGCGCCCATGGCCGCCGCTCGCCCCAGCACAAGGCCAACGCCCCGGCGAAGACGCCGAGCCCGAGGAACAGGTCGACCTGCGCCAACAGGGCGAACACGGCGAACAGGCCCATGCTGATCCAGACCATCCGGGCCGGCCGCCGCTGCTGCTCGACCACCGGGTCGAAGACCATCACGCAGACCGCCAGCGCGGCGATCAGGATCACCACCAGTTGCGGGAAATGCTCCGGCTGCATGCCGCGCAGCAGGATCGGCGGCACGCGGTCGAACTGCGTCGACAGCCAGAAGGCGATGGCGCAGAAGGCGAGCAGGCCAACGGGAACAGCAAAGCGGGCCATGGCAGATCCCTCTTGCTGGCGCGTCAGGGGCGTCGAGGCCCCGACAAGAGTGAGGCGCGAAGCACGCCGGCCCAGGTCCAATCGCCAGGTTCAATCGATAGTCCCAAGTCCCTCCCCCTTGATGGGGGAGGGTTCGGGTGGGGGTTGATGGCGCCGCCAACTGCCCCACCGACAGGGATCACCCCCTCCCAACCCTCCCCCTTGATGGGGGAGGGCTCTAACGGGCTGTGGGATGAGTACCGATTGAACCCGCCCTCTCAACTTGAGGGCTAGGCCGGGAACCCGTGTCGCCGGTTACTCGATGAAGCCAAGCTCGCGAAGGGCGGCATCCATGTCCGCCTGCATCGAGGTGAGCTGGTTGCCCCACACATCGGCCCCCGCCACCGAGGTCGGGTCGAGACCGACGGAGGTCAGGAAGCCCTGATAGACGGTGTGGTTCATGGCGTTCAGCAACGCTTCCTCAAGCCGCGCGGCCACCTCGTCCGGGGTGTCGGCGTGCACGACGAAGCCGCGGACGGTGGAGAAGTTGGCGTCGATGCCCAGCTCCTCAGCCGTCGACACATCGGCCAGGGCGCTCATCCGCTCCGGCGCCAGCACGACGATCGGGCAGATGTCGCCGGCTTCGATCTGCGATCCGGCCTCGGCGAGGTTGAGCACGGCGACGTCCACCGCGCCGGCCACGAGTTGGGTCGCCAGCTCGCCACCGCCCTCGAACGGCACGATGTTGGGCGTGGCCAGCTCGCCGCGGCGGGCGAACATGAAGGCCGAGACATCGTCGATGCCGCCCAGATGGGTGGTGCCGTAGGTCAGCGGCTCCTCGCGCTGGGCGTCGACGAAGGCCTCGGCGCTGTCATAGATGCCGCAGCGGGTCATCAGGATCTGCGGGTCGTCGGTGCCCCGCGCGATCGGCCGGATGTCGTCGAGCGTCATCTCGGTGTTGCCCAGCGCCACCGTGGCGGAGTGCCCGATGGTGAAGGTCAGGATGCTGTGACCGTCCGCCTCCTGCTCCAGATAATAGTCCATGGCCACGGCGCCACCGCCGCCGCGGCGGTTGACCACAACCATGTCGGTGTCCAGCTCACGGCGCGCGCGGATCATCATCATGCGGGTGGTCACATCGGTGCCGCCGCCGTTGCCGGCATGGGTCACGACCTCGATGGTGCGCGCGGGAAAGTCCTCAGCGGCTGCGGCCGTGCAGACGGTGGCGACGGCAGCGGCTGTCAAGAGCAGCTTCTTCATGGGGCATATCCTCCTGGGCTTGCACGTGCGTTCTGCGGCACGTCACCCGACCCATTAGCATCTAGATCTGTTTTGGTATACCAAAATTTCACATACCAAAATCCCACATCGATCGCCCCCTGCCGGACATCCGTAACCGCGTAGCCCGCTATCGGCCGCCGAAACTCTGGGCAACTGGCGCTATTTGCCGCCCCCATGGGCGATTTCTGCTCAGATCGTATGCGATTGCAGGCGAATGCCGATTAAATGGGCGCACCTCGAACGACCCGTGAGAAGCGGCACACCAGCGTTTGTGCTGCGGATGCGAGAAATGCCGGCGATATGGCGCCCCCGCCGCGACTGGCACGGCGATTGCTCAACCGACTGATACCGCCGGGCCGCCAAGAGCCCTGCGACAACGGCAAGGAGGCAGTCGATGGGTCTGTTCGGTCGCATCGCGCGTTGGGGCGCCGGCGCGGCGCTCGCCAGCGCACTTACCGTCGGGGCGCCGGCGGCGATGGCACAAGAGGGGGAGCCGATCCGTATCGGCATCCTGCATTCGCTCTCCGGCACCATGGCGATCAGCGAGACGACGTTGAAGGACGTCATGCTGATGCTGATCGAGGAACAGAACGCCGCGGGCGGCGTGCTCGGCCGGCCGCTGGAGGCCGTGGTGGTCGATCCCGCCTCCGACTGGCCGCTGTTCGCGGAGAAGGCGCGCGAGCTGATCGAGCAGGAGGAGGTGGACGTCGTCTTCGGCTGCTGGACCTCCGTCAGCCGTAAATCGGTCCTGCCGGTCTTCGAAGAGCTGAACGGCCTGCTGTTCTATCCCGTCCAGTACGAAGGCGAGGAAAGCTCCCGCAACGTCTTCTACACCGGCGCCGCCCCGAACCAGCAGGCGATCCCGGCCGTCGAATATCTGATGAGCGATGAGGGTGGGGCGGCGGAACGCTGGGTTCTGCTCGGCACCGACTACGTCTATCCGCGCACCACCAATCGGATTCTGCGCGCCTTCCTGAACGCCAATGGCGTCAGCGACGACGACATCATGGAGGAGTACACGCCGTTCGGACATTCCGACTGGCAGACCATCGTCGCCGAGGTGCAGGAGTTCGCCGACCAGGGCCTGCCCACCGCGGTGGTCTCCACCATCAACGGCGACGCCAACGTGCCCTTCTATTTGGAGCTGGCCAATCAGGGCATCGACGCCGCCGACATTCCGGTGGTCGCCTTCTCCGTCGGCGAGGAGGAACTGGCCGGTCTCGACACCGAGCCGCTGGTCGGCCACCTCGCGGCCTGGAACTACTTCATGTCCGTCGACACGGCCGAAAACGAGGCGTTCATCGCCGCCTGGCATGACTTCATCGGCGACGACACGCGGGTGACCAACGACCCCATGGAGGCCCATTACATCGGCTTCAACATGTGGGTGCAGGCGGTCGAACAGGCCGGCACCACCGATGTCGACGCCGTGCGCCAGGCCATGTACGGCCAGGAGGTGGCGAACCTGACCGGCGGCGTCGCGGTGATGAACACCAACCATCACCTGTCCAAGCCGGTGCTGATCGGCGAGATCCTCGAAGACGGCCAGTTCGACACCGTGTGGGAGACGGACGGCGTGGTCGTCGGCGACGCCTGGAGCGACTTCATCCCCGAAAGCGCCGTGCTGACCGCCAACTGGACCTATCCCTGGGTGTGCGGCAACTGCGAGACCCCGCGGTTCTGATCGGCCGAGGCTGAAATGGGCCCCGGGTGCCGGACGAAGTGCCGGCACCCGGACCGCCCTCGTTCCAGGATCAGCCAGGGGGCCGCTTCATGCCGGTTTCGGGACTCCGGGCCGTCTTCGTCTGTGTCGTGTTCGTCTTCGCCGCACTCGCCGCGGCCGCGCCGAGCCGGGCCCAGGACGGCGATTTCGCCGCGCTGGTCGCCCAGCTTGCGGTGGGCGCATTCGAGGAGAAGGTCGCCGCCATCGAGGCGCTGGTGGCGACCGGCGACCCCCGGGTGCAGGCGATCCTGGAGGCGGTCGCCGACCGCAATCTCTACGTTCGGGAAGCCGATGGGCTGGTGGCCATCGGCGCCGATCATCCCGACGGGCTCAGCCTGACCGACGCCGTCACCGGGGACGATCTCGGCGTCGTCGCGTCCCGCGACGTCGACCGCGTGCGCGCCAATAACCGGCTGCGCCGGCTGGCCGGATCGGCCATCGGCACGCTGACCCTGATGAACCCCGACCCGGCGGTCCGACTGGCGGCCGCGGAGGCGGTGTTCCGCAGCCAGGACGCCAGCGCGCTCTCCGCGTTGGACCAGGCGCTAGCCGAAGAGACCGACGACGCCGTGCGCCAGGCCATGGCGAAGGCACGCGCCGCGATCCTGCTGGACAGCGACGATCCGGCCGCCCGCCTCCAGGCCGTGGAGACGCTGGGCGCCCTTACCGATCCGGAGATCCGCAGCATGCTGGCCGCCATGCTGCGCCAGAGTAACGACGGCAGCTTTCAGGAGACCGACGAGGCCGTGCGCGCCGCCGCCGGCGAGGCGCTGGACGCCATCGAAGGCCGGCTCGCCACCTGGCGGGTCGCCGGCTACGTCTATCAGGGCATCAGCCTCGGCTCCGTCCTGCTGCTGGCGGCGATCGGGCTGGCCATCACCTTCGGCGTCATGGGCGTCATCAATATGGCGCATGGCGAGATGGTGATGCTCGGCGCCTACACCACCTATGTGGTCCAGCAGATCTTCCGCGACCTGGCGCCGGGCCTGTTCGACGTCTCGCTGCTGGTCGCCATTCCGGCCGCCTTCCTGGTGGCCGGCCTCGCCGGCATCGCCATCGAGCGCGGCATCATCCGCTTCCTCTACGGCCGGCCGCTGGAAACCCTGCTGGCGACCTGGGGCCTCAGCCTGATCCTGCAACAGCTCGTGCGGACGGTCTTCGGCCCGACCAACCGGGAGGTCGGCTCGCCGTCCTGGATGCAGGGCGCCATCGAGACCACAGCCGGCATCACGCTGACCTACAACCGCCTCTACATCATCCTGTTCAGCCTGATCGTGTTCGCCGGGCTGATCTTCGTGCTCCGGCGCACGGCGCTGGGCCTGCAGATGCGCGCGGTCACCCAGAACCGCCAGATGGCGCGCGCCATGGGCATCCGCACCGACCGGGTGGACGCGCTGACCTTCGGCCTCGGCTCCGGCATCGCCGGGATGGCGGGCGTGGCGCTCAGCCAGATCGACAATGTCAGCCCCAATCTCGGGCAGTCCTACATCATCGACAGTTTCCTGGTCGTCGTGTTCGGCGGGGTCGGCAATCTGTGGGGCACGCTGGCCGGCGCCTTCTCGCTGGGCATCGCCAACAAGCTGCTGGAGCCCTATGCCGGCGCCGTGCTGGGCAAGATCCTGGTGCTGGTCGCCATCATCCTGTTCATCCAGAAACGGCCGAGGGGGCTGGTCGCCCTCAAGGGCCGCGCGGTGGAGGGATGAGCGTGATGCCGTCGCCGCGCACCGGATATGTGCCCATCCTGCTGCGCCTGGATCCCGGTGGGGTCGTGCTGCTGGCCATCGTCCTGGGCGCGGCGGTGCTGGTGCCGGTCCTGAACCTGGCGGTGCCGCCGGACTCGCCCTTCCATGTGCCGAGCTATCTGGTCAGCCTGTGGGGCAAGTATCTGTGCTTCGCTCTGTTGGCGGTCAGCGTCGATCTGGTCTGGGGCTATTGCGGCATTCTCAGCCTGGGCCACGGCGCCTTCTTCGCGCTGGGCGGCTATGCCATGGGCATGCATCTGATGCGCCAGATCGGCGATCGCGGCGTCTATGGGCACCCCGTCTTGCCGGACTTCATGGTCTTCCTCGATTGGGATCGCCTGCCCTGGTACTGGCACGGCTTCGACAGCTTCGCCTTCGCCATGATGATGGTGCTGCTGGTGCCTGGCACGCTGGCCTTCGTCTTCGGCTGGCTGGCTTTCCGCAGCCGGGTCGGCGGGGTCTATCTGTCGATCATCTCCCAGGCCATGACCTATGCGTTGATGCTGGCCTTCTTCCGCAACGATATGGGCTTCGGCGGCAACAACGGCCTGACCGATTTCAAGGACCTGCTGGGCTTCGACCTGCAGGCCGACGGCACCCGCGCCGCCCTGTTCGCCGCCAGCGCGCTGGCGCTGGCGCTGGGCTATCTCGTCTGCCGGCTGATGATGCTGTCGAAGTTCGGCCGCGTCGTCATGGCCGTGCGCGACGGCGAGAGCCGGACGCGGTTCCTCGGCTACCGGGTCGAGTACTACAAGCTGGTGGTCTGGGTGGTCTCCGCGATGCTGGCGGGCCTGGCCGGGGCGCTCTACGTGCCGCAGGTCGGCATCATCAATCCCGGTGAGTTCTCCCCGGCCAACTCCATCGAGATCATCGTCTGGGTGGCGGTCGGCGGGCGCGGCACCCTCTACGGCGCAGCACTCGGTGGGGTGCTGGTGAACTACGCAAAAACCTACTTCACCGGCGCGGCGCCGGAGATCTGGCTGTTCCTGCTGGGTGGGCTGTTCATCGCCGTGACCCTGTTCCTGCCGAAGGGGATCGTCGGCACCGCGGCGGACGGCTGGCGGAGCCTGCGCCGGCGCATCCGCGCGCCGGCCCGGGGGACGGTTCCATGAGGGTGCCGACGCCCGCCAAGGTCGCCCAGGACCAAGATGTCGTGCTCTATGTCAACGGCGTCACCGTCAGCTTCGACGGCTTCAAGGCGCTGAACAATCTCAGCTACGTCGTGCGCACCGGAGAGATGCGGGCGATCATCGGCCCCAACGGCGCCGGCAAGACGACCATGATGGACGTGGTCACCGGCAAGACCCGGCCCGATGCCGGCGAGGTCTACTTCAAGCAGGTGCACGACCTGACCCGGCTCGACGAGGCGGCGATTGCCAATCTCGGGATCGGCCGCAAGTTCCAGAAGCCGACGGTGTTCGAGAACCATTCGGTCTTCGAGAACCTGGAGCTGGCCTCGAAATCGGCCCGCGGCCCCTTCCACAGCCTGTTCTTCCGGCTGACGGGCGAGCAGGCGACGCGCATCGACGCGGTTCTGGAGACCATCGGCCTCGCCGACCAGCGCGCCGACCGCGCCGGCGCCCTGTCGCACGGCCAGAAGCAATGGCTGGAGATCGGCATGCTGCTGATCCAGGACCCGGAGCTTCTGTTCCTCGACGAACCGGTCGCCGGCATGACCGATGCGGAGACCGAGCAGACGGCCGCCCTCTTGCGCCAGATCGCCGGCCAGCACTCCGTCGTGGTGGTCGAGCACGACATGGCGTTCGTGCGCGCGCTCGACGTCAAGGTCACGGTGCTGCACGAAGGCGGTGTGCTGGCCGAAGGCCCGCTCGACCAGGTGCAGGCCAACGAACGGGTGATCGAGGTCTATCTCGGCCGCTGAGGCTTGGGGGGCGGAGGAAGGCGACCAGACGATGCTGCGGGTCGAGGATATCCATCTCTACTACGGCGCCAGCCATGCGCTGCGCGGCGTCGACCTTGAGGCCGCACCCGGGCAGATCACCTGCGTGCTGGGGCGCAACGGCGTGGGCAAGACCAGCCTGATGAAGGCCATCCTTGGGCTGCAGCCGATCCGCTCCGGCCGGGTCCGCTTCGGTGACGCCGACATCACCGCCCTGCCGACCCATGCCCGCGCCGGCCGCGGCATCGCCTTCGTGCCCCAGGGCCGCGAGATCTTCCCCTTGCTGACGGTGGAAGAGAACCTGAAGACCGGCTTCGCCGCGCTTGCCCCCGCCGAGCGCGCCATCCCGCCGGAGACCTACGAATTGTTCCCGGTCCTGAAGCAGATGCTGCGGCGGCGCGGCGGCGACCTGTCGGGCGGCCAGCAGCAGCAGCTCGCCATCGCCCGCGCCCTGGTCACCCGGCCGCGCCTGCTGATCCTCGACGAGCCGACGGAGGGTATACAGCCCTCGATCATCAAGCAGATCGAGCAGGTGCTGCGCCACCTGGTGTCCGCCACCGGCATGGGCATTCTGCTGGTGGAGCAGTATTTCGAGTTCGCGCGCGACTTGGCCGACCGCTATGCGGTGATGGATCGGGGGGAGGTCGTGCTGGCCGGCACCCGCGACACCATGCAGGAGGCCGAGATGCGCCGGCACCTGACGGTCTGATCATGATGGACGGCAGCGTGATGCCCGCCGGCGTGCCGGAGGCCCCGCCGGTCGGCCGGGCCGATGGCGCGCTGGCAGCCGTCGCCGACCGGCGCGGGCGCGCCACCCGTCTCGCCCATCTCTATCAGCACCAGCCGTTGCGCGGTTTCACGCCCAGGCCCGCGGCGGGCGAGCCGCTGACCCTGGTCCTGGCCAACCTGTCCGGCGGCATGGTGTCCGGCGACCGCTACCGGACGGCCGTCACCGTTGCTCCCGGCGCCGATCTGCTGGTCTGCGGCCAGGCGGCGGAGAAGGTCTACCGCGCGGCCGGCGCCGACACGGTCGCAGAGGTCGCCCTGTCGGTGGCGGAGGACGCCGCTTTGGAATGGCTGCCCCAGGGCACCATCCTGTTCGACGGCGCCCGGCTCGACCGCCTGACGACGGCGGACCTGGCGGCGGGCGGGCGGCTGCTGGCCGGCGAGATCCTGGTGTTCGGCCGGATCGGCCGCGGCGAGGTGATGCGCCGCGGACGGCTGGACGAGCACTGGCGCGTGCGGGTGGACGGTAGGCTGGTCTGGGCCGACGCGCTGCGCCTGGACGGCAATGTCGGGGCGACCCTCGACCACCCGGCGGCGCTCGCCGGGGCGCGCAGCCTGGCGACGGCGCTCTACGCCGCGCCCGGCGCCGCCGATCTTCTGGACGCGGCCCGCTGGCGCCTGGCCGATATCGGCGACGGTGCCGTGCAGGCGGCGGCGACGGCGCTGCCGGGGGTGTTGCTGGTGCGCGTGCTCGGCGCCGATCCGGCGGCCGTCCGGCGCCTGTTCGGGCGGTTCTGGGCCTGGCTGCGGGCGGCGACCTTGGGTCGGCCGGCACGGCTGCCGGTGCTGTGGCACATCTGAAGGTGGGGGGAAGACCGTGAACCTGACGCCGCGGGAAAAGGACAAGCTGCTGATTGCCGTCGCCGCCATGGTGGCGCGCCGGCGGCTGGAGCGCGGGGTGAAGCTGAACCACCCCGAGGCCGTCGCCCTGATCACCGATTCCGTGCTGGAGGGTGCCCGCGACGGCCGCAGCGTCGCCGACCTGATGGCGGCGGGCGCCACGGTGCTGACCCGCGACCAGGTGATGGCCGGCATCGCGGAGATGATCCCCGAGGTGCAGGTCGAAGCGACCTTCCCCGACGGCACCAAACTGGTGACCGTCCACGACCCGATCCGCTGAAGGAGAGGACGCAGATGATCCCGGGCGAGATCCTGCCGGCCGACGGCGAGATCGTGCTGAATGCCGATCGCGACGCGGTGGTCGTCACCGTCACCAATACCGGCGACCGGCCGGTGCAGGTCGGCTCCCACTACCATTTCGCGGAGACAAATGCCGGCCTGTCCTTCGACCGCGACCGCGCGCGGGGCCGGCGGCTCGACATCCCGGCCGGCACCGCCATCCGCTTCGAGCCGGGGCAGAGCCGCGACGTCGCGCTGATCACTTACGCCGGCGCCCGGCGGGTCTACGGTTTCCAGGGGCGCGTCATGGGCGCCCTCGGCCCGGATCGGGAGGGCTGACGCCGATGCCCTATCGCATGCCCCGCGCGGCTTACGCGGACATGTTCGGCCCGACCACCGGCGACCGCGTCCGGCTGGCCGACACCGACCTGATCATCGAGGTGGAGGAAGACCGCACGATCTATGGCGAGGAGGTGAAGTTCGGCGGCGGCAAGGTGATCCGCGACGGCATGGGCCAGAGCCAGACGACCCGTGCCGACGGCGCCGTCGACACCGTCATCACCAACGCGCTGATCCTCGACCATTGGGGGATCGTCAAGGCCGATATCGGGCTGAAGGACGGGCGCATCGCCGGCATCGGCAAGGCCGGCAACCCCGATATCCAGCCCGGCGTCGATATCGTCATCGGCCCCGGCACCGAGGCGATCGCCGGCGAAGGCAAGATCCTCACCGCCGGCGGGCTGGACGTGCACATCCACTTCATCTGCCCGCAGCAGATCGACGATGCGCTGATGAGCGGCGTGACCACCATGCTGGGCGGCGGCACCGGCCCGGCCACCGGCACCAACGCCACCACCTGCACCCCCGGCGCCTGGCACATCGCGCGCATGCTGCAGGCGGCCGAGGCGTTCCCGATGAATCTCGGCTTCTTCGGCAAGGGCAATGCCAGCCTGCCCGCCGAGCTGGAGGCGCAGATCCGCGCCGGGGCCTGCGGGCTGAAGCTGCACGAGGACTGGGGCACCACCCCGGCGGCCATCGACTGCTGCCTCGGCGTGGCGGACGACATGGACGTTCAGGTGCTGATCCACACCGACACGCTGAACGAGAGCGGCTTCGTGGAGACGTCCGTCGGCGCCTTCAAAGGCCGCACCATCCACGCCTTCCACACCGAAGGCGCCGGCGGCGGCCACGCGCCGGACATCATCAAGGTGTGCGGCGAGGCCAATGTGCTGCCGTCGTCCACCAACCCGACGCGGCCCTTCACCGTGAACACCATCGACGAGCATCTCGACATGCTGATGGTGTGCCATCACCTCGACAAGTCGATCCCGGAGGATGTCGCCTTCGCCGAGAGCCGCATCCGCCGCGAGACCATCGCCGCGGAGGACATCCTCCACGACATGGGCGCCTTCTCCATCATCGCGTCGGACAGCCAGGCTATGGGGCGGGTCGGCGAGGTGGTGATCCGCACCTGGCAGACCGCCGACAAGATGAAGAAACAGTTCGGCCGGATGGCCGACGAGACCGGGGAGAACGACAACCGGCGCGCCAAGCGCTATGTCGCGAAATACACCATCAACCCGGCCATCGCCCAGGGCATCGCGGAGCATGTGGGCTCGGTGGCGGTCGGCAAGCTGGCCGATCTCGTGCTGTGGCGGCCGGTCTTCTTCGGCGTGAAGCCGGATATGGTGCTGAAATGCGGGACCATCGCCGCGGCGGTGATGGGCGACCCCAACGCCTCCATCCCCACCCCGCAGCCGGAGCATTACCGCCCCATGTTCGGCGCCTTCGGCCGCTCGCTGACCGAGAGTGCCGTGACCTTCGTCAGCGCCGCCGCGCTGGAAGGCGGGATCGATGGCGTCTACGGCCTGTCCCGGCGCTTGGTGCCCGTGCGCAACACCCGTGGCGGCATCTCCAAGGCGTCCATGGTGCACAACGCCCTGACGCCGAGGATCGACGTGGATCCCGAGACCTACGAGGTCCGCGCCGACGGCGCCCTGCTGACCTGCGAGCCGGCAGAGGTTCTGGCGATGGCCCAACGCTATTTCCTCTATTGACGGCCCCGCGCATGAAGGACGCTGGGATGACCGACGACGTCCCGCCAACCCGTGCCGTGGCAGCCGTGCGCGCCGGGGCCTGGCCGGCGAACCGGGCGCAGGGCCGGGTCACGCTGCCCTACGACCTGCGCCACCGACGGCGCATCCGCCTGACCACCGACGATGGGACGGCCGTGCTGTTGGACCTGGAACAGGCGACGGCGCTGGCGGACGGCGACGGGCTCAGCCTGGCCGGCGGCGGCTGGATCGCCGTCCACGCCGCACCCGAACCGCTGTTGGCGGTGACCGCCAAGGACCCGGACGACCTGGCGCGGCTCGCCTGGCATGTCGGCAACCGGCACGTACCCTGCCAGATCACGGCCGGCCGGCTGCTGATCCGGCCCGACCCGGTGATCGCCGATATGCTGCGCGGCCTGGGCGCGGCGGTTCGCGACGTGACCGCCCCCTTCCAGCCAGAGGGCGGCGCCTATCGCCACGGCCCGGATCATCACGGATGACGGCGACAACGCTGCTGCGCCTGCAAAGCTGGCTGTCGCCGGCCTTCCCGACGGGCGCGTTCAGCTATTCCCACGGCCTGGAAACGGCGGTGGCGGATGGGATCGTCACCGATCGCGACGGCCTGGTGCGCTGGCTCGACGGCGTGCTGCGCTTCGGCGTCGGGCGCAGCGATGCCTGGTTCCTGCTGGAGACGCACGCGGCCGCCGCCAACCGGGATGACCGGCGGCTGATCGAGGCGGCGGCCTTGGCCGCGGCCCTCAGCGGTGCTTCGGAGCTGGCGCAGGAAACCCAGCTTCAAGGCGCGGCGTTCCTGAAGACGCTGCGCGCGGCGTGGCCGCACCCGCGGCTGGACGATGCCGCGCATCTGCTGGCCGCGCAGGCGGTGCCGGCCACGCTGCCGGTGGCGGCGGGCCTGGCCGCCGCGGCCTTCGCCGTGCCGGTAGCGCAGATGCTGCCGCTCTACCTCAACGCCCTGGTCGCCAACCTGATCTCCGCCGGGGTCCGGCTGATCCCCTTGGGCCAGACAGACGGCCAGCGGGCGGTCGCCGCGTTGGAACCCACGGTGATGGAACTGGCGGCGGCGGCCCTGCCGCACCGCGCGGATCGCCCCGGCGCGGCGGCCATCGCCGTCGATCTCGCCGCCATGCGCCACGAAACCCAATACACGAGGCTGTTCCGGTCATGAGCGACGAAGACGTTTCCCACGGTCCTCTCAGGGTCGGCATCGGCGGCCCCGTCGGCTCCGGCAAGACGGCGCTGGCGGAGGCGCTGTGCAAGCGGTTGCGCGACCGCATCGACATGGTGGTCGTCACCAACGACATATACACCAAGGAGGACCAGCAGATCCTGACCCGCGCCGGCGCGCTGCCGGCGGACCGCATCCTCGGCGTGGAGACGGGCGGCTGCCCGCACACCGCCATCCGCGAGGATGCGTCGATCAACCTGGCGGCGCTGGAGCAGATGCGGGCGCGCTTCCCGGCGGCCGATCTCGCGCTGATCGAGAGCGGTGGCGACAACCTGGCCGCCACCTTCAGCCCGGAGCTGGCCGACCTGACGATCTACGTCATCGACGTGGCGGCGGGCGAGAAGATCCCGCGCAAGGGCGGGCCGGGCATCACGCGATCCGACCTGCTGGTCATCAACAAGATCGACCTGGCCCCCCTGGTCGGCGCCGACCTTTCCGTCATGGACAGCGACACACGCCGCATGCGGGGGCCCCGCCCTTACGTCTTCACCAATCTGAAGACCGGGGAGGGTCTGGATGTGGTGATCGACTTCATCACATCCGCCGGCGGCATCGACCTGGCTTGAGCATCGGCGGCGCGGCCATCCCTCCGGCACAGCGCACGGGTCGCGATCGGCGTATGTGTAGGTATCTTCCTAAAATTAACAGAAATTTTCTGATCCCCGTGTAAGACAATTTCTATTCTGCTAACGCTCGCACGATCCGATTCAGCAGGCGAGGCAGGCACTAGTCTATGGTGAAGTGTATTCATGAATTGTGAAGCCCCACCATGAATGTACTTTCAGTTGAATTTAACGCGGCTCTCGCCCCCATTATCGAGGGCAATCTGAGAGACCGAGGGGGCGGAACCCTCTCCGTCGAGCCGGTTACGACTGTCGCGGAGGCGCTCGCGGCGGCGGCGGCGATGCCGGACGGCGCGATCCTGTTCGATCTCGATCGCCCCGATGGCGCCGGCCTGGAGGCGCTGCGGACACTTCGACGTCATGCGCCCCAGCTTCCGATCATCGCCATCAGCGCACGAACCGACGACGGGTTCACCGCCCAGGCCCTCACGGCCGGCGCCGAAGACTGCCTGTCGAAGGAGGACCTGAGCGGCCCGCTGGTCGAGCAAAGCCTGCGCCACGCCATCGAGCGCCGAGCCCTGCGCGACCAGTCCCGATCTCAGGAGAGAGAAGCCCAGGCGCTGAAGAAGCGCTTTCTCGACTGCGCCAGCGCATCGTCCGGGTGGTTCTGGGAAATGGGACCCGACCTGCGCTTCACTTGGTTCTCCGAGGGGTGGCAATCGGTTTTCAACCAGCCGACGCTGGCCGCGATCGGGAAATCCCGAGAAGACCTCCGCCAGCCCGACGAGAACGATAAGGCGTGGTGCGATCACCTTGCCGACCTGGAGGCGCACCGTCCGTTCAGGGACTTTCGCTACCAGGCGAAGATCGATGAGACCCGAACGATCTGGGTCAGGATCGACGGCCTGCCCTACTACGATGAAGACGGCACCTTCCTGGGCTATCGGGGCACCGGCAGCGACATCACGGCCCAGATCGAAGCGGAGCGGTCCGACGCGAAGCATCGCGGGCTGCTCAAGGATGCCGTCGATGCGATCACCGACGGCTTCGCCTTGTACGACGCCGATGATCGGCTGGTGCTCTGCAATTCCAGCTATCGTTCTTCGCTGTCGGCCATCGCCGACCTGTTGAAGCCCGGCGTCACACGGGGGACTCTGTTGAAGGCCCTTGTCGAGCGCCGGCAGGTGATCATCCCCGATGGCCAGGACGCGGCCGAATGGCTGCTCGAACAAACCACGAGAAAATTCAATAAACACGACATCAGTATTCAAAGGAAAAACGACGGCCAGTGGTTCGAAGTTCGACGTTACGAAACACACGATGGCGGGCATGTGCTGATTAGAGCGGATATCACTGCGCAAAAACGCTACGAAGAAGAGCTTAGAAAACTGTCCATGGCGGTTGAGCAAAATCCGGCCGGTGTTTTCATAACGGATTTGAACGGAACTATCGAGTATGCGAACCCGGCCTTCGAGAAGCTGACAGGCTATACAAGCGAAGAAGCCGTCGGGAAGAATCCGAGAATTCTGCAATCCGGAAAGACTTCTCCGCAAACCTACAAATCGCTGTGGAATACCATCAGGGCTGGCCGCGTTTGGCGCGGCGAGATTCTGAACAAAAAAAAGAGCGGAGAAGAATTCTGGGAATACGCCACCGTCGGCGTCATAACAGATGACGATGGCACGGCAACGCATTATGTCGCCATCAAGGAAGATATCTCGGAACGAAAGATCATTGACGAACAACTGCAATACAGATGCAGAGAACTTCAGATCATTGGCGGTATCTTGAGCGCTGCGATGAGTTCGAACGACGTTGGTGGCGCAAGCTTGACCGACATATTGAATCTCGCACTCGAAACGATTGTGTGCAAATCTGCAAAAACAATAAATTATGCCGCCAGATTGTTCAAATTCGACAGTAAATCTCGCCACTTCTCGATAATTGCGGAAAGCTCGAATGGCATTGACTCTTACGATGTTTCAACAAGAATTCCGATTGATACATGCCTGTGTGGCAATACGGAAAAATCCTGCAAACTATTCTCTCTAGAACATCACGGATACAACCCTACGGAGAACTCCGGATTCTGTTCTTTGCTGGCAAACGGCGGGGAAGTCCTGGGCGCCCTAACATTGCAGATATCAGGAGATCATGTACTCAGCCCCTCAGAGATCAATTTCCTGTCCACAGCCGCCGAAACACTGACGACCATCATTAGCCAACGAAAATCAGAAAAAGCGCTCCGAGGAAGTGAAACACGCTTTCGCAGTATTACGGAAGCAGCAAATGATGGAATATTATCGTTCGACAATAGTTTAGCCATAAGGTCTTGGAACGAAGCAGCCGAGCGCATGTTCGGTTACACGGCGGATGAAGCAATCGGCAGCAATGTCAAGATGATATGGCCGGACCTTCAAGACATCATGCGGTCGGAGAAGTGGCAGACGCTTGGACTGCCGACCGATCGGGAGCCGGCGGGCGCAACCTTCGAACACAACGGGACCCGGAAGGACGGCTCCGAATTCCCGATCGAGATCTCGCTGTCCTCGTGGATGGCGAGCGGCCGGCGCGAGTTCACCATGATCGTCCGAGACATCTCCGATCGCCGCAATCTCGAAGCGCGGCTGGCACAGGCGCAGAAGATGGAGGCGGTCGGCCAGCTCACCGGCGGCGTCGCGCATGACTTCAACAATCTGCTGACGGTGATCGTCGGCAATCTCGGCCTGGCCCGCGAGCATATCGGCGACGACCGCGTCCGCAAGCTGGTCGAGCGGGCCCATACCGCCGGCAAGCACGGCGCCGACCTGATCAGCCAGCTCCTGGCCTTCTCCCGAACCCAGGCGTTGCGGCCGGAAGACCTGGACCTCAATCAGGTGATCGGCGAAACGACGAAGCTGCTCGGCCGCACCTTGGGCGAGACCGTCGACATCCAGATCGAGGCGGCCCGGCCGCTGTGGTTCGTCTTCTGCGACCCGGTGCAGCTCAGGAACGCGCTGGTCAACCTGTCCATCAATGCCCGCGACGCCATGCCGGACGGCGGCACGCTGACGATCGCCACCTGCAATTCCCAGGTCGACCCGGGCGACCTCGATCCGCGGTCGGAACTGCCACCGGGAGACTATGTCCGGCTGTCGGTGACGGATACCGGAACCGGCATGTCGCCCGACATCCTGTCGCGTGTCTTCGACCCCTTCTTCACCACGAAGGAGGTCGGCAAGGGCAGCGGGCTGGGGCTCAGCATGGTCTATGGGTTCGTCAAGCAGTCCGGCGGCCATGTCGAGATCGACAGCGAGGAAGGGATCGGCACCAGCGTGCGGTTGTACCTGCCGCGCGCCCTGACCGCAGATATCGATGACGAGCTGCCGTTGCTGGAGCGGGCCGTCGACACGGTGGACAGCGGGACCGTTCTGGTGGTGGAGGACGACCCCCATGTTCGCGACACGTCCGTCGCCGTCTTGGAAGCCCTGGGCTACGACTGCCTGGAAGCCGAGGACGGCCATTCGGCGCTGCGGGTCCTGGAGCAGCGGCCCGAGATCACATTGCTGTTCTCCGACGTCATCATGCCGGGCGGCATGACGGGACCGCAGCTTGCCCGGCAGGCGCGCGCGCGATGGCCCGATCTGAAGATCCTGCTGACATCCGGCTACGCGCGGAACGCCATTCCGCAGAACACCGACTTCGATGACGGCATCGAGCTGCTGCCCAAGCCCTACGACTGCGTGGAGCTGTCGGAGGCGCTGCGGCGGTTGGGGCCGGACCGCCCCGCCGCGCGCGGCAAGGCGGTCTTGGGCCTGGCAGGATCCGTCGACCCGCGGGCGGCGGCACAGCCGGACGCCCTGGCGGCGGTGCCGCCGGCACCCGGTCGGTAGGGCCGTGTCTCGCGACGCGGCCGCCCCGCGGATGGGAACCATCCGTTTCGGCCGCACCACTAGGGCATTGGGGACTGACCTATGGCCGCCATACTGATCGTTGACGACGAGGAGCCGGTGCGGTCGACGATCCGCAGCATCCTCGAATTCGGCGGGCACGATGTCCGAGAGGCGACCGACGGCGAGCAAGCCCTGACGGCGCTGTGCGAGCGGCGGCCGGATCTGGTGCTCTGCGACATCACCATGCCGAGAATGTCCGGGCACGACGTCCTGCGGGAACTCCGGCAGGATCACCCCCAGCTCTCCGATCTGCCCTTCATCTTCCTGTCGGCGCTCGCTGGACGGGGAGACGTCGTGGACGGCCTGCGCCTGGGCGCCGACGACTACCTGGCCAAGCCCATCGACCATGACGTGCTGCTGGCGAAGGTCGAGGCGACCCTCCGCCAGGTCTCGCGGATCGACCGCATGCGCCAGGAGGAGCAGGTCAAGCTGTACAAGGCGCTGACGCGAGACGGCAGTCCGACCCCGACCCCGACCCCAACCCCGGCCCCCGCCCCGGCCCCGGCGCTGGCCCCGGCGCCGGCCCCGGCGCCGTCGGGCGGCGCGCCCGCCACCCCGCCACCGGCCGGTGACGGCAGAGCGCGCCTGCAAGAGGCGCTCGACGCCCAGGGTCTGCGCGGCTCCGCCGGCAAGCTGCAGTTCATCAACCTCTCGGAGATCAAGGAAAAACTCGGCGACAAGTGGTCGAGGTTCTCAGGAAAAATCATCGATACCGCCAAACACATCATCGAAGCACAGCTGCCCAAACAGGCCGAGTACAGATGCTATGACAACGAGGTGTTTTTCCTGTTCTTCCCGACGCTGAACGAGGAAGAGGCAGCGATCGAGACGGAGAAAATCGCCAACGAGATCTCCATCAAGCTGCTGGGCGAGAAGGAGCATCGGTATCGCGAACTCTCGCTGACCTCGGCGACCCTGGCGATGCAAGCGCTTGCCAGCGAGGGGCGTCGGCCGACGGTCACGGCGCTGGAGCACGCCTTCAACACCCGCGCCCCCCGCCAGGACGGGCGCGCCGGCAACCTCGCGACCCGGCTGCTCGATCAAGCCGTCGTCGCCTATCAGCCGCTCTGGACCCCGGAGTCGGAGCGGGTCATCGGCTATCATGCGGCCTGCCGGTTGCCGAGCGCGGCCCCTCTCCCGCTGCCCCAGGAGGACGATGGCGAAGGGCCGGTGCATCCGCTGATCTCCGGCATGGACCTGTTGACCGCCGCCAAAGTCACCGCCGACCTCCGCGCCGTCCTGCAAAGCGGCCGCAACGTGATGATCACGCTGCCGATCCATTTCTCGGTCCTTGCCGGCCCGGATCGCGCGGCGTTCGTCGACCGCCTGTCCAAGGTGCCGGACCGGGTGCTTCAGGAAGTTCTGATCATCGAGATGATCCCACCCGCCGGGGCGGGCGACGCCTCAAGGATCTTCGATGCTCTGGCGTTCCTCAGGGACCGTTGCCGCTTCCTGGTCCTCAGATGCGGGCCCCGCCACCCGCGCATCACCCAGTTCATCCACGAGGGCGTCCGATCGCTGTCGCTGAGCATCGCCGACGCCGCGAACGGCGAGGAGCCGGCCCGCCTCTACCGCGAGATCCGGACCTTCGCCCGGGAGACGCGGAGCCTGGCCCTTCAGCCCTATGTCCACGGCCTCAGCACGCTGGGCGGGGTCAACACGGCGATCGACGCCGGATGCCGGCTGATCGCCGGCCGCGCCATCGCCGGCGAGCAGGACCAACCCGGCAACGCCTTCGCCTTGGCGCGAAATCGGCTGGTACTTTAGGATCAATCGACATTCAGAACTTCCCTCCCCCTCGATGGGGGAGGGTTAGGGTGGGGGTGATGTCGCCGCACGACGTCGTCGCCTGCAAGGCGCCCATCTCGCGCCGCAACCCCGTGACCGTCGAATGGCGCCTCTTTGTCCGGCTTTGCCCACTGACAAGCATCACCCCCACCCAACCCTCCCCCATCAAGGGGGAGGGCTGCAGTGAGCGGCGGCGATGAATGTCGATTCAGCACAAGGCAGGATCGTCTTGGCTGGAATCGCCCACGGGCGATGCCAGCCGAGGCGTGAATCCTGCTCTCATCGATCATCAGGGCGCGGACGGGGGCGCGGTCGCCTCCGCCCAGCTCAGCGTCCGTGTCTCGCTCAAGGTGCGGTAGACGAAGCTCAGGTCGGTCGTTTGGCGGATCATCGCGCCGGGGAAAGGATGGTAGACCAGCTCGGGCGTTGCGAAGCCAGGCGTTGCGGCGCCCACGGCAAAGCTGTCGGCGATCCGCACCTCCAGCAGCTTCCAGCCCTGCCCGTCCCCATCCCGCCATTCCAGCGGAACGCCGGCCAGGCGCAGGAAGCTCGCCTTGTCCGGCGCGGCGCGGAACCCGTCGATGAACGCGGCCTCCAGCAGGCGGACGGCGTCCTCGCCCTCGCCCCCGCCCTCGCCATGGGGATGGTCGTGGGGCATCAGGCTCAAAACGCCACCGGCCGGTCGATGATCGGCTTGTGCTGGCCCATGCGGCCATGGGCGACCATCGAGCCCAGCACGTCGACGATCACACGCGTCGCCAGCAATGCGGTGATGTCCGAGGTGTCGTAGGGCGGCGAGACCTCCACCACCTCAAGGCCGCAGATCCCCTCCGCCGCCACGCGGCCGACCAGCGCCAGGGCCTCGCGCGGCAGGAAGCCGCCCGGTTCCGGCCAGCCGGTGCCCGGCACGAACCCGCAATCGACGCTGTCGATGTCGAAGCTGATATAGACCGCGTCGGCATCCTTCCAGGCGATGTCCAACGCGATCTCCGCCGTCTTGTCGAGGCCCAGCTCCTCCACGTCGCGCATGGTCAGGATGGTGGTGTCGCGCTCACGCGCCACCTTCACCGCCTCGCGCGGCACCTGCCAGCCGCCGATGCCGACCTGCACCAGGTTGACCGCCGGCACGTTGGGTAGGTCGGTGGCGTGGAACCACGGGGTCGTGTGCATGCGCTCGTCGAGGTCCTTCTCCTGGATGTCGGCGTGGCGGTCGAAATGCACGATGCCGATGCGCTTGGACGTGCATTGCGCGATGCCGCGCACGCACGGGAAGCCGATGGAGTGGTCGCCACCCAGGATGATCGGCAGCGCGCCCGACGAGAACACATGCGCGACGGCCCGGCTGATCTGGTCGAAGGTCTTTTCGATGTTGGCCGGGATGGTGAAGACGTCGCCGACATCGCACAGCGTCATCTGCTCGCGCAGGTCCACCCCAAGCTCGTAATTGTAGGGCGTGTAGAGTGCGGAGATCTTGCGGATGCCCTGGGGGCCGAAGCGCGTGCCCGGGCGATACGTCGTACCCCCGTCGAAGGGCACGCCGATCACCGCGGCATCGAACCGCCCGACATCGCGCACGTCTTCGATATAGGGCGCCTTCAGGAAGGTGTTGATGCCGGCATAGTGCGGCAGCTCGCCCCGCGAGAAGGTCGGGATGGTGCGGTCGGTCAGGCTGTCGGCCCCCGGCAGCCCGACCTTCAGCGCCCAGTCCCGCTCACGCTGCCAGGCGGTCTCGGGGATCTCCGCCTCCTTGTGGGCGGCCCGCCAGCCACGCAAGCCCTTGCGGTCGAAATCCGGGTGATGATGCCGGCGTTCGCTGGGCGGTGAGATCATCCGCATGATCGGGGTCCTTCGTTCAAGTCTGGCGTTCAGGTCTTGGCCAGAGGCAGGGGGATCGGATCGTGCACGGGGGTCAGCGACCCCTCCTCCGCCCCGTCCGCCCGGCCGGGCAAGTCGTAGGTGATGGTGGCGCCATAGGCCTCGGGCGCCTGCGGGTCGTGGCGCACCCGGTCGAAGGCCAGGACCCGGGTGCCGAGCCCGAACGCCTCCTTGATATCGTGGGTCACCATGAAGACGGTCATGCCGGTGCGCTTCCACAGGTCCCGGATCAGGACATGCATGTCGGCCCGGATGCCGGGATCAAGCGCGCCGAAGGGCTCGTCCAGCAGCAGCACTCTTGGTTGCAGGATCAGCGCTTGGGCGATGGCCAGGCGTTGCTGCATGCCGCCGGAGAGCGCCGCCGGATAGGCATCGCGGGACCCCGCCAGGCCGACGGCGGCCAGCCAACCTTCCGCGTCCTCCACCGCACGCCGGCGCGCGCTGCCGAACAGCCGCCCGAGCCAGCGTGACCCCTGCAACTCCGGCCCCAACAGGACGTTCTGCAGGACGGTGAGGTGCGGGAAGACGGAGTAGCGCTGGAAGACGACGCCGCGCCCGGGCTCCGGCTCCGGCGGCAGGGGCCGCTCGTCCAACAGGACGGTGCCGCGGGTCGGCCGCTCCTGGCTCAGCAGGATGCGCAGGAAGGTGGTCTTGCCGCAGCCGCTGGCGCCGACGAGCGTGCAGAACTCCCCGCTCGCCACGTCCAGATCGATGCGCTCCAAGACGGAGCGACCGCCGTAGCTCTTCCACAAGCCGCGCACCGACAGCGCGGTCATGAGGGTTGCGCCCAGGCATACAGCCGGCGCGACAGCCGCGCCAACGCGAGATCCAGCAGGAAGGCCAAGAAGGTGATCCAGGCGACGTAGGGCAGGATCACATCCATCGCCAGATACCGCCGCACCAGGAAGATGCGGTAGCCGAGCCCGTCGGTCGACGCGATCGCCTCCGCGGCGATCAGGAACAGCCAGGCCGGCCCGAGCGACAGCCGCAGCGCCCCGATCAGCCGCGGCATGACCTGCGGCAGCACCACCCGCAGCACGATCTGGGCCGTGTTGGCGCCCAGGGTCTGCGCCTTGATCAGCAGTTCGCCCGGCAGTTCCGCCACGCGGAAGGCGACGTCGCGCACCAGGAACGGCGCGACGCCGACGACCACCAGCACCACCTTCGACAATTCGCCCAGGCCGAAGACGATGAACAGGATCGGCAGCACCGCCAGCGGTGGCACCATCGACAGGACGGCGACGAACGGCGCCAGCGTTGCCCGGATATAGGGGATCAGGCCGATGGCGATGCCGAAGACCAGGCCGATCAGCGTCGCCGTCGCCAGCCCAAGGCCGAGGCGCTGCAGGCTGGCGGCCGTATCCGTCCACAAGATGATATCGCCGGTGCGCACATCCTCGGTCGCCGCCACCTGCTCGATGGCCGCGGCCAGGGTCGCGGGCGCCGGCAGCAGCTTGTCGTTCGGGTTCTCCGCCAACCGGGCGGCCGACCCCATCAGGTAGGCGGCGACCAGCAGGACGAACGGCAGGGCGGCGAGATAGAAGGATCCCGCCGCCCCGGGCCGCCGGTTGACCAGGCGTCTCATCGCCGATGGCCGCCGCTCGCCCGACCCCGATCGGCGATCAGAGCGCGTCGTCCGCCGCCAACTGCATGAACGCTTCCGTGAACCGCAGGGTCACATTCTCCGGATCGCCCAGCACGCTGCCGTCGGGAAAGGCGATGCCGACACTGTCGACGCCACCGCCCATCAACCCATGGTCGGCGGAGAACTGACGGACGAGGTCCATGGTCTCGATCAGATCGGGGCTGAGGGTGAAGTCGACGGCATCGGCCGCCTGATAGAACATCTGGGTGCTGGCGAGCTGCGCCCGGTAGCCCGCCAGATCCGTGCCCGACGCGACGGCCATCTCCGTCAGCGCGGCCAGCGCCGCCTCGTCCCCGGCGGACATCAGCGCCATGGTCTCGTACCAGGCCCCAACCAACGCGCGGCCGAAATCGGGGTTGGCCTCCAGCACCTCGGAGTTCACCACCATCATGTCGATGATCTCGCCGGGGATCTGGCTGGAATCGAACAGCGGCGTGGCGTCGGGGAAGGCCGCGACCTCGCTCAACAGCGGGTTCCAGGTGACCACGGTCGTGACGTCGTCGGTGGAGGTGAACACCGAGACCATGTCGGCATCCGACGTGTTGACCACCGTCACGTCGCGCTCCACCAGCCCGACGCTGTCGAGCGCCCGGGCCAGCAGGTAGTGCGAGACCGACAGCTCCACCAGATTGATCGTGGTGCCCGCCAGCGCCTCCAGCGTCGCCGCGGTCTTCGACACGATGCCGTCATTGCCGTTGGAGAAGTCGCCGACGATCAAGGCCGTGCTGTCGACGCCGCCGACCGCCGGGATGGTCAGCGCGTCCATATTGGTCATGACGCAGCCGTCGAAGGCGCCGGCGGTGTATTGGTTGATGCTCTCGATATAGTCGTTGATCTGCACGACCTCGATGTCGATGCCGTAGCGGTCGGCCCAGCGGTCGACGATCCCGGCATCGGCGGCATAGCCCCACGGCATCCAGCCGACATAGATGGACCAGGCGATCCGGAAGCTTGTGCGCTCCTGCGCTTGGGCCTGGACCGTGCCGGCCAACGCCAGCACGGCGGCCAGAGCGGCCATGCTCAAGAACTTGGCAACGGGGATGCGGACGGGCATCGCGCCTCTCCTGTCGGTCTGGAGGACCCGATCGGCGCAGCCCGAAGGTCGGAGGCTCGGCGGAGCGACAGCCCGCGTCCCCGCGCTAAGGCGCGGACGCGACGTCGCCGATCGAGTCTCCCGGGTTTTTGTCCCGCCGTGGCTCCGGCCGGTGGTCACCGGCCGGGAGTGCCCCTCTCGGACCAGGCATCGCCATTGGCGACCGGAACCCTAGGCGCATTATGGGCATCGTCCCCGCAAATCCCGTGCCGGTCGGCAGGCGACGGCAGATACCGACATCTCGGCGGCCGGGAGGGGCGATGCCTGACCAGCGATTAGGCGATGGCGGACGCAAGCGCCCACGAGATGGGCATCAAGCCGCGCCGGCGACCACCACCTCGCCCATCTCGCGGAAATCGGCCGGGCGGTCGCAGACCAGCGTGTCGATCTCGCTGACCTCGCAGACGCTGACCCGGCTGGTCTGGCCGAGCTTGGAGTGATCGGCCAGCACCACGGTCTTGCGCGACCGGCGGATCATCGCCCGCGCCACCTCCGCCTCGTTCAGCGCGTAGTTCATCGCCCCGGCGACCGGGTGGACCGCCACCGGCGAGATGAAGGCCATATCGGCCATGAACCGCTCGATGTTCGCCAGCGTCAGCTCGCCGAAGGTCGCCGGCACGTCGGTGTTGATTTCGCCGCCCAGCAACAGCGCCCGGCCGCGCAGGCGCTCCGCCACGCCGACGGCGTTGGTGACCACGCGCAGATCGGCGATGGCGTCCAGCGCCTCCGCGAAGGCCAAGGTCGTCGTCCCGGCATCGACGAAGACGATCATGCCGGGCTCGATCAGCCGGGCCGCCGTCCGGCCGATGGCGAGCTTCTCGCGCCAATGCAGCCGGCGGCGGCGCTCGAACGGCGCCTCGGACGGCACCTCGCAGGAGACGACGCCGCCATGCACCCGCTTCAGGACGCCTTCCGCCTCCAGCGTCAGGAAGTCCCGCCGCACCGTCTCACGGGACACCCCCAGCGTCTCGGCGATGGTCGCCGTGCTGACTTGGGCGCCGTTGCGCAAGAGCGCCATGATGCGCGAGCGCCTGTCCTGATGCCACAAGACGCCACACCTCCCTCGATTGCGACGCCGCCCGTAGGCTCCGGCGCCCCTTATGCGGCGCCTTTCCTAGCGGCCCCGATGCCCCGCGGCAAGCATCGCCGCCAGCGGGAAAGCGGCGCGTCGAGGCCGGAATCGCCCTGCGAATGGGCAACAACCGCCCAGGCGATGTGCAAATTTATGGATTTGTGTTTTTTAGTGCATTCGTCTGTGTCCTGTGCTGTGATCGCTTCGAGACGGGGTCAAGGGGGGTCGCACATGGCGACGCTGCAGCACGGTCTGGCCAACGACGCACTGACCTGTGCCGAGCATCTGGCGGATGTCGCCCGCGCCATCGCGCTGACCCATTTCCGGCGCGCCATCGATGTCGAGACCAAGGCCGACTGCACCCCCGTCACCATCGCCGACCGCAGCATCGAAGAAGCGATGCGCAGCCTCCTGGCCGAACACTGTCCGGACGCCGGGGTCTTCGGCGAGGAGATGGGCACCGACCGCGCCGATGCCGCGGATATCTGGGTGCTCGACCCGGTCGACGGCACCGGCGCCTTCGTCACCGGCTCGCCGCTCTTCGGCACGCTGATCGGGCTGGTGCGCGACGGCGATCCCGTCGTCGGCGTCATCGACATTCCCGCATTGGGCGAACGCTGGTCCGCGGTGAAGGGCGGCGGCGCCCGGTTCAACGGCAGGCCCTGCCGGACCAGCGGGCGGACGCGGCTGGCCGACGCGTCGCTGGCCACCACCTCGCCGCGCGTTTTTGCCGACGCGGATCTTGCCCAGTTCTCCAAGCTCGCCGACCGCGCCGCGCTGACCCGCTTCGGCGGCGACTGCTACGCCTATGCGCTGGTCGCGGCCGGGCATCTCGACCTCGTCGTGGAGGCGGGCCTGAAGCCCTACGACTACCTGCCGATCGCCCCGGTGATCGAGGAGGCCGACGGCGTCATGACCGACTGGTCCGGTCGGCCGCTCGACCTCTCGTCCGACGGAAGGGTGATCGCGGCCGCGTCGGCCGACCTGCACGCGGAGGTGCTGGCCGTCCTGCAATCGTGACCCGTGGGATCGGTGGATGCGGCCACCGATCCGTTCCAACCCCAGCCACAACAAGAACCGCCATCGGGCGGACCAGACGCAGAGGAGAGCGACAATGATCGACCGGAGACGTTTCCTGGGGGCCGCCGGCGCCGGCCTCGGCCTGACGCAGATCAACCCCCGCTTCTTCATCGACTCGGCCTATGCCCAGGCCGGCCAGCCGATCGTCTTCCTGTCGGCGGAGAACATCACCGGCAACTGGGATCCGACCGCCCACACGACGCTCTCGCAGAAGAACATCGAGGGCTATGTCATGGGCTTCCTCGCCCGCGCCCCGATGCGGCCGGAGGATCCGGGCGAGATGAACTACGAGCTGGCGGAGTCGATCGAGCTGCTCGACGGGTCGCGCCTGCAGATCACCTTGAAGTCGGGCATCACCTTCCATGACGGCGAGCCCTTCTCCGCCCGCGACGTCAAGGCGACCTTCGAGTACGGCGCCCAGCCCGACCGCCCGGCGCAATGGTATCCGGGGCCGACCGACAGCTTCGAGGTGACGACGCCGGACGACCTGACGGTCATCGTCGACACCTCCAAGGGCGGCTACAGCGCCAGCCTGTTCATCTTCCTGGCCGCCTATCTGCCGATGATGTCGGCCAAGGACATCGAGGCCGGCCCCGACGGCCCGCTGTCCCAGCGCCTGAACGGCACCGGCCCGTTCCGCTTCGTCGAGCAGCGCGGCAACGACACGATCCTGGAGGCGTTCCCGGACTACTTCCAGGGCGCGCCGAAGGTGTCGGGCGTCACCTTCTCCTTCGTCGGCGACGCCACCACGCGCATCCTGTCGATGCTGAACGGCCAGGCCTCGATCATCGAGCGGCTGGAGCCCGAGCAGCTCGAAACCCTGGAGCAGGAGCCGAACATCAAGTTCTCCAAGCTCGTGTCCGTGGAGAACAAGTATCTGTGGTTCCGCTGCTCCAAGCCGCCCTTCGACAACCCGCTCCTGCGCAAGGCGGCCTGCCACGCCATCGACCGCTCCATCATCCTGGAGATCCTGGGCGAAGCCGGCAGCCCGTCGTCCAACTTCATCTCGCCGATCAAGTTCGGCTACATCGATCTGGAGAACTATCCGGAATACGATCCGGAGGAATGCCAGCGCCTGCTCGCGGAGGCCGGCTATCCGGGCGGCGAGGGCCTGCCGGAGTTGGAGTACATCACGTCGGTCGGCTTCTATCCGAAGACCAAGGAGTACGGTGAGATCATCACCGCCTTGTTGCAGGAGCAGGGCTTCCCCGTGACGCTGAACGTCATGGAGGTCGCGGCGTGGAACGAGCGCCTCTACGACCGTCCCGGCGGCGGTCCCGGCCACATGATCGACTGCGGCTGGTCCACCGGCTCGCCGGAGCCCGATCTGGTGCTGCGCACGCATTTCCACTCCAGCTCCAAGCGCATCACCGGCATCGTCGACGAGGAGATCGACGCCGCGCTGGACCGCGAACGCTCCGCCGCGACGCTGGAGGAGCGCGAGCAGTTGATCCAGACCGACCTGACGCCGATGCTGGCGGACAAGGCGCCGGCCTATTCGCTGTTCACCTCGGTGATGATCCACGCCATCCAGAGCGATCTGGACGGGCTGTTCATCTATCCCGACGGCAGCATCGATGCGTCGGAGGCGGATTTCGCCTGACCGGGCGGCCGCGCCGGCGCGCCAACGTCGCCGGCGCGGCCCTCACCGTCCTGGAATTGCCCATCCGTGCGAGGACCGACCGCTCTTTAGGGTCACCTCGCCCACCGCCAGTCGTGCGCCGTCTTTGAGGGGAGGGGGCCATGTTCGTCGTCACGTTCCTTGTGCGCCGCCTGGCCCAGGGCGCGGTCATCATCTTCCTCGTCTCGTTCCTGATCTTCACGCTTCTGCGCGTCGTGCCGGGCGATCCGGTGCGGCTGATGGCCGGCGGCATGGCGCCGGAGGAGCTGATCGAGCAGATCGCCGAAGACATGGGGTTGCGCGACCCCATCCCCGTGCAGTTCGCCCGCTATATGGGCGGCGTCATCCAAGGCGATCTCGGCCAATCCTTTCTGCGGCCGGCCAGCGGCGCGGCGGTCGGCGGCGCCCAGTTCGACGACGCGACGCGCGCGGAACGCGCGGAGGTGCTGACGCTGATCGCCGAGACGGCGCCGATGACCATTCAGCTCGCCCTCCTGTCCATGGTCTTCGCGCTGCTGATCGCCACGCCGATCGGCATCGCCGGCGGCCTCTATCCCGGCCGATGGCCGGACCGGCTGGCGCTCTATCTCGGCTCGCTGTTCGTCTCGCTACCCAATTTCTGGCTGGGCATCGTGCTGGTGCTGTTGTTGTCGGTGAAGCTGGGATGGCTGCCGGCCATCGGCTATGGCGGCTTCGCCTGGACGATCCTGCCAGCACTGGTGCTGGCGATCGAGATCGCGCCGTTCATCCTGCGCACGCTGACCGTGTCGGTCGCCCAGGTCATGCAGGAGAATTACATCGCCGCGGCGACGGTGCGCGGCCTGGGACGGACCCGCATCGTCTTCGCGCATGCGCTGAAGAACGCCTCCGTGCCGCTGCTGAACCTGCTGGGCGTACAGTTCAGCCTGCTGCTCGGCGGCGTCCTGGTGATCGAGTTCATCTTCGACTATCCGGGCCTCGGCTTGCTGACCATCAACGCCGTCCTGCAGCGCGACTTTCCGCTGATCCAGGGGATCGCGATCGTCACCAGCGCCGCCTTCGTGCTGATCAACATCATCGTCGACCTCGCCGCCACGGCGATCGACCCGAGGCTCGACTACTGATGACGGCGGAGGGGATGACGACGGCCGCGGGCGCGGCGGCGGACGACGACCGCACGCGGTCGATCTCGCGGCGCATCGCCGCCGGGGCCTGGGCCTCGGTGGAGTTCAAGATCGGCTTCTTCGGGTTTCTCGGCATTCTGCTGATGGCGCTGGTCTGGCCGGAGATCAGCGCGCTCGACCCGACGGCGATGAATGTGCGCGCCCGCCAGTTGCCGCCGCTGTTCCTGGGCGAAGGCTGGACCTGGGCGCATCCGCTGGGCACCGACCAGTTGGGCCGCGACATGCTGCTGCGCAGCCTGGTGGGCTTGCGCTATTCGCTGCTGATCGGCATCTCCACCGTGCTGTTGATGCTGGCGATCGGCGGATTGGTCGGGCTGTTCGCCGGCTATCGCGGCGGGCTGACCGACACGGTGCTGATGCGCATCACCGACGCCCAGCTCTCCATCCCGATGATCATCCTCGCCATCGCCATTCTCGGCGTGGCGCGGCCCACCATTCCGGCGATCATCCTGGTGCTCGGCCTGTCCGGCTGGCCGGTCTATGCCCGGGTCATGCGCAGCGTCGTGATGGCGGAGCGCAAGAAGGAATACGTACGCGGCGCGAAGGTGCTGGGCGCGTCGGATACGCGGATCATGTTCCGCATGCTGCTGCCCTTGTGCCTGACGCCGATCGCCTTCGTTGCGGTGCTCGACGTCGCGCGGATGATGATCTTCGAGGCGGTGCTGGGCTTCCTCGGCCTCGGCGTGCAGCCGCCGACGCCGACCTTCGGCAACATCATCGCCGATGGCCGCAAATACCTGGTCAACGCCTGGTGGATCGCCACCATGCCCGGCGTCTTCCTGTTCATCACCCTGGCCAGCTTGAATCTGATGGGCGCCGCCCTGGAACGCTCGCGCAACCGCGTCTTCGGGGGGGTGGGATGAGCGTCGATCCGCTGATCGAGGTGCGCGGGCTGACTGTCGCGGCCGGCGACCGGGTGATCCTCGACGACATCTCGCTGTCTCTGGCGCCGCGCGCCATCCTCGGGCTGATCGGCGAAAGCGGCTCGGGCAAGACCGTGCTGGCCCAGGCGCTGGTCAACTGGCTGCCGGCGGGCTTGCGCATCACCAAGGGCGAGATCCGCTATCGCGGGCGCGACGTGCTGACCCTGCCGCGGGCCGAGGCGCGGCGCCTGCGCGGGCGGGAGATCGGCTATGTCGGCGCCAACCCGGCGGGCGCGCTGGACCCGACGCTGTCGGTCGGCAGCCAGCTCGTGGAGAAGCTGCGCGCGGTGGAACCCGGCGTGTCCAAGCAGGAGGCCCGCGACCGGGCCATCGCCCTGCTCGGCGCCGTGCACATCCCCTCGCCGGAGATGCGCTTCCACGAATACCCCTTCCAGTATTCCGGCGGCATGATGCAGCGGGCGATGATCGTCGATGCGATGATCTCCAACCCCGCGCTTCTGGTTGCCGACAACATCACCCAGCCGCTCGACGTCACCATCGGCGCCCAGATCATCAAGCTGATGCGCGAGCTGACGGAGCAGTTCGACACGGCGATCCTGTTCGTCTCCTCCTCGCTGCCGACGGTGGCCGATCTCGCCGGCGACATCCTGGTCTTGAGCAACGGCGCCATCGTGGAGCATCAGCCGGCCCCGTCCCTGGTCGCCACGCCGCGCCACCCCTATACGGAGAAGCTGATCGCCGAGCTGCCGACCCTGTGGACCGACCGGGGCGTGGGCACCCCGCGCGAACATGCTCCGGACGCCCCGGCGATCATGAGCATCCGCCAGGTCAGCAAGACCTACGAGGCGGCCGGCAAGTCCCCCTTCGGCGCCAAGCGGCGGATCCAGGCCGTCCGCAACGCCGATTTCGACGTCTTCGAGGGCGAGAATTTCGGCGTTGTCGGCGAGTCCGGCTGCGGCAAGTCCACCTTGATGCGCCTGCTGACCGGACTGGAGCCGCCGGATTCCGGCCAGGTCCTGTTCGAGGGCCGGGACCTCGCGGTGCAGCACGGCGCCGCCCTGCGCGCCACCCGCCAGCGCCTGCAGCTCGTCCTGCAGGACCCCTACAGCTCGCTGCCGCCGCAGACCTCCATCGGCGACATCATCGCCGAGCCCTTGCACATCCACGCCATCGGCGGACGCCGGGAGCGGCGGCGCCGGGCGCTCGACATGATGGGCGAGGTCGGCCTCGCCCGCGCGCTCTACGACGAGCTGCCGGCAGGCCTCAGCGCCGGCCAGCGCCAGCGGGTCAATGTCGCCCGCGCGATGATCCTGGAGCCGCGCCTGTTGATCATGGACGAGACGCTGTCGGCGCTCGACCAGACGGAACAGGCGAAGCTGCTGGACCTGTTCGAGCGGCTGCAGGCGCAGCACAACTTCACCTATGTCTTCATCTCCCACGACATCGCCATGGTGCGCCGGGTGTGCGGCCGCATCGCCGTGATGTATCTGGGCGAGGTGGTGGAGCTGGCGCTGAACCAGCGCCTCTTCTTCGATCCGGGCCACCCCTATTCCAAGGCGCTGCTGAGCGCGGCGCCGACGCTGGAAGAGCGGCGCTACCGCCCGGAGGACTGCCTCCTGGAAGGCGAGCCGCCGAGCCCCATCGACCTGCCGCCGGGCTGCGCCTTCGCCAGCCGCTGCCCGTCGGCCTTCGCGCGCTGCCGGACGGAGAACCCGCCCGCCTTCCCGCGCGGCCATCACGACCGGGCCGAGTGCTTCCTGCTCGACCCGGCGCACACGTCCCCCTTGCAGAAAGCCCGACCCGATGCCTGACGCGCCTGTCGTTTCCCGCGCGTTTCTTGAGGAGTTGATGACCGCCGTCTCGCGCCACGGCGCGACGGAGGCCGGCGGCGTCGACCGACCGGCGCTGACCGACGCCCATGCCGCCGCGCGCGGTTGGCTGCGCGAGATCTTCGCGGCGCGCGGCTACACCACCCGCATCGACGCCATCGGCAATGTCTTCGGCGTGCTGGAGCGCGGCGGCCCCGATGCGCCCCTGGTGATGAGCGGCTCGCATCTCGACAGCCAGCCCCTGGGCGGGCGCTTCGACGGCGCCTATGGCGTCGTCGCCGCGGTCGCCGCCATCGAGGCGGTGCGCGCGGCGGCCGATGCGGCGGGACTGGCGCCGCGCTGCAACTTCGCCGTCGCGGACTGGATGAACGAGGAAGGCGCCCGCTTCCAGCCCAGCCTGTTGGGCAGCGGCGTGTTCGGTGGGGAGCACACGCTGGACTTCGCCCTGACCCGGCGCGACGGCGACGGCCGCGCGGTCGGGGAGGAGCTGGATCGCGTCGGCTATCGCGGCGGCGACCCCGCCCCCGACCCCGCCGCCTATCTGGAATTCCACGTGGAATGCGGGCCGGAGCTGGAGGCCGCGGGCAAGACCATCGCCCCGTTCATGCGCTATTGGGGCGCGATCAAGGTCCGCGCCGCGATGATCGGGGAGCAGGCGCATACCGGGCCGACGGCCATGGCGCGGCGCAAGGACGCGCTGCTCGGCGCCGCCCATCTCATCGCCGCGCTACGCACCCTGCCGGACCAGGCGGCCGATGTCCTGCACACCTCGGTCGGCCGGTTGGAGGTAGAGCCGAACTCCCCCAACATCGTGCCCGGCCGCGCCACGATGTTCATCGAGCTGCGTTCGCCCTCGCCCGCCGTTCTGGAGGCGGCGGAAGAGACGCTGAACCGCCTGCTCGTCGAGTGCGCCGCCAAGGCCGGCGTCGACTACGCGGTGCTGTCGGTCGACCGGCGCCCGGCCGGCGCCTTCGACGCCCGCCTGGCGACGATGGCGGAGGCGGAGGCCGCAGCGCTGGGGCTGGAGACCATGCGCCTCGACACCATCGGCGGCCACGACGCCATCCCGGTCGGGCGGCGCTGTCCGGCGATCGTGGTCGCCGTGCCCAGCGTCGGCGGCGTCTGCCACAATGCCGCGGAATACACCGCGCCCGAGGACCTCTATGCCGGCGCACAGGTGCTGGCGCGCATGCTGTGGCGGCTGGAGCTGAGCGGCGGCGACCTCGCCGCCGCCGCGGCCGCGTAAGAGGAAAGGGCGGCCGATCCCATGAAGCATCTCGGGCAAGCCGAAACCGCCGACGAGTGCGCGGCGGAGGCCGCCATCGAGGCCAACCCAGCCTGGTCGGGCCTGAATGCACGCTATGCGCTGGTCTGCCCGGATGTCGTCTCCCCGGTGCATCGCGGCGTCGAAAGCGCCGTCTGGCGCGTCGAGGCCGACGGCGCGCCGCCCACGGTGTTGAAGGTACTGCGCGAGGACATGCGGCCCTATTTCGACCCCGCCGCGGCCATCGCCGGGGCGGAGCGGGCGGCGGAGACCGGCGCGGGACCGCAACTGCTGTGGGCCGATGCCGGCCTGGGTACGGCCACCTTCGCGCTCTTGGGCGAGGGCTGGCGGACAGCGACGATGGCCGACCTCCAGGACGACCAGGTAATGGCCGGCGCGCTGGACGCCGCCCAACGCCTGCACGACGGCCGGCCGCTGGCGCACCGCTTCGACGTGTTCGCCGAGGCGCGCGACCTCGCCGCACGGGCACGCGGCGCCGGGGTGGACCTGCCGGCCGATCTCTGGTGGCTGGAAGTGGCGCTCGGCGATGTGGAGGCGGCGGTGGCCGCCGCCGGCGCCGACAGCGCGCCGTGCCGCAATGACGGCGTGTCGTCCAACGTGATGATCGGTCCCGACGGGGCGGTCCTACTGGTCGACTACGACCGCGCCGGGATGAACGACCCGGTCTACGACCTCGCCGTCCTGCTGACCGAGGCGCATCCCTTCGACAGCGCGCGGGCACCGGCGGTGGAGCATTGGTGCGGGCGCGCCGACCCGGCGACCCTCGACCGCGTCACCGCCTATGGCGTGGCCGACGACCTGATGTGGGCGCTGTGGGCGGCGCTGGCTGCCCGGCAGTCGCCGCGCACCTATGTGGAGTTCCGCAAATACAGCGAATGGCGGTTGCTGCGCTGCCGCATGGCGGTCGGCGACCCGCGGTTCGAGGAACGGCTGCGCCGGCTGTAGGGAGGGATACCGGATGATCCTGGAAAAAACCCCCGGACAGGCGGCGAGCGCGGCGGAACGCGAGCTGGAGACGGCGATCGCCGCCGCCCCGCTGTTCGCCGGCCGGCCGGTGCGCTACCGCCCGGTGCTGGGCGGCATCAGCAATGTCAACTGGATGGTCCGCACGACGGAGGACGACCGGCGCTACTTCGTCAAGATCCCCGGCAAGGGGACCGAGATGTTCATCGACCGGGCCGCCGCCTTCGACGCCAGCCGCCGCGCCGGCCGGGCGGGCGTCGGCCCGATGGTCTATGACGATCTCTACGACCGCGGGATCGAGATCAACGACTTCATCCCCGACCGGCGCGCCTGCACCAACAGCGATTTCGACGACCGGGCGATCCGCCTAGCCGCCATTGATGCCTATCGGGCGTTCCACAAGGTGGGCGACCTGGACCTCACCAAGACCGTCTTCGACATGATCGAGGAGCACGATCGCCAGATCGACGCGTTGGGCGGCTGGCGGCCCCCCGACTATCCCTGGATGATGCGGCAGTACCGCCTGGCCCGCCAGGCGCTGGAGGCATCGGGAATCGACTGGGCGCCCTGCTTCAACGATCCGATGGCCGGCAATTTCATGGTCGACGACGCCAAGACGATCATGCTGATCGACTACGAATACGCGTCCAACAACGACCGCTGCTACGACCTCGGCATCTGGTTCGGCGAGATGTTCTATACGCCCCGGATCGAACATGAGCTGATCGAGGCGTATTTCGGCGAGGTCCGGCCGGAGATCGTCGGCCGCGTGACGGTGCACAAGGCGCTGGCCGACGTGAAATGGGCGCTGTGGTCCTTCGTCCAACAGCAGGTCTCCACCCTCGACTTCGATTTCTTCAAGTACGGGGCGTGGAAGCTGATGCGCATGCGCGCCATCATGCGTGACCCAAGCTGGGTCGATCACCTGGCCGCCATCTGATCCCGACTCCTGCTATCACCGTACCCGACCGACACGCGGCAAGAGGACGCAGGCGCGCGCCTTTTGCAGCGGCGTTGGCCGTGCCCGGCCGCCTGTGGGTGGTATTGCCCGCCGGAGACGACAACTCGGCTCGTTGACAAGAAAGAATTCTTATGATCACCTCTATTCACTAAAAAATCCCCGATCCCGCACTATTGGAGGGGCATCATGGCGCAATTCTCCGATCTGCAGCTCGCGGAAAACATCCTGCGGTTCAATCCGAAGTGGTGGTGGGACCCGGTGCCGCCGTGGCTGTCGGAACATCTCACCGTCGAACTCGCCCGCGACTTCACCCGGGTCCAGCTCGAAAAGCACAGCCGCATCCTGCAGGCCGAGTTGGAGGCCGCGAAGGAAACGATGAACCTGCTCGATCGGATCCGGTGACGCCGTGACCCCGGCCGGGTCGCCGGAGCCTTTCGGCGCCTCGCGGCCTGGCCGACCGGTCCCTTGACCACCCCGGGCGCGCAGGAGGTTGCCATGCACCCGACGCCCCCCGGCGCTCTTGCAAGCGATTCCGTGCCCGCACCGCGGCCGGCGCCGATCCTGCTGGTCGGCTTCCTCGACCAGGGCAATCTCGGCCTCGGCTATCTGACCGCGACGCTCCGAGACGCCGGCTACCGCGTCGTCGTGGTCGATGTCGAGCGTCCGACGGCGGAGATCGTGCAGACCGCCCGGGACGAAGGCCCGCTGCTGATCGGCCTGTCGCTGATCTTCCAGTTCTATATCCGCCGTTTCGCGGAACTGGTGCGGGCGCTGCGCGCCGCCGGGATCGAGGCGCATATCACCACCGGCGGCCATTTCCCCAGCCTCAGCCCGGCCCAGACGCTGGCCGAGATGCCCGGGCTGGACAGCATCGTGCGCTTCGAGGGCGAGACGACGCTGAAGGACCTCGCCGATCGCCTGGCGGCCGGCATCGATTGGCGGGACACGGCCGGGATCGTCCACCGCACGGGCGACGGCACGACCCAGGAGACCCCGCCGCGCACGCTGATGCGCGATCTCGACGACCTGCCCTGGCCGACCCGCGACTATCCGGCCGAACAGGTGTTGGGCCGCCGCGCCATGCCGCTGTTGGCCAGCCGAGGCTGCGTGCGCACCTGCTCCTTCTGCTCCATCCACACCTTCTACCGCAGCGCGCCGGGCAAGGTGGTGCGCACCCGCGATCCCGCCCGGGTGGTGGAGGAGATGCGCTGGCTGCACGACAGCCGCGGCGTGTCGATCTTCCTGTTCCAGGACGACGACTTCCCGCTGTTCGGCCCGGTGTGGCAGCGCTGGACCCGCCGGTTCCTGGCGGAATTGCATAAGGCCGCCCTGCCGGGGCGGGCGATCTGGAAGATCAATTGCCGCGCCGACGCGGTGGACGAGGTGCTGTTCGCCGAGATGCGGGCGGCCGGGCTCTATCTCGTCTATATGGGCCTGGAATCGGGCGACGAAGACGGGCTGGACACGCTGAACAAGGGCATCACCGTGGCCCAGAACCTGGCGGCGGTGGACACCCTGAAGCGCCTCGGCCTGGTCTTCGAGTTCGGTTTCATGCTGCTCGACCCGTCGTCGAGCTTCGCCAGCATCCGCGCCAATCTCGGCTTCCTGCGCGCCATCGCGGGCGACGGGTCGGTGGCGGCCGTGTTCTGCCGAATGCTCCCCTATGACGGCACCCCGATCAAGGACCGGCTGGCGGCGGAGGGACGCCTGAAAGGCGACATCTGCAACCCCGACTATGACTTCCTCGACCCGCGCCTCGACGGCTTCTATCAGGAACTGAACGAGGTGCTGCACGTCTCCGGCTGGATTCACGGCCACAAGGCGCTGTCGCCGGCCTTGAATTGGGCTTGGAACGAGGTCGCCATTCTGGAGCGGCTGTTCCCCGGCCTCGCCGCCCTCGATCGCTACAAGGCCGCGCTGGCCGGCCTGACGGCTGAGAGCAACGCCATGGTGCTGGACATCGTCGACGATCTGGTCGCCCGCCATGGCGAGGGCGCGCGCCGGCGCTGGACCAACCCGGAGATCGCCCGCCACGCCGACCGCTTCGGCGGCGACCTGCTGGGCTTGCGCGACGGCTTCGTCCACGAGAACCAGGCGGTCATTCTGGACACCCTGCGCCGGGACGGTCTGCTGGTCGCCGCCTGAGGGCGGGCCGACCGCAATCGCAAGAACCGGGGCGACGGCGGCGGTGCGCCCGCTATCCTGGGAGGCATGAGCGCCGACCACCCACCGACCGAATCCGAGATGCGCGCCGCTGTCACCCGGCGCGACCGGGCCTATGACGACCGCTTCGTCTATGCGGTGGTCACCACCGGCGTCTTCTGCCGGCCGAGCTGTCCATCGAGACCCGCACGGCCGGAGAATCTGCGGTTCTTCCCCGATGGAGCAGCAGCCGCCGCCTCAGGCGGCTTTCGCCCGTGCCGCCGCTGCCGGCCCCTACGTTCCGTAGCCGATGCGGAAGCCGCCCCAGTGGCGGCCGCGCACGACGATCGGGGCGGATAGGTCCTTCATCAGCACGAAGCGGCCATCGCCCATATCGCGGCGGTAGTTCTGCAACAAGAACGGCTTGGTATTGCGGCCCGCCGCCAGGCCGACGCGGTCGTTGAACAGCCGGCGGTTCCGGCAATGCGCGGTGTTCCACTGCGGATCATCGCCTTGCGGCTGGGAGAACTTGGCGTTGTGGGTCGGCAGATAACCGTTCCGGTCGACCGCGGCGCAGAACAGGATGCGGCCGTCGGCCTGCAACAGCGCCTCCTGCACCGCCGGCAGGTGGCGGTCGGTAAAGTCGGTGAAGCCCGTCAGCACCTGTTGGGGATCGGTGCCGGCAATCGGGCGGTAGTCCTCGTCGAACAGATCCGCCTCGGCGATCTCGCCGCGGTCCAGGCCCGCTTCGAAGAGATCGGCGATGGCGGCGGCGGCGTCCTTCGCCCGCGCGATGAACGGCGTGTCGACGGTGGCGACGCCGCAGTCCGCGGTCAGCCCAACCAGGCCCTCACTCAAAGACACCAGGCCGTTCAGCCGCTGGCGTGCCTCGTCGAGGTCGTGCGACGAGCAGTCGAGATCGGCATTCAGGCTCTCCACGCGGTCGTGGAAGACCCGGCAGTTGCCGTCGATCTCGGTGGCGGCGGCCTCGATCTCCGTCGCCTGGCTCTCGATGCCGCGCATCGACTGACCGACCTCGTCGATCACCAGGGCGATGGCGCCGGTGCCGTCGCGCACCGACTCCGCGCGCTGCATGCTGGCGTCGATGCCCTCGACGATGCTCTCGGCCTGGTTGGCCAGGGCCTTCAAGGTGGTGTCGATCTCCTGGGTGGCGGCGGCGGTCTGGCCGGCGAGGGTCTTGACCTCGCTGGCGACGACCGCGAAACCGCGCCCGGCTGCCCCGGCGCGCGCCGCCTCGATCGTCGCGTTGAGCGCCAGCATGTTGGTCTGCTTGGCGATGGTCTCGATGGCGGCGGCCACCTTGCCGACCCGCTGCAGCGCCTCCTGGAAGCCGCCCAGGCGCGCATCCGCATCGGTCACCAAGTCGACGAGGTCGCGGATATGCTGCAAGGCCTGATCAACCTGGCCGGAGGACTGCGCCATCTTGTCCGCCGTCTCGCGGGCGGCCCCGTAGGTGCTGCGCGCCGCGGCCGCCAGGGTCCGTTCGATCGCGCCGATGCGGTCGGCGGAGTCCCGGATCTCGGTGAACCCGTCGGCCTGACCCAGCGTCCGCGCGGCGACGTTGTCGACATGGCCGGCGACGTCGGTGATCTCGATCCCCAGCTTGCCGACGTCATTCGCCAAGGCCGAGATCACGCCCTCGATCGGCTGCGACATGACCCGTGTCCTTCCCCAAGGCCGCCAATCGAGAAACGGTATGCTGCGACGATTAATACGCGCTTAACGAATATCGACTACGGGTGAAACACGCATATTCCGACGAAATTCTATCCGGATCTTCAGATCTGTGGTTGCTGTCGGCGCGGCCAGGTCAGATGCAGGCCTCGTAGAGCCGCGTCGCCGCCTCGACGGTCAGCGGCACCGGGTTGCCGCCGGCGGTCGGATCCTTGATCGCCATCGCCGCCATCTCCGCGATGCGGTCGCGCCCGACGCCCAGCGCCCCCAGCGTCTCCGGGATGCCCAAGGCCGCGCGCAGCGACTGCACGAAATGGACAAAACCGTCGAAGCCCCCGGCGATGCCGAGATAGGCGGCGGCGGCCGTGATCCGCTCTTCGATCGCCGGACGGTTGAAGGGCAGCACCGTTGGCAGCACCACGGCGTTGGTGGTGCCGTGATGGGTGTCGTAGAGCGCGCCCACCGGATGCGACAGCGCATGCACCGCTCCCAGCCCCTTCTGGAAGGCGACGGCACCCATGGCGGCGGCGGCCATCATATGGGCGCGCGCTTCGATATTGCCGGGGTCGGCATAGGCCTCGGGCAGCCATTCCTTGACCAGCCGCATGCCTTCCAGGGCGATGCCGTGGCTCATCGGGTGGTAGGACGGCGCGCAATAGGCCTCCAGGCAATGGGCGAAGGCGTCCATGCCCGTGCCGGCGGTGATCGGCTTGGGCATGCCGGTCGTCAGCTCGGCGTCGCAGATCACCTGCGCGGGCAGGATCTTCGGGTGGAAGATCACCTTCTTCACATGGGTCCCGGTGTCGGTCAGCACGCCGGCGCGGCCGACCTCCGACCCGGTGCCGGCGGTGGTCGGCACGGCGACGATCGGGGCGATCGCCGCGGCATCGGCGCGCGTCCACCAGTCGCCGACATCCTCGAAGTCCCAGACGGGCCGCGTCTGCCCGGCCATGAAGGCGACCAGCTTGCCGAGATCGAGGCCGGAGCCGCCGCCGAAGGCAATCACCCCGTCATGCCCGCCGGCCCGGAAGGCGGCGATGCCGGCGGCGAGATTGGCGTCGGTGGGGTTGGGGTCGACCTCGCCGAACAGCGCCCGCCCGAACCCGGCGCTGTCCAGGATGTCCAGCACTTGGCCCGCGATCGGCAGGCGCGCCACGCCGCGGTCGGTGACCACCAGCGGCCGGGTCATGCCGGCCGCCCGGCAGGCGTCGGCCAGCTCCGCAATGCGGCCCGGGCCGAAACGGACGGCGGTCGGGTAGGACCAGTTGGCAGTGGGCGCGGTCATGATGGGATCCTTGGCGCTTCGGGGGCTTCGTCAGGGGCAAACGGGGTCGGTCGACGCGAGGGCGCGCCAGCTATGACACCTACCGTCATGGCCGGGCTCGACCCACGGCTGTCCGGTTGAACGAAACTGGCCGAGGAAAGCAGCAGACTCTGCGACTCCAATCGTCATGCCCGCACTTGATGCGGGCATCCACGGGCCGCCACCGGCACCGACGCTCGGCATGACAGTGCGGCAGTGCCAGCGGAGAGCCGTGGATGGCCGGGTCAAGCCCGGTCATGACGATCGAAAGCGACAGTCCGGTTACCCTCCTTCAGCCGTGTTCATTCAACCGGATAACCGTGGATCAAGTCGGGGCATGATGGTCTGTGTCGTGTGGATTCCTTCCGAACGATCAGAAGTTTCTGTCCTTTTCGTTCAAGCCTGCGCGATGCGCAGGTGGTAGCTCTTCGGCCGGGTCAGGTTGTGGTAGCCGATGGCCGACATCGCGCCGCCGCGCCCGGTGTCCTTGCAGCCGGTCCAGCACAAGGCCGGGTCGATGTAGTCGCAGCGGTTCAGGAACACGGTGCCGGTCTCGATCCGCGCGCCCAGCGCCTCCGCCCGGGCCGGATCGCGCGTCCACAAGGATGCCGTCAGGCCGTAGGGGCTGTCGTTCATGAGGCGCACGGCCTCGTCGTCGTCGGCCACCTTCATGATGCCGACCACGGGCCCGAAGGTCTCCTCGCGCATGATCTCCATGGCGTGGTCGACCCCGGTCAGGATCTGCGGCGAGACATAGGCGCCGCCGTCGTCGGCCGGGCTGGCCGGCAGATGCGCCACCGCGCCCGCGGCCAGCGCGGCGTCGACCTGGCGGCGCACGGTGTCGGCGAAGCGGCGGTGCGCCATCGGCCCCAGCGTGGTCTCCGGCGTCAGCGGGTCGCCCAGCGTCAGCCCGCCGGCGATCGCCACGGCCTTCTCCAGGAAGGCGTCGTAGACCGGGGCGGCGACGTAGATCCGCTCGATCCCGCAGCAGCACTGGCCCGAATTGTAGAGCGCGCCGTCGATCAGCGTGTCGGCCGCCGCGTCGAGATCGGCATCGGCCATGACATAGCCGGGGTCCTTGCCGCCCAGCTCCAGCCCCAGCCCGGTGAAAGTGCCGGCGGCAGCGCGCTCGATCGCGCGGCCGCCCGCGACGGAACCCGTGAAGTTGACGAAGCCGAAGGACCGGGCGGCGATCAGCCCGGCCGTCGTCTCATGATCGAGGAAGAGGTTCTGGAAGACGTCCGCCGGCACGCCCGCCTCGTGGAAGGCGCGCACCATCCGTTCGCCCGCCAGCAGGGTCTGGGTGGCATGCTTCAGCAACACCGCATTGCCGGCGATCAGCGCCGGGACGACTGTGTTGACGGCGGTCAGGTAGGGGTAATTCCAGGGTGCGACGACCAGGACCAGGCCCTGCGGCTCCCGCTTGATGGCGCGCAGAAACCGGGCGCTGTCCTCCACCACCACGGGCGCCAGCGCCGACGCGGCCAGGGCGGCCATGGTCTCCGTGCGCTCCGCCACGCCGCCCTGCTCGCCGCCGTAGCGCACCGGCCGGCCCATCATGTGGGCCAGCTCCGGCACCGCTTCGTCGGCCATCTCGCCGAGGCGGGCCACCCCGGCCGTCACCAGGGCGATCCGCTCCTCCAGCGGGCGGGCCGCCCAGCCGGTTTGCGCGGCGCGGGCGCGGGCGACGGCCGCCGCGGCGGCATCCGCCGTCAGAACCGGGCGCTCGGCGAACACGCTGCCGTCGATCGGCGAAACGCATTTCAGAACTTTCGGAACGATCTGATCCATCGTTCAAGACCTCTCGAAGCCGCGCACGACTTCCCAGTCGGTGACGCGCCGGTCGTATTCCAACTGCTCCCAATCGGCGGCGTGGGCGTAGTGCTCGACCACGTCGGCGCCGAAGGCGGACCGCAGCATCGCGGACTTGCGGAATGCGCGGGTGGCGTCGCGCAGCGTGTGCGGGATCTCGCGCACCCGCTTCGCGCCATAGGCGTCGCCGCGGAACTCCGGCTCCAGGGCCAGCTTGCCCTCGATTCCGGCCAGCCCGGCGGCCAGCAGCCCGGCGAAGGCGAGATAGGGGTTGAGGTCGGAGCCGCCGACCCGGCATTCCACCCGCACCGCCTTGGTGCCGTCGCCGCAGATGCGGTACCCGGCGGTGCGGTTGTCCTGGCTCCACACGGCTTTGGTCGGGGCGAAGGTGCCGGCCTGGAAGCGCTTGTAGCTGTTGATGTTGGGCGCCAGCAGCAAGGTGATCTCCGAAGCATGCGCCAACAGCCCGGCGAGGTAGTGGCGCATCGTCTGCGACATGCCGTGCTCGGCGGCGGGATCGAAGAAGACGGGCGCAGCACCGTCGGCCGACCACAGCGACTGGTGGACGTGGCAGGACGAGCCGGCCGCCGTGTAGTCCCACTTGGCCATGAAGGTCAGCGCGCGGCCGGCCTTCCAGGCGATCTCCTTGCAGGCGGTCTTGGTGATCGTGTGGTCGTCCGCGGTGGTCAGCGCGTCGGCATAGCGGACGTTGATCTCCTCCTGCCCGGCCCAGGCCTCGCCCTTGGAGTTCTCCACGGGGATCCCGGCGCCGTAGAGGCCGTTGCGGATCGCCCGCATCACGCCCTCTTCCTTCGAGGTCTGGAAGACGTGGTAGTCCTCGTTGTAGGCGCTGATCAGGGTGAGGTCGCGCCAGTCCTGGTCGCGCGCTTCCTCGAAGCTCTCACGGAACAGGAAGAACTCCAGCTCCGACGCCATCATCGCCTTCAGCCCCAAGGCATCGAGCCGGGCGAGCTGGCGCTTCAGGATCGCGCGCGGCGACACCGCGACCTCGCCGTGCCCGTGATGCTCGTGCAGGTCGCACAAGACCAGGGCCGTGCCGTCCAGCCAGGGGATCCGGCGCAGCGTCGCCAGGTCTGGCTTCATGACGTAGTCGCCATAGCCCGTCTGCCAGCTCGCCGACTTGTAGCCGGGAACCGGCTCCATCTCCATGTCGACGGTCAGCAGGTAGTTGCACGAATGCGTCTCCTCCACCGCGTGGTCGAGGAAGTGGCGGACATGGAAGCGCTTGCCCATCAGCCGGCCCTGCATGTCGATCTGGGCCATGATGACGGTATCGATCTCGCCGGTGTCGGCGGCGGCGCGCAGCGCGTCGAGGGTCAGGTTGCCGGGCATCGGTCCTTCCGCAGGCAGGCGGGCGACCGCGACCCCGGGATACCCCCGGGGCCGCGCCGCACAAATGGACACCAGTGCACCGATGAACATGTTCATCGGTGCGCTGGCTTGCGCCGCCCGCGGCGCCGCGCCCCAATGGGCGCGAAAGCCAAGGGCCCGCGATGGGCCCGCCGGCGACTGAGGAACGAGAGGCAAGGCACGTCAGTGCCTTGCCCGTGATCACGTGTAGCGGTAGGGGCGGCCCGCCGCCTCCATCAGGGCGTTGTAGTCCTTCAGGATCTGGACGACCTGCGCCTTGGTTTCCGACTCCGCGGCGATCTCGTCCCAGAACTCGCGCGCGGCGGCCTCCACCTGGGCCCATTCCTCGTCGGGAATGGTGGTGAGCTGCATCTTCTCGCCCTCGACCCGCAGCCGCGCCTCGCCGCCCCAGTACCAGTGCTGGCGGTAGTAGTGCGAGCTGTCCATGGTCAGCTTCAGCAACTCCTTCAGATGGTCCGGCAGCTCGTTGTACCGGTCCATATTGGCGAAGAAGGAGCCGCACCAGGCGCCGGAGATGTTGTTGGTGAGGAAGTAGTCGGTGACGTCCGCCCAACCCACCGTGTAGTCCTCGGTGATGCCGGACCAGGCGATGCCGTCCAGCTCGCCGGTCTGCACCGCGACTTCGATGTCTTCCCAGGGCAGGGTCACCGGCACGACGCCGAAGCGCGACAGGAAGCGC